>JBELAN010000009.1:0-156313 GCA_049508795.1 Sedimentisphaerales bacterium | reverse complement strand
ATCAGCACCTGCGATTATTTGGTCAGGAAAATCGAATATTTCGGCGATGACGGCAAAGCTAGTATCGTTATGGAATTGGACAAATACAAGGAAATATCGAAGAACTTTTTTGTTCCCGGTGTCGTAAAAATAGTCAACCGTGCTGGCAGCAACAAAGGAGATTCGGTACAAATTACTCTCGGTTTCGTGAAACCGGCTAATTTCACTGATAAGCAGCGAGGGCGGCTCTTTGTTCGTCCGCAGCCGCAAGGTTTTAAGAACATTTATAAAATCGTTGACGGCAATGTTATTGAACAACCTAAATAAGGGTAGAGTTTGTTTATGGCCAAAATAAGTTTGAGAGAAAGAATAAATAAGGGTCTGTTTTTGTTAGACGGGGCAATGGGGACACAGTTGATTGCCCGCGGTATCGAACTGGGCCGATGCTGCGATTATCTGAATATCGAGCAGGGCGATACCATTTTCGAGATTCATCGAGCGTATTTGGAAGCAGGCAGCGATGCGGTTTTGACCAATACATTCGGGGCCAACAAATTCGCTTTAGGGCGGCACGGCTTCGACGATGAAGTCAAGGAGATAAATACAGCAGGGGCAAAAATAGCCCGACGGGCGGCAGGGGCGGGGAAATACGTCTTAGGAGATATTGGGCCGAGCGGAGATTTTCTGAAGCCCTTGGGAAATCTGGAGCCGAAAGAATTAAAAGCAGCTTTTGCTGAGCAGGCGAAGGCGCTTTCGGCAGGGGGGGTGGATGGTTTTATAATTGAGACGGTGACAGCCCTTGATGAACTAACGATTGCGATAGAGGCGGTGAAGTCAGTTAGTGGCGATTTGCCTGTGTTTGCGTCAATGGCCTTCGATAAGGTCGCCAGCGGGTTTAGAACGATGATGGGAGTTGATGTCGAATCGGCGGTTTCAAAAATGGTTTCACTCGGTGTTGACGCGGTCGGGTTTAACTGCGGCACGGCGTCACTGAATGAATATGTGGAATTAGCAAAAAAGTTCGTTTCTGCTGTGAGCACCCTGAACAAAAAGGTATTAATTTTTGCTGAACCAAATGCGGGTAAGCCGGAGTTAGTTGACGGCAGGGTGGTTTATAAGGTGTTACCTGAAGATTTTGCAGCGGCGGCGGAGAAAATACATTTAGCCGGTGTGAATATCATCGGCGGCTGCTGCGGAACAACTCCAGAACATATTAGAGCGTTGGATGAGAGGCTGAAAAAGTAGATACTGGATAAGTCGTTTTATTAAGCGTTGTTTAGGAACTTTGCGATACGGTCAATGGTTTTTTGAGTTGCGCCCTGGTTTTTTCGGATTACGTTTTGGCCGTTGCGGGCGATTTTTTCGGTGAAGGTCGGCTCGGAAAGACATTTCTCCATCACTTGCAGCAATTCCTGTTTGTCTTTTACCATAATTCCGCCCTGTGCAGCTAAAAGGTCGTCTGCGGTCTGCTGGAAGTTGTAAACCGATGGGCCAAATATCGTGCATTTGCCGAGGGCTGCTGCCTCTATTATATCCGAGCTACCCAACGGCACGAGAGACCGGCCTGCAAAAATTATGATGGCAAGTGAATAGAATTTTCTCAAATCACCCATAGTATCGCCCAGAACGACATTTATGATTGATGATTTATGATTTATGATTTTTTTCTCTGTGTCCTCTGTGGCTTTTCCCTTTATTTCGCTGTAACGTATCAGGCCGAATCCCCTTTGCATTATCAGGTCTGCTACCTCATTAAAGCGTTCGGGTTTGCGGGGGACAATCACCAAGCACAAGTCGCTGAATTGCTCTTGCTGGGCCAGTTGCTTATAAACATCGAGGATAATCTCTTCTTCACCCGGCCCGGTAGCTCCAGCGACCCACAAGACATTTTCGATTTTCGATTTTCGATTTTCGATTTTTCCAAAGAGTTGTTCGGCAAGAGCATCAGCACCTTCGACCTTGTCGGTGATTTGAGCGGTGTCGTATTTGAGTGAGCCGGTAACAATTACTTTTTTTTCAGGGCAGCCGATTTCTATGAAGCGGCGAGCGTATTCGTCCGTCTGGGCAAGAACGAGACTTAACTTTCGGAATATTTCCTTAGCGAACGGTTTTATCTTTTTGTATTTAGAGAAACTTTTGTCGCTCATTCGGCCATTGACCACAACAACAGGGGTGTGCAAGTGGTCGGCAATCAGAACGAAATTGGGCCAGACTTCCAGCTCCATCAGCAGGCAGATTGCCGGCTGGATTCCACGGAAGGCGCGGCGCATTATACAGGAGAAATCGAGCGGGAAGTAAAAGACTTTATGATTGGCGCCGAATACGGCAGTTGCACGGGCGAAGCCGGTATCGGTAGTAGCGCTTATTACGATTTCGAAATCGCTGAATCTGTTTTCAAGCTCTTTAACAAGGGTCTTGGCTGCATTAACCTCGCCGAGGCTTACGGCGTGAAGCCAGATGCATTTTTTCAGCGCCGGGTCTTTGCGGGTAATTCTGCCAAAGCGATTAGACCAGCCCGTTCGATATCGCCCGTATCTGACCATCCGATACACAACGGTTGGGGTAATTGCTAAAGCGGCCAGCAGATATATACAATCGATGATGAATTTCATAATGATAAATGATATTTGTGAAGCTTTGGTTTGTCAAACAAATGGTTTGAAAAGCCGGAGATTAAAGTAACGGTTAATTAAGGTTCTACACCTTCAAGCCAGTGTTCAGCGAGCACCGCAAAGTCGAGGAAGTTAACCCTGCTATCCGGACTTGATGGCGGCGCCATATCACAAGCTGGATACCAATTGGGGGAATTTGAGTCTTCGAGCCAATGGTCGGCAAAAGCTGCCAGGTCCAGATAATCGACTATGCAATTGCCGCACTTTGGAGCGATGTCACCGATGATGCGACAGGCCGGTTCGAATTCTAATGTCGGGCTATAGCCCTGTCCTATCAGGCCACCACCATTGATGACAAAGTTCAAATCGACAAAGAGGTTCATACCGATGATGCCGTCGAGGAAGCCACCTTCCGGGGAGTCTATGTTAAGCGCTATAACCGGCACATTCGTATATTCGAGCCATTGGCCGTCAGCGGGTATTTCCAGCGAATCGAGGTAAAAGCCAGGCGCAACGGTAACCTGGCCGGTTACGTCCTGTATTTCGACAGTGAAGTCGGGGTTGTGAGTGTCGAGGCGCAGTCCTGAGGCCATGGTTCGACTGATTACAGTAATTTGGGCGCCGGTGTCGAACATAAAGCCGTCGATACCAGTGATGCTTTCGTTATTATCTGCCAGGTTCACCCAGGGCAGAAAGTAAAGACTTTGGCTGGACAGCATCCCCCAAATTGTGGAAGGGATTGCCGGCGAGCCTTCGGGGTCTTCACCACAGTCTCCTATTAGGTCACACGGTATGTATTGGACGGCCGAGGCGTCAGAGGGGCGCAGCTGCAGGTCTATCAGGTTCGAATAAGATGGTACAGACGAATCACCTAAATTGTAAAAACTAATATAGGGCGAGTTGAAATCGTTTCCGTCGATTGTTACTGAGAATTGCTTATTGTTGCAGAATGCAGCACTGAAATAGACCCCCAGAGGTATGCCTATGGCTGTGGGCAAGTTTGGTGACTCGACCGGGTCACCAACAATTGCGGAAACATTGTATTCACCAAGCGTATCAGAGTCATCGAGAAGCAAACCGTTTGGCTCAAGGATGTCCAGGCCTGCGATAAAAATTCCAAGCGGCTGACTTGCATAGCCGATTGCGGTGCCTGTTGCTCCAACCAGTTCAACAGGCTGATGTGTAACCATATCCGCATCATAAATGCCTGTTTTGAAGGCATCGTCGTCACTGATTACGTGGGCGCTGGCACCAGTATCGAAGATGCCTATGGCATAATCGGATTGTGGGTTCTCTGTAAGGTAATTGCCGATGACTTCTGTTGTTGGAACGGCGTCAATATCCCAATAGCCGCCTCGCTCATCAGTTATAGAAACGACTATCCAGGGAACAAAACCATCTATGGGCGGAGAGTCGATTACGGCAGCAAAAACCGCCCCTGTGATGGATTTGCTAATCGCTGCTTCTGCAGGTGGTGCAATTGCTTTGAGTTGAACTTTGGGCTGACCGCGGCGGTGCTGATTTAGCATCATCGGCGGTTTATCAGCAGGATAATTGACGGCCTTGATAGAGCTACCGCCGGTCATACGCCAATTAACCTGCTGTCGCTGCCAGCCTGGCCGCTTAGCTTCGACGGCAGGAATCCAGCACAAGACAGCAACGAGCAGCAGAACAAAGCGTGTTTTACGGCACAGGAAGCCGTTATTCTTTAACATTCAAATCATCACCCTTTCTAACGGGTATTATAACATAATATACGCAAGAATTACAGGTATAAAATTCCCGATATGGCTGCGAAGGCCTGATACAGCCAGTTATATTCTTGACTTGTTTGTCGTTTTGGCGTAATAAATAGCATCAGGACTTTGTCCCCGTAGCTCAATTGGATAGAGCGTTGGCCTCCGGAGCCAAAGGTTGTGCGTTCGAATCGCACCGGGGATAGTTAAAGGCGAGCCATTTTGATCGTTTGTGGTTAGCTTTGAGAAAACCAGGGAAACTATTATGAAGGCACTTAGGAGAATATTCAAGTATATCTGGCCGCAATGGCAGGGGCTGATAACGATAGTGGTCAGCGCAATGCTGATAAGCGCCCTGTATTCTCTGAGTTTTGCAACGATTTCACCGTTGCTGACGGTGATGATGGGTGACGAAGGGCTGCACGGCTGGTTTAATAGAAAGGTCAGCTCATTACGATACGGGATGAAGCTTTATGTTTCCCCCCCGATAGATTTGTCCGACCCGAATAATCCTCAGGTTACATATTATCTCCATATTGCTGAGGTAAAGCGCGGCGGTTTGGCCGAGAAGGCGGGACTGAAGCGTGATGACAGGATTGTTGGAGCCGGCAGCAGTCTGGTCCGCCAAGGCGAAAACCGAGTGCCATCACGTCAACTGCTTGCGGAGTTGGCGACGGCGATGGAAGACATCCAGATAGTCATTCAATTTGAGCGTGCTGACGAAAAAGAGCACAATAAGATTGGGAAAAGTGTGCTTTCCTGCGGGAAGACGCCTTTCTTTTATCCCTTTGCCCAAAAAGTGTTGCGGCTGCTTCCGAGCGACGACAGTAAAGACCACAAGAAGGATGCGGTGATATTTATCCTGTTCCTGGCGCTGGTGGTTACCATTGTTAGATGCATCGCCAGCTTTTATCAGGAATATACGACGGATAAGGTAGTATATACGGCTTTGGCCCATTTGCGAGAAGGCACTTTTGCGCATTCGATGGGAATGCCGGTAGGTTTTTTCGCAAGCGAAGGTCCCAGCGATACCGTCAGCCGGCTTGTGCGTGATACAAGCTCGATAGGAAACGGTCTGAAGGTCATGCTCGGCAAGGCCATTTGCGAGCCGTTGAAGGCCGCCGGCCTGATTACGGCAGCAATGCTGGTTGACCGCAACCTGACACTTATATTTTTGTGCGGTGCACCAATTTCATTGTTTATTTTAGGCAAACTCGGCAAGAAGATGAGACGCGCAACGAAGCGTTCGCTTGAAAGCTGGGCAACCATGCTCGGCAAGCTGGAAGAGGCGATTGGCTCAATAAAGACGGTGAAGGTTTATAACCGGCAGAAGTATGAGCAAGATATATTTGAGGGTATCAACCGCAGACTTTTGAAACAGCAGTTTCGGATAGCGAAGATTGACGCTGCCTCGGGGCCGATGCTGGAATCGCTTGGAATGCTGGCGGGGGTGATTGGGATGACATTCGGTGCTGTTTGGGTTTTTGGGGGTGCGATGATGCCGGCTGACTTTTTTATGCTTTTGTTCTTCCTCGGCGGCTCGGCTGAATCAGTCAGGCGAACCAGCGATGTATGGAATAAGGTTCAAGAGGCCAATGCGGCGGCGCAGCGCGTCTATTCCATCATCGACCAACGTCTGGAAATAGAAAGACCAGACGCATTTGAACTTGCACCTTTGAAAAATAAAGTCGAATTCAGAAACATTATATTTACCTATCCTGGTGCTGGGAATCCGGCATTAAAAGGAATCAATCTTTCTATCCAGGCAGGGCATAATGTTGCTATCGTAGGCCCCAATGGGTCAGGCAAGACAACACTGGCAAATTTGATGCCGAGATTTTACGACCCCGATAGCGGCCAGGTTTTGATAGACGGTAAAGACATTCGCGATGCGACACTATTTAGTTTGCGAAGCCAGATTGGGATGGTTACGCAAAATGTGGTAACGTTCAATGATACCATAGCAGCTAATATCGCTTATGGTAAGCCCGGCGCTACCGAAGAGGAAATAATTGCCGCTGCTAAACGCGCATTTGCTCACGAATTTGTTTCTCCTCTGCCCAACGGCTACAATACAATAATCGGCGAGCAGGGCGCCGGTCTCAGCGGGGGGCAGTTGCAGAGAATCGCTATAGCCAGGGCGATTTTGAAGAACCCCGCAATCCTAATCTTTGATGAGGCCACCAGTCATATCGACGCAGACAGCGAAGCAAAAATTCATCAGGCTATCGAAGAAATTATGCAGGACAGGACCAGTTTTATAATCGCCCACAGGTTCAGCACCGTCATTACTGCAGATATGATAGTGGTAATGGATAACGGCAAAATTATCGCCCAAGGCCGGCATGAGGAGCTAATGCAAACCTGCCCATTATACCAAAGTTTGTACGAAACCCAGTTAATAACGCTGGAATGATACCCTCGGCAAAGAAAATAAATACTCAAAAACAAACCAACTTTGATATCGTTGTGATAGGCGGCGGTATTGTCGGGTTGGCATCGGCCTACAAAATACAATTGCGTTACCCGGACATTCGCATCGGCGTTTTTGAAAAGGAAAAACATCTTGCGATGCATCAAACGGGGCACAATTCAGGCGTCATTCATTCAGGGCTGTATTACAAAAGTGGTTCGTATAAAGCGAAAAACTGCACCAAAGGCCGCAAAGAGCTTATTGATTTTGCTGCGGAACACAACATTCCTTACGAGATTTGCGGGAAAATAATCGTCGCTGCCGACGAGGCCGAAGTTGGCAACCTTGAAGAGGTTTTCCAGAACGGTTTGGAAAACCAGATTGAAGGCATTGAAAAAATAGGACCTGAACAAATCCGCGAAATCGAGCCATTCTGCCAAGGTATAGCAGGCATATACGTACCCTGCACAGGGATTATCGACTTTAAGGAGGTTGCAAAGAAACTGGCTGAACTGATTGAATCAAAAGCACAAGAAAGCTTGGTGTTGACCTGCTGTGAAGTAACAGCGATTGATAAACACAGTGGTATTGCAAAGATTACAACCAGCAGGGGTGATTTCACAACAGAATACCTTATAAATTGCACAGGGCTGCAGTGCGACAGGATTGCGAAAATGGATGGAGTGAAGCCTCTGGTAAAAATAATACCATTCAGGGGGGACTATTATGAATTGACCGAAAAAGCGCTGCGGAAAGTCAGAAACCTGATTTATCCTGTTCCCGACCCTGCTTTTCCATTTCTCGGAGTTCATTTTACCCGTATGATGAATGGCGTGGTCGAGTGCGGCCCAAATGCAGTGTTCTCGCTAAAAAGGGAAGGTTATGGTAAAATGGACTTCAGCCTGAAAGATTCGTGGGATTCACTTACTTACCCTGGAACATGGAAATTGTTTCTCAGGCATTGGAGATATGGCTTGAATGAATACAAGAGGGCTTTTTTCAAAGGCCAGTTTCTGGAACAATTACAAAGACTTATACCCTCACTTGAAGCTCAGGACATAAGGCCTTCGAGAGCTGGCGTGCGTGCTCAGGCACTGGAACGAAGTGGTGAACTTGTTGATGATTTCAAGATTGAAAAGGGCGTCAATTCGATTCATGTTTTGAATGCACCATCGCCTGCTGCGACAGCATCACTGGCTATCGGCGAAACGGTAAGTCAAATTGCCGCTGAACATTTCAATCTCTGAAAGAATAATATTACCGAACGAAAAGATGGGAATAAGAGTTGATAGACAGTTTAGAATTGCACGGATTTGGTCTAATCGTGAGATAAAAAAGCTAGCGCCGCTTTTCACGGGTGATGTCGTCAACATATCGGCAGGGAACGACAAGGACAAAGAAGGCGGATATTATAAAGAGCATTTTGCAAATGCTTCTGGTTATTACTACACTAATTACATAGGCGACAGGGGTTATAAACACAGAAAGAACGAATATTTTGTTGACCTCACCAAAGACCTTCCGGCAGAATTGGAAAAGCGCTTTGACGTCGTTTTTAACCATACTACTTTGGAACATATATTCGACATCAAAAGGGCCTTCAGGAACTTATGTGAAATGACGAAGGATATCGCAATCATCATTGTGCCTTTTTCTCAGATACAGCATGATAGAAAATACTATAAAGATTACTGGCGGTTTGCTCCTTCGTGCATTCGTGAGCTTTTCAGAGAAAATGAGATGGAGGTAGTATACGAGTCTGAGAGCAATTACAAAAAAGCTGCTATCTATCTCTTGTTTGTTGCATCGCGCTACCCTCGAAAATGGAAAGAGCGAATGCCAAAATACGAACCGATTACGGAGGCAGGAAGGTCTATCGGTTTTCAATGGTCTTTAAAGAAGTTAAAGCGAAAGGTACTGCGGGGACGTTAATGAACAGCAAGACGGCATTTCAGGGCTGCCCGTGTCCAATGGAACAATGACTTAAAATTCGGGTGCCGGCGAAAAGACTGGCCGAGCAGTCGGCGAGCTTCCTCATACATTCCTTCTTTTAGTGCACATCGACCGGCTCTATAACCTTCCTGGCTAAGTCTTTTCATTGCCCGAGAGCAAGGTATAAGCTTTTCACCGCCGCCGTTGAAGTAGAAATCCTCAAGGACATCAAATTCGGTCTTACGATTAGCAAATGAACGGACAGAAACATTGTCTCTATGGCGTCTCCTTTTGAAAGTCGGCCCTTCGAGGGGGGTGAACTTATATTTGACAGACATTTTTAACAAGAGTTTGTAAAAAGCACAGCAGCTTAGAGACGCATCAAAACCACCAACCTCTTCAAAAGTCCTTTTAGGACACATCATTCCACAAGAGTGAACATAAATAAATTCAAACAATTCCGCTGTGATATTACCTGACGGCAGCGGACGTTGTTTTCGCTTTACATACCTGCCTTTTTCATCGACGCCCACGTATGCCCCATAGGCGATCACATTGGGCCCGTGTGCTTCTATTACCTTTATCAGCCTTTCAACAGCATCCGGGAATAAAAGGTCATCGGAATCAACGAATGTAATATATTCTCCCTGTGCAAGTTCGATTAGTTTGTTTCGCGCAGCATATTGGCCTATGTGGTTCACCCAATAATATCTGACAGGACAGCCGATATTTTTTATCATTTCTTTTGTGCCGTCTGTCGAGCCGTCGTCGAGTACAATAATTTCGCAGTCTCTGTATGTTTGGGCAAATACGCTTTGAAGTGTCTCTTTGAGATAGTTTTTTCTATTATATGTGGGGATACAAACGCTAACGGCAGGGGCTGAATTTGTGTTTTTCATATTTTACGTTACGGGATAATGTTCACCGGTTTGAATACATAGCGTCGTAATATTTCTGGTAATCTCCGGAGACAACGTTTGCCAGCCATTTATTATTTTTCAGATACCAGTCTATAGTTTTTCTGATTCCTTCTTCAAAGCTTACTGAAGGTCGCCACCCCAGCTTTGTCATTATCTTTTCAGCCTCGATGGCGTATCGTCTGTCGTGGCCGGGCCTGTCTTTGACGTGTTTAATCGGCGATTTTGGTTTCTTTAGCCGTTTCAGGATTAGTTCTATCACTTCCAGATTCGTCTTTTCATTGCAACCACCAATATTGTAAATTTCTCCGGGCGGTGCTTCAGATAGAATCTTCCAGACGGCTGTGCAGTGGTCATATACATACAACCAGTCGCGCACATATAAGCCGTCGCCATAGACAGGCAGCTCTTTGTCGTTCAAAGCGTTGTTAATCATTAGGGGGATTAATTTTTCAGGAAACTGATAAGGGCCGTAGTTGTTTGAACACCTGCTGATGTTATATTTTACGCCCCAGGTATGGCCAAACGCCTTAACCAGATGGTCCGCAGCGGCCTTGCTGGCGGAATACGGCGAGTTCGGGCTAAGCGGCGTTTGCTCGGTAAATTTGCCTTTTGGACCAAGCGAGCCATATACTTCATCGGTCGAAATTTGAATGAACCGCTCCAACTTTCTATCACGCGCCGCTTCGAGCAGGATCAGTGTGCCAATAACATTGGTTTGTATAAAGACCTTCGGAGCGGTGATTGAGCGGTCCACATGGCTCTCAGCAGCAAAATTAATAATCACATCTATCTTATATTCATTGATAATATTTTCTACCAGAGCGCCATCGCAAATGTCGCCTTTGATAAATTTGTGGTTGCGATGGTTTTCAAATCCGGCGAGATTTTCAAGATTGCCGGCATAGGTGAGCTTGTCGAGATTAACGATAAAACAATCAGGGTGCTCTGAAAGCACCATTCGAACGAAATTGCTTCCTATAAATCCCGCACCGCCTGTAACTAAAAGCTTCCTCATAACCCCTCCAGAAAACGTTCTAACGGTAACTGCCAGGGCTCAATTGGCTTATCAAGCAGAGTTTTGATTTTACTGCAGTTGAAACGGCTGTTTAGAGGCCTTGCAGCAACAGTGGGGAAATCAGCAGTTTTACAACTGCTTAAATCCACAGACATATTGAGCTTATCAAAAATGAATCTTGCCATTTCAAAACGGCTGACGTAGTCAGCACTTGCAAAATGGAACAAGCCTTCAGGTCTCTTTGGTAACAACTTGCAAATTACTTTAGCTATTTCGACTGTAGCTGTCGGCGAGCCGATTTGGTCATCGACAATCTTCAACCTTTCGCCTGCTTTTGCACGTTTAATCATCTTGGCCACAAAATTACCGCCAGCCGAGCCGTAAGTCCATTCGATGCGCATTATACAATGGCGGCAGCGGCTTTCAACTAAAAGCTCCTCGCCGGCGAGTTTGCTTGCGCCGTAAACATTTATCGGATTTGGCGTGTCGGTTTCGACATAGGGTCTGTTGGATTTACCATCAAAGACGAAATCGGTGCTGATGTGAAGAACCCATACACCGGCGTCTTTGGCAACGAGGCCAAGCTTACCTGCTGCCTCGGCATTTACTTTGTATGCCAGCTCGGCTTCGCTTTCTGCCTTTTCGACATTCGTATAGGCAGCACAGTTAATTACAGCGTCAACACCTTTGAGAGCATTAGTGAGATGATTTTCATTTGTGATATCAAACTCGGGCAGGTCAAGCACAGTTGTAATAAGCTGGTGTTGCTGACAAGCCAGGGCTAAATCCGAGCCGAGCATACCCTTACCGCCCAAAATGGCAACCCTATCCTTAACCATCCTTACGCATCCAATCGTAGGGGATATGATTGTCATGAGGGTGGGTGCGGCATTCATCCGGATTTGAGTAGTCATACAACTCGGAGACTACATTTACTATATAAGCTTCAGTGTCGCTGACGCACATCCAGCCATGCTGAACACCGGGCGGTATGCGGACCACTCCCGGACAGAGCTCGCCCAAATAAAGCTGATTGACTGCACCGTAAGTAGGCGAATCTTTGCGCTCGTCGTAGAGGGCAATTTTTACCATCCCCTTGATAACGTAAAAAAGGTCTGTCTGTTTCTTGTGCCAGTGCCACGCTTTGACAACGCCGGGATAGGTTGTGGTAAAATAGACTTGGCCAAATTTTTCAAACCAGGGGTCATCGGCTCTCATTATTTCGCCGAGCCAGCCACGCTCATCATACAATACTTTCGCTCGTCTGGCTTTTACACCATCGATAAGCTTTCCTGAGCTGCGAATAATCAGACCCTCATCTGCGAAAACCGTTTTTAACATCGCTATTTTCTTTGTCACTGTGGCGGCTCCTTTGCAACCAGTTCATTTGCTTTGCTTAAGGATTCAAACGTCCCTGCATCGCTCCACCAGCCATCGAGAATATCATACGCCAAGAGACCTTTTGCTATATAGGCGTTGTTGACATCGGAGATTTCAAGCTCACTACGAGCCGATGGCTTGAGCGTTCGTATAATATCAAAGACTGAGGCATCATAAAAATATATGCCTGTTACGGCATAATTCGATTTCGGTTTTTTTGGTTTTTCATCGATGCCGACAATCTTACCATTGAATATTTGAGCGACACCGAAGCGCTGGGGGTTTGGTACTTGCTTGAGGAGTATCCTTGCGCCAGTTTTCTGGGAGATAAACTTATCAGCATAGCTTTTTAGATTTGCGTGAAAGATATTGTCGCCGAGGATAACAACGAGGCGTTGTGCAAAATTCTCAGCTAGCCCGAGTGCCTGGGCGATTCCGCCCGCCTCATCCTGCACTCGGTAGGTGAACTGACAGCCAAATTCTCTGCCGGAGCCCAGCAGGCCGACTACATCACCCATATATTCAACACCGGTTACAATCAATATCTGGTCGATACCAATAGAGGTTAGCTTTTCAATCGGGTAATAAATCATAGGTTTCTGCCCAACGGGAAGCAAATGCTTATTTGTGACCTTGGTTAGCGGCCTAAGCCTCGACCCTGTGCCACCGGCAAGAATAACGCCTCTTAAATCCATACTTATCTCTTCGCGAATTATCGCAACGTGAAAATTCTAAAGCCCGCAAGCAACAATGTCAACGATAGCCTACAGGAATCTGGCCGGATTTATGAAAATCCTGCCTGTCCACAGCAGCCAGCAACCCCAAAGGCACTAAAAAAAACTTGATTATTGGTTACGTGGCAAGTATTATTTGTTTCCAATTCGACTGCTGGTTACAGGGAAGTTGTCCAATACGGCCGGAGAATTACTGTATTGGTCCTTAAAGGGTTTTAGTACAACCCACGGGGACGGAGTCTGGATAATGAAAGGCATAGCATAAAGGAGAGCAATCTCTCGTGGACGAAACACATAAAGAACAAGAGCAGTGGGACCTGGTTATCCAGCCGAGAAACCAATGGTTTAACCTTCATCTGCAAGACCTCTGGCGTTACAGGGACCTGATAACTCTTTTTGTCAAGCGGGACTTTGTTACATTTTACAAACAGACGGCCTTTGGGCCGCTGTGGTATATTATTCAGCCGGTTTTTACCACCATAGTCTTCACTGTGATTTTCGGGAAGATTGCGCGTATTCCAACGGATGGGGTCCCCCCTTTCCTTTTCTACCTTGCTGGCAATGTAGCCTGGAGTTATTTCTCAAGCTGTCTTAATGAGACATCGAGCACATTCGTGAAAAATGCAGGCATTTTCGGCAAGGTGTACTTCCCGCGGCTTACAGTCCCTGTTTCCGTAGTTATTATCAATTTGGTGAAATTCGGCATACAGCTTGTTCTTTTTCTTGGCTTTTATATTTATTTTATCGCAAGAGGTTCGCCCGTTCGCCCGACTTTTTTTATAGTGTTGCTTCCTGTTTTAATCCTTCAAATGGCGGTGCTAAGCTTAGGTTCCGGTATTTTGATTTCCTCCCTTACTATCAAATATCGTGACCTGATTTTTGTGATGAGTTTTGCTGTTCAGCTATGGATGTATGCCTCATCTGTGATTATCCCTGCATCGTCAATCCCTGAGAAGTATCTGCCAGTTTATATGCTCAACCCAATGGCATCGGTAATAGAGCTGTTTCGTTACGCTTTTCTGGGCCGAGGAGTCGTAGATGCTGTTTATATGAGTATCAGCTGGGCAGTGACTTTGGTCGTTCTTTCCGGCGGGATTATTCTGTTCAGCAGGGTTGAAAAGAGCTTTATGGATACGGTTTGAGTATGCCAGAGACGGTCATAAAAGTTGAGGGACTTTCCAAGCAATACCGCTATGGCGTAATCGGTCATGGGACTTTATATAAGGATATAGAGAGCTGGTGGGCGCGTTTCCGCGGCAAGGAAGACCCTAATATGAGGATTACGGAAGACATCGGACCAGGCATAGACGGCGAGTGGTTCTGGGCTTTGCGGGATATTTCATTTGATGTCCAACAAGGGGAAGTACTCGGCATTATAGGCCGTAATGGAGCAGGCAAATCGACTCTTCTGAAGATTCTGTCGCGTGTTACTACCCCCACAAAAGGAGTAGTTAAAATTAAAGGCAGGGTTGCTTCTTTGCTCGAGATAGGCACCGGTTTTCACCAGGAGCTGACGGGTCGCGAAAATATTTACCTTAACGGTGCGATTCTTGGGATGACGAAGGCTGAGATAAAAAGTAAGTTCGACGACATAGTTGATTTCTCCGGTCTGGAGAAGTTCATCGACACGCCTGTGAAGCGTTATTCTTCAGGTATGTATGTGCGTCTGGCGTTTGCAGTGGCGGCGCATCTGGAGCCCGAAATTTTGCTTGTTGATGAGGTCCTGGCCGTTGGAGATGTCGAATTTCAGAAGAAATGTCTGGGCAAAATGGAGGACGTCGCAAAAGAGGGGCGAACCATATTGTTTGTAAGCCATAATATGGCGGCGATTCGCAACTTGTGCCAGCGGACCATTTTAATAGACAAAGGCGAGCTTTTAATGGATTCAGCTACGAGCCAAGTGGTGGCACATTATTTGAACCAGAATCTTGTTAAGGGGGCAGTAGCTTCGAAGGCCGATATAGAACGAAGGATGGATGGCAGGATTAGAAGGGGCAATCCTTTTTTGCGTTTGTGTGAGGTTGCGGTGCTTGATAAGTCCGGGCTTCCGAGACAGTTATTCCATTCTGATGAAGATATTATTGCGTCAATTACGTTTGAATGTCTACAGCCGGTTCAGGAGGCGTTTATTATGGTCTACGTGGTTGATGAGAATGCCACACAAGAACACATTTGGCGGCAGAACGTTTTTTCTGTCGGTTCACTTAGTGTGCCCAAAGACAGAACATGTCTTTATTGATAAGATTCTTGAATTTAATGTTGTCTTTAAGGGTTACAACAATGTATATGAGAAGACTTACGATGTCTTTATCAGGCCTCAACTAAAATGGAATATGCGGCCTGTAGGTAAAGGAGAATTAAGCTATCCATTGAAGGTAGAGCAATAGTCGGTGGTCGTGATGCTGATTTTGGTCGAGAATTTTAGATTGCTCATAAGGTGTTAATTCAAAAGGGAGAGTTATGGATGTTAGATGATAAGGTAGTTTTAATTACAGGTGGCACGGGTTCATTTGGCCAGGAATTTACGAAGAAGATACTTACCGAGCATAAGCCGCGCAAAGTCATAGTATATTCGAGAGACGAATACAAGCAGTATATGATGCGCAAGAAGTTTGAAGTTTATGAAGAAAGGCTGAGATTTTTTCTTGGTGATGTAAGAGACAAAAGCAGGCTTGTGAGGGCTTTTGAGGGAGTGGATTATGTTGTGCACGCTGCTGCCCTCAAGCAGGTGCCGGCCTTGGAGTATAATCCGACCGAAGCAGTCAATACCAATGTGATGGGAGCGGATAATATAGTTGATGCCGCTATAGATAGAGGCGTAAAAAAAGTTGTTGCTATTTCTACAGACAAGGCGGTGAATCCTATAAATCTGTACGGGGCAACAAAATTAGTTGCTGAAAAGATATTCGTCGCGGCCAATGCTTACGGCGGGGGCAGAGTTAAATTCTCGGCGGTCAGGTATGGTAATGTTATGGGTTCACGAGGTAGTGTCATCCCGTTATTTGTGAGTCTGAAAAATAGCGGCGTCAAAGAATTTCCCATTACGGACGAAAGAATGACGCGTTTCTGGATCACATTAGAGCAGGGTGTTGCTCTGGTCATGAGGGTACTCAAAGAGGCAGAAGGAGGAGAGATATTTGTGCCGAAGATTCGGTCTACGCGGATCGTAGATTTGGCAAGGGCGATTGAGCCAAACTGCACATTCAAGTATACGGGAATAAGACCAGGGGAAAAGCTTCATGAGAGTTTGATTTCATACGATGAGGCACACAGCGTTAAGGAATTTGATGGTATATATGTGATTCTGCCTCAGGCTTCTGGGACGCCCGGAGTCCTGCTAAAATATGGACGTTATCCTTCGGTTCCGGAGGGATTTGTGCTTCGCAGCGACGGGGAGGATATATTGTTGAGTCGGGGCGAGCTTGAAAAGATGCTGAAGGAAATAGAAATTGAATAAACTCATACCTTATGGGCATCAATGCATTGAGGGGGATGATATCCAGGCGGTTGTCGAAGTGCTACGGTCTGATTTTCTTACGCAAGGACCCAAGGTAAAAGAGTTTGAGGAGGCGCTGGCCGAATATTGCGGGGCGAAATATGCTGTGTCATTTTCTTCGGGCACCGCAGCGCTGCACGGAGCTTACTTCGCTGCGGGACTTGGCAGCAAAGATGAGATAATAACATCGCCGATTACATTTTTATCGACTTCTAACGCCGGGCTTTTTTTGAGAGGTCGGCCGGTTTTTGTTGACGTTGAGCCCGACACGGGCAACATCGATGCCGAGCTGATTGCGCCGGCCGTAACGGGTAATACCAAAGCAATTGTGCCGGTTCATTTTGCCGGTCATCCAGCTAATCTGAAGAGAATAGCTGAGATAGCCAGAAAGTACAATTTGATGGTAGTAGAAGACGCCTGCCATGCTTTGGGCGCGAGATACCTTGATACAACAATCGGCGATTGTAAATACTCGGATATGGCGGTTTTCAGTTTTCATCCGGTCAAATCGATTACCACAGGCGAAGGTGGCGCCGTTTTGACGAACAGCAAAGAATACTATGAGAGGCTTGTTGTGTTCAGGCACCACGGTATAACAAAAGACAAGAACGCCTTTGTCAATAAGGATGAGGATGCCGGCCGATGGTATTATGAGATGCAACACTTGGGCTACAATTACAGGTTGACAGATATTCAGTGTGCTTTAGGGATTTCACAGCTTAAAAAGCTCGGTAGATTTATCCGGAAAAGAAGGCGTATAGTAAACGCCTATAATCAGGCCTTTAAGGGCAATTCCTTTTTTGACATGCCGGTGGAAAAAAGCGGCGTGGAATCTGCATGGCACCTGTATGCCATAAGATTGAAGGATGCATATAAACGTGTGAAACCAAAACTCTTCGAAGAATTACATCAGCGTCAATTAGGAGTTCAGGTGCACTATATTCCGGTGCACCTTCAGCCGTACTACCAGCGGCTCGGCTACAGCCAAGATTTGTGTCCTAAGGCAAAGGACTTTTACGAAAGGCAAATCAGCGTACCAATATACCCAGCTATGAGCGATGAGGATGTTGAGTACGTTATAAGCGGTCTTTTGGACGTGCTTAAACACAGTTGAGCTAACTTACAGATTCAGAAAAAGGGAGGCAATGGGAGAAATTACCGAACAAATCCGAACGTGGAGAGGAACTTTTGGCAAAGAATATACCGACCGTAACACCCTTACTTTAGAGCAGATGGACGAGTTGTACAAAAGGAATTACGGGGTCAGCAGAACTGAGTTAAACAAAGCGTTTTTGGGTGATTTGGACAGGTCAATCAAAATACTGGAGGTCGGCTCAAACCTCGGCAATCAATTGCTGAGCCTCCAGAAAATGGGATTTGAAAATCTTTATGGTATCGAGGTGAACAGTTACGCGATTGAGCGGGCCAAAGCCAATACCAAGAACATTAATATTATTCGGGGCGATGCTTTTGACATTCCTTTCAAAAACAGGTATTTCGACCTTGTTTTTACTTCAGGAGTCCTGATTCATATAGCCCCGCAGGATACAGAAGGAGCGATCAAGGAGATACACCGGTGCAGCAGAAATTACATCTGGGGATTTGAGTATTATGCTGACACGTATACTGAAGTAAGATACAGGGGGCACAACAATCTTCTTTGGAAGACGGATTTTGCAGGTTTGTATCTTAATTTCTTCGATGACTTAGAACTTGTTAAGGAAAAGCGATTGAAATACTCGGATAATAACAATATAGACACAATGTACCTTCTGAAGAAAGTCAGGTGTTCTAAGTAATGCGTAGTCGGCATGCTAAGTTAAAAATTTATTTATGTGACCTGGTCTATGATACTATAATGACAAATTATGTCGTGCCTTTAAATGTTGCATATATTGGTGCGTGTGTTAAAGAAAAGTATCCTGGGCAAGTAGATATTACAATTTTTAAGTATCCTAAGCAACTCGAAGAGGTACTACGTAATGCGCCTCCTGATATTCTTGGTTTAAGTCATTACAGTTGGAACGCCAGACTCGATGTTCTTTTCCTCAAGATGGCCAAACGCCTGAACACCAATGTGATAACAGTAATGGGCGGTCCTCATATCAGAACGGATCCAGATGATATTCAAAGTTATCTTTTAGCGAATCCAGACCTTGATTATTATATTTTGCACGAGGGCGAAGAGCCTTTTTCGGAGATAACAGGTGAAATTATTGGAGGGCGTATTCCGAAGGAACCGCCGCCTGGATGTGCCAAAATTGCTGATGGCGAGTTTATGTTCAAGCCGATACTTTTCAATAAAAAGCCAAAAATCATCAATTTGCCAAGTCCATATCTATCGGGCCTGTTAGACCCTTTTCTGGCCGATTCTAAAATGATGCCTCTTTTAGAGACCAATCGAGGTTGTCCTTTCGGCTGCATATATTGTACGTGGGGGATTGCAGCCCTTTCGAAGGTTCGTCAAAGAGAGCTCGATGTAGTCTATAAGGAGATCGACTATGTTGCGGAAAAATCTGCGGGGCAAGTTAACTGGATATTTTGTGACGCAAACTTTGGGATACTGCCTCGCGATTTAGACATAGCGAGAAAAATTCGTACGGTAATAGACAAGAAAGGATATCCCCTTAATGTTACGTTATGGTATTCAAAAAATACTAGTAAACGGAACGTTGAAATTACAAAAGCTGTTGGTGCCAAAGTAGGGAATATAGCTATTCAATCCGCTGACCCAATAGTGCTTGAGAATTGTGGGCGAGGTAACATTAAAATAGATGAACTCAGGAAACATATAGCTTATTACAAGGACAACAATTTAAAGGTTGCAACGGATATTTTGATAGGCTTGCCAGGCGAGGATGCTGGAAGCCATTTACAAACACTTAATAAGGCATTTGATATTGGTTTTGATCAGATACATCCATATAACATAAGGATGTTGCCCGGTTCAAAATATGAGACCCTGGAATACCGCCAAAAGTATGGAGTAGAGACAAAATACAGACCCATTTTCGGTGCTTATGGTATTTACGATGGGGGAATTGTGTTGGAAGTTGAAGAATCAATTCGAGCTACGAACTCTATGGCGGAAGAGCAGTTGGATGATTTTAAGGTACTTCATTGGTTGATTTATTTTTGTTGGAATGCCGGTGTTTTTAAGCCTATTTTACGGTATGCGCAGAAATATGGGTTAAATCCGGCTGCGATTTTACACGCGGTTTCTTCATCTAAGAATTATCTATTAAGGGAGTTATTTGATGATATGAGAAGTAGATCGATGAGTGAATGGTTTCAATCACCGGGTGAAATGCTTGAATTTTATCAAACGAAGAGTAATTATGAAAAGTTGATTAGCAATTTTGTTAAATTGAATCAACTTTATGTCGCAATTGTTTACCAGAAGCCCAAGATTATTAAAAGTTTGCAAGATACGATCACAGAAATTATAGTTTCAAAACTTAAAACGAAGGAGTTGTATGATGAAAGTATTATGGAATTGCTCATAGATTTTTCTGATAAGCTGATTCGTAAAGATTTTTTGCAGAAGGAATTCTATTTAAGAAATAGGTATCCGGGTAAGTTTTGTTCAATCGTATTCAATGATACAAAACTTCTGAGGAAAGAAACTGTAGAAGTGGAATTCTCCTTCCCAAAAGAATGTGTAACATTCTGCAAATTTCATTTAAAACCGAATGGCAAGAAGGATATTTCATTGCCGAACCTTACGCGTTTTCTTGAGATTGGTGGCATGGATATGCTAACCAACAGAGTACAAGTAATTAGTAACTGAAAGAAGAGCTCCTGTTGATACTGGTTTAGTGTAAATTTTCACAATAGGGACAAATGCAAATAGGGGCTATTGTTCAAGCAAGGACATCTTCGACAAGATTGCCGGGTAAAGTTCTAATGGAATTGCCTTATGGCAGTTGCGTAACTGTTTTACAGCAGGTAATAAGAAGGTTAAAAAGGTCAAAACGACTGGGGGATATTATAATTGCTACTACTACAGATAAGGCAGATGAAAAGATTGTTAAATTAGCTGAAAAGGAAAAAGTCAAATGGTTTAGAGGTAGTTTAGATAATGTATTAGAGAGGTATTATCTGGCGGCTAAAGAAAATGTTTTAGATGTTATTGTAAGAATTACGAGCGACTGTCCCTGTATAGACCCAGAAGTAGTAGACTTTTTAGTGGAAGAACATCTCAGAGCCGGGGTTGACTATTCCTCTAATGACCTACCTGCCACTTATCCGAGCGGTTTAGATGTGGAGGTCATGAATTTTTCTGCGCTGGAGGAATCATACAAAAAGGCAGAAAAGGATTTTGACAGGGAGCATGTTAGTTCTTATATTTACAAAACAAAGCCGGAGGCATTTAACATCCAAACAGTTAGAGCACCAGCGGATTTAACGGATCCTGAAATCAGAGTTACTATTGATACACAAGAGGACTATACGTTACTATGTATCGTATTCGATTATCTCTATTCCGGGAACGAGTTTTTCGGGGCCAAGGACATAATAAAACTATTTCACGATAAGCCTTGGCTAAAAGCCATTAACAAAGGTGTAATTTGCAAAAAGAGATTTGATTCACTGCAAGAGGAAATAGAAGAAGCCATCAGGATATTAGACTTGCAGGATCTTAAAAGAGCCAAAGAAATTCTGGCAAGGTATATGCAGTGAAGGTTTGCATATTAGCCGAAGGTGGTAGAGATATAGGGCTGGGGCATCTTTATCGGTGCCGTTCGATAGCAATTGAACTTAGAGAACAGACTAAAGTTGATATCTTTGCTTCGTGCCCGGAAGAGAACTTGCTTCGGTCGGTATTTGAGGGGCTTTCATATCGGTTTTTAAAGCCGGAGGAGATTTATAACGGCGCATCTTTTGATGCGGTTATAGTCGACATTCCCGGATTTAGTTACGAATCGCAGCAGACTCTTAGGAAGAAATGCAAGCTATTGATTGGCATCGATGATTCGGGGGAAGGCCCTTTTGATTATGATGTTTTAATAAGACCGAATTTTCTTCAGATGTCTGCGCCACGGATGACCAGGGCAGGTGCCCAGATATTGGCCGGCAGAGATTGTATCATTCTTCATCCGGCTTTTTCGAAGCTGACGCCTTCTACGGAGAGGTCTGACAAAGCTAAAGAGCTGCTTATTTGTTTTGGGGGCAGTGACCCCGGCGGGCTGACACTGCGAGTTATTCCGGTTTTGCGACAGTTGCCGGCTGGTATTAGTATCGACATAATCGTCGGGAGAGGGTTTTCGCGGCCTGAAAGGGTCGTTGACCTGATAGGCGGTGACAATAGGTTTAGTGTTTTACTGAATGTGCCGGATTTGGCGGAGATGTTAAACACCTGTAGTGCAGCCCTTATTGCCGGCGGGACGCTGATGTATGAGGCCTGCGCACTTGGGGTTCCGAGTGTCGTTATTTGTCAGAATGAAGAGCAGAATCGGGAGGCGGCGGTATTTGCGGAACAGCACGCCGTGCTTAATCTGGGTTCTGCGAAAAGTGTTTGCGATAGCATAATTATCGATGCGGTCGGAAAAGTGTGCTGCGATACCGAACTTCGAAAAGAGCTTTCAGGGAATGCGAAAAAAATGGTTTCCCGGACCGGTGTTCAGCGGGTGGCAACGATGATATTGGATAAACTGGCTCAAATGACAGGATGAACAGATGACTAGCATAAAAGGGGAATGGAAAGGATGAATCAATGGCTGACATAAAAGAAAAATGGGATGATTTGCATAAACTGCCGAGGTTCAGACCTCAATACCCCAGTGAAAGTGTAGTTAGATTTTTATTCGGCAACTTTCCCACAGATTTGAAGCAAAGAAAACGGTTGAAGATATTAGACATTGGCTGTGGCGGTGGGCGTCATGTTAAATTGTTTGCAGAACAGGGCTTTGATACATACGGAACAGACTTATCCGGGGAAGGTATAAGGCAAACCCAAATAATGCTCGACAAGCATAATTTGACTGCAGAACTAATACAAGGTGATATGACCCACCTGCTCTACGAAGACAATCTTTTTGACGGTATAGTCTCATTTGGAGTCTTCTATTATACCGATTCTGCAGGTATGAAAAAGGCAATCGGCGAGTTGTATAGAGTGCTTAAGAAAAATGGAAAAGCGTTGATACAGACACGTACGACCGACGATTATAGGTTCGGCAAAGGAAGGGAAATAGAGAGGAACACTTTTATTTTAGATATAGAGGAAACAAACGAACTGGGTATGCCAGGCCATTTTCTTACTAAAGAAGATATTTATGATTATTTCTCAAAATTCAAAAAGATAAATCTCGAGAGAAACGATTTTACATCAAACAATCTCAATTTGTTAAATTCGGACTGGGTTATAACAGTTGAGAAATGAGGAAGTACTATTTTACAGCCGACATAACTGCCCTGGGTGGTAATCTTTTTGTATAGAGGGGGGTGGGCAGATAAACCGATTTTTTGATGGGCGTCAATATGAGATGTGCAGTAATGCAGCCGACTTATATCCCCTGGTTGGGATATTTTGATTTGATAGATAGTGTGGATAAGTTTGTTTTTTTAGATGATGTTAAGCTGGAAAAATGCAGTTGGCATGTAAGAAACAGAATAAAGACACCGCAGGGGGAGCTATATTTGACTATTCCTATAAGAAAAACAGTGGGAAGAGATAAGCTGATAATAAATGAGGCTTTAATTAACAATGAAGAGCCTTGGCGGGAAAAGCATTTAAAAAGTATTTTTTGTGCTTATAGAAAATCTGTATTTTTTAATGATGCCTACCCTTTCACAGAGGAATTAGTAAACAGCGAAGCGGTCAGGTTATGCGATTTTACTGTAAGTATTATAACGAGGATAGCTAACAAGATTGGTATAGATAAGGAATTTATACTTGTTTCAAATATGAAAAACCTATCTGGCCAAAAGGATACACGTTTAGTGTCTATATGTAAAGAGATTAGTTGTGAGCAATACCTTTCCCCTCAAGGGTCTGCTGTGTACATAGAGAGGGATTCACCTGGAGGGGAATTTGTTAAGAATGGAATAGAACTCTTTTACCATAATTATGAACATCCGGTCTACAGCCAACTTTATGGCGGCTTTCTGCCTTATATGAGCGTCATCGACTTGCTTTTTAACTGTGGGTTTGAAAAAAGTCTGGAAATAATAAGAAGTGGAAGGAGGGAACCTGTGGATTATTTGACTTTCAGAACTAACATTTTGAATATTGGGCAGGTTTGATTTTATGGTAAGAAAAGTAACAAATAGAAAAGGCGCAGAGTACCAACCGGTTTTTGTAATCGCAGAGATTTCGGCAAATCATGGTCAGAATTTTAACCGAGCTGTGGCACTAATAAAAAAAGCGAAAGAATGCGGTGCTAATGCCGTCAAATTTCAGGCCTATACGCCGGATACTTTAACCATTGATTGTGGCAGCAGATATTTCCGGATTAAGCACCCGAAGTGGAGAGGGCAAACCCTATACGAACTTTACCAAAAAGCTTCCACCCCATGGGAGTGGTTTAAGCAGTTAAAGAAAACCGCTGATGATATTGGGATAGCATTTCTTTGTACAGCGTTTGACAAAACCAGCGTTGACCTTCTTGAGGAGTTGGATATTTGCGCCCATAAGATATCGTCGTTTGAACTGGTGGATTTGGCTCTGATCGAGTATGCTGCAAAGACGAAAAAGCCTTTGATAATGTCCACCGGCATGGCTGATATTTGCGAGATTCAAGAAGCAGTCACCACTGCAAGGAGAGCCGGGGCGAAAGAAATAGTCCTGTTAAAGTGCGTATCGAGCTATCCAGCCAGGCCCGAGGAGATGAATTTGAAAACAATTCCCCATATGAAGGAACTTTTTAACTGTCCTGTTGGTCTTTCTGACCATAGTCTGGGAATTGGAGCTTCTATTTGTGCAGCAGCTTTGGGTGCTAATGTGATTGAAAAACATTTTACCCTATCGAGAAAGCTCAAGACGCCTGACAGTTTCTTCTCGATAGAGCCGGGGGAATTGAAACAGTTGGTGGAGAACGTAAGGATTGCAGAGAAGGCTTTAGGTAAGGTAAATTATGAAGCCGCAGAAGGGGAAAAGAACAGTCGTGTTTTTCGTCGGTCGCTATTTGTGGTGAAAGATATGAAGGCCGGTGAAGTATTTACCGGGGAAAATCTGCGTAGTATTCGTCCCGGCGATGGGTTGCCGCCCAAGTTTGTAAAGGACGTATTCGGCAAAAAAGCGAAACAAGATATTAAAGAGGGAACTCCATTAAAGTGGGGGTTAGTGAATGTCAGTAACAGGTAGGGACTTTATATATCAAAACAGGGTTTTTTGGTCGGCTTTTCCCGCCAAAGCTTATAATAAGAAGGTACTTATTGAAGAACCTTCCATTCCTATGATTAAACATGCAAATGCAATCTTTTCAATTATCCTGAATCAGGCAAAATCTTTAACGCCAGTTTGGCTGCACAATAATGCTGAAGATATTGAGCTGTTAAAATCATATGTACCGACAGCAGAGTTTGTATCTGTTCCCAAAGCATCCCGGTTTGATAAGATAAAGATGAAGCTGGCTGCGATTTGGAAATTTATGATTATGTATCTTACTAAAGATGTCCTTTCTTTTTCTTATGATGGGGTTAAATATGGGGACATTGTGTATGACACGTACCTTAAGCGATGTAGTGTTGCCACCATACGAGCAATAGATACAAGATTGCTACGAATCATCTATGACTGTATTTACCGGCATGAAATCATTCGGAAGATATTGTTAAGCGACGACTTTGACGCGGTATTGGTCTCACATCAGATAGGCATACGTTCGGGTGTGATGTTGAGAACTGCCATCCGATATGGATACAAAGGATACCTGCGTGCAGGCCATCATCTCTCGACTTTACGATGCTTTGAGAAGGCAGACGAAGTTTATGACTATGAGTACAAACCGTTTCCGGAAGACGTTGACAGGGTGATTGCCGTGCTTGGGCCTAAGTTTAATGACGTTTATAAGTTGATATTTGATAAGCAAGTTTCCGGCGAAGGGGATAAAGATGGTATATATGCTTTTTCTAAGGATAGTAAATGCTATAATGATAGAGAGTCTTTCGTTCGTGAGTTTGGACTTGATGCTCAAAAGAAAAATGTTTTTGTGATGCTTCATGCTTTCAATGACCATCCCCATTCACATTTCCGTTGGATGCTCTTCAAAGATTACTACGACTGGTTCGAAAAGACCCTGGACTTTGCCAAACGGAACAGCAGCGTGAACTGGATTTTTAAACAACATCCTTCGATTAAATTTTATATTACCAAGGATGTGTCATTTGATTCTTTATTTTCAAATTGTCCGGATAATATTATATACATAGATGAAAACAAGCAAATCAATACAAGAAGTTTGGTTTATTGTGCAGATTTAGTTGTTACTTGTCTGGGGTCAGCGGGGTTCGAATTGCCGGCTATGGGAGGAATACCGTCCCTGATAGCAAGCGATACTTTTTATACAAATTTGGGGTTTGCATTGGAACCCAAAACCAAGGAAGAATACTTTCGGATTTTAAGTAATGCACAAAACATTAAACCTTTGACCGCAAAGCAGCAAAAACGAGCGCAGGCATCCTATATGTATATTTACAAGTTCTCAAGAGTATATATGCCTGCCTTCCCGATAGCTACCGTGGAAGATGAAAGAGATAGAAACCAGCAATCCTGGTATTGGGGGAAGGTTGCCAAGTTGTACCTGACGTCCGAGGAGCTAATAAAGAATTCGGTTCGTGCGTATATTGATGACGTTGCCAAGCCGGACTTTAAGCAGCTGAACAGTTTAGATAACTATTGTCATGCAAGGAAGGCAGAAAAATGGACCAATAGTTTTGTTCCGGGTATTAAAGAATTGGCATAGGGCATCTTTACCAATCGACAATTAAAAGAGGAAGGTATTTTGTGGGTAAAGAGATATGTTTCATACGCAGCGGAAGTGTTAAAACGATTGATAGTTTTTTTCATGGTCTCCATGAGTACTTTTCCAAAGAGTTCGAACATTTGTTTTTTGTAAATGTCAGCAACGTCTTTACGTCGAAATTTATTGTTGACTTTGATGATGACAATGCCCATTGTGCATTACCGGCCAATTTTACATATGTCGTTCCTAAAAGTCTTTCTGATTTCAAAAGGTTTTTGAGGCTTCACGATTTGGTTGTGGTGTGTTATTTTTCCGAGACCTGGCCCGATTGGTGGATTCATCATTATTTAAGAAAATACTCAATCCCACTTGTGTATATTCATACGCACTCGACAATGGGGAAATTTTTATATAATAGAAGTAACAAAAAACCAGTCTTTGTTCGCTTATGGAGTAAAGCAAAATTTATTTATTCTCGTCTTCTACGGTATATGGCGATAAATTACTTTTTGCATGATGTTGATACTCTTTTTATTTCCCAGAGAAATAAGGCAGAGAAAATCAGAAACTCCATTAAAGGTAGGTACAAAAAAAGTGAGGTAGTCATTACCAACAGTAGATTTTATGATAGTTTTCTGCTCAATAACTATAGTGTTTCGAGGGATTATGTGGTTTTTCTTGACTCTATGCTACCTTACCATGGAGACCAATTTCGTTTTGGTTTTCAGCCTATAAATAAAGAGTTATATTATAAAAGTTTAAATAGAGTGCTGGATATAATAAAATCAATACTTGGCAAGGAGGTTGTGATATGTTTGCATCCGAAATACAATGAGGAAAATTTGCAGAGAGACTTCGGCGAACGGAAAGTTATCAAGCATCTCACCGATGAATTTGTGGCAAAGGCTGAACTTGTGCTCTTCCACGACTCCAGTGCCGTCAACAGCGCTATTTTCTATCGGAAGAATGTTATCCAGTTGATAGGTAGTCAGTTCAATGATTTCATAAAGAAGAATTGTGCGGTTTACCAAGAAGTGTTTTCATTCTCTACTTTGGACATATATGAATGCGATGTAAGTGAAATAAGAAAGGCTATTGAAGCATCGAAGATCGATGAGGAGGAATACGTATCTTTTCTGTCAAATTATCTCATAACTTCTGGGGAGGAAGGTGTTTCAGCATCTTCACAGATATGTCGTCACATAGGACTAAAATATGGTATTTCGAGGAAAGAAGAAGATCAAATATCGAAAAGAAGAGATGGTTGACATATGTAATGCGTTCCCGTATACTTTAGAGGTGAGCTGTTCTTTGCTTGATAGCTCCTGAAGCAGACAGGTCATGTGTGTCTGAGGTCATGAGACATCGATACATATTTTTAAGCCCTCATAATCTTATTGAGATAATAGAATTGGTATGGGGCCTATGGGTATTTGAGTTGTTAGGAGTTTTTGGCTTAGGAGCTTTACAGGAGAATGCATGATCGTATTAGGTATAAATAATTTTGCCAGTCACGACCCAAGTGCTTCTATTGTAACCGACAAGAACGGGAAAATAGAATTCGTTGCTATAGCTGAGGAAAGACTTAGTAGAGTTAAACGGCCCCATTTCTCCCCGGTCCGTTCGATAAAATATTGTATGGATTTTTTCTCTGTCAAGGATTTCAGCCAAATAGATTTGGTTGTTATGGACTACGTATTTGACAAGTGTCTCGTGGACACAGCAAAATATTATAGAAAATTAGAGTATGATTATATTAAGACTAAACTTAAGCTTGATTTTTCAAAAGTTATATATGTGGAGTCCCATCACCTTGCTCATGCGTTTTCTGCTTTCTATCCTTCCGGTTTTGAAGAGGCAGCGATATTAGTGGTAGATGGTTATGGTTCTAATATTGAAACGAATTCACTTTATGTTGGCGACAAAAATGGCGTTACATTGATTGACAAAGCATATGGGCAGGGGATTGGAGCTGTTTATGAACTTGTTACAGATGAGATACTTGGGTTTAGAAGGGGACAAGAAGGCAAGACAATGGGGTTGGCTGCTTTGGGGAGGAATGTGAGCGGTGAAAATATCCTGAAACTAAATCCTGTATATGAAGGCATTATTACCGATTTTAGCGAATTCATGGATAGAGTGCCTCGCGAAAGGTTAAAGCAGAGCATCCCGCGTTGTGCTAATAAAACGGATGTTACAAATGATTATTATTCAAAGATTGCTTATGAAATTCAGGAGGAAACTGAAAAGTGCCTGATACACTTGGCAAACTATGCCTATAGGAAAACCGGCAAAAAAAAGCTTTGTGTCGCAGGAGGGGTAGGATTGAATTGTGTTGCTAACAGCAAGATTTTAGAGAACACCGAATTTGAGGCTATATTCGTTCAACCAGCTGCATCAGATGTGGGACTGTCTTTTGGTTTAGCATTATATGGCTTTAGTAAATACAAACAACCTAAAATTACTTTTAGTGTTTACACTGGTAAATCATATGACAGGAAGGAAACAAAGAAATTTTTGAAGAAATCAAAAATCCCTTATAAAGAAAGTACTCCGAAGGATGTTGCTGATCTTATAGTGAAAGGTAATATAGTTGGTTGGTTTATTGGTGGCAGTGAGTTTGGCCCGAGGGCGCTGGGCCATAGAAGTATTCTGGCTGATCCGCGAAGACCAGAGATGAAAGATATTGTTAATAACAAGGTGAAACACAGAGAATCATTTCGACCCTTTGCACCAAGTGTTCTGGAAGAAAAGGCGCAGGCGTATTTTGAGATGGATTGTACAAGTCCCTTTATGTTGTTAGCACCAAGGACAATCAAAGAAAAAATCGCATCTATTCCTGCTGTAGTTCATGTTGATGAATTAGCCAGAGTGCACACGGTATCATCCGATAACGAGGCTTACTATAGCCTGATAAAACATTTCGAAGAAATAACCGGGATACCTGTAATTCTCAATACCTCTTTTAATGACGATGGGGAACCGATTGTAGAAACTCCCATAGATGCGATTCTGTGTTTCCTGAGAACCGGCATGCAGTATTTGTATATTGACCAACTCCTCATTGACAAGAAAGATATGGCCGAAATAGAAAACAAAATCAGAGAACTCGAATTATTGCGAAAAAAGCAACTACAGAAGTTTTATAAAGAGAGCATTGAATTACTATGTGAAGATTACTCAACATATGAAATGAGACAATATTTAAAAAGTCAGTATCCTATCTATGAGTATTATAATCATAATTATACTTTTATGCAGCTAAAAACAATGATACACAAAGTTGCCGACTCGTACGATACTTTTGTGACCGATAATTACCATCTTAAAATCATTGAGAAGTTTATGAAGGAGGAATACTATATAATAAACAAACACAAAGTGGTTATCGTTGAAGATTGCTTAAGGAATATAGACAAAATAAAGCCGAACAGTTTTGTGTTGCTATATAATCTATCATTATATATAAAGGATGGCACCACTTTTAATTTTTACAGTGAACCATCGATGCTTAAATTACAACCGCTGTATAAGGTGAATGAAGAAAAGCGGTCAAAGGATTTTGTCAACTCTTGTGAGTACAACTTGTCAAAAGATTGGGATGGCTTTTATCGCGATTATGTTTTCTCTGAACGATAGATTCCAAAGTCTGTTTTGAAATGACGCGTTTTTCCAAAAGGACGCTGTTGTTATGAAAATAAAGTTCGATGACATTCATACCCGGAAAAAACAGGAAAAACTTGTGGAAATGATGAAGAGAACCACAGATAGTTTGAGAAAAATCAAGAACGACAATGTGATTTTAAGCGATTGTCCAATATGTGAATCAGCAGATATTGTTTTTCATGTGAGGGCTTATGGATTTGATATGTCAACGTGTAATGGTTGCGGTTTAATCTTTTGCAATCCTTACCCAAATGAGGAACAACTGCATAAATACTATAACAGCGAAATGAAGGCATTCGAGAACGAGTTTTTCAGGGAGTCTTTTGAGCATAGGGTAACCCTTTTTCTTCCCAGAGTTAAACTAATTCAAGAGTATAAGACGAGTGGAGGTTTGCTTGATGTAGGCTCAGCCATCGGCATTTTCATTGAAGCATTGGAGCGAAGCAATACTTTGTATAATGTGTCTTGTTGTGATATAAGTGTTGAAGCCTGTAAAGAATTAAGGGAAAGATACCCACATATTGACGTGATTAATATGGATTTTTTAAAAATGCCTCAAGGGAAACGATATGATGTTATCACCATGTGGGATACAATAGAGCATATTGTAGACCTAAACCAGCTTTTGAAGCAAATCTACAATATTTTAAGTGAAGATGGCATATTTGTTTTTTCCACCCCTAACACGGATAGTTTCGAGTGGAGAATTGCTGGGAAGAAACATGTTCAGATTCTCCCGCCGGGTCACGTGAATCTTATGAACAAAAAAAGTATATATCGACTACTGAGTAGCAAGGGTTTTGATATATTAGATGATTTTACGCTCAATGCGTCTTTAGATATAACATACGTGAAGAAACTTATTGAGAGTGACGAGGTAGATTTAAATAGAATAGGGATGTTTTTGAAAGAAGAAATATATGACCCTGACTTTGAAGAGCTGTTTCATGCGTATTTGATTAAAAAGAGACGGGCAGGAAATATTGTGGTGATTGCAAAGAAAAGTAACAACCGAAAGTGAGGATGTTATATGGACGAATTGCTAACAAATATAAAAACGCTTAAGAGAAAAGAGAAAGAGATAATCGCAGAAATACCAGTGAAAGAGTTCTCGGATAAAACAATAACGTATGCAAAAGAGGTATTTGGTATAGTAGTTGATGCACTAATGGCAATTTCTCAACGGCTAGACAAAAACTTCTCGGAAATTATAAGGGCAATTTTATCCTGTCCTGGCAGAGTGATAGTTTGTGGTATGGGCAAATCCGGTATCATAGGACGAAAAATAGCTAGTACACTTTCGTCTACAGGTACTCCCAGCTTTTTTATGCATCCTGCGGAAGCTTTTCATGGAGACCTAGGCATGTTAAAAAGTGAGGATATACTATTGTTAATTTCGTATTCAGGCGAGACTGAGGAAGTTCTTAGAATCATTCCCTTTTTGAAAGAAAATAAGAATTTAATTATGTCAATGACAGGAAACAAGAATTCCACGTTAGCCGAAAGTTCAGATTTCCATTTGGATGTTCAGATAAAAAATGAAGCTTGTCCCTTTAAGATAGCTCCAACCACCTCAGCTACTGCTGCTTTGGTGATGGGGGATGCTATTGCCATTGCTCTTATGAAAGAGAGGGCATTCAAAGCCGAAGACTATGCAAAATTGCATCCGGGGGGAAGTTTGGGTAGAAGGTTGTTAACTACCGTAGAAAACGCCATGATCAGGAAGAATCTGCCGATTATAACAGAAGATTCCGATATGAAAGATGTTATTCAAGTTATGACATCCAGCAGATTAGGAATGGCGGTGGTGCTGGATAAAGCGCAATTTGTCATCGGGATAATTACAGATGGGGATTTGCGAAGAGCTTTAAACAAATATGAAAATATATTTGCATTTAAAGCGAAAGATATTATGACTAAACATCCTAAGACAATCAAAAAAGATTTGAAACTCTATGAGGCCGAAAAACTTCTGAGTCGGCATGAAATTAATGCGTTAATTGTTGTTGATGATGCTAACAGGCCTTTAGGGGTTTTCATATATCATAATATATAGAGTTTTTTAGGAGTTGTAGAAATTAAAAAGGATGCGAAGAGAAAAGAAGAGATTTTTGAACAGACGATAATGAAAAACATCAGGCGCAAGTCATGCTACATTGACCAGGTGCAGATGGTGGACGGCGTGCCTTTGTTTAGCTGGATAGACATAAATCCTACCGAGTTGTGCAGTCGCAAATGCGAGTTCTGTCCGAGAAGGGACCCCGCTGAATACCCTAATCAGAATCTTCATATGGATGTCGCGCTGGCAAAGAAGATAGCCGATGAGTTAAAAAGCTTTGAGTACCGTGGAGGCGTTATATTTTCCGGGCACGGCGAACCGCTGCTTCATAATGACATAGTGGGTCTGGTCAGGGTGTTCGGCCGTGATATCCATACCGAACTGGTCACATGCGGAGACCAACTGAGTGTAGAGCTTGTGAAAGAGCTTTTTGCTGCCGGCCTGGGAGTGCTTCTTGTAAGTATGTATGACGGGCCGCATCAGGTTGATAAATTTAAGGAAATGTTTGCAGAAGCTGGTTTGGGTAGCGAACAGTATGTGCTCAGGGACAGATGGTATGGTGTTGAAGAGGATTACGGAGTGAAGCTAACCAATCGAGCGGGGATGGTATCAGAGGGCCATCAGGCAGCTTTCGATGAAAAGAGGCCGTGCTATTATACACATTACTCGCTGCAAATTGACTGGAACGGTGATGTTTTGCTTTGTGTGCAGGATTTCAACAAAAAGATTAAATTCGGAAATCTTTATGCGCAGTCTCTTTTAGATATATGGAAATCGGGAAACATCAGCAGATACAGAAGGGTTTTGGGTAAAGGCCGCAGAGTTATGTATCCGTGTGACCGCTGTAATGTTAACGGCACTTTACATGGGCGAAAACATCTTGAGGCGTGGAGCGAGATTTATGATAGCAAGAGGTCTAAATGAACGACGCCGCTTTCATAGAACAAATGAGCAAAGAGGTGGAGAAACGAAACCGCTTTACACCCGAAGAACCACACATAAACTGCAGCTTTGCCATTTTGAATGCCGGCTATGAGAAAAGCGAGTTACACATCAAAAAGGCGTATGGATGTTTTGTAGAGGATTGCAGCGGAAACCTCTATATTGACACCGCGATGGGGGCTGGCACTCACATTCTTGGTCATGCGCATCCAGTAGTCGTCAGAGAAATTCGGAAGCAGGCGGCGGAAGGTACCCTTTACATGCTTCCCAATACTTATACTTACGAGGTTGGAAAGCTTCTTTCAAACGCACTACCGCATTTTCACAGTTTTGTTTTTTGCAACTCAGGCACAGAGGCCACGATTCGCGCAACGCGGATAGCCAGGGCTTATACGGGCAGGAAGAAAATCGCAATGTTCAGCGGCGGATGGCACGGCGGCAATGACATGCTATTGTTCGAGGAGGATTACTCAGGTGACGAAAATCGGCCCGCACTTATGTTCAAATCCGAGGGGGTGCCGCAGGAGATTATGGATATGACTTTGATGTTGCCGTATAACAACGATGCGGTTTTTGACTTGATAGAGCAGCACAAAAACGAGCTGGCTATGGTCATTATAGAACCATCTCAGGGGTCTAATCCGAGAGACGATGTTGGCGAATTTCTGCACAAGTTGCGCAGGGTAACCGCCGAGCATAATATTTTGTTGTGTTTTGATGAGATTGTTACAGGGTTTAGAATTGCTCTGGGCGGCTGTCAAGAGCATTACGGCGTAAAAGCAGATATTGCGACGTATGGAAAAACCCTTGGAGGAGGGCTGCCGATAGGGCTTGTTGCCGGCATTAAAGAAGTAATGGGTGTGGTCAACGATAGTGGCGATAAGAAGCCTGTATTTATGGGTGGAACATTTTCGGCAAATCCATTGGTTATGCATATTGCTAAGGCAGTGCTGCAGTATCTGATTGAAAACAGAGGAACGATTTATACGCATCTCAATAAAAATGGCCGGTACATCAGAGATACGATTAACAAGTTTTGTGTGGCGAATCAGATTCCTGTGAGAATGACAGGTATCGGTTCAATGTCGCGAATGATATTTACGGATAAGCCCATAAAGTCACGGAGGGAACGCGATAGATATGAAATAGATGATGCCTTACAAAAGCTGTTTTATTCTTATCTTCGTTTTGAGAAGGGTGTTCATATAAGCGGCAACCGGATTATTTTTTTGTCTACAGCGCACAGGAAGAAGCATATAGGAAAAATTGTGCGTTCCATCATAGAGGCACTGGAATACTTTGGTGGACATCTCAATGTTTTTAAGTGAGGGCTTATGGAAGAGCAGCGGGTGTCAAAGGATTTCTGGTCTTCTCGAACGGCTTTCCAAGAGAGCAAAAATATGGAAAAGAAATCATAGACAGGTTTAACGGACTGGTGAGGTATGTATGTTCAGAATGCTTTGACAAATATAGAATTATTAAAGCCGAGGTCGATTATTCCAGTAAGTTCTTATTTGACGATGGTATTTTAGTTCTGATGAAAGGGGGTAAGTACGAGTGTTTTCTGGCTGTTGCCGGGAATACTAAGGGGTGGCCGCTTACGGAAAAACGCTTGGAGTATGATTAACAATGGGGCTTGTTGCTGGCACCAAGAGACCGTTACAGGAAGTCTGAGATACTAACTTTAATTGTTTCAATGATAGGTTCAGAGAAGGTAGTAATGGTTAGCAGATTACTTAGGCGGGTTAAACAAAGAATCGCGCAAGGCAAGCATCAAGCAGATATTAAAGCATATCTTAAAGGCGGCAGGAAACCATGGTCACGCGGATATAAAGCAAGCAAATTTGACTTTATACAGATTGTTTTGAAGGATGATGGTCTTATTGCAAAATTTCGGAGTTTAGACACACTTCCTGGTAATTATGGCTATGGCTACGATGAGCGCGTCGTGGAGTACCCTTGGGTTTTGTCGCGGCTTTCCGGTAAAGAAAGTAAATTATTAGATGCCGGTTCTGTTTTGAATTTCCCCCAAATCATTAATAATTCAATCCTTTCAAAAAAAGCCATAACGATTTTTACTCTTGCGCCGGAGGGACACGCCTTCTGGGAAAAAGGGATTTCATATTGCTATGGAGACCTACGCCAGCTTCCTTTCAGGGATAACTGGTTTGATGAGATTATCTCAATTTCAACTTTAGAACATGTCGGAATGGATAATCGAATTTATACTGGAAAAAACACACCAGTCAAAGTTGGTCTCGATGCCAAAAAAGCCGCAAGAGAACTCGTCCGTGTTCTAAAGCTCGGAGGTAAACTGTTGATATCAGTTGGATTTGGAAAACATCAGTTAATTGAATGGAATGACACCGTCTTTGCTGAACAATTTGATAGTCCAACACTGAAGGACTTGCTGAAAGAGTTTGAATCATGTGCTGTTGCTTCAACCTCATTCTATAAATATACCCAGAACGGCTGGAATATCAGCACAGAACAAGAGTGTCAGGGCGTCGAGTACTTCAATATACATACGACTGCATCTTTTGACCCTGATAACGCTGCTGCAGCGCGTGCTGTAGCTTTAGTTGAAGTTGTAAAGTAGCATATTTGTCATGCGAGATATTGCTATGGCATTCCAGCAATCTGACTTCTCATCCGTTGAGTCTTTTTGTCCCTGTATTACTTGTTTACTTTATAAATTTTATTTTGTAATAACGGGGAAAAACCTAATCTGTATTAAAACCGGTGGAACTAAAAAAAAACCTTCTCTTATCAATAAACCCCAATACGAATTGTTGGTTCTGCCGGCGGATTATTATGCTATCCTGGAAAAGCAAAAAGTACCTTTAACAGAATACAAGGTTTTAGTTAGTTATAATAGCCTTGTTGTGATAAATGAGAAAGACTCGTTTGTTTACAAATGTTCATTTAACAAAATTGGTTGTCAGAATGTTAAAAATAATTATTACTTTCTCAAAACATCGGGATTTAGAAAATGCCCCACGGCGATGTCAATTACAGAGGTAGATGATGTGGTTATCAGTGCCGAGAGCCTTTCAGAGGGTGCCTTCCTGAAAACCGAAGACTTAACTAGTAACGTAATCAGCAAATTACTTCGTGATTTAAAGGAAATGTATATTAATAATATTTCGCGGCAACCCTTCGATCTCAAACAGGAATTTGGAAAATATGATTATCTGTTCGCGTATTACCCGTCCAGTTGGAAGGATGCGGTCTCGCAAATTCAGACAAAAATCAAAAAAATTATTCTTTGCACTCCTCCCGATGGCCAGATATGTAAGACGTTAATCCACGGCGACTTGACCTCCCGGAACATTTTGAAATCGAACGGCAATATCACCTATGTTGATTTCGACCGTTCTGAAATTTCATACCCTGAAATCGACTTTTATTTATTCTGTGTCGACCTTGAAACTCATAGAGACGGGCAATCAACTTATGAATTGCTTTTTAACAACATCTTCAAATTAATGGATGGCAGGTTGACCTTGATAGATGAAATCGATTATTACAAAATATTTCCCGATTTCGGCGCAAACAAATCGCTTATTAAAGAAATAAAGTTATTATTCTTGTATAGAACTTTGGTTCTAACTCTTCAATACTACACGAACACAACAAATGTACCGCGAAGGATTTTTGCACAGGTTAACAAAGGTTTAGACAAATATATATGAAACTAATGAAGAAAATAGTGAAATCAATTATGTCTCGCGATTCTGGTTCAAATCTGCCGCTCCAGAAAAAGATGGCGTTGGATTATATAAATTCCGTCAGAAAAAACAGTAAGGTTGCATTTTACCAGCCGACATACAACCCCAACAACTTTGAGCTTTATAGGATTAATGAGGTCGTCAGAAAAACAACAGATATGAGAGTCGATACTATCATCAGCCAATTTGACTTCAATTTTATTAATTCGTATCTGGATATAGGCTCGCAGTTCGGCTACTTTGTTTTCAAGCTGGCAGAGGCTAAAAAGTTAATTGCGTGTGGTATGGAGATGGATAAGGTTTTGTATGCATATTCTAACGCCATAGTAATATTAAATGATTTGGAAAATGTTTCGTTTGTCAATTGCAAACTGACCCCTGAAAAGACAAAGAAATTGCCGAAATACGATTTGATCGGTTTTCTAAATGTTTTTCATCATATTGTGCATTTTGATGGGTTTGATGCTGCGGACGAAATAATGAGAACGCTCTTCGATAAATGCAATTATTTTGTTTTTGAAACTGGGCAATATGATGAAAAGGGATACTACTGGACGGAAGATTTGAAATTTATGGGGGGCGATTCTAATCTTTGGGTCAGGAACTATTTGATAAATCTTGGTTATAAAATTTTACATATTGAAAATTTCGGAACTCACCTAAGTGAGGGCACAAGGTCCTTTGTTTGTTGCGCAAAGGATTAGCCTATTGTGGTATGCTTGGCGGGGCAACTTGTACTACGTAGCGAACTACTCCGCAGAGTACCAATGGAGAACAGTAAAATAAATGTAGTAGTGGATGGGGTCATCTACGGGTCTCAGGCCCGTGGAGGTATTTCAAGACTTTTCAGCGAAATTCTTCTGAGGATGTGCGAAGTTGATGACTCTTTGCATATAACTCTATTGACAAAAGGCCGGCTCAAACAGGCACTGCCTCAACATCAACGCATCACACATCGTTCTATTCCCAATATCGAGCGTTACTTGCGCCCCAAGCGAATATGGAAATCACTTATACCAGCGGCTGACGGGCTTATTCAAAAAGTATTGGTTGGACAAGGTTCCGGAAAGGTTTGGCATTCGACATACTACACTTTACTGCAAGGCTGGAGGGGGCATTCGGTTGTGACGGTACACGATATGATCTTTGAGCGGTTCCGTGATTTCTATAGCGGCCCAAGTGCCGACCGGTTCAGAGAAAGGAAGAAACAGTGTATCTGCAATGCTGATGCGGTGATTTGTGTTTCTGAGACTACCCGCAGGGATGTGAAAAGCTTCTATGACCTTGATTCCGACTCCATTTACGTAGTGCCGCATGCATGTAGCGACGTTTTCAGACAATTGGAGCAAAGTGCAGATACTTCTACGCTTCCGACCGACCAACCTTTTCTGCTTTACGTTGGTGTTCGCAGTCCTTATAAGAACTTTGGTATGTTGATACAGGCCTACAGTAAGTGGCGTCGGCGAAAGGAAGTTGCACTTGTATTGGTAGGAGAAAGACCCTGGCCAGACGAGGGACGTCGGCAGCTTGCACAGTTGCAAATACAGAACCGGGTACAGCTGTTGCAGGATGTTGATGATGAAACTCTTTGCCGTCTTTATAATAAAACGGCCGCATTTGTTTTTCCCTCTCTTTACGAGGGCTTTGGTATACCATTACTTGAGGCAATGACCTGCGGCTGCCCGATTGTTGCCTCCCGTATCCCCTCCACGATCGAAGTAGCGGGTGACTGCCCAATATACTTCAACCCTATGGAGGAAGATGACTTGCTTAACGCTTTGGATGTTGCTTTGTTTGAAGGACGAAATTCCGAACGTGTGCGGGCAGGCCTTGAAAGAGTCAAGTCGTACTCCTGGGATAAAACAGCTGCTGAGACCCTGGAGGTATATCGCGCAGTGTGTAGTTAAGTGCAACTGCGGTCTCGAATAAGTAAACTTCGTGTTACAAAAATGCCCAAAGCTGGATATCGAAAGATTGCGTACTGTCCAACAGTGAAGGACTTGCCGCCTCCTCCAGAAGGTAAAACTGGGTGGCCGTGGATCGAGCAGAGCAAACCGCTGCCGGACACGGCTCCTGACGGTCAGCAATGGCCTAAAATAAGTATTGTTACGCCCAGCTATAACCAGGGCCGGTTCATCGAAGAGTGTATCCGCTCTGTATTGCTGCAGGGCTATCCGAATCTTGAATATATCATTATAGACGGCGGCAGCACGGATGAAACCATCGATGTCATAAAAAAATATGAGCCGTGGCTGGCCTACTGGGAAAGTGAACCGGACAGAGGACAAAGCCACGCAATCAACAAAGGGCTGCTAAAAAGTACGGGAAGATTTTTCAACTGGCACAATTCTGACGATGTCCTTATGCCTAATAGTCTGGCGACTATGGCCTCAACGATAATCAAATACCCCCAGGCCGGCTATGTTCACGGATACCGGGTTCTTATCGATTATAAAAGTGTTATCCAGCCCGGCGATGAACCTGCCAGAAGCGACAAGGTTAGCTTCTTACCTGAACTGACGACTGCAATTTCTATGTTGAAGTCGGGTTATCAGCCGGGCTGTCTGATGGATAGACAGCTTGCGGTTGAGGTCGGTATGGTAGATGAGAATCTCCATTATATTATGGACATCGATATCTTACTAAGAATCGCTCTGGTAAAACCTCCTATATACATATCGTTTCCTGCTGTTTATTTAAGGGTTCATCCCGAAGCGAAGAGCACTCAGTGGAATTCCCAGCGTGCCAAAGAAAGGATTTACCTTGCTGATAAAATATTCAGCCGCCCCGATTTACCCGATTCCATAAAAAAATTGAGGGGGCAAGGCCTTGCAACCGCCCATCAATTTGCCTGGCGATGCTATGGCGAAGCAAGGATGTATCCGCTTGCCTTACGGCATTTATTGTTGGATATTTTTTACTCGCCTCGCAATGGCTGGGGAAAACGGCTTGCAAATTACAAGTTGCTCAGGTTTGGCAACCGAACGCGAAGTTTTCTCTCTCAAACCACATCTGGTTAGATTGGTTGAGTAGCGAGCAATGCTGATGTCAGGGATAAATAATATTATTGGAAACTTTCTTACTTTTGTTGTGATTTTGAAGCGGGCCGTTCGTCAGCACATACAGGAGATAAGATATTTTCTTAATGCCAAAAAACGTTATCTTGGTGAGGCGTATCTCAAAAACAATCCTTCTATGTTTCTGAGGAAAAAGACACACCATTTGGAGCGTTATCTTTTCGCACCATCTTCATATCCGTCTGATGTCGCAAAAAGAGCTTCGAGCGATATCGAAAAGGTGCTAAGTAACGGCAAAGGTATCCCGCCTGCGCAGGAAAAGTGGGCGCGAAAAATCCTCGATGAGTATAAGGCCGGACTTGAAGGGGGTTGTCCTATGCTGATGAATAAAGCGAAAAGGCAAAAATCGCCAGTTGCTGCTGAAGACCTGATGGAGTTGATGCAGCAGCGGCGTTCGCGGCGAATCTTTGTGGATACGCCGTTAACTGATGCTGAAAAAACTGCGATTTGTCAGGCGGCTTTGGCTGCCCCTTCCTCTTGCAATCGCCAAACTCTTTATTTGATTTTTGTGGAAGAGCCCAAATTAAAGGAATTTGTGTCCTCTACAATACCCGGCGGCTACCAGTTCTTTGCTCATGCCCCGTGCATCCTGCTGCTTATTTCAGACGCCGGTGACTACAGGTATCCTGATGATAGAATGATGCCCTTTATTGAAGGTTCCGCAGCGGTGCAGAATATTTATCTGCTCTGTGAGACAATGGGCCTGGGGTGCTGCTGGGGCTCATACACCAGTTTCGGAAGTGTTGCTCGTGAAAACGAGGTACGAAAAAGACTGAAAATACCTGATACGCACGTGATAGTTGCTTCTTTGGCTATCGGAAAAAGCAGCCAGGTCGTCTGTGAAATTCCAAGGGACCTGCCGGAAAATAGATTCACCAGCAATTATTATGGAAACAGTTAATACCGGTTTAGACCTCACCCAAAAAGCCCGCGAGTTGATTAATATTATAAAAACGCGTTTTATAACCGCGGATGGTCTTTTGGCAAGGAATTATCCTATTACACATCTTACACTTTTTACCGACTTCGATGACATCGTACCTTTTTTCATCTTTTTTAATGAAACCGAATTTTTATTGTCGCAGGTCAGGATTATTCGGGAAAAGAACAAATCTCTGCTTTCACTTTGCAGTGTGGATGGCGTTTTAGTAACTCGTTCCATTGATGAATGGTTCGGCGGGCTTTATGCCCTTTGGAAAAAAACAGCAGATGACGTTACTTACAACCTGCTCAAAGAGTCTGTCGAGTTCGTTCTTGGGTATCTGATGAAGGATGGTTTCTTCTCCGCTGCATTTTATCCTGAGAGTGAAAAGGCCGTTTCTTTTTATGAGCCGTGGTCGGCTGGCTTGTTGGAGACCTTCTGTGAGATGAGAGAACAGTTCCCTGCCGGTTTTGAGCAGGCTCAGAAGGTCTTGCGAAGCTGGGTTCAGGATGATTATTTTGGCGAGCATCACCTTTTTCCGTATAGGGTGTATTCATCACCCATAAAAAGGTTTATACAGAAAAAAATCCTGTCGAGGTCTTTTCCGGTTCACCGTAACAGCAAACCGCCCACAGTTGTAGGGCCTTGCAGGACTCGTGTGCTTAAAAGTTTGATGAAGCAATTTCTTTTTTACTCAATTAACGGTTTATACAGCCAGCTGATGAAATCTAATTCGACCTGTGCCTTTGCGCTTCTGGAATTCTATGAAGCTACCGGGGACCAATTCTGGCTGCAGAGCCTCGTCGAGTGGATTGTTAGCGCAATCGAAAACTTCTGCGACAATGGAAAAGTGTATATGGAATGTGTTCCAAAAAGCCGGGCCAGAAGAGATGCAGGGATAACCTCGGCATTTATTCTCACGGATGTTATATGTGATACAGTTTATTTCGCCGAGGATTATATTGCTCAACACAAAGACAAATTTATGTCTGTCGTAGAGAAAATAATAGATTATGCGTGGCAGAGCCGATTGGAGAACGGCCTGATTCCCTATCGTGAAAGGGGCGACTTCGCTCATATTGACAGCCAGGTCGATTTTGGTGTCTCCCTTAGAAGGTATGCGCAGCTTTCGGGCCAACAAACTTACATAGACAAATCAGTAGAGTTGACAAAGAGGGCTCTTGAGCTGCATTATTCTCCCGACGGTTATTTTACCTATTCCGGCAATGCGCCAAAGAATGTTATTGACCCCAAATATAATGCGTTGCTGCTCAAAGGCCTTGCCAATCTTATCACGATGGATGAGCCCTTGTACCCACACTATCATTCCTTATTCAAGGATAGATAGCGCTGGCCCGCCTGATTTAGAGTATTGCTATGCATCTGAAATTCTGGCTTAAAACAGCTCTTTACCGTTATGTACCGGGTGGCTATGGATATATACGTCATCTTCGTAAATTCCGTGCCCCCGGCTATGTTCACAGCCGCGATAAACACAGCGTCCGTGATAAGCATCGCCTTCAAAGTGGCTGGAAAGAGCAAAATCAGAACGACTTTCATTATCGGGATTATAAGGACTACCAGGAGTACGTAAGTCATCAGAGTCAGAAACTTGACGAGATATTGAAAATGCGTGGTGGTTTTACGAATCGGGCAATAGCAGCTTACCGATACAAGTTTTATCGTCGGTTCCGTTATTTGCCCGCCTTTTTGCCGAAGTCGGCGTACATTCTTTGTGCCGGTGCCCGTCAGGGAACTGAGGTCGAAGTTTTGTGGGATATTGGTTTCAAAAATGCCTATGGAATCGATTTGAATCCCGGCCCCGACAATAAATTTGTTCGTGTCGGTGATTTTATGCATCTGGAGAACCCTGACTCTTCTCTGGATATGATTTATTGTAATGCCTTAGACCACGCCTTTAATCTCGAGTCTTTTTTCTGTGAGCATGCTCGTGTGATAAAGCCGGATGGGTATGTGTTATATGATATCGCCATACAGGATAAAGAACACGGGGCGTTTGAAGCAGCCAGTTGGAAATCAGAGGAGGCGCCGTTTCTTTTAATGCTTAAATACTTTAAAAAAGTGATAAAGAAGGTGGAAACAGAGCCCGGCTGGATGTGGGTGTTATTACAGGGCAAAACAGGCACATAAGTCATTCTTTAGCAGGGATAATTCAATGAGCATTAATTCGGCAGCAAAAAATTTGCTCCCCTATATTAAAAAAGGACATCTGGGAAAGGTTTTCTCACTGGCTCTTCATCAAATAGACCATCATATCAACATAGGAGTTTTGAAAAAAAGAGAGGTTGTCAGAAAAGTGAACAATTACCCGATGATTCTGAACTTTGATGAAGAAGGATTGTCGAGAGACCTGATGATTCACAGAGAAAGAGAAATCGCCGAAACCGAAACAATCAAAAGAATTGTAAAACTGGGAATGTGTGTCTTGGAAATAGGTGCCAATGTCGGCTACTATACTATCCTTATGGGGAAATTAATTGGTAAAAACGGCAAAATATATGCTTATGAACCATATCCTCGCAGTGTTGACATTCTTACTCGCAATGTCGAGCTGAACAATCTTACCGACACTGTTGAAGTCCACAACTTGGCAGTTTCTACCGAAAATACTGTTAAAAGATTGTATCTTGGCAGAGCATCAAATGTTCACAGTTTAATAAATTACAAAACCGACGATAACAACGTCGACTATGTTGAGGTTAAAACGAAGGATGTTAAGGAAATATTGGTAGAAAGTGACAGAAAAATTGACCTGATAAGAATGGATATCGAGGGCCACGAACGCGAGATTTTTAGCAGATTGGATAGTGGTATTAAGGCATTTCTGCCGGCTCGAATACTTTTTGAGATTCATCCTCTTGGCGATATTGACCCTGACCCGACGTTTACAGCGCCTTTAACAAATATGCTGGAATTAGGTTATTACCCTGAATTGGTTATTTCATCTTCTCACGTTGATGCCAAGAAAAAATTTGATGAGCTGAACTATCAGCCCTTTAGGATTATCAATGTTAATACAAGCACAAGTTATTTATATGACAATATAAAGGCCTCGGATTTATTAAAGGTCGCTGCAAGGCGCCCGAAAATAACAAGAGCTATTTTGTTAAAACGTAAAGAATAGAGGTGCTCTCTGGCCTATAAGGTGTATATGGCAACTGGGGAAAAAATTGAAACACGCAGTCATATCATAGGTTTTAGGGAGGAAATTGACAGCGCCGCCCGGCGGGGTAAGGATGCCTTTTTCACCTGGTTTGATAACGCCCAGAATGCTGACGTGGTGTTTTTGAGGGGACAATGGGATTTTATGGTTCATATTGGCCTGCCATTATCTAAATATATTAGCAATCCTGAAGATAGGATTGCCCTGGAGATAGGGCACGGGGGAGGAAGAATCTTATTGGCCGCTTGTAGAAGTTTTAAAAAAGCAATAGGTGTTGATGTTCACAATAACAATAAATTGGTTGAAGCGGAGCTTAAAAGTCGCGGCGTGTCTAACTTTGAGCTGTTCAAAACCAATGGCAGCACGATACCTGTTGAAGACTCCATAGTAGATATTGTCTATTCTTTTATTGTTTTACAGCACGTAGAAAAAATTGACATTTTTAAACGCTATTTGGAAGAAACCTACCGTGTGTTAAAATCCGGAGGAATTGCCATATTGTATTTTGGTCGAAAGTGTTTTTACTCTTCAAATAGCAAATCCCATTTTAGTTATTTGATTGACTATCTCCTTGAGAGATTGTTACTCAGAAAGGGATTTGAGGAGCTACCGGCAAAAGTAAATTGTAAAAATTTGGTAGTCTCTTTGAGATACGCTAAAAAGCTCGCCAAGGAATGCGGATTTCTTGCATTAAAAAAATGCGTTTCACATAAAAAAGTGCCGGATGGAATTGCCTTGTATGGGGGACAGCATGGTTTAATTTTGAAAAAGCCATAAACTTCAGAGTAATCAGCGTAACACTTTTGAGTTAATATGCGGCTACAAATAAATAAACGATACATAAGAACAGTTGAAGACTTCGTAAGAAATAAAATAAACCGTAAGGATATCTACTATATAATAGAAGGTGCGAGCTGGTCCATAGACCACGATGGCCGTTCCATTACAGCGAACTTATCCAGTCTTAGTTCAGCGGCTGTTACAACTTGTCGTGGCATAAGAAACAGCATAGTGCATTTTGGCTCAGTCAACACTTTCTTTAGTGACAGCGGATTGAAGCTTCCTCACAAAAGCAACAAAATAATAGTAACCTGGTTTCATATCTCACCGGGCGACAGGCGCATCGAATTTATCCCCCAGGCGGTAAAACATGTAGATTTATGGCATACTGCCTGCAGCATCACCCGAAATAACCTGATAAAATTCGGGGTGCCGGAAGAAAAGATAACGGTAATTCCTCTTGGTGTTAATCTGAGCGCCTTCGGTGTATCGACGCCGCAGCAAAAAGAAAACATACGTTCCAAATTGGGCATCTCAAAGGAGAAGATTGTCGTCGGCTCTTTTCAAAAGGATGGCAATGGCTGGGGTGAAGGACTGGCTCCTAAACTGATAAAGGGGCCTGATGTTTTTTGCGATGTGGTCGAGAAGTTACGCCGGCAATACGATTTATTTGTAGTGCTTACAGGCCCAGCTCGTGGTTATGTCAGGCGGCGGCTCGAAAGCTCAGGCATTCCTTACTCGCACCATTTTCTCAACGACCCTGATGAAGTCGCCCTGTATTACAAGGCGCTGGACCTCTATATTGCGACCGGCCGCTGCGAAGGTGGACCCAAATCTTTGGTCGAATCTCTGGCCAGCGGCGTTCCTTTGGTCTCTACAAAAGCTGGTATGGCCCCTGATATTATCACCGATGGCGAAAACGGCTTCTTGTGTGATGTTGATGATGTTGACCGGATAGTGCAAAAGAGCATTATATTGCTGGAAGACAAACAGAAGAAAGAAAGAATCATCGCCAATGGATTGGCGACGGCACGCCGATACGATTGGACTGTTATTGCGCAACGGTATGAAAATTACCTCTACCGTCGTCTTTTATGAGGATTATAGATGATAGACAAAGCAAAAGCGATTAAAGCGAAAATGGTAGGCAGCGTAGCGGTGCTGAGGGAGTTTTGTAGCTTGTCTGGCAATAAGCGAAAGTGGTACGAAGATTTGTGTGAATACTATGGCGTAACACCAAGGCGGGCTAAGGAATTGGGGCCTCGTTCCGCCATTCGCAGGCCGGACCTGCCGGCTTCACCCACAACAAATACCGTCTCTGGTATGACAATGGCAGAAATCTGGGAAAGTAGACCCCGCAATACCGCTGAGGAAATTTACCAGTGGCAAAAGGATATGGGTTCCTGGATATCTTTTCGCCAGTGCTATTATCATCGGAACGACCGTTTCGATTGGCTCGTCGAAGGGCTGCCGTCCGGAAGCAAATATTGCGAATACGCCTGTGGGAGTGCGCCAATATGTAACTGGATTGTGGAAAATGTGAAAGAGCGGGTATTTCACTTTACGACGGTTGATGTTGACTGCGAACATCGAACATTTGGTGAATGGCGGCTCAGAAAAAGGATTGAACGTAGCGGCCGGCCGTTCACATTGCAAGCTCTAATTGTCAAACCTGATGCTCCGCTGCCGTTGGAAGACCAATATGACGTCGTCAGTATCATTGAGGCCCTTGTCCTCATTCATAATCCGCTCGAGGTAATTCGGCACATAACAGAGCACATTCGTAAAGGCGGCAAACTATGGGAAACCTACACCGTTATGGATGACCCTCGCACCAAAAATTGGGCATCTTTCCGGCAGGCCCAGCAGCAGAGACCCGCCGTGTTTGATTACATTCGCGCAAACTATAAGCTTCTTGAAGGACCTGACCCGGATACTCCAAAAGATTCCGGAAGACGATGTTGGGAGAAACTGTAGGCACTTTAGACCACTTAAAATGGTAAAGGTTCATATTCTCTTTGAATTCAAAGAAGGTCCTTGGGGAGGAGGCAATCAGTTTCTTAAATCCCTGAAGAAATACCTGTATTCGATAGGTGCCTGCGACGAGAATGTTGCAACAGCACAGGTAATCTTATTCAATAGTCACCAATGTATCGGCGAGGTTGTCAAAGCTAAGTTAAACCATCCTGAAAAGAGCTTTATTCATCGAATCGATGGCCCGATTCGCCTTTATAGCCGGACAGACGATAAACGCGACAGTGTTGTATTCGCGGCCAACAGATACCTCGCCGATGCTACGGTCTTTCAGTCCACCTGGTCACGGCAGCAAAATCATCGTTTGGGATTACATCAAAAATCATTCGAGACGATAATTCCGAATGCACCTGAGCCAACGGTCTTTAATCGCAAGGGGAAAATACCGTTTTCAGCACAACGTAGGGTTAGATTGATTGCCACAAGTTGGTCGCCAAACTGGAAAAAAGGATTTGACGTTTATCAATGGCTGGATGAGAACCTCGATTTTAATAAGTATGAAATGGTCTTTGTCGGCAAATCTCCTGTTCAGTTCAAAAATATCAGAAATATCTCGCCGTTAAGCAGCAAGGACATCGCCGAGAAACTAAAAGAAAGTGATATTTTTATTTTTGCTTCCCCAATCGAGGCCTGCTCCAATTCCTTATTGGAAGCATTACATTGTGGACTGCCCGCTGTCGGACCTGACCAAAGCAGCACTCCCGAACTCATCGGCAGGGGGGGCGAGACTTTTTCCAAACCGGCTGAAATCCCTGATTTACTCGAAAAAATAACGAAAAATTATCACAAATATCAGACCAATATTCACAATCCATCGATGGAAAATGTTGGAAAGCAATATTATGATTTTATGACTCGCGTTGAATCCGACAAAGAAAAAACAAAGTCTTTTGCCTTGACAGACCGTATTCGTGTTCAGGCAGCAGTTGTCGCATGGAAGTTTTCCGAACGGATGAGCAATATTGCCGGAACGTTTAAGCCGGGCAAATAATTGAAAGAATATCGAGTTGGCGCTAATCGCCACAATGCTATGCAGCTCGCCTTATTCTTTACACGTGGTATTTCCCTCAAGCTTTGGCTTGACACAGGGTTGTTTGACCGTGAGAAACAATTGTATGAGGAGCATCTTCGCAGGGGACATCTTAAAAAAGTATATTGGCTGACTTACGGCAAAAAAGATGCTGAATTGGCAAAGCAATTGAGGTTATCCGGCCGACTTGACAGCCGTATTGAAGTCCTTCCGATGCCGCGCCTTTTTTGCGGATACTGCGGTACTTTGCTTTATTCTTTCCTAATGCCGCTAATTCATTTTGCCTGGCTTAGTAATTGCGATATTCTCAAAACCAATCAGATGGACGGCAGCTGGGCCGCCGTGCTGGCCAAATGGCTGTATCGCAAACCTCTTGTGGTCAGGACGGGATATACTTGGTCTCTCCTGAAAAAAAAGTATGATGTGGCTAAGTACAGACAAAAGCTGATTGGTCTGATTGAACATTTCGCATACAACAGTGCCACGATAGCCGTAGTCACCAGTGAAAAACAGGCGCATTATATTTCTGAACGCTACTCGGTGCCTGAAGGAAATGTTCAGGTAATACCCAATTATATTAACACGCAGTTTTTTACACCGGCAGGGTCTGCTGATAGGTATGCCGACCGGCTTATTTTCGTCGGCCGGCTCAACGAGGAGAAGAACCTTTTTAACCTCATCGAGGCTGTCGCCCAAACGGGCCTGATACTTGACATCTACGGCAAAGGTAATATCCGCAATGAGCTGGAAGCTCAGGCAAAAAAACTGAATGCAAAGGTTAATTTTATGGGCGTTGTTCCCAATAATGAATTGCCGAATATACTTAATCGTTATCGTTATTACATTCTGCCATCTTTTTATGAAGGAATGCCAAAAACATTACTGGAGGCAATGGCCTGTGGATTAGTATGTATTGGCACAGATGTAGAAGGAATCAATAATATCATAGAAGATGGGGTTAGCGGTTACTTGGCTAAAGGAACTCAAGCCCAGGCTCTCGTTGAGGTAATAAAAAGGGCTGCCCAATTACCACACGATTCTGTTACGGCAGAGGGAATACGACTGGTTCGAAATAACTTCTCACTCGAAACTGTAGTAGAACGAGAAAAAGAAATAATCGCAAACTTGAAAATATGATATGCTATTTTGATAAAAGTAATAACCGGCTTGTTTATGTGGGCAAAGCAGCTAATGACACTTATTGGGACCAGCATTGGAAGTCTGAAAGTTCAAAACTTAAAGAGCAAATCAAAGTTAAGAACGATAGATTTATAATTGGCTATACCAAAAAATATCTTCCTCCGGGGACTAAAATATTTGAAGGTGGATGCGGACTGGGAGAGAAAGTTTGCGCTCTTCATTATCATGGATATGATGCCTATGGGGTTGATTATGCAAAGGAAACTGTCAAAAAAGTCAATCGATGTGCTCCGGAGTTGAAAATTAAAGTTGGAGATGTCAGGGATTTACAGTTTCCGGATAATTTTTTTGACGGTTATTGGTCATTAGGAGTAATAGAACATCTTTACGATGGTTACGAAAGAATTGTCAGCGAAATGTTTCGAGTCCTCAAGCCGGGAGGATACCTTTTCCTGACAGTGCCTGTAATGTCCCCGCTTAGAAAAGCTAAAGTAAAGCGAAAAAAATACCTTGAATATAAAGAGTCCGAAGAAATGAGGGATAATTTTTATCAGTTTGCATTTGACCCAAAGGATGTTGTTAATGATTTGAAAAACAGAGGATTCAAGTTGGTCGATGTGAAACCTTATGACGGGGTTAAAGGCTTGAAGGACGAAGTGTTGATATTAAAACCTTTCCTGCAGTACCTATATGACAAGAAAAATCGCGCTTCAAACTTGGTGAAAAAAATATTGGATATTGTATTTAGGCGTTTTGCAAACCATATATGCCTGTTTGTTATGCGGAAGGTTGAAACAAATTGGAGCTGATAAGAGAAACACATTCCGACCCAGGTGGATATTTCGAATTCATAAAACCAAAGAGCTTTATTGATGCTCCTGTGATTTCTGTTGTGATGTCTGTCTATAACGGCCAAAAATACTTGCGTGAATCGATTGACTCAATTCTGAATCAAACCTGTAAGAGCTTTGAGTTTATCGTTATCAACGACGGCTCAAAAGATAACAGCCTGGACATTCTCCTTGAATACCAAACTAAGGATAACCGGCTCTTAATAGTGAGCCAAAACAATATTGGGCTGACACGCTCACTAAACAGAGGGATAAAATTAGCTGCATCTGAATACATAGCCCGCCAGGACGCCGATGATATATCTCTCCCCGCCCGGCTCGAAAAGCAGCTCAATTATATGGAAAATCATCCGGAAGTTGCTGTAATCGGCTGTCTCGGAGACGTATTCAGCGTCAATGGCGTTCTCCGAACAAGCAAAGACCTCAAGTACTCCCGAGAGGGAATAAAGCGACACCTGGCAAGTAAAAATCTGTTTATGCACGGCTCGGCAATGATGAGAAAATCATGTTTGGCAAAAGTTGGTTTCTATCGCGAATTTTTCCGCCATTCGCAGGATTATGATTTGTGGCTGAGGTTATCACAGTATTTTGATATTGATATTTTGCCTGAACACTTATACAAGTATAGAGTTACCCCCGATGCAATAAGTGTTTCCCGCTGGCCGATTCAAAAGCAATATGCTGATGTCGCCAGAAAACTCCACGCAGAGCGGCTCGCAACAGGTAGAGATTCGTATGATACGCTCGTCCGGTCTTATCCGGATGGCTTGCCTGTTTGCGATGACACAGCGTGCAAATATGAGTACCACCTTTTTTTGGCCAGAGAATTTGTAGGTGGCAATAAACTAAAGGACGCACGCAGGGAATTGCGGACTCTTTGGCAGTTGGGATGCCGAAGGCCGGAAATGCTCTATTTGCTTCTGAAAAGCCTGCTCGGAACAAGATTGCTTAACCTATGTAGGCAGATGAGAGCACTCATATTTGAGATTGATGCATAAGATGGATGTAAAATGCCCTTTGCCAAAAGGTTCGGATGTTGTGGTTCTCATTCCTCATTACAACAATCTCGAAGGGTTGAAACAATCGCTGTTTGCTGTCTCTCAGTCAATCATACCGGTTGATGTGCTGGTTGTAGATGACGGCAGCAGTCCCCCCGTTGAAGAGGAGCAGTTACGGCAAATACACCCTTCGACCACCGTGTTGCGCTCGCCGACAAACGAAGGCATCGAATGTGCCCTCAATCGTGGGCTCACGTTTATCTGCGACCATAAGCCGTACAAATATGTTGCACGCCTTGATGCCGATGATATTTGTTCTCCGGACCGCTTCGCTAAACAAAGAGAGTTTCTGAAAAACAATCCCGATGTCTTTTTGGTAGGGTCGTGGGCTTTGTTTGTTGACCGCTCCGGCAAACCGCTCTGGAGGTTTTGTCCGCCTGTTAAGCACGAATACATCCAAAAGAGAATGTTCTTAAATAATATGTTTTGCCATCCTACGGTGATGTGCCGGCTGGAAGTATTCAAAGAAGTCGGGTTTTATTCTACTGAGCATCCTTCTGCTGAGGATTTTGCTCTGTTCTTTAAAGTCACTCGGCAATTCAAAGTGGCCAATATTCCTGAGTATTTAGTGCGCACATTTGTTACGCCGGGCGGCATCTCGTTGGACTGGCGCAATCAGCAGTTAAGGTCGCGACTTAGAATCATACTCGATAACTTCGATTTTTCATTCTGGGCTTTTTACGGCTTGACGCGAAATCTTCTTTTGTGGCTTCTGCCTGTTTCTTTCGTGCAAAATCTTAAGTGTAGGTTGTTCAAGCCTTGAGTTAGGTAGTCGAAATGGCCGGGATAGATAACAATCCAACTGTCAGCATTATCATTCCGACTTATAATCGAAGCCGGTTGATAGCTCGTGCTGTTAAGAGCGTGTTGAATCAGACTTATCAGAATTTTGAGCTTATCATTGTTGATGATGGTTCAACCGATGACACCAGAGAGATTGTGGCCGGCTTTAATGACAAGAGGATTCGGTATGTTCGGCACGAGGAAAACAAAGGCGAAGCAGCAGCACGGAATACCGGCATAAAGGTTGCCAGAGGTGGCTATATAGCATATCAGGACAGTGACGACGAATGGTTTCCTGAAAAACTGGCCAGACAGATGGAGCTTTTAGAAAATGCATCGCCCCAGGTAGGTGTTATATATACTGGGTTCTGGAAAATGGAAAACCTCAGGAAAACTTATATACCGTTTTCGTGGGTGAATCAAAAAAACGGAGATATACACAGAGAACTCTTAAAAGGTAATTTTATAGGAAGCCCGGTTGTTCTTATAAAAAAGGATTGTTTCAACAGGGTGGGACTGTTTGACGAGAGACTCCGCAATCTCGTGGACTGGGAAATGTGGATTAGAATATCGAAGCTATATCATTTCAGGTGTGTCGATGAGCCATTGGTGATTGCGCACTATGGCTCAGATAATGTTTCTGATAATTCCGACAGTCTTATCGACGCACTGGAGCTGATTCTGGAGAAAAACCGCGACGAATTCAAAGAAGAGAAGAGGCTGCTGGCGGGACACTGGATAAACATCGGCAAGTTACTGGTTGCAAAAGGCAGAGTAGAAAAAGGCCGTCAGTATATAGTCGATGCTCTTAGATTATATCCATTTAGCATACGCTTGTTGTCGGTGGCTTTACTGGTGTTCTTCGGCCTTCATGGTAAAATTGTCTCTACACTTCACGCCATAACCACTCGTGACTTGAAGGTATAAAATGACTCAACCTGCAATCTCAATCTGTATGGCGACGTATAACGGAGAGCAATTCCTCGGACAGCAATTGGATTCTATCATCGCTCAGTCTAATCAGGACTGGCAGCTTTTGGTCAGAGACGATGGTTCGGACGACAACACCGTGCACATCGTAGAAGACTACGCAGGCCGTCTGCCAGAAAAAATCAGGTTGGTTACAGATGATGGAAATCGTTTGGGGGCGAGTTTGAATTTTGGAAAATTGCTGGAGTATGCCGATACTGAATACATTATGTTCAGCGACCAGGATGACGTATGGCTGCCAAATAAAATTGAGTTGACATTAAATGCGATGAAAGCAGCGGAACAGATTTATCCGGACAAACCCATACTGATACACACCGACCTGCAGGTTATGGATTATAAATTGGACATTATTGCAAATTCGATGTGGAGTTATCAAAAGCTTTTTCCTGAGGCAGGCAGCGATTTGAACAGGATTATGGCCCAGAATGTTGTAACGGGCTGCACAGTGATGCTAAATAAAAAAGCCAGGGCCGTCTCAATACCTGTTCCAGACGAAGCTATAATGTACGACTGGTGGCTCGCCCTTAAGGTGTGCGAGCACGGCAAAATTATTTATGTGTCAATTCCGTCCGTTCTATATAGGCAGCATTCCAAGAACCGACTGGGTGCGCAAAAGGTACGGAAGATAGATATCATTTATTTTCTAAAGAAGCTGTTCTGTATGAGAAAGCTGCTGTCGGCTCACTATCGAATGCTAAAAAGATTCGACCCTCGTGCCAGTTTTTGGCTGCTGCTGTTTAATAAGGCCCTTGTCAAAATCGCCCAGCGATGCAGATGAATGTAACGGTTAGTCCCTTAATTAAAAAATGATTACCATAATTGTCCCCACCTACAACGCATCAAAACATCTGCCTTCTCTGCTCACAAGACTTGAGTCGCAAACATTCAGGAATTACGAGCTGATGGTGGTAGATTCATCCTCAAAAGATAATACGGTTGATATTGCTCAGTCCCACCGGGCTAATGTTATAACCATTCCACAATCGGAATTCGACCATGGCGGAACAAGAACTTTAGCAGCTATGGAAGCAAAAGGCGATATTTTAGTTTATTTGACCCAGGATGCCTTGCCGTACAATGAATATGCTATTGAAAACATCGTCAATCCTTTTATCGATGACGGAAAAACTGGAGCCGCTTTTGGAAGACAATTGCCGTATCCCGGAGCATCTGTCTTTGCAGAGCATTTGAGGTTGTTTAATTATCCTGACACCTCTTACACGAGAGTCCTCGACGATAAGAAAAAATACGGAATCAAAACAGCTTTCTTGTCCAATTCCTTCGCTGCCTACAGAAAATCCGCGTTGAAAGAAATCGGATATTTCAAAAGTGGTTTGCGGTTTGGGGAAGACGCCTGCGCCGGCGCAAAGATACTTCTAAAAGGATATAAAATCGCTTATGTCGCTGAAGCAATAGTCCTGCATTCTCACAATTATACCCTCTGGCAGGCCTTCAAGCGGTATTTTGATATAGGAACATTTCACAGGGCGGAAAATTGGCTCTTGAAAGAGTTTGGAAGGGCTGAAGAAGAAGGAATCAAATACATCAAATCAGAGATTAAGTTTTTATTAAAGAAGAAAAGATTTGATTTACTTCCCCAATCTGCATTGAGACTAATTACAAAATATTTGGGATATACGTTAGGGGTAGGTTATGAAAGCATAAGACCGTTGGTTACAAAGACTAAGCCTATTACAGCACCTTCGCTTCCGGCGAACGCAGCAGCAGAACGTAAGGAACGATTCAAAATGGCTTTTATCTGTGACTGGCTGGCTGCTATGCGAGGCGGCGAACGCTGCCTCGAAGCTATGTGCGAAATTTACCCGGATGCCGATATTTTCACGTTGGTGCATTTCCGGGGCTCCGTGTCGGAAACCATAGAAACGCACAAAATACGAACTTCGTATGTCCAGCGCTTACCTGGTAGTATGAAAAATTTCAGGAGTTACTTACCGCTTTTCCCTCATGCTATACAAAAATTCGATTTGAGTGGATATGATTGTGTCTTGAGTTTTAGCCATTGTGCCGCAAAAGGCGTCAAAGTTCCGCAAGGTATCCTGCATATATGTTATTGCCACACGCCGATGCGATATGCTTGGCATGTACGGGACGCGTACCTGGACAGCCTGCCACAATCAAAAAGGTTGCTGGCAGAATATATGCTAAACCGTCTCAAAAATTGGGATGCAAAAGTCTCATCCAGAGTAACACACTTCATAGCTAACAGCAAAAATACTCAAAACCGGATAAGAGAAGCCTACGGAAGGGATTCAATAATTATTTATCCTCCCGTCGGATGCGCTCGATTTTCTATTTCTGACAGCGATGATGGTTACTACCTTGTTCTTTCCGCGTTGGTGCCTTATAAACGAATTGATATTGCCGTCAAGGCCTTTACTGCTACCGGTCAAAAACTCGTAATTGTAGGAAATGGCCCTGAGTTGCCCCGCCTGAAGAGTATGGCATCTGCTAATATCTTTTTCGTTGATAATGCTGATGACAATGAAGTTGTCGAATACTTGAAAAAATGCAGGGCCTTGATATTTCCCGGGGAAGAAGATTTTGGCATCGTCCCGCTTGAAGCACAGGCCTGTGGCAAGCAGGTCATAGCTTTTGGCAAAGGCGGCGCTCTGGAAACAGTAATAGGAGTAGACCGCTCGCAGGCTGCAAAAACAAATGCAACGGGAATATTTTTCTATGAACAAACTCCCGAAGCACTACGAAAAAGCATTTTGCTGTTTGAAGAAATAAGAGACCAGTTTGACCCCAGGAAATGTCGTGATAATGTGCTTAGATTTGACCGCCCCATTTACCAGCAATCAATGCAAAATTATATTCAATCTGTCTTGGCTGAAGCCGCCCATCTCACCTGCTGAATTTAGGTTAATGTGTTTGCCTATAGATAACAAATTTGGCTTCCTTACCCTTCCCCTCAACAGGAAAAACCTCTTTCATCCCTGGCATCTCTTCGCTGCTCGGCATATCTTTTTTCTTCTCGAGTACTTTTACCACATATTGGGCTTCTTTAGGGATAACCCTATCATTATACTCGACGCTTCGGCGGCTGGAATAAAAACCAATACGAACATCAGGAACTGCTATAATATCTTTCTCGTCGGTATTTTTTGCAAGCCACCGGGCAGCATCCCGATAACTCTGTTTTTCTGCACGTATAGGTCTCAGTAATTTCGGGCTGCATATAGCAATGCCGATTACTAATAAAACCATAAACCAAAAGAAGTCCGTAGTAACCTTGGTACCAAATAATCGTTCCATAATTGAGTCAAAGGCTTTGAGCAGGTTCCAGACCCACAACTGCTTGACGTCAATTATTTTAGAAAGCCCCTTATCAAGCCAAGAGGCTAATGCCTCTAAACCGGCAGGAACGTAAAAAATTGTAAATATCACTAACGGCAAAGTATGTCTTCTGCTCATATAGCCGAATTTACAATACAACAGTGTCATTATAAGCACGTTAAGAGCGATAAGAGCGATTACAAAAAACTTCTCCGGCTCACGCCAGTCTCGCCTTCTAAAATACTTATAAACTCCTATCAATAAAGCCGGCACAAAAAACCACACCAGCGTCTCCCCGACTCTTCGCACCAGCTTATCCAAAGCACCTGCAATATCTAATGGCGCAAAACCGGCGGCATATACGTTATTTGAGCGGATTTGGATTTCCTGCTTACTAATTTCGGATGATTGTATGTTGGCTGTGAACTCGACCAGCTGCTTTTTAGGAAATACCGCTCCCTTCAGTTTCATATACGGCCCTGCTACAGCCAAAAAACCAATCAGCAGCAAAACGAACGCAAATACCGCCTTACGTTTGCTTATAACCCGTCCGGAATAAAATATCTGTAGTCCCAGCCACAGAGTGCCAAACACAACCACTTGAGCGCACTCAGGCCGAATTAGATACCCCATTCCAGCCGCCAACCCCGAAAAACCGAACACCCACCATCTCCCGCTCGTCGCCCCCCATATCAGCAGTAAAAAGCCGGCTGACAAAAAGAAAATATATGGCCAATCACTAAGGGCATCACTTCCATACTCCGCAGCGTCGGGAAGCAGGATAAGAATTAAGACAGCCCAGAAGCTGAATCTCTCTCCTACAATCTTTTTGCCCACAAAATAAAGTAATACCACAGTAAGCATTCTAAATATCAGCGCCACAGCTTGAGCAGAATAAATCCAGCTCCACAGTGATGAACCATCCTGCCCTATTTCCGCTATTTTATGTGCGGCAATAATTAGGAAAGGATAACCCGGGTGCTGATATTCACGCTTCATCGCCTCGATGGGGGAAGTCTCAAGTCCTCTGGCGTATTCTATGAAAGTTATTCCGTCTTTCGCAATAAGAACTGTCGTGCTGACAAGATATATGCCGACACAAAACGCAGCCGCCAGCAGAATTGAGATATGAATAATAGCTCTGCTTCTATCGTCAAGATGGCTTATGCCACCGGTTTGTTCATCCGTCATTTTAATATGCATTTCTGCTTTTTATAATACGCCATGGAGTTGACAACAGTATTCTAAGGTCCAGCCAAAACGACCAATTCTTAATATAGTATAAATCATATTGCAATCTTTTTCTCAGAGAAGTATCGCCGCGAAAGCCGTTGACCTGGGCCCATCCGGTCATACCCGCTTTCAGCTTATGCCTGAGCATATACTTTTTGTATTCCTCAGAGAACTGCTTTACGAAGTGGGGCCGCTCCGGCCGCGGACCAACAAGGCTCATTTCGCCTTTTATTACATTTATAAGTTGAGGCAGCTCGTCCAGACTTCCGCGCCGCAGCCATCTACCGATTGCCGTCCGTCTTGGGTCGTTCGGCTTGGCCCATTGTGGGCCGTCCTCTTCTTCCGCATCAACTCTCATTGTGCGGAACTTCAGCATTTCAAATTCCTTCTGGTCCATACCTACCCTTATCTGTTTGTAGAAAACCGGCCCCTTGCTGGATAGTTTAATCAGCACGCCGATTATTGCCATAGGAATCGAAAATATAATAAGAAATACAAGCCCCATTACTCGGTCGAAAACTTCTTTCAGCACAATGTTATACCCGCTCAATGGTGAATCCGCCGACGAAAACAATAGTTGTGACCCGATAGACACCGCCTCCGCATCGCTTATGGACATAAGGTTGCCCCAGTCAGGAACGATTCGTATAGTCGCACCCGCACTCTGGAGTGACTCAAGAATCGGATATACCTCCTGTGCTTCATTGCCGCTGAGAGTAAGATAAACCTCGTCTATCCTCTTGTCTTTGACTAATTCCTCTAATTTCTCAATTGGGCCGTATACAGGCACCCCTGACAATTTAGTGCCGATTCGGCTGGGATTATTATCTACGAAAAACCCGCATCTTAACCCTAACCATCCCATTTGCTTAATGTCCCGCACCAGCAACTGTCCCTTTTTCCCTGCTCCCACCACGGCATAATATCGCAGGTTATATCCTTTTCTTCGCAGAAACCGTAAGCTCTCTATCGCCAGTAAATGTGAGATGCACAGTCCCGCAAACAGCATCGCTATGAACAGTATCAACAGCTTCCTCGAGTAAGGCACATCCTGAAGGTAATAGAGAAATGCCAGCACCAACAGGCCGCTCAGCATGCTCGCTTTCAAAATATCCACAAGCTGCCTGAGCATACCCTGAACCCGCTTGGATTTGTAAAGCCCCGACCATAAACACCCTGCATAGCAGATACAAACCACCGGCAGTGCCAGACTTAGATGCCCACGCAAACTTGGTATCCCCTTTGTGGTCGCGAATATCCCTAAATAGAATCGAACAAAATAGACGGCTATCCAGACGACGGCGATAATTATAATATCAATAATTGAGCGAAGCAGTGAAAAAAATGCCGCATATCTTTTTAGCATATTGTCCCTTCACGGTTATCTTGGCTTTCACATCCCACAGTCCCGATTATTTTGCCCTTTCCACCCCAAAACTGCAAGATAATTCTCAAAAATTCGTCCCGACCGCAGCGCAGCGGAGGGTTCTATTTAAACTACCCGCACTCAACTGGCTATCGACTAACGACTTTTTTACTTCGCCTTCCCCGCTCTTTCAATGTATAATTACATCAATCCAAAAACGGAAAGGAGTACTTATATGACCCTCGAACAGGTAAAAAAATTCATAAAAGAGGTCCGCTGGGGTTTCTTGGCCACAACCGATGGCCGAATAGTCGGCGTCCGGCCGATGGGCGGCCTCGCCTGGAAAAATAACCAGTTACTATGTGCGACATTTAGCGAATCCGACAAGGTCGCTCAGCTTGGAAAAGTCCCCTATGCCGAATATTGTTTCTGCGACACCAATGGCAGGCACGTCCGTATCGCAGGTCCTTGTTCTGTCAGCGCCGACAACGCCGAAAAGCTTTGGTTGTACAAGGCCCTTCCGTCCCTGAAGGAACACGTCTCAGACCCCGCCTCGCCGGACTACGTCATAATAAAAATGACCCCCGACAATATTCGTGTGATGGATAGCACCGATATGAAATACTCGCAGGTAAAACTAAAATAAACTCTGATTCAAAGTCTACTTTTAAAATTTTAGAAAGGACAAAAGATGGCAAAGAAGAAAATTAAGTTTCCAAAAACCACATCAGAAGTAGGTCTTTTAATTATCCATGTAATCCAGGAAATCTTCAGGCAGATTGAAAAATACGGCCCCGAAGTTATTAAACTTATCGCAAAGGTATTAAGGTTTCTTGGTAAATGGGGTTCTACTGGCATACTGTCCCTGAAAACATATTTGGACAAAGAGGAAAAACGGCTCAGTGCTGCTAAGAAAAAGGCTGCCAAAACCAAAAGACCTAAAAAAGCCAAGTAGCTGATTTATGGCAAGCATATTCAGGTGAAGCTCCACGGCTTTACCAGCCATTTGGCGAGGTCTCGCCAAAGGCGACCGTGGCAATCGAAAAATCGGTTAGCCCACAACTTTATGTTGTGGATTTGCTGTCGCCGCCTGTCGTAGCTTCAGCGAAGACGGAAGCCTCGCCGAAGGCGGGCAAAAATACTCAGTCAAAGAGATTGATTATATGAAAAACTTCTTTTATAAAAACAAAATTCACGTAACTATTATTGTTTCCGCATTTTTGATCGCCGGCTTAATCTGGCTGTCAAAAAGGCCTGCTTTGCTGCTGGCAAAAACCGCACCGCCGTCGCAACAATCCGCCAAACGCATCGATTACACGCAGGCCCCCGACCACATTGGAGAATACGCTTGCGTCTCTGGCAAAATAGACCATGTTTATACTTCTGAAAAAGGTACTGTATTTCTGAACTTCTGCCAGGATTACAAAACCTGTCCGTTTGGTGTTACAATTTTTAATAAGGACGCACACAAATTTCCCAATCCGCAGCAATACGAAGGAAAAACTGTGGAAATCACCGGCCTGATAAGGGCTTATCAAGGCCGGTCGCAGATTATTCTCGATAACCTCAGCCAAATTAAAATTCTGTCCCACGAACCATTGCCTGTTAAAAGAGAAGCCCCGCCTACATACCGCGTTGTGGAAGTAATTGACGGTGACACTATCAGAGTCGATATTGCAGGAAAAATTGAACCTGTCCGGCTGATTGGAATCGATGCTCCTGAGATAGCACATCCTAATCATCCGCAGAATGATTATTTCGGCCCCGAAGCCGTCCAATATGCTAAGCAGCTTTTGGAAAACAAGTTGGCCTATTTAATCCCCGACCCGATGCAGTCAAACAGAGATAAATACAACCGGCTTCTGAGATATGTCTTTTTGGAAGATGGCACTTTGGTCAATGCCAAGCTCATCGCAGATGGCTACGCCTATAATTATATATATGAGCCGTTCCAGTTTATGAAGCAGTTCGATTATTTGGAGAAGCAGGCAAAGGAAAAACAGTTAGGCCTCTGGAGCAACAAAAAATCTGAAAATTAAGGAAAAACAGTGGCCGTTTATTTCGCGTAGCGTCCTCCATAGATTCATCGAAGGAGGATTGATTTTCCTCGCCGCATTTTGCATTCGCGCAGCGTCTCGGTTTTACAACAACAAAATTTTCCGCGTAATCTGCGTAATCAGCGATTAAAAAATAAAATCTCTGCGGTCTCGGCGTGCTCTGCGGTGATATAAAAAATCTGTGTCAATCCGTGTTCATCTGTGGCAAAAAAATCGTGCTCATTCGTGTTCATTCGTGGTTAATTTTTCTTCGCTTGTCCGCCGTCCTGTTCTCCGTAGCCTACTTGTCCGCCATAGCCCTTTGGCGACGGCGGAAGCGAAGCCGGGTAAAGAATTAATCTCCCCCGAAAACGAAAACTACTCCAATTTTTTGATATTTCTGAGCAGAGTTTTGGCCGAATTCATTGCTTCTTTGCACGCCCCTTCGTCAATCGCCAAATCAGGATATGACCTCCCCATCGCAATTACATCTTCGTAGTTCTTAATGACCGCGTTCAGAAACCGTATTACCTCGTTTTTGTCCCTGCAGATTTCGATTTCCTTGGAATAACGGTCGATGCTGATTCGCAGTTTCTCAAGCTTGTCTTTGGCGGCTTCGAACGCGCTTCTGGCTTTGGCTGCCTCATTGTTGGGAACAACACGGGGATTGTCAAATTTCAATGCTGATATAACCGCCTTGGGTGACCCCGCCAGCCCGTTTGCTATCCCGCATTCGACGGCTTCACCGGCGGTCAAAGTAAGCAACGACCCCCTTCTGTTCCACGTTCGAACTACAGTTTGTTCTTTTTTCCTTTCTCTCGGCTCGATAAAAAGTCTTTCGTTATTCTCAGATACTTCCACAACCTCGATGTCTTTGTCGACCATCGCCCTGGCTATTGCGCTCGGCCGGTCGTTTTGTTCTGCTAAACTCGCTATATACGCCCGGCTCGCGGACATAAATTTCTCGCCGACCGTCGAGCCGTAAACTGATTTTAAATCTTTCACTCCGGTCTTCGACATCATTATTGGCGTCGCTGCCCCAATGGCCGTATCCTCTGCCATATATATCTGGTCGCACGCCAGCGCGATAATTGCTCCTGCCGAATATGCCCCGCCGTATTCCCCTCCGCTCACGAACGCGACCGTCAGGCAATTATCCGCCTTTGTGATTGCGCTGCAGATTCGCTTCATAAGGTCTTCTCGGCCGCCCGGCGTATCTATCTCAATTAAAATGAACATCGGTCCTTGGTTGGAGCTCGTCTCAATCGCTTTTTCTAACGCTGCCGTTTCGCATTCCAGCAATATCGCATCTTTGATTGGTATTACGATGACTATGTTTTTTCGGCCGTCTCGGCTCCACTCGACGCGATAATCCGCCATATCGATATATTTGGCGGTGCCTTCATTACCCACACGAATGAGGGTTTTACCGCCACGCTTTATTTGGGTTGCGTAACCGTGGAACACTTCTCCTGTCGCGCGGTTGGTAAATGTATCAGCAGCGCAAGGAACGGTTATTAGTAGATATGTGATAATAAAAACCAGCTTTTTCACAATCTCGCTCTTAGTCAAAATACAATAATAACGCAATTATATGTTTTTTGTAGCTGAAAAGTCAAAGGAAAAACAAAGCCGAACATCGCCCTTTAATCCCCTCCGCCACAAACCAAATTCCGCGTAATCTGCGTAATCAGCGATTAAAAAATAAAATCTCTGCGGTCTCGGCGTGCTCTGCGGTTAATCCTTGCTCCCCCAAAATCGCCCAACTCTTGTCCGCCGTCCTGTTCTCCGTAGCCTACTTGTCCGCCATAGCCCTTTGGCGACGGCGGAAGCGAAAGCGGAAGTCACGAGGCACGGGTCCCGGGCCACGACTCTCAACCCCCTCACCTAAAAACCCCTGATAGTTAAATCACTATATTAGTATATATGCACATACTAATATATTTTCTGACGCCGATTTGCTGAACTCAACTAACCAGCGACGAGTTTTTTCCCCCGCCGCCTTGTCCTCCATAGCAAGTAGTTTGCTACTGCGAAGGACGGAAAACTTTTTTAATTTCGCGTCAGTGTCAGGCGTAGTCCGTTTTGAATTTTTTATTTTGGTCATTTGAATTTGTTTAGGATTTAGGGTTTAGTATTTAGGATTTTTCTCCGTCTCTGTGTACTCGGCGGCAAAAAATAACAGTGTAAATCTGTGTTAATCAGTGTCTAATTTTCTTCGCGCCTTCGTGTCTTTGTGGCCGACAAAAAATTTCAATCAAATGCGCAGGGGAGGTAAAAAATTGTCGAATATTTTCAAACATTTCTATACATTTTTCTCACTTTCCCATACATTTTTCCAAATTTTTCTACAACTTTTGACCGTTTTCAACCGTTTTCAAACACGAACTTGCGCATTTGGTTCTATCCCCAATTACCTATATTCCCCATTTTAAATCATCTCCCCAAAAAGAGTTAGTGGACTCGTCCTCGTTATTTTCACTTTTGCAAACTCCCCAGCCAACTTCGCCGGCCCGTCAAAAACAACTATCCAGTCCTCCGCCGTCCGCCCGACCAACTGCGGACTTGTCCGCCGTAGCTTTAGCGAAGGCGGATAACCCTTTTCCCCACAAGGACTTACTCCCGCCTGCGGTGAGCTTGTCGAAACCGCCTTCTTACTCAATCCCTCGACCAGAACTTTCACTTCTTTCCCTAAAAATTGCTTCGCCAACTCATCGCTTATTTTTTCCTGCACCGCCAATAATTCTATGTTCCGTCTTTTCTTAACTTCTTCCGGCACATCATCTTGTAACCGTTTATCCGCCGCCGTCCCCGGCCGAGACGAATACTTGAATACAAAGCAGTTCTTATATCTCGCGATCTGCACAAGACTTATGGTCTCCCCAAAATCCTCTTCTGTTTCCCCGGGAAACCCAACCATAAAATCGCCTGAAATTGCAATCCCCGGCACAATATCTCTGGCCTTTTCTATCAGCTCTAAGTATTTGCCGGCTGTATAGTTACGATTCATTGCTTTTAGGATTTTATCCGAGCCGCTTTGAGCCGGCATATGCAGGTAGTGACATACCTTCGGCAAATCCGCCATCGCTTTTAGAATCTGCTCATAATATTCTTCCGCAGGGTAACTTGTAACAAATCTTATCCATTCGATTCCTTCAATTTCGCTCACCATATAGAGCAAATCCGCCAGACAGAGGGTTTTCCCCGAACTGTTGTATTTATAAGCATTTACCATTTGCCCCAGCAGCGTAACCAGCTTAACACCGTTGCCAGCCAGTCTTTTTATCTGTTCGATTATCACGGCAGGGGGGCGCGATACTTCCGGCCCGCGCACATATGGCACAATGCAATATGAGCAGAAATTATTACAACCCCGCATCGCCCTAACATACGCTTGTGCAGGAACTTGTGAATCATCGCTGTCAAAAACCGACTCAAGCTCTTCCAGTGCCTTGTTTTCCGCCGATTTCTGGCGGATTTTTCCCGTTATCGCAAGGGTCTTTTTATTTTCCTGCAGCGCTTTAGTTACAAGTTCTGTAATTTGCGGTATTTGTGCCGGGCCGCAAACTATATCAACCGTTTTGTCTTTGAGCAGTTCTGCTCCGAGCCGCTGCGCCATACAGCCGATTACCCCAACCACCATATTTGGCTTTGATTTTTTGATATGTTTTAGATGCCCAAGATGCGATAAGACTCGCTGCTCCGCGTGTTCGCGCACTGAGCAGGTGTTTATCAAAACAACATCAGCGCCTTTTTCGTTCTCAGCCAGGCCAAACCCTGCTTTTTTAAGCGCAGAAGTAACCAAAGCTGTGTCTAACTTATTCATCTGGCACCCGAAGCTCTTGATATGTATGGTCTTATCGAGCATTTAAGTTACTATAGCAACTAACATTACTTAGTTCAACGGCAGTTATGATTTAGCCAAAAGTTGTTTATTTTACCCGTTCTAATGGTTATATTAATCTCCGTTTTTAATACGAAAAACTGTTCCGCGTTAATTCAGGATTGGCCGATGACTCAATGGTGGCAAGCGAGTATTGAACAGGTGATTGGTTCGCTCGATAGTAACTTGTCGGCCGGTCTGACTTCCGAGCAGGCCGCTGAAAAATTGCAACTCCTCGGACGCAATCAAATTGAAGGAAAGAAAGGCCCGTCGCCATTAGCCATTTTCCTGTCGCAATTCGAGGATTTTATCATCTGGGTCCTTATCGGCGCTGCTATAGTTTCGGGTTTCCTGCAGGAATGGGTCGATGCCATTGCGATAATAGCGATAGTCATCCTTAATGCGATACTGGGTTTCATCCAGGAGCATAAGGCGGAGAAGTCGCTCGCCGCTTTGAAAAAGATGGCCAGCCCGACCTCGAAAGTAATCCGCGACGGCCAACGCGCAGTGATTTCATCCTTCGAGCTTGTTCCCGGCGACCTCATTGAACTGGAGGCCGGCGATAATATCCCCGCCGACAGCCGGCTCGTCTGGCATACCGCAAACTTCACGGCACAGGAGGCGAGCTTAACAGGTGAATCTACGCCCGTAGCCAAAACTGTTACAGCACTGGAGGAAAAAGACGTTCCTTTGGCTGACAGGGCAAATATGGTCTATATGGGAACCTCGGCTGCAAGCGGCAAAGCAAAAGCTATTGTCGTTGAAACCGGAATGAACACCGAGCTGGGCAAAATCGCAGGTATGATTCAGGAAATCAAGCGTGATTCGACGCCCCTGCAGAAAAAACTCGAACAATTCGGCAAATGGATAGTCTACCTGTGTTTTGTGCTTGTGGGGTTGATTTTTGTATTAGGTGTTTTGCGAGGCGGCAAAGTATTTGATATGTTTCTCACAGCAGTCAGTTTGGCTGTCGCTGCCATACCCGAAGGCCTGCCCGCTGTGGTTACAATCGCCCTTGCGATGGGAGTGCAGAGAATGGTCGCCCGCCACGCACTTATCCGCAAATTGCCATCGGTCGAAACGCTCGGCTGTGCAACGGTTATATGCTCGGACAAAACCGGAACGCTGACCAAAAACGAGATGACCGTTCAGGCGGTCTACGCGAACGGGATGTTATTCAGGATAACCGGCATCGGTTATGAACCAAAAGGTGATTTCCTTCTCGATGGCAAAACAATAAGTCCTGCCGATTACCCAATGCTCGACAAAACATTACTTTGCGGCGCGTTATGCAATGGTGCAGAATTGGTCAGCCGGGATGATACATTTAAAATAATCGGTGACCCTACGGAAGCTGCCATTCTTACCGCCGCCGCCAAGGCCGATATCTGGAAGGAAAAGGCGGAAAAAGACTGGCAATTCGTGGAAGAAATACCATTCGACGCAGAACGAAAGAAAATGACAATTATTCGGCGGGACAACAACCTTGTCGCTTTCGTCAAAGGAGCGCCGGACGTCCTGCTCAACGACTGCACCAGAGTAGAACAGGCCGGCTCGGTTCGCAATCTCACTGAGAACGACGTCGAAAGCGTGCTGAATGCGAACAATCGTTTAGCCAACGATGCAATGCGGGTTCTCGGGTTTGCATATAAAGAGTTGGATAGCAACAGCACAGATTACCGCGCCGAGGTGGTTGAAAAAGACCTTACTTTTGTGGGGCTTGTGGCGATGATTGACCCGCCGCGGGAGGAAGTCAAAAAGGCGATTGCCGACTGCAAAACCGCTGCTATAAAGACAGTGATGATTACCGGCGACCATAAAAACACCGCAATCGCCATTGCCCGCAGCCTCGGATTTTTTGAGCAGAATTCCGTTGCACTGACCGGCGAAGAGCTGGACAAACTGACGGACGAGCAGCTTTCGGAAAGAGTAAAAGAGACGGTCGTTTACGCCCGCGTTTCACCGGAGCACAAGCTGCGGGTCGTTCGTGCCTGGAAGGGGCACAATGAGGTGGTTGCAATGACGGGGGACGGCGTCAACGATGCTCCCGCCGTCAAGGAAGCCAACATCGGCGTGGCAATGGGCATCACCGGCACCGATGTCACCAAGGAAGTCTCCGATATGATAATCACCGACGACAACTTTGCTTCAATCGTGGCCGCAGTGGAGGAGGGCAGAGGTATTTACGACAATATCAAAAAATTCATCCACTATCTGCTTAGCTGCAACACAGGCGAAGTGCTGGTAATGTTCGTTTCTTCACTTATCGGCTGGCCTGTGCCTCTGCTGCCCATACAAATTCTCTGGGTCAATCTGATAACCGACGGCCTGCCTGCGCTGGCCCTGGGTGTCGACCCTATCGACCCGGACGTTATGAAACGTCCGCCCAGACCGAGCAGTCAATCTGTCGTTACCAAACAGACAGCGATGCTCATGCTCGCACAGGGCAGCTTTATTGCTATGTGTAGCTTGATTGCCTTTGCCTTCGTGCTCTTTGTCGAAGGTGAAGGCCTGCCGCGCGCACGGACCGCCGCCTTTGTCGTACTTGCCTGCAGCCAGTTGTTTCACGCCCTGAACTGCCGCAGTCAGACCGAGTCACTATTCAAAATCGGCGTGCTTACCAACAAAAATCTGATTCTGGCAGCCGTAGCATCTTTTCTGCTTCAAATGGCGGTGGTGTATGTGCCGTTCTTCCAGACGGTTTTCAAGACTGAGTCGTTGCGTTTTATTGACTGGGTTATGGTGGTAGCCCTTTCGTCTCTGCCGTTGTGGGCGATGGAATTGATTAAGATAATCAATAAAAAGCTTCAGTTTATGAACCCGGCTTAATCGCCGAAGCACGTGCCGACGGACCGTGCAGATATTATCAGCGGATGTTCGAGCGGGACATTTCGGGGGCCTTTGGCAATCTCTTCGAGCTTAACAGCAACAACGTCGTTTCCTTTCACCGCTGCCATATATCCAAACTGTCTGGTCTCAATCAGCTCAACCGCTTTCGTTCCAAGCCGGGTCGCAAGGACCCTGTCGGTCGGCGTCGGAGAGCCGCCTCGCTGCAAATGCCCCAGCACAACCTGACGTGTCTCTATACCGGTTACCTGTTCTATCTGATGTCCAAGCACAAAACTTATCCCGCCCAGACGAACTTGCTCAGGGCTGTTCTTTACAATTTTCTGTATTACGACATCGCCGCCTTTCGGCTTTGCTCCCTCGGAAACAACCACTATGCTGAATCTTTTGCCCATTCTATTCCTGTCTTTGACTTTGCTGGCCACAGATTCAATATCGTAAGGAATTTCGGGGATAAGGATTATGTCGCCTCCGCCTGCGACCCCCGAATATAGTGCTATCCAGCCAGCGGTCCGGCCCATCACCTCGACAATCATCACTCGATGGTGCGACTGGGCAGTGGTGTGAACCCGGTCGATGGCTTCGGCTGCAATCGAAACAGCAGTATCAAAACCAAACGTAACATCCGTCCCGCGCAAATCATTGTCTATGGTCTTAGGCACAGCCACAATGGGGACACCACCCTTATGCAATCTGTTTGCGATGAATAAAGTCCCATCACCGCCGATGCACACCAGACACTCAACATCGAGCTTTTTCAGGTTTGCAATAACCGTTTTCGAGACGTTACGAAACCGCAGTGACTTTCCCTTTTCGACGGCATATCTGTAGGGGTCGGACTTGTTGGATGTGCCTAATATCGTGCCGCCGATTGTCAAAATTCCAGAGACATCCTCGTAATGAAGCTTTCTCCACTTGCGGTTAATAAGCCCCTCGAATCCGTCCTCAATGCCGATGACCTCTATTCCGAGTTCGAGAATCGCTTTTTTTGCAACCGCTCTGATTACCGCGTTTGTCCCGGGGCAATCGCCGCCGCCGGTGAGAATCGCAATCGACCTTTTTCTTTTCACTATTTACTCCTTATCGTCACTTACATTATATAATCGGCCTGATGATAATCAACCATCCTTAACCAATGCTTCGATTCAACTGTCGCTGGAGGTCTTTGAGGCGGTTTGTTTCATCGAAGCCCAGCAGGATGTTCGGAAATGCGGTCTTGTTGTGGAACAGCGGCTCATCCATATCCACCCATTTGCGACAGTATTCGCCGTCAGGTGTTCCTGGTATCGGCGAGAAGTCCGCCAGCATTCCGCGGATGCCCAGACTATTCGCAAAACGCATCGATTTCTCCAGCTCCTGAATGTTACCGTGCGGATGCCCAAGAATCTGATATGCGGTAATGTTTGTCGGCTCCGCTCCGGCGGCGAAAAGATGCTTGACCGCCTGCACAAGTTCATCGCTAAAAACTTTTGAGCCGGTGCGCTGCTGCCATTCTGTAGAAGCGCTCTCGAAACCCAGATAAAAGGTTTTAAATCCGGCCTGCACCATTAGTTTGGCCAGTTCGCTCGTGATAAAACGCGCATTAATGGCATTGGGCGTATGGAAATTCACCTTTATCTCATATTTCAACCCTTCTTCTAAAAATGGTATAAGGACTTTTTCGGCATCGAACAACAGGGCATCATCATAGAAGGCGATATTTTTAACTCCTCGCCTCGCCAGAAGCTGCAATTCGGTAAGCGAGTGTTCCATCGGCCGGGCACTGAATTTACTGTAAACCTTAGGCACCGAGCAGTAGGTGCAATTAAAAGGGCAACCATCGGACAGTTTCAGAACACCGACGTTTAGTTTTTCATAAACCTCCCACAAAGCCGGCTGTTTCAAGTCCGGCGTGATGTTTAAATATCCCCACAGCGGTTGTAAGTCGGCGTCCCGCACCAAAAAATCCGCACCCAACTTTTGTGCGTGATTGTAACAGAGTGTAACGTAGTTGCCGCCGAGTATGATTTTTGCTTTTGGCCAGAATTGGCGGATGTCCTCAATTATTTCCTGAACGCCGGGATACCAATAGGTCATCATCGTTTGAACAAGTATAAAATCGCACGGCTGTTGTTTCGCCAAGAAATGCTGAAACATACTGCGGGGCAGGCCAAACCGCCGAAAATACCTTGGGATTTGTATCAGGCAGGGGGGGCTTGTAACCTGTTCGCAGTAAAATCGACCCCGCCCCCATTCGTCAAATTGCAGCTCCTTTTGCCCGGCCATAAATGGATGCAGACGGTCGAGATAATCGAAGAGGATGAAATCGGCTTTGTTGCGCAGGTATCCTGCTATACTTAACATGCCATAAGGCTTTAGCCAAAAATCGTAAGTGGCAAAATCATAAATCGGCGGATTTAACAGGAGAATTTTCGATTTCATTATTTATGTAACACAATCTGTTGCTACTTATGTTTTGCTATTTTTGGCTGATGCTTCCATCTCCTATGGAGCCACCAGTATTGGCTCGGGTCTTCACGCACGAAATTTTCAATTGCTTTGGTGTATTCTGCCGTAACCCACTCAAGCGGGTCGTCCTTGTCGGCCCATTCCTCAGGGAAAATAATACGCTCAACCCCCATTTCAAAGTAAAAACGGTTTCCGACCCTCCTGTTGTATCCTACTACGATGGGTATATTATTGGTGATAGCGATTAATCCTATGCTTTTATAGGTGCTGGCTTTTCGGCCGAAGAAGTCAACAAAGATTCCTTTTTTGCCGGCATCCTGGTCGGCGATAAAACATAGAGTTGCGCCGGTCGAAGCAGCTTTTCCCATCAGATTAGCCGCTCCTTTTTTATCGATTATTTTTTGCCCCATCCGCCGGCGAACTCCGTACAGGTGCTTGTTAATGAACTTGTTGTCTAAGGGGCGGGCAATACTATAGACATTAAAACCGAACAACCCCATCAGGTAACCTACAATTTCGAAATTGCTGTAATGGGCTCCGACTATCAGCAACCCTTGGCCTTCCTGCATCAGCCATTTGGTCCTCTCGGCATTTTTATATCGTGAGTAATTCCGCCAGTTATATCTTTTCACTAATCGAGGCGTGAACAGCACATCCACCGCCAGCATTGCAATATGCTCGAAGCTTCGCCGGCCTGTCTGCCAGACCCATTGCTCGCTCTTTTCAGGGAAACTTGCGCGAAGATTGTCCAAGGCCCGGTTGCGGCCGCGATGGTAGTATTTCCATAATAATCGGCCGAGAAAACAAGCGGCATTCAGATTGGTCTCGACATTGAATAAATAAAGAAACACCACAAGGACACGCAATGCAAGATAAGCCAGCAAATCCTTGAGAGGGTTATGTTTCTTCTTTTTCTTCCGTTGAATGGAATCAGCCATAGACTGTGATTTTAGAGTCAAAACCGCCGCTGTCAAGCTTCAACACCGCCTTTCGTTTGTTAGGAGCTTTAAGGGGGGATATCCCCAGAAATTAATTTTTTACTTGACAATTTCAGGCAATAGAGGCATAAATGAATGGAACAATCATCAGGGTTGGGTTATATCGCTTTTTCCCTCTCCCTCCGCTCCCAGCCCTGTTTTTGTTTTTGGGGGGTCGTGGTTCTCGTGAAATTATCATTCTACTTGAATTATGTAAGTATTTTTGGTAATAAATTGCAGCACTATGAAATTTCATAAGAAGAAATTATTAGCTGCGGCGATATTCAGCATCGGTCTTGTCAGCGCCGCTTCGGCGGAGCTGGCAGAGCGAATCGACGGTATTATCAACCAACCTTCCCAAAAAAAGGTTCAATACTCCATTGCCATAGTAAAAGCAGATTCGGGAGAAGCGGTTTATAGCCATAATGCAAACGAAGCAATGGTACCTGCTTCGAATATGAAGATAATTACCGGTGCAGCGACATTGAAATACTTAGGACCGGATTACGAGTTTAAAACAAAGGTCGGTCTTTGCGGCGATACGTTAGTAGTAAAAGGGAGCGGCGATCCGCTATTGGGCGACGAAGTTACGGATGCCAAATACCAAAGAGAGCCGGGGTGGATATTTAAAGATATAACGGCGGCACTAAAACAAAATAATATAACAGTCATCAAGGACATTATCGTCGACAGCAGTATATTTGATAACGAACGGGTGCATCCGAACTGGCCGAAGGAACAATTAAACCAATGGTACGCCTGCGAAGTAAGCAGCCTCAATTTCAATGACAATTGCATTGCGGTAACTGTTAAAAATACCAACGGCAAAGTAACTGTCGGCATCGAGCCGGAAACCGGCTTTATAAAGATAACCAATGAGGTTACGCCAATCCAGACAGGTAAAAGCGCGGTGGGGGCGTATCGCAATCAGAAGCCGAATAGCATCAGCATAAAAGGCAAGTGCCAAAAGCAGGAAGGGCCGTTCGACGTTGCGATTGAGAAACCTGCCGAGTTTTTTGGTTTTTTGCTGCAGGAGCATTTAGCCGGGGCGGGAATTAAAGTAGATGGACAAATACTTGAAAAGCCGATGCCTCAAGATTGCAATTTTAAAGGACTTACTGAATATCGCACCGCAGTAACCGATTGTCTGGTTCGCTGCAACAAGAATAGTCTCGGCTTGGCGGCGGAGGCACTTTTTAAAACCATTGCGGCCAAAGCTGCACAGGACGGTAAAAACGGCGGCTGGGCAGCAGGGCGGGAATTAATCAGTAAGTACATGCTCGAACTTGGGATTGAAAAGGGAGAATTTTATATCGACGACGGGAGCGGGCTGAGCAGGCAAAATAAACTCAGTGCAAATGCTATCACGAAGGTGTTATTAGACGTCTATAAGAGCAAGAATTGGGATGTTTATAAAAATTCGCTTGCGACAGGTGGGATAGACGGAACGATAGGCAAATATTTCAAAGAAGAAAAATACAAGGGCAAAGTTTTCGGCAAGACCGGATATATCAGCGGCGTTGCATCATTTTCAGGGATATGCAGCGGCAAGGGAGGGAAATATATATTTTCCATTCTGGCCAATAAAACCAAGGGGGGGACACGAGAAGCAATCAACGATATAGCGAAAGCGATTATTGACGATAATTAGGGTATGGCTTGAGTTACTATTTGTTGTTACCTTTAATGTGGTTTGGGCAGTGTTATTTTGAATGTTGTTCCACTGGCTGGTTTGGATTCGACCGAAACGAAGCCGTTATGGTCATCTATTATTCTTTTGACAAAGAGAAGACCAAGTCCGGAACCTGAGTGCTGCGACGGCGATTTTTCATTTGCCTTTGTAGTGAAAAACGGCTGGAAAATCTTTTTCAAGTTAGCTGGTTCAATTCCACAGCCGGTGTCGGTGAGCTCTATTTGAACTGCATCGGCAGTGTCCCAGGCCTTGATGGTCAGAATGCCGCCACGGGGCAGCATTGCATCGCGGGCATTGAGAATTAGATTCATTAAAACCTGTTGAATCTGAATAGGTATAGCCCAAACTGTCAAATCCTGTGGAATCTGCATATTTACAGTTATACCATCTTTTGCAAAATCCCGGCACAGACAGGTAAAAATGTCTTCGACCAAAGTAATCAGGGGTGTGTTTTTCTGTTTTTGCGTCCGGCCATTTGCTATGGTGAGCATACTTTCCATAATTTTGGAGGCGCGTTCGCAATTGCGGACGACTTTTTGAAGCGCCTTTTCGGATAAGAGTTTATCATCGGGATTGTTGAGGGCAAGAGTTGCGAAATTAGCCAGAGGTGTGAGTAAATTATTGATTTCGTGTGCGACCATACAGGTAGCGGTGCCGATGTTGGCAAGGGCCTGGAGGTGAGTTAGGTGGGATTTTAAGGCGTCGTTTTGCTGTTGTTGATTTACAAGGTGTTTGTGCAACGAAAGGCGTTTTTCGATTACTCTTGTCAACGTTTGCTCCTGGTAATTTAGTGTTTAGTGAACAGTATTTGTATCCACCGGAAGCTGCCGGCTTACAGGTATCTATATCGACTTTCAATGTGGGTTTTCTTGAGCTACGATGCCATGCGAAGTTCTACGGATATGTGGGCCTGCGATTTTTCTGTTTTTTGTAGGTTTCTTTTGGGTTATAGACTTTTTCTGCGATGAATTCGAGCTTATCGCTGCTGCCCTTTTTCAATGCCCGGTAGAAACAGGACTGGTAGCCTACGTGACATTGGCCGGCATCGACTGTTACTTTGAGGAGCAGGCAATCCTGGTCACAATCGACGAGTATCTGCTCTACTTTCTGGAAGTGTCCACTTTCTTCGCCTTTTTTCCACAATTTTTGTCGCGATGTGCTAAAGTATGTGGCAAAGCCTGTCTGAATTGTCAAGTCAAGTGCCTGCCGATTCATAAAAGCGGCCATCAGGACCTGGCCGGTTTTCGCATCCTGGGCGATTGTCCTGATTAAGCCGTTGCTATCAAACTTTGGAGTAAAGTCGATACCTTCTTCGATATTCTGTTTTGCAGCCATCTGTCGGATTCCTCAAATAGTCAGTTTTCAATTGTCAGTTATCAATTTACCGGTTATTATTTGCGAAAACAAGTTTTTAAAGGCAAATTAGTTTAATGGCCGAAGTCAAAACCAAGAAAAGCAAATACATATCATATCTGCTACGTTTTCTCATAGCCGCCGCTACATTATATCTGGCAGTCAGAAAGGTTGATTTACGGCAGGTAATTAAGATATTGCTGGGGATAAGGTTATGGATTTTTGCCACAGGTTTGGGCACTTATATTGTGGGTCAATTGATTTTTGTTACGCGATGGTGCATGTTGATGAGAGTTCAGTCTGTTGACATAGGGTATTGGCCGGCTGTGAGACTACATTTTCTCGGGTTGTTTTATAACAACTGCCTGCCGGGTTCGGTGGGAGGTGATGTTCTTCGCGCATGGTATGTTACCAAGCACACTGAAAGAAAACTGGAAGCTGCATTGAGTGTATTTGTTGACAGGATAGTAGGATTGGTTGGGATAGTCTTTATGGCCTTTTTTTCTTACTGGTTTTTGCCTTCAGGGGACAACGGCCCGCAATTCGAGGCCAAATTTCTCGGCAGTGATTTTCTGACACGTTTAATAACATACAAATGGCTTCTTGTCGGGACAGCGGCGGCTGTTGCGCTTGCTGCTGTGGTTTTTATGCGCAGTGAGAAAGGACGAGGTTTGTCACGTAGAGCTTTTGGGCTGATTCGTGAACGCGGCCTGGAAGGATTGCGCAAGATTCGTATGGCGATTCATATATATTACCGCAGGAAACTTGCTCTTGGTTATGCCCTGTTGCTGACTTTTGCCTGTCAGGGCGTATGCATAATAGGTATATGGCTGATAGGCAAAGATATGGGTGTTACCGCACATATCAAGTATTACTTTATTTTCTTCCCCATATCCTGGTTGTTGGGAACGTTGCCGATAAGTGTAGGCGGAGTTGGTGTGATGGAATTGTGGCTGAAAATGATGTTTGTCAAGGTTTGTGCGGTGCCTGAAAACCTGGCATTCGCTTTGGCTTCCTCACAGCGAATCCTCTGGATTGTTGGGTCCTTGCCTGGTGTGGTTATACATTTAATAGGTGCACATTTGCCAAAAGACTTTTTTGTTGACCATAATAAGTCCATAGGTTAAGTTATGGTATTCCGGGCAGGAGGGGGTTTTGTTGCCCGGCCCCAGTGTATCGGGGTTAGCTGAAAATCGATAACCTGATAACAGCAAAGGACTTGTTGTTAAAAATATGCGTAATACCGGACGTTTTAGAAGCTACTTTTTGCGTGGGCTGGCGGTGTTACTGCCGACCGTTGTAACAATCTGGATATTCGTGTGGGGCTACAAGTTCATCCAGGAAAACATCAGCGTCTATGTAAATCGCGGGATAGTTCGGTTGGTAATGCTCTTACAGGGTGAGCAGCAATACCTTACCAAAGAGGATATGGTTAAATTCTGGGTGCAGGGGTGGGGGTCTATAGCAGGTTTTCTTATAGCTCTGGTTGTGGTGTGTATAGTGGGTGCAATGTTAGCCAGTGTTGTGGGTAGAACGCTGTGGCGAATGGTTGAAAAGTTCATAATGAGGACGCCGTTTTTAAGGCAGGTCTATCCTTACGTAAAACAAATTACCGATTTTCTGCTAAGCCCGGAAGAGCAGGAAAAGTTGTTTTCGAGGGTGGTTTTAGTTGAATTCCCACGAAAAGGTTTGTGGGCAATTGGGATGGTTACCGGCCCAGGGATTAAAAAAATAGTAGATAAAGAGGAAAAAGAATTTTTGACTGTTTTTATTGCCCACGCACCTTCGCCAATTACAGGTTTTGTGGTATTGGTCCCGAAAGATGAAGTTATAGATGCCGGTATGACAATAGAAGATGCACTTAGGTTTATCGTTAGCGGAGGGGTCATATCGCCGAGTAGTCAGTTGAGCGAAGGCAATAAATCCGGAGCTTTGTTGAATTCCGTGTTGGCAGCCAAAGAATAAAACTGGTTCTGTTGGAATGAAGTTTAAGGAGACAAAATTTGTTTTTCACAATTAGTGGCAAACATATCGGTATAACAGAAGCCGTCAAAAAGTATGCAGAGGAAAAAACATCCAGGCTTCCTAAATACTACAACAGCATCAACCAGATTGAGGTAATTATCGACGGTGAGCAAAACGGCAATACGAGCGTGGAAATAATTGCAAGAGGTGAACATCGTAAGATTTTCGTTGTTACCGAAACCGGCGAAGACATTTACCGTTGTATTGACACAGCTGTTCATAAACTTGAAAGACAGCTTAGAAGGAAAAAGGGGAAGGAGCGTGACAACAAATACACAGGGGGGACAGAGTTAGCATAACTTGCATTTTTACGATAATAATTATGTTTTGCGATTGTGACTTAGATAGGCAGGGCGGTTAAGGAGTAATTCCAGAGAGATAAGATGAAATTTGCAGATTTTATATGTTTTGAGGCGATAATTCCGGAGTTGAAAGCCAGGGACCGTAACGGCGTGATAGCAGAGCTTGTCTCGGCTCTTTATAAAGCCGACCGGCTCGGCAAAGGAAAAGGAAATTGTGAAGAAATTATTAAGGCAGTTATAAAAAGAGAAAATGAAGCAAGTACAGGCATGGGTAAGGGTGTTGCTGTGCCTCACGTGAAACATAAGGCGGTTAAAGATGTGCTTGCTACGGTTGGTCAAAGCAGTGTTGGTATTGATTTTTCTTCGCTGGACAAACGGCCGGTTTATTCGGTGATACTGATAATTAGTCCTGTTGACAATCCGGACAAACATTTACAGGTAATGGAGAGAATCTTCAAGCATTTGCAGGTGGAGAAATTCCGCAGATTCCTTAGACAATCAAAAACGGCTGAGGAGATTGAAGACCTTCTCAGAGAGGCCGATGAAAATCCGTCTTTATAATAATACGAATTTGCGGATGTAATACAGGGAGCACGAGACCTGCAAATGCAGGCGGAAGAAAATACATTGGAAAAAGTAGTTTGTGAAACGGGAGTTGAGATAAAAAATGCAGAGGGACTTCATATGCGCCCTGCGATGCAATTTGTTGATGTTGCAAACCGGTTTGAGTGTGATATTACGGTTAGCAACAACGAAAACAACGTGGACGGCAAGAGTATTATGCAGATGAGTATGCTCGCCGCAACCTGTGGCACCAAGCTAAAAATTAAAGCTGAAGGTGCAGATGCACAACAAGCCGTCGATGCTCTGCGAGAGCTTGTGGAAGAAAGGCATTTCGACGAGCCGACACCAGACGAACGCAAAAAAGGTTAAGATTTGGTAGAAGTTTGCGATGGAAATAAAAAAAGGAGTAGCTGTTTCGCCGGGCATTGCCATTGCCAAATCGCTGATTATTGATTCCGAAGACTATCGAATTCCCCGGCGTTCCGTAAAGCCCCCACAGCGAATGATAGAAATTCAGCGAGCGAGGAACGCTTTTAAGGCAGCGGCTGACGAATTAGCCCAACTGAAAGCAGAGCAAAAGACAATAGAACAGCGTAAAATAAAAGATATCTTTGCTGTTCATTTGAGTTTCCTGCGCGACAGGAGTCTGCGGAAGAGAATAACGGATTTGATACATTCGGAATCGGTTACGGCCGAGTTCGCTGTCTCTACGACTCTGCGAGATATTGCATCACATTTTACCAAAATAAAAGATGCTTACATCAGCGAACGTGCAGCAGATATTTATGATATTGAAAGACGTTTGCTCAGGCAGCTTCTCGGCGGTAAGCGTGAAGATGTTGAGCGTTTGACCGAAGAGGTTGCGGTTGTTGCCCGAAACTTAAGTCCCACCCAAACCGCAGGATTTAACAAGAAGTTTGTAAAAGGCATTGCTACCGATGCAGGCGGACGGACAAGCCATACGGCTATCGTTGCGCGGTCACTTGGTATCCCGGCGGTGGTGGCGTTGGAAGACCTTACAGAGATCATCACCGGGGGTGATACCGTTGTCATCGACGGGAATCGAGGCATTGTCATTGTAAATCCGGATGATGAGACAGTCCGGCAGTATGAAGATTATTCCCGCGAGTTCGTAGAGCTCGAGCACCGGCTTGATGCGATAAGGGGAAAGCCGGCCAAGACCCGCGACGGTGTGAGAATAACTTTATTAGGCAATATCGAGTTCCCCGCTGAAGCGGAAGTAATTCTGCAAAAAGGCGGCGAAGGCATCGGGTTATACCGCACGGAGTTTTTATTCCTCAACAGGCCGAGCGAACCTACCGAAGAAGACCATTATAACGCTTACGCTGAAACCGTCCGGGTCTTTAAGCAGCGGCCGGTGATAATAAGAACTTTGGACCTTGGAGCGGACAAATACACACAAAGCAAACGCTTTGCACCGGAGCCAAATCCTTTCCTGGGACTTCGGTCGATTAGATTCTGCCTGCAGAACCTCACGTTGTTCAAAACGCAATTGCGTGCAATCTTACGAGCATCGGTTCTCGGTGAGGTCAAGATAATGTTCCCGCTGATTACACACCTTCAGGAATTGATGCAGACGAAAATGGTTTTGCGTGATGTTATGGAAGACCTTGACGAGGAATCCATACCATACAATAGAGACGTTAAGATAGGGGTGATGATTGAGACGCCCTCGGCGGCTCTGACGGCCTTTACTTTTGCAAGAGATGTCGATTTTTTTAGCATCGGAACGAACGACCTTATTCAATATACTCTGGCTGTCGATAGGGGTAATGAGCTGGTTTCCACGCTTTATTCGTCGGTGGACCCTGCGGTGCTGCGGCTTATCAGGACGGTTATTCAGGACGCGCACAAAGCGCAAATAGAGGTTAGTGTCTGCGGAGAAATGGCCTCTGAGCCGGAGTATATTATGCTGCTGCTGGGGATGGGAGTGCGGACGATTTCACTTACTCCGCCGATGATACCGGAGATAAAACAAATTATTCGCTCAGTTACGATAGAAGACTGCAACAATGTAGCCAGAGCGGTGCTTGGTATGAACTCTGAAAGGCAGATTTCAAGCTATCTGCGTGATGCTGCGAGAAAGATTTTGCCAGAAGCTTTCTGATAAAAATGGCTATGCCATAGGCAGTGAATTGGAGATTAAGGAGATAGACACATAACCGTTTCAAACGAAACTATCCTGGTGCTGATTGAATTCAAGGTCCGTGGTAATCTGAGATTCTTATCGCACGCTGAAATGGTTAGGGTCTTTCAGCGAGCGTGCGTCCGAGGGGGTATAAAAGTGCTGTATAGTGAAGGATTCAATCCTCGTCCGAAGCTATCCCTGCCCTTGCCAAGAAGTGTGGGGATTGAGGTAGATGATGATTTGCTGTGTCTTCGGATAGAGAAAAACACAGGAGCAGAGGAATGTGATTTAGGCACTTTAATCAAAACCGGGCTTTCGGAGCAATTACCTGATGGTTTTGAGCTGCTCACGGTCAGAACAGCAAAAGCGAAGGCCTCAGTCCAACCTTGCCAGGCAACATATTTATTGGCGGTGCGGGAGGAATATCTTGGCGAAAAGTTAAAGAGCAGGATTGAGCGTTTGTTGGCAAGTGAAAATCTTAATCTCCAGCGGCGAACGAGCCCCGAAAATTCGAGATTCAAAAACATAGATGCCAGGCCTTTCCTGAAATCGATTGAATTAGACGACGCAGGTATAGCTGTAGAGTGCAAAATCAGCTCGGCTGGTTCGATACGCGTTGATGAGATTCTGGAGCTGCTGGAACTGGACTACAATATGCTGTCGGCGCCGATTAGGCGGACGAGAGTACAATGGCATGAGAGTGAATCGTAATTTGTGAATTGTAGTTTGCTATTAGGGGGGCAAACCCCGATATATGAGGATAAAGCGATGGCAAGAGAGATGCTAATAAACGTGGCTGAGAGTGAAGAGTGCAGGGTAGCGATAGTCGAAGACGGTTCGCTCGAAGAGCTGTATGTAGAAAGGACGAGTCTGAGCAGCCATGTCGGCAATATTTACAAGGGAAGGGTGGTGAACATTGAATCCGGGATACAGGCGGCGTTTATAGACTGTGGGACGGGGAAGAACGGTTTCCTTCATATCAGCGACCTGCATCCTCGTTATTTTGCCGGTGCCGACAGCAACTTTACCGAAAGCGTTGGCCGGAGGAAATCGCTAAGGGAGCGGCTGCCTATCCAGAATTGTCTTCATAAGGGTAAGGAGCTTGTTGTTCAAGTAACGAAAGAAGGAATGAACACCAAGGGCCCGACCCTCAGCACATATCTTGCCTTGCCGGGCAAGTTCCTGGTTATGATGCCGTGGATGCGAAAGCTCGGGATTTCTCACAAGATTGAAGATGATAATGAGCGGGTGCGGCTGCGACAAATTCTTGATGAAAGCAGGCCTCCTAAGGGAATGGGGTTTATTATCCGAACAGCAGGCCAGGGATGCTCAAAAAGGGATATTCAAAACGATTTGAGGTATCTTAGAAGATTGTGGACTGCTATCGAAAAACGGATAGAATCTGAAAAGACGCCAAGCGGGCTTTACCAGGAATCCGATTTGGTTACCCGCACACTGAGGGACGTTTTTAACAGTAAGATAGACAAGATAGTATGTGATTCGGAAAATGTTGTTAGGAGAATCAGGGATTTTCTTTCGATAGTAACGCCGCGTTTGGAACAAAGGGTAACGTATTACGACAGTAAAGTTCCGCTGTTTCACAAATATCGGATTGAGGACGAAATCGCTAAGGTTCAATCCCGCACGGTAGCCCTTAAAGGCGGTGGTTCAATTGTAATCGAGCAAACCGAGGCGTTGGTGTCGATAGATGTCAACAGCGGCCGATACCGCAAGGGCCAAAACGCCGAGCAAACCGCTTACAAAACAAATATGGAAGCGGCACCGGAAATAGCCCGGCAGCTTAGACTGCGAGACCTTGGTGGACTGATAATTTGCGACTTTATTGATATGCGCAGCCAGAGACACCGCAGGGATGTTGAAAAAGTTTTTCGTAATTTTGTCAAAGCCGACCGTGCCCGTTCGAGAATATTGAGGATAAGCAGATTTGGCGTGGTGGAAATGACCCGGCAGCGAATGCGTCCTTCGTTGCAATCGACCACCTATCTGGCGTGCCCGCACTGTGGAGGTATGGGCTTTATTAAAAGCCACGAATCACTGGCTATCGAGATTATTCGAATGTTGAATCTTTCGACATCAAAAGACCAGATAAAACGCATTGAGCTGTTTGTATCGCCGGAGGTTGGCGGCTACCTGCAGAATGAAAAGCGAGTTGCGATTGCACAGATAGAGCAGCTCAGCGGCAAGCGTGTGATAATTCACGCCGAGCCGGATTACATCGGTGAAAAACACAGTTTGGTCTGTTATAACGAGCGTGGAAGTGTGGTAAAATTGTAGGATAATAGAATGATGGCGCGAGATAATCAAATGCCGGAAGAGCCAAAAGCAAACCTTGTGGACATACAACTGCTGGTTATGGATGTTGACGGCGTCCTAACGGATGGGACCATAATAATCAACGACGACGGCAGCGAAGGTAAATTCTTCAATCTGCTGGATGGTCACGGGATTCGAATGTGGCAAAGAGCAGGGCTGAAAGTCGCCTTTTTGAGCGGCAGATTTTCGAAAGCAACGCAATACCGGGCGGAGCAGCTTGATATAGACTATTGCCTCCAGGATTGTTTAGAGAAACTGCCGGCGCTCAAAAAGCTGCTTGAACAGGCGGGTATTTCGGCGAAGAGGACGGCTTACATTGGCGACGATTTACTGGATTTGCCGGTAATGAGATATGTGGGGTTTGGAGCGGCTGTTGCCGATGCGGTTGATGAAGTTAAGGATACAGCTGATTATGTAACGACGCGATGCGGAGGCGAAGGGGCTGTGCGAGAAGTAATAGAATACATTTTGAAAAACGCCGGCAAATGGCAGGAGCTTATGAAAAGGTATATGTGATTGGTAATTGGTGATTGGTGATTAAATTTACCATTTACCATAATGGGTTTGCTATGGTTTTTAAGTCCCGAAAACTCTATGTATGGCTTATTTCAGCAGGGGCGATATTTGTAATATATCTGTTCTACAACCTGATAAGCAGGACTCCGCCGATAGAAATTGATACAGGGGACACCACTGCCGAAAGTAATACCGTTGTATCTGACGGCAGAGTAGGAAAAGTCGGCGACGTCGGAGTTGGCACAATCCAAAAGGCCAAATACACGCACTTAAACGCAAAAAAACGCGTTGACCGCGAATTTGGGTTCGAAAAACTTCTGCACGCCGAAGGAGATGAATGGGAAATTGAAAAGCCGTATATGAACGTCTTCCAGGGCAATCTCAAATGTTATATGACGGCCGATAAAGGGACGGTGCAGGTTGAAAATGCCGTCGGCAAAGTTACGCCAAAGGATGCAACGCTTACGGGCAATGTCGTTATTCACATTTTACCCGAAAAGGGCAGCAACATAGAAGAAGGTTTTATTTATCTCGACGACGTTATTTTTATCAGCGATAAATCGCAGTTCTCAACTGCCGGGCCGGTCAAATTCACTTCCAGGGACGCTCAAATGCTCGGAAAGGGGCTGGAAATTGTCTATAACGATGAGCAGGACCACCTCGAATACCTTAAAATAATTGCTTTAGAGACTCTCCGCATCAAACAATCGTCGAAAGCGTCAAAACCATCTTTGTTTTCTCCGGAAACAGCCGCCCAGAAGTCGGCCGGTCCCAGCAATGGGGCACAGGCAGCGCAGCAAAAAACAAAAGAAACGCCTGCCGCAGACAGAGAAGCAATCGGAAAAAAGAAGGCCGCATATTACAAATGCGTATTCAGGAAAAATGTTACCATAGATGGTCCTGAGCAATTGGTTCTTGCCGATGAAGTTTCTATCGACGATATCCTATGGTCCAAAAGCTCCGACGTTAATTCTGATAATAAAACCACCGGCAACACAACAACTGCAGAAGTTACCGAAAAAAGCGCTGCCTCCCCGCAGAGTGAGCCGAATAAATCTCCCGAACAATTTGTTGACCTGTCCGAAGCAGCGGATGCGAATTCAAATATCGTTGTAACCTGCGACGATGGTATTATCGTTGTGCCGATGGATTCTTCCGAAACGCCTGCAACTGAGAGCAAAGCCCTCAAAAGTGTTAATGATGAAAAGGGCCGGCCCACATTCGTCGCTCGGAAAATTGACTATTCTATGGTTACTGGGGAAGCCTTTGCCAGCGGCCCATCAGAGCTTAACTTTTATACAAATGACGTAATGGGCCCCGGAGGCACGCCTACCCCGCGCGAGAAAATTGCGGGTAAACCCGCCGTCCCGGTAAAAGTAACAGCCCAGGAAAAAGCCAGGTTCCTGCCGACGCTGAATCAGGCTATCTTCGAAGGTAATGTCCTGTGCACGATGCTCCGGGAGGAAACGGACTTCCGGCAGAAGTACGCTCTTTCTTCCTCGAAGCTTACGGTAGATTTATCCAGGAGCCGAGAGGCTTCCCCTACGGCAGATAAACGCTCACAGGCCAATGTAAAACATCTGACAGCAACCGGCGATGTGGTTCAGCTCGACACCTCCAAATGGGCAGGAGAAAAACTGCTCGGCTTCACCAAGTTAAAGTGTCTCCAATTTGATTACGACGCAAACCAGCAGATGTTTTTGGCGACCGGCTCTGGGATTATAGCTGTTGATAACTCCAAGATAGCAGAGCCCGCAAAGGAGGTAGGCAGATTCAGTCTGCAAAGACCTTGCTATGCGGTTATGCGGAATTTCGATGCCCTAAAGTATCTGAAAGATGCTAACCTGATTATTGCTGACGCCGGCGCCGAGCAAATTCTCATCGATTACTTCCCTGTCATCAAAGGCCAGCAGGGCCAGCAAACTTCAGCCACCTCCAACCACGTGGAAGCTGTGCTTTCTGAAACTGCCAACGGTCAAAATGAGCTTTCGACGCTTAGCGCAAAGGGCGGCATCACTTATGAAGAGGAAAGAGAGAAAAAAGGCAAAACCGTTCAGTTTGCGGGCAGCGAAATGTTTTATGACGGCGGCAAGTCTATGATAACCGCCTGGGGTGACGAATCTCAGCCGTGCTTCCTCAACGGCGCCCTTGCCCCGGGCATTGAGTACAACTTAAAAACCGACAGAGTCAAAACCAAAATCATCGGCCCCGGTATGCTGCAGATGGGCAGGTAACCCTTCAACCGGTCATCTGCAAAGATTTTGCAAATCCTCCATACTTAATTCGCCGAGTTTCGTAACAATCTTTTCGGCTAAGGTTAGCTGGTCGGCTTCGTATGAATTTGTTACTGCGACACTATGCATTCCCGCTGCTCTGGCTGCTTCAAGTCCCCAATGCGAATCTTCTATCACAATACATTGGTTTGGCAAAATGGGGTTCTGCCGATTGCGATTGAGCTTTTTCAAAGTCAGCAGGAAACCCTCAGGACTGGGCTTGCCTTTTTTTACGAATTCTGCGGAAACTATCACCTCAAAGAAAGACCGCAGTCGGGCCTGTTCCAATACAAGTTCAATCTCTGTCAGCAGCGCCCCCGAGCATATCGCCTTAGGTATATTGTTCCGGCCGAGCATCTGCAGGAAATCCCGTACACCTTCGATTATTCTGCCATCGGTCTTTGCCAGTTCTTTAAACACCTCGGTTTTTTCTTCTGCGAGATTTTCGATACTCTTAGCCGGCTTTTGTAACACCTCTTTATCGATAATGGCCTTAAAAAAATCAAAATCGCTCAGGCCGAGATATTCCTTGTAATAATCCCTTGTTGAAATCTCAACGCCGTATTGTGCCAGCACCTGATTAAAGGCACGAAGGTGCAAAACCTCAGAATCCGTTATCACCCCGTCAAAATCGAATATAACAGCTCGAAGCATTATCTCCTCCTTATTCGGTTGGCACAGGCCCGATTACCGCTTCGTATTCTGTAAATGTGGATTTATCCCCCATCCTAATCAATTCCGCCAAAGCCGTAATCTTCGGCGAGATTCTAGTGATATATCTTCTGGCAATCTCTGCCTTGCGCTGCGTTCCTTGTCTCTCGCCTGCCTGGCCGCAGAATAAGTAGCCGTTAATCAAATCTATCGCGATATCGACCAGAGCTTTGCCGCAGAGGTCCATATATTCGTTGCCGTTTTCTTTAACAAAAGCGACGGCGTTCTTCAATTGCTCCGTTCCCGCAGATAGTTTTTCAAGCAGGTCTTTCAACTGGGGGTCATAATCCTTCTCGGCAAGTTCGGTAATAAATTTCTCGGCTGTCCCGCTGCAGACTCCGCGAACGGCGGCAACAACCTGCAACTGGCTTGTCCCCTCGTAAATAGTTGTGATTCTGGCGTCGCGGGCGTGCCGTTCGCAGGCGTAGTCCCGCATATAGCCGCTACCGCCGAGGACCTGAATCGAATCGTAAGCAACCCTGTTGCACATCTCGGAACAATAGTATTTGCTCATCGGCGTCAGCATTCCGGAATACCTTTTGTATTTTCGTGTGTCTTCTTTGAGCTGTTTGGCCTGCTCTTTGCCTTCCGGCGGTTTGGTCTCCTGAATTTTGGTATATGCGATTTCCATATCGACGACGCGGCTTGTCTCATATAAAAGTGCTCTGCCTGCCTCGATGGCAATTTTCATATCGATGAGCATATCGCGGACGGCCGGCAGCTTTTCAATAGCTACTGCAAACTGTTTTCTCGTGGCGGCATAGTCGCGGGCGACTCGGAAAGCCGCTTCGGCAATACCGAGGGATTGGGCCGCGATGCCGATGCGGGCGCCGTTCATTAAGCTCATAACATAAGTTACAAGGCCGCGCTGGCGTTCGCCGATTAATTGGCAGGGGGTATTGTCAAAGAATATCTCGCAGGTCGGCGAACCGTGGATGCCTAATTTGTCCTCCAGCCGACGAATGTGGATGGTTGCACCTCTGTCGCAGACGAAAAGACTCAGCCCCAGGCCTCCGCTTCTGTCCGGCTCGCTGCGGGCCAATACCAGCAGGACATCGCCGCAGCCGTTGGTTATGAAACGTTTTACGCCGTGCAGGAACCAAGCACCTGCCGTGTCCTGAAATGCCCGCAGTTTGACCGCCTGCAAATCCGAACCGGCGTCCGGCTCAGTCAGCACCATCGCGCCGGTAACCTTACCGGCAGCAAAATCATATAAGTATTTCTCTTTTATTTCTTCCGATGCAAAAGCGTTGATTGTCTCGGCAATCCCCTGCAGGCCGAATATGTTCATAAGCGACGCATCTGCTCGCGAGACAACCTCGATAGCCATCGAGTAAATAAGGTTTGGGAAGTTCAGCCCGCCGAATCTGTATGGCAGCGTAAAACCCATCACATCGGCTTTGGCAAGTTTTTCAACAGATTCCCGTATCCCTTTTGCATAAGTAACCGTTCCGTCCTCGTTAAGGGTATTGCCCTGGCGGTCAACGTCTTCTGCTCGCGGAGCGATAAAATCGCCGCTCAATTGCCCCAGCGAATCAAGGACCATATCATAATTTTGTATTGCCTCATCGGCGTTGGCAGGGGCGTAGTCGAACTCGTTTGCGAACTTAAACCCCTCTTCGGTAAGCTCTGCCAGCTTGTCTAGGTCAATATGCCTGAACAAAAACTGTATATCATCGTTGTCTCTGTAGAAGTTAGCCATTTTCTGCTGTCTTTTCTTCTTTGATACTTTTTTCTTTCATTGCCTTTATCATTTTGGGCACAACAACATTCAGGTCACAATTTTCTGGCTCTGGTTCATACCTGCTTGGTGTTGAATAGCGCCGCTGACCCCGACTGCGATGTAAAGCGAGGGTCTGACGGTTGTGCCGGTTTGGCCGACCTGATGGTCGCTGTCAATAAAGCCCAAATCGACCGCTGCTCTGGTGGCCGCCGGCGCTGCACCTAAGCAGTTTGCCAAATCCCAGATGAGTTTGAAATTATCCCTGCTGCCTACACCTGCTCCGCCGGCAACGATTATTCTTGCCGCTTTGAGGTTGACTTTTTTGGGCCGTTTGTGCTCTTCAAGAATCTCGAGTGGCAGGTCTTGCTGCGAAATTTGCACCTTCTCTTTGATAATTTCCCCCTTGCGCCCGGTATTCGGCTCCGGCATCGGCATCACGCCTTCGCGGACGGTGGCCATTTGCGGCCAGCGGTCGTAATTTATGATAGTTGCGATTATATTTCCGCCGAAGGCCGGCCGTATCTGAAACAGCAGGTTCTTGTGGAATTGCCCGTCTTTGGCGGTCTGGTGGTCACCGATTTGAAGGTCCGTGCAGTCTGCGGTAAGTCCCGCTTTTGCAGCGCTTGCAATCCGAGGTGCCAAATCCCTGCCGGTTATAGTAGCTCCGTAAAGCACAATCTGCGGCTTATACTTGTGTATCAAATCGAACATTACCTTTGCGTAACTGTTCGTCTGATAAGCGCCAAGCAGGGGATGCTCGGCTAAATACACCTTGTCGGCGCCGTAATGTATTAACTTTGCTGCAATGTCTCTGGCCCCATTACCCAAAACAGCCGCAGCTAATTTTACACCTAAGGTATCAGCTAATCGCCTTGCCTTGCTCATCAATTCAATCGGCGTATCTTCCAGGTGCCCGTTATGCTGCTCACCAAATACCCAAACCTCACCTTTTTTATTCACATCTATCATAATTTGTACAAGCGTTACGCTATTATCTTATCTTCAATCAGTTCGTGTATCATACCTGAAATGCCCTGGTCATTTGGCTCAATGTTTTTCGTTTCTTTCGTCGCCAGAACCACGCTTTGAATACGATGCACTTTCGTCGGCGACCCGTTTCGCCCGCACCATTTCAAATCGGCCCCGACAAAGTCCAAATCCCATTGCTTAATCAGCAGGCCTTTTTCCTCTAATTCACTGCATTTGTGTTTAACGAGTTTCTGAATATCTGCTTCGGTTGCCTCTGCGTTTTCAGGTTTGATTTTTTGTTCAACCTCGATGGGTGTTCGTGCATTTTTATACTTCATTATCTTTTTCGCGGCGGCAACTCTGGGCTCATTTGCGTCAGCGGTAACGGTCAAAAGAGCGGGCAATTTGGTCCTGACCTGCTGCCAGCCGGCCCCGATGTTGCGACGAGCTGTTATGGTTTTGCCGTTAAGTTCGATAAGCTCTTCGACGTAAGTAATCTGTGGAACACCCAATTTCTCCGCCAACTGCGGGCCGACCTGCGCGGTATCGCCGTCAATCGCCTGCCTGCCGCAGAGGACTATGTCATAATCAACCTTTTTGACCGCACAGCTCAGGATATAGCTGGTTGCTAATGTATCGCTCGCGGCACATCGCCGGTCGGTTATCAAAATCGAATCGTCAGCCCCGCGGAAAAGCGAATCGCGAAGAATTGCACTTGCCGCAGGCAGGCCCATCGTGATAACCGTTATTTTGCCGCCGAATTTGTCCTTAATCTGCAGAGCTAACTCGAGCGCATTAAGGTCTTCCGGATTGAAAATGGCCGGCAGAGCTGAACGATTGACCGTGCCGTCATCGTTCATCGCATCGCCGGTAATCCTTTTGGTATCAGGAACTTGTTTGATTAAAACAACGCAATTATAAGCCACTTATTGGCTCCTTGAAGCTTACTGTTTTGATAACGCCGACTTTTAGGGAGACAACAGTTTAGCGGGATTTGACGCCAAGTCAACCCTAAATCGCCAGGCTTGTCCGCCGTAGGCGGAATGGCTTACGCCAGTTCGGCCTGGGATGGACGACCCCTGTGCGCCGGGGCAGAAAAACTGCTAAACCTAAAAACCAGAAAAGTCGATTTTAATAGAGAAGTTTGTATTTTTTGTAATCAAATATTACAATTTTCTTTGACAAAGGTCCTATATAAAACATAATCAGTGTTTTTGAGTATATATTTGTTGTAAAGCCCAGGGCTTATCTGAGAGGGTTAATGACAACAAACGAAACAAGTTACGATACATTATTCGGCAAAATGGCGGTAGAGCAGGGTCTGTGCTCAGACGAGGAGCTGCGTCGTTCGCTTGAGGAGCTGCAATCCCGCCGTAAAGTCAATCCTGTAATGCTCAAGGACCTTATGGTGGACCTGGGCTATATCACACAGAACCAGGCCGAAAGGTTAAAGAAAAACATCAAAGAAAGCAAGGTAGCTGCATACCAGATTCCGGGTTATAAAATATTAGGCAAACTTGGCGCCGGTGCAATGGCGGTCGTCTATAAGGCCCTGCAATTGAGTCTTAACCGGACAGTTGCAATAAAGGTTCTGCCGAAGCGCTTTAGCGGAAATCCCGAATATGTGGAGCGGTTTTTCAAAGAAGGCCAGGCCGCAGGAAAACTCAATCACAACAATATCGTCCAGGCCTTCGATGTCGGTGAGGCAGGGGGGTACCACTATTTTGTAATGGAATACGTCGAAGGCAGGACTCTGCACGATGATTTGTCAGCCGGCAAGATTTTTAAGGAAGACGAAGCACTAAATATAGTCATTCAGGTTGCCCACGCCCTTCAGCACGCTCACGCCTGCGGCCTCATTCACCGTGACGTCAAGCCCAAGAACATAATGATAAACACCGCCGGCGTAGTCAAGCTCGCTGATATGGGTTTAGCGCGTGAGACGACGGACATCGAGGCAGCGCAAACCGAGGCGGGCAAAGCTTATGGGACGCCATACTATATCTCGCCTGAGCAAATTCGAGGCAAAATCGACATCGACGGCAGAGCCGACATTTATGGCCTGGGGGCAACTCTTTATCATATGGTAACCGGCAGGGTGCCGTTTATGGCGGACGACCCTTCGGAGGTGATGAGAAAGCACCTGAAGGAAGAATTGATTCCGCCCGACCATATAAACACCAAGCTTAGCGCAGGGATATCCGAAGTGATTGAGGTTATGATGGCCAAGCACAAAGAGGACCGCTACAACAACGTCGAGGAGTTGCTGACGGATTTGGAAGCTGTTCGCAACGGCCAGCCTCCGCTGCGAGCGCACAAAAGATTCGATGTCTCTGTGCTGGAGCAGTTAGGAAAGGGAGATGTCATCGAAGCAGATGAAAAACTTTACAAAGAAGATACCGTCGCACATTACCGGATTGCGACATTAGTCTTGGGAGCTGTGGTAGCGACATTGCTTTTGATTATCATTTTCCTTTTGGTCCGTTAGCCGTACAATTTTATGCCTAGAGGCGGTGCACATTTTTCTTCCGAGGAGCTGGCCCAGGTCCTCAGCCACTACGACGTCGGCGTAATCCATCAGGCAAAGCCGCTTTCAGCAGGCAACAGCCGCGCGCCGAAAATGGCCATTACTTCCGAACGCGGCAAATTCCTGCTGAAACGCCGTCCCAAAGGCAAAGACGACCTCTACCACGTCGCTTTTGCCCACGCAATCCAGTCTCGCCTCTCAGAGATGGAATTCCCGCTCGCGCCTCTTGTGCCCACCTGTGACGAGAAAAATACAATCCTCCACCTGAACAATCACATCTACGAGCTTTTCGAGTTCGTCAACGGCTCTCGCTATGACGGCTCTGCCGAAGCTACCGCCGACACAGGCCGGCAATTAGCGAACTTTCACCGCTACCTGGCTGATTTTGTCGAGAATTGGAAACCGCCGGGAGGCAGTTTCCACGATTCTTCAATTGTCCGCACACATCTGAAAACAACCGGAACTGAAAAGGTGGCCCAGCCGGACAAAAAATTGCACAGAACTGCCGAAACATTGATGACCCTTTACAACGCCTCCAGCATTCGTGTGAACGAGCTTGGATTCGACTCCTGGCCGCAGCAAATCGTCCACGGCGACTGGCACCCGGGCAATATGCTTTTTTCCAATCACAAACTAACTGCGGTTCTTGACTTTGATTCGGTGAAGATTGCATCGACGGTTACGGACTTGGCCAATGGTATGCTGCAATTTTCAATTGTGGGGGACCGGCCTAATCCTGCCGATTGGCCTGATTATCTCGACCAGGCCAAGCTCGTCCAGTTTTTGAATGGTTATCGCGAAGTAATTGAGCTTGACGAAAACCAGTTGAATTCCATCCTTGATTTGATGATTGAGACGATGATAGCCGAGGCAATCCTGCCGGTGGCTGCGACCGGCTTTTTCGTAAATCTGTCAGGCCTGGATTTTTTAAGAATGATTCAGCGTAAAGCCGAATGGCTCAACAATAACCGTGATACATTAACTCAGGCAATTACCTCATAAATCACAATTAGCCCCTCGTAGCGCAGCGAAGACCCCAGAATGTCTTTATCTGGGACCCAGTTTTTCTACTTTCGACTTTCGATTTTCACCGCTTCGGATTTCTCATCGAACCTTCTCTGTGGTTTTTGCGTTCTCAGCGGTAATACAATTATACTTTTTCAAAAGTGAATTTGTGAGCGTCAGCGTCGATTTTTATCGTATCGCCCTCGGCGAATTTGCCGGCCAAAAGCTCAGCAGCAAGCGGGTTTTCCAATCGCTGTTGAATCGTCCGTTTCAAAGGCCTTGCGCCAAAAACCGGGTCGTAACCCTCGTCCATAATCTGCTTACGCGTATCATCCGTGAATTCAAGCCCTATCTTCCGTGCATTCATACGTTCCTTGAGGTAATTGAGCTGGATATCAACAATCTTTCTTAAATTCTCCTTTGTGAGCATATGGAAAACGATTACCTCGTCAATGCGGTTAAGAAACTCCGGCTTGAAGACCTTTTTGAGGGCATCTTTGACATGGGCCTCGATTTCCCAATCTGCCCCGGATTCTTCAGTCAGCTCCTGAATTTGCTGGCTGGCAATATTACTGGTCATAATGATGACAGTGTTTTTGAAATCCACGGTTCGGCCCTTGCCATCGGTCAATCGCCCGTCGTCGAAGACCTGCAGTAGTACATTAAAAACGTCCGGATGTGCCTTCTCAACCTCATCTAATAAAATCACCGAATATGGTTTCCGCCGTACCGCCTCCGTCAATCTACCGCCTTCTTCGTAACCAATGTAGCCGGGCGGCGAACCTATAAGACGCGCAACCGAATGCTGCTCCATAAACTCGCTCATATCAATCCTGGTCATAGCATTCGGGTCGTTAAACAGAAAATCAGCCAGCGCCTTGGAAAGTTCGGTCTTGCCTACGCCAGTAGGCCCGAGAAATAGAAATGACCCTATCGGCCGGTTCGGGTCGCCAAGCCCGGCCCGGTTCCTGCGTACCGCATTACTAAGCGCCTCGACCGCTTCTTCCTGCCCGACTACTCTTTTGGCCAGGGCCTGCTCCATCTTCATTAATCGCTCGCGCTCGCCGCTCAATAATCTTGCCACAGGTACTCCCGTCCATTTGGAAACTACCTCAGCTATGTGCTCTTCGGTTACTTCGTTCTGGATTATGGTTCTGTCGGATTTGGAGAGTTGGGTTTCTTTTTCCTCTAACTGTTTTCTCAATTCCGCTATTGTGCCGTATTTCAGACGTGCAGCGGCCTCCAATTCGCCTTTGCGCTGGGCGTTTTCAAACTGGTTTTGAGCATCTTCAATTTTTTGTTTTAGCTGTTTTATCTGGTCGATATCGCCTTTTTCGCTTTCCCACCGTGCCGTGAGTTTCTTGTCCTGCTCCTGCAATTTGGACAACTGCTTTTCGGCATTTTTTAATCGCTCTTTGCTCGCGGCGTCGCTTTCTTTTTTCAATGCCTCGCGTTCGATTTGCAACTGAATTATTTTCCTGCGAATGTCATCCAGCTCGGCAGGCAGTGAATCGTTTTCAATCCGCAGCTTCGAAGCTGCCTCGTCAATCAAATCTATCGCTTTGTCCGGCAGCCATCGGTCGGAAATGTACCGGTTCGATAACGTTGCGGCCGCCACAAGCGCAGAATCCGTAATTCGAACCCCGTGATGGGTATCGTAGCGGTCTTTTAGGCCTCGCAGAATCGCTATAGTTTCCTCGACACTCGGCGGGTCAATCAGAATCGGTTGAAATCGCCTCTCGAGCGCAGCATCTTTTTCCACATATTTTCGATAGTCGTCGATAGTGGTCGCACCGATACACCGCAATTCGCCTCGCGCAAGCGATGGCTTCAGCAGATTGCCCGCATCAACCGACCCCTCAGCTTTTCCCGCACCGACGACGGTATGCAACTCGTCGATAAAAAGTATTATTTGCCCTTTGGCGCTGACAACTTCTTTCAGCACGGCCTTCAGCCGGTCTTCAAATTCGCCCCGGAATTTCGTTCCCGCTATCAGTGCGCCCATATCCAAAGCAATAATCCTTTTATTCTTCAAACCCGTTGGAACATCGCCGGCAACTATCCGCTGGGCAAGGCCTTCGACGATTGCGGTCTTGCCTACGCCGGGCTCACCGATTAACACCGGGTTATTTTTCGTCCGACGATTGAGGACCTGCATACACCGCCGGATTTCTTCGTCTCTGCCGATAACGGGGTCAAGCTTTCCCTTTTGGGCCATCTCCAAAAGGTCAATCCCGTAACGCTCCAGCGCCCTGTATTTGTCTTCCGGGCTTTGGTCGGTTATCTTTTCACCGCCGCGAATTTCTTTCAAAGCATCTTCAATCTGTTTCGCTTCGATTGAATTAAGCCGTAAAATCTCTTTCGCATCGCTCTGTACCGAAGCCAGCGAAATGAATAGGTGCTCCACGCTCAGATACTCATCGCCCATCGCATCAGCTCGGTTTTGGGCATCGAGAACAATCTGATTGAAAGCCGGGTCAGGCGTAAGCAGGTTACCGCCTCGACCCTGCGGCAGACGGCTGAGTTCGCTTTCTGTCATTTCTTTCAGACGGGATATATTAACGCCCATCTTCTTTAAGACCATAACCACAACGCCGTCGTCGTCTTCCAAGATAGCGCTTAGTAAGTGTAGTGCCGACAGGACTGTATGCGACTTGGCCATCGCAAGCTGCTGTGCTGTGGCTAACGCCTCCTGCGCCTTTAATGTGAATTTGTCAAATTTCATAGCTTATTCCTCACTGTCTCTGTGACCCCCGCTGCTTTCTTACAAAAGCAGCGGGGGTGGCAATCTCTTTAGGGCGATAACAATTATCAATTACGCTCTAATATACTTCAAGAGCAAACACTATGCCAGATACAGTCCTTCTTTCTTCCCAAAGCCAATTTACGGCTTAATCCCTTATATTTCAAGCAGTTACATCCTTTTCTATTCTGTCTTCTGCGTTCTGTATTCTGTGTTCTGTCTTTTGTTATTCGTGCCAGTTTGGCAGGGTAGTTAGGGTTTAGGGGGTAGTAAAACAAATCAAAAATGTTAAAACTTATGAGGGAAAATAAGGCGTTTTATTTTTTAGGTTTTTTAAAAATCACCGCACCGAGGCCGAGCAGTAAGAGCGTGACGCATAATTTCGGGGATTTCACCGCCAGACAAGCTTCTCTTTTGCCCAGGAATTCCCTTAAGTTAGTGCCATTATATGGTGTCCCCGGATTTCCGCTTCAGGGGGCTGTCTTTAGTCAGCGTTAACGTACCAATTCAAACTTAATGGTAAACTTACCGTCCAGGAACGTCTCACTTAATACTCGAAAACGAGCCGGCTCAGATGTTGCTCCTTCTTGAATAACAATATTCTTTGAAGCACAGATTTCTTCTATTTGTTTCAGCATCCAGGGTCTGACTTCTGGTCCTTTGCCTTTTACAGATATATAACCTGTTTTTGTTTCCGGGTCGTATTCAAACTCGACTGGCGGCTCAGATGCCTTTGGCGGGATATCGGATTTAGCGATCTCTTCAGGTTTATAAGCAGCAGGTAAGCTCGGACGGTTAGCTGCAGCATTCCTTGTTTTTTCTATGAATTGTTCCGCCTCTTCATTAGTCATACCAAAAGTAAATCTGAAAATATTTCCACCTTGGTCTTTTCCGCTGCCCCATCCTGAAGCACAAGACAAACAGGAAAAATCAGCATTTACTATGCGTCCATCGTCAAATGTTAGTAACACATCCCCTTTTGTGCCCTCGCAATTCAAAGACGGAGACATATAAGTCATCCAGGAGCTTCCCTTGCCTCGGATTTTACCGTCAACACCTACTATGTTGATTTCGGAAGTGCCTGTAAACAAACTTACAGTCACCGTCCCTTTGAAAGTCTCATTATATGCGTCAAAAGAACCTACAACAGGATAGGTAACACAACCCTGAGAAAAAAGTAATAGGAGAGGCGCTAAGAACCATATTGCCTTATTCATATTACATCCGCCTTTCAAATTTAGCCCAAGATTGTTCTACAGTGAAATCCTATCGGCTTTTCGCCGACCAAGTATAAGCAAAATGTTGCTCTTACGACCGTGTTGCGTTATTATAGGGCTACCCGGTTAAAATCGGGCCGGCGGTCTTTTTATGATGACGATTTTGGGGGAGAAAATTCCCGACTTGCCTGCCGGTTTGTCGAAGGCTTCTTGCTTTCGGTTTCAACCAAACAAGTCCTGAGAAATACTTGTCAGCAAAACACTATCGTCCGTTCATAGGGGCTGTTTGCTCTGGCACGCTGTTAGGCAGACCGAATTTGTGCTTACCTAAGGACGCTTTGGTAAGGGCCACAGTTGTATGCAAACGATATCAATGAGCACACCCGCGACTCCAACTCGCCAGAGTGTATCACCCATATCATCACCTATAAAAAATGCGGCGGCGACAAACGATGCTGTTGCGAGTATGAATACTACAATCTGGAAATATCTCATAGTAGGTTCTCCTTAACATATATTCGCCCTCACCATCGCGACTTGTTCCTGTCCGTCGAACAACTGGTCGGCTGAATGTGGATTATAGCCGCTTGCCGTATTATTTGTCGACGCAAAAACACCTTTTTCTTTCTCTATTCCCGCCAAATCCGACACTGAAAACCAGAAACATTTTTGATTTTTGCTCTGTTATTTTGGTCTTTAATTTTTGAATTGACTCTCAAATCACCAGTCCGTCAATGCTGAAGTTCTGCTGTTGTGTCCTCCAGTTCGGCCCCCTGTAATCCCCGCGAAGCGGCTCCGCAATTTTGCATTTTACATTTTGATTTTTAAATTTCTTCTGCGGCTTCCGGAAACAACAGCAATTTGGGTAACTAATTTTTCTTCGTGACTTGGAGACTTTGTGGCAAAAACATCAATCAAAACCGTGGGTAGTCAGAAGGTAAAAAGGGGGAAATCGAAAAAAAATTTACTCCTTTTCTCACATCGAGTTGCGAGAATCTGGAATTGAGAATCAAGAACCTTTTTCGCCTCAAACGCGCAAGTTCGCCCTACTAAGGGAGGAAGTCTGTTCTCGAAACGCTATGAAAAAAGCCAATCACAAATTCGGAGGTACTTATCAAGGCCAACTGGTCCAGCCATTTACCACTTACCATTTACCAATTACCAATCACCAGCTACCAATTACCAAACTCAATCAATCAAAAATAACAAATTATGCAAAACAAACCCAATTTCCAAAAAAGTCAAATGTTTATAACACTAGTTTTAACAAGGAATTATAACGAAAAACAAACAATGGACACTTGGTCAAAACAAACCCAATCAAACCCAATTTATGGTGAGCCTGTCGAACCAACAAAGCCAACCTGCCCTGAGCGCAGTCGAAGGGTCTGTGGCAGGCAAAGCCAACCCAGCATAAAGGAATTTTTAAAAATTATCTTGCAGTTTTGGGCGATTATGGAAAAAATAACCGAAATTCTGGGACAGTTTACATGGAAGGACGTCGCACGGATGGTAGTTTTGGCAGGGATTGATGAAGCTGGTTTCGGCCCGATACTCGGGCCGTTGGTTGTATCATCGAGCGCATTTTCACTTCCGCAAAATTTATTGACGGCAGACCTCTGGCAGATCTTAAGAAAAAGTGTCGCCAATACGCGAAAACATCTTGCAGGCCGATTGCTCATCACCGACAGCAAAAAGGCCTACAGCAAACAAAAGGGAATCAAGCACCTCCAAAGAACTATCTTAGCGTGCCTCGGCTGTCTTGGTAAAAACCCCGCCACTTTGACGCAGCTTCTGTCGCTGCTATCGCCGGATTGTATCGAGCGGTTAAACGATTACCCCTGGCACAGAGATATTGCTGATTATCGTCTTTTGGTTGATGCTGGTGATATGGCGATTGCCTCATCGGTGCTGAAAGAAGACCTGGCCTCGAACGGCATCGAATTGCTGGAGCTTAAAAGCTGTTGTCTCGATGTTGCATATTACAACAAAATGGTCGGCAGTGTGAAAAACAAGGCCAGCGTTCTTTTTACCGCTGTCTCGCAGCTTATAAAGAACGCCTTTGATAATTTCGCAGAAGACTATCTGCAGATTATAGTGGACAGGCAGGGGGGGCGGACCCGATATCGAAGGAGTTTGGAGCGAATGTTTCCCGATATGGAATTGAAAATTCTCCGCGAGGGCTCAGCGGCCAGCAGCTACGAATTAAAAGCCAACGGCAGGCAGATGCGCCTGCATTTTGTGGTTGGCGCCGACCAGCGGTTTTTCCCCGTCTCTTTAGCATCGATGGTCAGCAAATATATCAGGGAGCTTTTAGTTGACAATATGAACCATTATTTTACTGGTTTTAATCCGGAGTTGAAACCAACCGCAGGTTACTGGAAAGACGGCCTGCGATTTATCGAAGATTTGAAACGGAATATCCCGCACGTTGCCTTCGACAGCAACCAGCTAATCCGCCTTCGCTAAAGCTACGGCGGACAGGTCCGCTGCCGATAATCAACTGCCCATCACTTCACAGCCGCCAAGGCGGCAAAGCGGTCGTCAACAAAATCGAAAACCTTATCGAGGCCGGCTACCGTAAAAATGTATTTGGTCATAACGGCAACATTGCAGAGAATAAGCTGACGCTCACGCTCCTGCAGCAACTTGTGCAGTATCATCAGATTGGTGATGCTTGAAGAAGTTATTATCTCAACTCTGAAAAAATCAATCACTACATCACAGTCGCTTCTTGTGCTGACGATTTCGTTAAGGTTTTTGAGCTCATCACCTATTTGCGGTTCTCTAAGCGGCAAATCAACGAAAAGAACATCTTCTGAAAACTTTTGTATTGCCATTTTTTAGCTATTCCAGTCTCCCGTAAGGGATGCCTTACGGCAAATCCAATACGATTTTTGCCCTTTTCAGACATTGTATTATCGGAATAGTTTTCAGACGAGTTAAGTAAAAAAGCGGCGAAACGACAAATCTTGACTGTCGTCAGACAAGTTTAATCCTTTGGGAAGGCGGGTTTTTTGAAGGCGCCCTTCTAATATGCCGACAATATCTTAGGGTAAATACGCCGGAGGCGTATAAATGAGCTAAAAATAGTTTTTCGATGGAAGTTTCCGCACTTTAGCAGGACTCCATAGTCTGATGTGAATTTGAAAAGCAGCTGAAGGAAGCAAACTTCTATTTATCCGCCGTAGGCGGATTTACTTGTAAAAGCAAAAAGGAGGTTACAGGTGCCAGACTTGAAGACACAAACGCTGAACTTAAAGCCGGTATTGCTCGTTGAAGATGATAGCATCGATGCTATGACGGTCAAGAGGGCGCTAAATGAGCTAAAAGTTAAGAACGAATTGGTCCATTTGGCCACTTGCGAAGAAGCATTGGAATATTTAAGAAATGGGAGTAATAATAAGCCGTGCGTTATTCTTCTGGACTTGAATCTGCCGGGGATAAACGGTGTCGAATTCCTCAAAGCTCTGGAAACCGATGGCTTACTGAAAAACATTCCCGTTGTAGTGCTGGCCGCATCCCAGAAAGAAGAGGATATTGTTGAAACCTTTAACCTCGGTGTTGCCGGTTATATATTCAAACCCGCTGATTGTAAAAAGTTTGATGAGTTCGAGCCAATTAAACGATACTGGACAACGGAACGGGTTAAGGGGTAGCAAGGAAATGGTCTTACAATACATGCTGTCGGACCCTGGTTTGGCAAACCGCGAGACGGCAAAACGCGAGACTACGGAACACGAAACGAGAGCCAAACCAATAATAACCAAACGAAGATCGCTGATTTGCTTTTTGCTTTTGGCGTACCTGATTGTGGCGGTTGTGGGATACAACCTTTGGGTAGCGGAAAAAAACACTCCCCTTTGGAAGCTCTTCACGGCCAGCGTCATAGACGACCTCTGGACAACGAGAAAAAGCACTCCAACGAAGCTCGGAACAGTAGTGGGGATAATTCACAGTGAGGAAAATCCCTGCGTCTTAATCAACCACAAACTCGTCCACGAGGGCGACATCACAAACGGTGTCAAAGTCGTCAAAATAGATAGATACGAAGTCGAATTCGAGAGGAACGGCGAGAGATGGACGCAGAAAGTGCTGGCCAAGCCCAATCCCGCATGGAAAACAACGAAATCACCTCCAGGATAGAAGAAAAAGAGTCCATTAAAAGTTCTTTATTCACAGACCCTTAAAACGGCGGTAGCGCGGAGTTTGGAATGTTTCAGCCGAATTAGAGCTTCGTTGGCCTGGGCCAATGGAAATTCCTCAATGGTGGGAACAATTGGAATTTGGGCGGCTAACGGCAAGAATTCCTCGGCATCCCTTCGGGTAACATTAGCAACGCTTTTTATTTCTTTCTCAAGCCACAGATACTCAGCGTAATCTAATTTCGGAACCGCTGTCTCTTTGCGAATTGCGTTTATAACTAATCGTCCGCCCTTATCCAAAACCGCCAGCGCATCACGAACACACTCACCAGCAGGCGTAAAATCCATCACCCTGTCTAATTTGGCAGGGGGGTGGTCGCCGGAACAACCCGTCCAGACGGCACCGAGACTTTTTGCCAATTCCGCATGCTCGGCTGTTTTGGTGAAGACAAAGACCTCACTGTTCGGGAATTTGTACTTGATTATCTGGATTACAATGTGGGCGCAAGCTCCGAAGCCGAACAGGCCGATAGTTTGCCCATCAGTGATTTCAGCCAGCTGGAGAGTTCGGTATCCGATTACGCCGGCGCATAAAAGCGGCGCTGCCTGCGCATCGGAGAACCTTTCAGATATCTTGTGAGCGTAATCTTCTGTAATAACCATATATTCCGCGTAGCCGCCGTTAACATCTTTGCCGGTCCATTTGGCCTGGTCGCAGAGGTTTTCGCTGCCTCTTTGACAGAAATTGCACTTGCCACAAGCTGAATAAAGCCAGGTAATCCCGACACGGTCATCGATTTTGAATTTGGTTATGGCTTTTCCTTTATCCGCCACCGTTCCAACTACCTGGTGGCCCGGCACTATAGGTAGTTTCGCAGGTTTCAGCCTGCCTTCAATCTCATCGAGGTCGGTATGACAGGCGCCGCAAACTAAAGTCTTGACTAAAATTTGATTATCGCCCGACGTAGGAATTGGCAAATCAGCTGCTTCTAATGGCCTGTTTTCAATCGGCGATATTTTGTTTAAGACCATCGCCCTCATTTTGAAATTTCCTGCTTTAGCTGCTTTGCGAAAACTTCGTAACTGTCCTGCCCGAAAAGACAAAAGATAACTTTTTCCAGACCAGTTTGCCCTTTTAGGTAATCAATAGTTGTTTGCAGCATTATTTCAGCGCATCTCTCGATGGGAAAGCCGAAAATCCCTGTGCTGATTGCCGGAAACGAAATGCTTTTGATATTGTTCTTGTCGGCTAACTTCAATGAATTCAGCGTTGCGTTTTTTAACTTTTCGTCCTCGTTTCCTTCTCCCATCTGTGGCCCGACAGCGTGAATCACGCATTTGGCCTTCAAATTGCCGCCGGTGGTTTTAACGGCCCCGCCTACAAACGTTCCACCTATTTTGTTGCATTCTTCCTGGATTTTTGGGCCGCCTTTTCTCTTGATTGCCCCCGCTACACCGCCGCCCAGAATCAGCCGGGCATTGGCGGCATTGACGATTGCCTCCGTTTGCATTTCCGTAATGTCGCCTTCAAGAAGTTCCAAAACGCAACTTTCGATATCTACTCTCATAGTATTAACCGCTCTGAAAAACAATAGCTCAGAGCAGTCTTCAAAGCAAGCGCAAAAACTGCTCGCTTGACTCTGCTGAAATATTAATGGATGAACAATGAAAACCCCACCGCCCCTTTTTGCTAAGAAGAGGTGTGTGTAGGTGTGTCCTTGGCATGCTGTATAGCTGCTAAAGCAGCGTGTTTGTCATCAGCAAATTCGAAAACCGCATCGAGGCCGGCTACCGTAAAAATGCCTTTAGTCAGGGTGGAAACGCTGCAGAGAATAAGCTGACGCTTATGCTCACGCAGTAACGCACGTAATGTTAAGAGATTACTGATATCTGAAGAGGTTACTATCTCAACTTTGGAAAAATCAATCACCACATCACATTCGCTTCTGGTACCAACGATTTCGTTAAGATTTTTGAGCTCATCCCCTATTTGCGGTTCTCTAAACGGCAAATCAACAAAAAGAACATCTTCTGAGAAATTTTGAATTCCCATTTTAGCTGTTCCATTCTCCCGTAAGGGATGCCTTACGGCATTTCGACTACGCTCAAGACGAGTTTATCCCCCGCAGGCGGATAAACCCGTTTTGGAGAAGAGCATATAGAAAAGCTCAACCCCGACAAATGACCTGTCTTTAACTTCTGCGGAACTTTTAAGGCCGACTGGCATCATCCTCGGAGGGTCATAGGATTTTCGCCCCAAAATCCTGACCTATGCCCCTCCTGAGGATGGCTGCTGAGTATGACTCTATGCTACAGCTTTCTTTCTAAACAGGAAGAGAATTATACCCAGTGCAATCAAACCAACAAGTCCATTGTCGCCCAGAGTCTTAAGTAAGCCGGTGAGGTTGGTGATAATACTTCCAAAGAAAGGAACTGTATTGCCAAAAAGAATCTCGACTGCTATCCCAAGGGCAATCAGCAATAAAGAAATTTCAGTAATCTCACCAAGCCATCTTTTCAATTCTTCTAGTACTCGCATCCTTAATTCTCCTAATTAAAACAAAGAAATTATTGGACATCTTGATTTTCTTATTCGGCGTATGTTTTCAAATTACTTTAGCATTTATGCCTAAAATACTTGGAAATATTACTCACACAAGAAATCTATGCGATTAAAACCTCTAACAGAAACATCACAAAAACCGCCTTTTCAGTATTGATAATGCCTATTCCGTTAAATTGGGGGGATTTTTGCTTGACCTTTTACGTTAAAATGGTCTATAATAAACCTGTGTTTAGGCAATTCTTATTGTTTCTCCTACGGACGGGACTAATCGTATTGTTTTGGGCCTTTATATGGCAGGTTGTGGAACCCAGAACACAGCTTATGCGAATATTAAGAGCTGCTTTGCTCGTGCTTGGTCTTTTAGGTATCTTAACGGTAATAAGGTTCACGGGGCCGTGATTACGCCCGACATCCCGGGGCTGTGCCATTTCTCAAAAAGATAAATTCTCCTTTTTCTTGCCACTGTTATATAAATGTATTATACTTTATGTAGGGATAAATAGGGGGTGCGTGTAAACAAGCATTTAAGTTTCTGAACAGCTTCGAATAGCCATATACTCCTCTTCTTCTAACGGGAGACGTGCTGGCCAGCCAAGTCAAAATTGCGGGGGGTCACCGTCTCCTTTTTTTTGTTAATTTTTCCCGCTTATATGTTCCACCGTGCTGATAGGTCACAGGATTAAATATGCAGTGATAATTGATGGCTTGGCCATTTATGGCTTAGCTATTGATTACTAAACAGAAACATCACCTTCGGCGGTTTCGTTCGTGCATACCCCTTGTGCGAATCTGTCCCCCGGACGTCCTTCTCCTCGGAACCTCCCGGATTTCAAGCCTTCCTGACTTTGGTGGCCTTTCTGAAGGAGATTTTTCTTGCCTCCCCCGGCTTGCCAGTGACAAAGCATGATTACATGCATTTCTAATATCAGTTTTACGATGTTTCAGGCCTTCCTCCAAAACGGCTAAGGCTATTTTCTTCATCCTGCCGTGCATATTTCTTAGACCATAGACTGCCGCAATTTTTGCCGTCCTCGGAGAATCATTAAACAAAGCTTCCTTCAGGATGTCCAATCCGTCTTCCTGCTTCCACGACAGATTAAAAGCCGCACGCCGGGCTGCCGAAATATCATCCACGTATAATTTTTCTCTTAGCTGTTCGAGAAGCTTTATGGCCTCTTCATCTTTTTCCCGCCCGGAGGGCTCTCTCTTTTTTAGCCTCATAATACCACCCACTAACTATATATCTATATCGGCAGGGAGGTTCATTTCTTAATATACCCCCAGCCGCCCCATTTCCCATATCCTTACTCTCTTTGTCCTCCTCCGAAAAGCCAGATTCCTTTGACTTACCGCAAATATATCGCCTGATTACACTCCGCTGTTTTCCACATCGTTTCAAAGCGGCGCTCAGCACAATTTATAAACTAACAAGACCCAATTAGCTTGTCAAAGAATTTATTCAGAAAAAAATCCACCCAAGACGAATTTTGACTGATAAAAGGACAGGCGGCGGTGGGAGTCGAACCCACGAATAACGGTTTTGCAAACCGTCGCCTTAGGCCACTTGGCTACGCCGCCAAACGGTAAATTTCGCTTATTTTATCCGCAATTACCCTGTTTTACAATAAAAACACACTTGATAATCGGGAGTTTTTTTGCAACATTTTTATCGAATAAATGTCTATACTAATAGAAAAATTAACGGTGACGGTGCGCCTTTTTGGACTCTTTTAGCATGTAAGTTATTGAATTTAAGAGTCTTATTGAAACCCCTGGTGTAAAAATATACAAAATTGTTACTGCTAATGGATTCTTAACCGGCTTTTTGGCTTTTTTCTTATAACCTTTTATGTTATAATGATATAGGTATAGCGATGGAGTTGTATAAAGTGGGGATTTTAATGGAGAAGGGGCTTATGTTTCGTAATTTTAGGCTGGCGCTGCTGTTATGTTGCGGGCTGTGCGCTGCTATTATCTTCGGTATGGCCGGTGCATGCAGCCCTAAGCACTACAAAGCCGATGCCGATAAAGAAGTATATAAGATTATCAACAGCAAATGGCGGGACAGCTTTGGCCAAAAGGTGAATTACACAATCAGTAACGTGCCGCCGTCACCGAATGACGTGCAGATTGAAAAAGCCGTGCCGCCGTCCGGAGTTATAAGTCTTGCGCAGGCAGCTGCTATGGCTACCGCACATAATCGCGACTATCAAACCCAAAAAGAACAGCTTTACCTGATGGCGCTTGATTTAACTCTGGAACGGCATAAGTTCGCGATGCAGTGGTTTGGTACTTTTGACGGCGCGTACACCAGAGGCGATGCGGACGAAACGTTAAACCCTCAAGGCGAACTTGGATTTAATCAAATGTTGGCCGATGGTGCCCAAGTCAGCGCTAGTATAGCGTACGACTGGCTGCGTTACCTTACCGGCGACCCACGGGCTTCAATTGGTTCGGTTCTGACCGCCAACATAACCCAGCCACTACTGCGGGGTGCTGGCCGAAAAATAGCCCAGGAGAGCCTAACTCAGGCGGAGCGGAATGCTTTATATCAGATACGCTTGTTCAACCGTTATCGCCAACAGTTTGTGGTTTCGATTGTAACCGATTATTATCGTGTTTTGCAGCAAAGAGATATAGTAACAAACGCTGAAAGCAACTATAAAAGGCGGGTTGAATCGAGACAGCGTCTGGAAATGGAGGCTGATGCCGGCCGCACAAATCGCTTCGAGGTTGACCAGGCAAAACAGAGTGAACTGAGTGCGATGGATGGCTACGTGCAAACTCAGCAAAATTATCAGCAGGCGCTCGATAGATTCAAGATAGAGTTGGCTTTGCCGACCGACGCCAACGTAGAGCTGGACCAGAATGAGTTAAAAGCATTAGAGAATATCGGGGTAAGTCAACCCGATTATACAGCGGATATAGCGATTGAAACGGCATTACTTCAACGTCTGGATTTAGCTACCAGCATGGACAAGGTTGATGATATGTTGCGTAAAGTTATGGTGGCAGAGAATGGTCTCGGCGCCGATTTAAACCTGACCGGCGGAATGAACGTAGGTTCAACCGCCCCGACTGATTACAGCAGGTTACAGTTTCACCGCGGCACTTACGAATTAGGTGTTGAAGCTGGCTTGCCTTTAGACCGGAAAAAAGAACGCAATGCATATCGCCAAGCGATGATAGCCCTGGAGCAGCAGCAGCGGCAATATGAAAATGATACAGACACGGTTAAACTGGAGGTGCGCCAGGCATATCGTGACCTTGAGCGGGCGGCAGAAAGCTACCGCATTCAAAAAAACAGTTTAGAGTTGGCCCAGAAGCGAGTTGAGAGCACGATGTTGTTACTCGAAGCCGGACGACTGACCGCTCGTGATTTGTTGGATGCACAGGACTCCTTGTTGCTGGCACAAAACAATCTTACAGATGCTTTGGTGAGCCATGCGATTGCGAAATTGAGCTTTTTCCGGGACATCGGCATCCTGCAGGTCAGGCCTGACGGGATGTGGGTACAACAGAGACAGACCAATCGGGATAGTTGATGAAAGTGGACAGCAGAGAAAAACAGGTCAACAAGACAACGGGCAAGTCATCACTGGCAAAACGGCTTCGCTTGGTTTTGATTTTCGCGGCTGTGGTTGTGGCCATAGGTATCTTCGTATTTTTGTGGTTATGGACATCCGGGGCTTCCTTTCTTGCTTTCGCAAGAAAACAGGGGGGTGTAAAGGAATTAGGAATTTTCACGGTGAGTCGCGGTGATTTGCCTATTACTGTAACCGAAGGCGGCGATATCAAAGCGCTTAATTCGACAGATATCAAGTCCGAGGTTGAAGGGCAAACCAAAATAATCAGTATTGTTGACGAGGGCACAACCATCACGCCGGATGACGTGAACAACAGGAAAGTGCTCGTTGAGCTGGATTCTTCGAGCATAAAAGAGAAATTGACACAGCAGGAAATCACATTTTCAACCGAGGAGGCAAGCTATACCGAGGCGAAAGAGGCACTTGATATCCAAATAAAACAAAATGACAGCGACATTAAAGCCGGTGAAATAAAAGTCAGATTTGCGTTGATGGACCTGCAGAAATACCTCGGTGCGACTGTGGCTGAAAAACTTATGCCTGAGCAGGCACAGGTATCGAACGCGACAAATCCGGGGGCTGAAGATAACTTGCCTCTGGGCGAAGCCACGGGTAAAATTACATCGCTGATTGATGACCCCAACCTTGGCGGCGGAGCTTTGCAGAAACTTCGAGAGCTGAATGGCGATATCACCCTGGCCGAAAGCAAGTTTGAACAAGCATCTGACAGGTTGATGTGGACCCAGAAGCTCTACGATAAAGAATATGTGGCGGAAACTGAGTTGAGGAAAGACCAATTGGAGATGCAAAGCAGTAAGATTCAGATGGATAGAGCCAGGACGGCTTTGGAATTATTCAGGCTTTACGAATTTCCAAAAGAAACTGAGAAGCTCTTGAGCGATTATAACGAGGCGAATCGCGAACTGGAGCGGATTGAAGCAGGTGCGAGGTCGAAATTGGCCCAGGCACAGGCAAAACTTGACAGCAAGAAAGCAACGTATTCATTGGAGAAGGAGCGTCTGGAAAAGTGGCGCAAACAGCTTGGGGCCTGCACGATAAGAGCGCCTGTGCCGGGACAGGTGGTATACTCATCAAGTATGATGGATAGCTGGCAGAGACGAAACAACCCAATTGAGATAGGAGCGGAAATTCGCGAACGTCAAAAGATTATATCCATACCTGATACTTCTGAGATGAAGGTCGAAATCAAGATTCATGAGACGTGGGTCGATAAGGTGCAGCCGGGCCAGCAGGCCAGGATAACTATTTCAGCTTTTCCCGATAAGACCTTCACAGGCAAGGTGTTGAAGAAGGCGCCGTTGGCAGACCCCGAAGAGTGGCTCAATCCCGACCTTAAGGTGTATTCAACGGATGTAAGTATTGATGGGACGCACGAGTTTCTCAAAACCGGTATGTCGGCTAAGGTTGAAATCGTTATCGAGGAGTTGAAAAATGTGATTAGCGTCCCCCTTCAGGCGGTCGTTAATCAACGCGGCAAAAAGGTCTGTTATGTTATGGGGAGTAAAGAGCCGAAACCGCGAGAGGTTGAGACAGGGTTATTTAACGACAATTTCGTTGAGATTAAAAGTGGTCTGGCTGAAGGAGAGAAAGTGCTGCTTAATCCGCCACGCGTTAGTGAGTCAGATGCTACTGCTGAAAAAGAACAAAAGGCGGAAAAACCAACATAAAATCATCAGGGTCTGATTTCGATGGCTGTAGTTGACACCAGGAAGTTGTGTAAAACATACAAAATAGGCTCAGTTCAATTGCCTGCATTGTGCGATGTCAACTTAAAGATTGAGCAGGGTCAGTATATAGCCATTATGGGGCCCAGCGGCTCAGGAAAATCAACCTTGCTTAATCTGCTGGGTTGTCTTGACAGACCCACCAGCGGCCAATATTGGCTGGGCGAAAGGGATGTCTCCCAGCTCGACGATGATGAGCTATCCCTGATTCGTGGTAAACATATCGGCTTTATATTTCAATCTTACAACCTCATCGGCCAGCTAAATGTTATAGAGAACATAGAGCTTCCGATGTTTTATCAGGGATTTTCGGAAGAGGCAAGCGCTGAGCACGCACGGGAATTGGCCATTTTGGTCGGCCTTGGCGACAGGATTAAACATCGGCCTTCGGAATTAAGTGGCGGGCAGCAGCAGCGCGTAGCAATTGCGCGGGCGCTGGCGAACGACCCGCTGATTATCCTGGCGGACGAGCCGACAGGCAACCTGGATTCGGAAAGCGGAACTGAGATTCTGAACATTCTCGACCGTTTGCATCAGCAGGGCAAAACCCTCATTGCAGTTACCCACGATGACAGTATTGCTGCACGCGCTGAACGAACCATACATCTGTTTGATGGGCGCATAAAACAGTAGCAACAAAGAAACGGTAGCAAGTTATGTTTTTGTTTCATTTAAAACGCACAGCTAAGTTGGGCATCAAAAGTCTTTGGATGCATCGGCTGCGTTCTACTCTGACGATGCTCGGTATCATTTTTGGCGTCTGCTCAGTCATTGCAATGCTCGCCATTGGGGAAGGCGCAAGTCAGGCAGCGCAGGAAGCCATAAAACAACTTGGCAGCACGAATTTAATTATTGAAACGGCTAAGCCGCCCGAGAAGCAAACCGACACCGGCAAGGTGGAAACTGTTCACAAATACGGCTTGACTTACGTGGACGCCGAATCAATTCACAACACGATACCGAATATTCAGGTAATCGTACCCGTTCGTGAGATAGACCGGCAGGAGGTGCGATATCTTAATCACCCCAAAGTGGCTATAAGAATCATAGGCACGGTTCCGTGGTACACTGAGACTTCACCGGTTCGGCTGATTCGCGGGCGCTTTTTGAGCAGTACTGATTTGCATCATCAGCAGAAGGTGTGTGTTGTTGATGAGGAGGTGGCGAGAAAGCTGTTTATATTTGACGACCCAATGGATAAAGACATTAGAACCCAGGGTAACTATTACCGAGTTGTCGGCGTGGTTGGGGCACCGGCTTCGGCGTATGGACAGAGCGGTTTTGGCAAGGATATGGCTGCACCAACAAAGCCCAGCGGCGGGGTGGTGGGGAATATTTATGTTCCTTTGACAACTGCCAAATGTCGATTCTCTGAGCTGTCGGCAAGCTTCAGCAGCGGAAGCCGAAGCATCGAGAGAGTAGAACTACAAAAAATCATTGTCAAGGTTGACTCGGATGAGCAGGTGCTGCCGATGCGTGATATTCTGGATGCATCGCTGGCTCGGCTTCACGATAAAAGTGACTACCATATAGTGGTCCCGCTGGAGTTGCTGCGGCAGGCAGCGCGAACAAGGCGGATATTCAGCATTGTTCTCGGCTCAATCGCTGCGATTTCACTTTTGGTTGGCGGCATAGGAATTATGAATATTATGCTGGCTACCGTTAGCGAACGCACGCGTGAGATTGGAATTCGCCGCGCCCTCGGCGCCAGAAAACGCGATATTATCGTTCAATTCCTCTCGGAAACACTGCTGTTAACGCTGACCGGAGGCATTCTGGGAATCATATTAGGTTCTCTTATACCATTTTTGGTAACCTACTTTGGCCGTATGCCCACGGTGATTACAGCCGGTTCGTTAGTCCTGGCATTCGGCATTAGCGCATTGGTGGGAGTAGCTTTTGGCTTGTACCCGGCATATCGCGCTGCCAATATGGACCCAATTGAATCGCTGAGACACGAATAAATCTCTCTTTTGCAAATACTTCCATTTCTTCCTGGCGAAATTCACCACAAAAGCGCAGCTTGGGAAGTTTCTTTTTACACCGCCTCCGGTGGCAAAGAGTTTATTGGACAGTAAAAATTTTTAGAAAAAATCAAAAAAGTTGTTGACAAACAGGAATAGCTACTATATCGTAGTAACTATGCTGATGCACTGGCTGCCTGTCCGGCTACGGCTCGGCGTTTCGCCGAGACGAGTGAGATTTGGGCAATGGATGCAGGCGGGGTGTTCTAACCACCAAAACGGAAAAGAAGGAGAAACCGCCGCCCAACCTTTGCTTGTTCAAGATCGCTGGTGCAGGCCGCACAGTTAGACAAAACCGGTTTTGTTTTCCGATGATGGGGCCGTCGGAGGAGGGCGGCTCCTTTTTATCTGCGCGCATTTCGCATCGCTTTACCTTTTTCCCTTAGGGACACCTTACGGCGGGCGGAATTGTTTCACGGTCGGCAAATTCTCTTACAATTGACAATTGACAATTTACAATTAAAAAGGGGTGGAATTTACTACTCAATGCTGGCAGAAAGCGATATAATCGTTTTTTTAACGCAGATTACGCTGATTTCGTCCCTAAAGGACGTCTAAAATAGATTAGGAAGGGGAAAATGGATGCTTTCCAAATAAGGTGTCGCGAGGCAGGGCTGAAGGTAACGCCACAACGAGTGGCAGTTTATAAGGCGCTGATTGAGTCGAAAGAACATCCATCAGCTGATGTGCTATGGCGCAAAGTGAGGAAGACTTTTCCTAATATCTCGTTAGATACGGTTAATAGAACCCTTTTGACTCTGGCTGAAATTGGTGCGGCCTTTGTAGTTGAGGGTTCGGGCGATGTTAAAAGGTTTGATGGTCGCCTTGAAAACCATCAGCATTTTAAGTGCATAAAATGCAAAAAAATCATCGATTTTCATCATAAGCCTTTCGACAATATCCCAGTCCCAAAGAGCATCAGCGAAAAATACACCGTATTGAAAAAAACGGTATATTTTGAAGGTATTTGCGACTTATGTAGCAAGAAAGTTAAAACTTAAAGCTAAAACCGCAAAACCAAAGCTCAAAACTTAAAATTTTGAACTTTGAATTATGGTTTTTAGCTTTTAATTTTAAGTTTTGAATTTTGGGTATCCCAATGGCAACGATTAATGAAAATTTTTTGAAACTACAGACAGGTTATTTGTTTCCGGAAATCAGCAGACGCATTCGTGAACGCAGACTAACACTAACTGGGACACCGACTGATACGGAGATAATCAGCCTGGGCATTGGAGATGCCACCCAGCCTTTGGCCCCAGCCGTTGTCGAAGCGATGAAAAAGGCCGTTGTCGATATGGGCAGCGAAGAGGCCTTCCGCGGCTATGGCCCAGAGCAGGGCTATGATTTTCTCATCGACGCCATAATCAAAAATGATTTTAACTCTCGCAATATTGATTTAGATAGCGATGAAGTTTTCATCAGCGACGGTGCCAAGTGTGACACGGGCAACATCCAGGAAATATTCGGCCTGAATAATGTCATTGCCGTAACCGACCCGGTATATCCGGTATATGTGGATACCAATGTAATGGCCGGCAGAACCGGCCAAGCCAACAAAAATGGCCAGTATGGCAAAATCATCTATATGCCCTGCACTGCTGAGAATAACTTCATTCCGAATATACCGGAGCAAAAAGTAGATATTATTTACCTTTGCTTTCCAAATAATCCTACTGGAGCGGTGATAACTAAAGAGATTCTGAAAAAATGGGTTGATTTCGCCCACAGAAATAAGGCTATCATCTTTTTCGATGCTGCTTATGAGGCCTTTATAAGCGATCCCGAGATTCCTCATTCGATTTACGAGGTCGAAGGGGCAAAAGAAGTGGCAATAGAGTTCCGCAGTTTCTCCAAAACCGCTGGTTTTACCGGTGTCAGATGTGCCTTTGCCGTTGTGCCGAAGCAGTTGAAGGCCTATACAAAAGACGGCAGGGCAGTCGAAGTCAATTCCTTATGGCACAGGCGGCAGTGCACCAAATTTAACGGCGCCTCATACATATCACAGGCCGGCGCAGCCGCTGTTTACACGGCCGAAGGCAAAAAACAGTGCCGAAAAATTATTGATATTTATATGGCCAATGCCGCTGTAATTCGCGAATCGCTTACCAGACTCGGCTACGATGTCTATGGCGGAGTTAATGCACCATACATCTGGATGAAGACGCCGAACGGCATAAGCTCCTGGGATTTCTTCGACCGCCTCCTGCAAAAGGCAAATGTGGTCGGCACACCCGGCTCCGGCTTTGGCCCATCCGGTGAAGGTTACTTCCGACTTACAGCCTTTGCAAAACCAGATGACGTCAAAGAAGCTATGCAACGCTTTGCCGCCGTTTAATATACAAACTAACCAATTACGAGCATCGAGTATCAAGCGATGACAACAGCATATATTGGACTTGGCAGCAATTTAGGGGATAGAAAGGACTTTATTCATAAAGCCCTTAAAATGCTGGCCGAAGCTAAAGATACCGAAGTTGCTCGTGTCAGCGACCTAATCGAAACTGCTCCCCTTAGGGGTGCCAATCAGCCCACGTACTTAAACGCAGTGGCTCAAATAAAAACCGCTCTAACCGCAGAAGATTTGCACAAGATACTGGTCAACATTGAGACCTCGCTTGGCAGGACCAGAAAAGAAAAATGGTCGCCGAGAACCATTGATTTGGACATCCTGCTTTTCGGCGAGGAAATCATAAATAGCCCCCGCTTAACTGTTCCGCATCCGCAGATGCACTTGCGCTCGTTTGTGCTGAAGGGTCTGCGTGAACTCAATCGGAAACTGGTGCATCCCGTGCTGAAAGAATCGATTGATGAGCTGGCACTTCGGCTGAACGGTGCGGATTTTGTTATCGACGGCGAGCAACCGCAGCTTGTCAGTGTGGCGGGCATTATCGGCGCAGGGAAAACTACTTTGGCAAAAAAACTATCAAAAATACTTGCCTGCAAATGTATCCTTGAAGCCTACGACAAAAATCCTTATTTGTCGGATGTATATGCTGGAAAAAAGGAACTGGCGCTGGATTCACAATTATTTTTTCTAACCAGCAGGGTAGAACAATTAGATTGCAATGCACTGACCAACGGACAAATAACAATCAGCGATTATGTCTTTGACAAAGAGATTATTTATGCTCAACTATTGCTCAATACCGAACAATTAGCTTTGTATAAAAAAATTTATCCGCCGTTCAGCATAGAAATTACTCCGCCGGTCCTGGTAATATATTTGATTGATTCTGCACAAAATTGCCTGGAGCGTATCCACAGGCGCAACCGTCCCTATGAGCAGCAAATTAAGCCGCAGTTTCTGGATGCTCTCAGCCGCAGTCACGAAAAGCTCTTCGCAGACTGGAAAAAGTGTCCTGTTATCCGCTTATCAATGCCTGAATTCGACTATATGCAGGATGGCAATATCCGACATCTCGCAAATCAAATAAAAAGTTATATTGCAGTATAATGAAAAATGAAAGTTGCAAAAACAATAGAGTCGGTTAGAAACCTGGTAAAAGCCGCCCGAAGTAAAGGCAAAAAAATCGGCTTTGTGCCAACAATGGGTGCGCTGCATATCGGCCATATTTCACTAATTGAAAAAGCGAAGCAGCAAACTAATTTCGTCGTCGTCAGCATTTTTGTCAATCCGACGCAGTTCAGTCCGGCTGAGGATTTCAAAAAATATCCGAGGCCGATTAAGAGTGATTTGGCTGTATGCAGGAGGGCAGGCGTCGATGTTGTTTTTACTCCGACAGCAAAGCAGATGTACCCGCTGGAAAATCTTACCTGGATAAATGTCGAAAAATTGACCGAACAGCTTTGCGGTCAATTTCGACGAGGGCATTTCCGAGGTGTCGCTACTGTCTGCGCTAAGCTATTTAATATCGTGATGCCCGATGTCGCTTATTTCGGCCAGAAGGATGCCCAACAAGCAATTGTGATTAAGCGAATGGTCGCTGATTTGAATATGCCTCTAAAAATTGTTGTCTGCCCTACAATCCGCCAGAGTGATGGGCTTGCGGTCAGCAGCAGAAATCAATACCTGGCCAAACAAGAAAAAAAAGATGCAACTTATGTCTATAAATCCCTTGAAGAATGTAGAAAACTAGTCGATTCCGGCGTTATAGATAGCAAAATAATCACCGCCAGAATACGCAGGATACTAAATCAAGTTCCATCAATGAAGATAGAATACATAAGTATCGTTGACGCTGAGACCCTGCAGGAGCTTGAGAAAATTACCGGCAGGGTTCTGGTGGCTGTCGCAGTCAAAATCGGCTCGACTCGATTAATTGACAACATTCTACTGGATGTGAACAAGCAATAATATATAATGTCAGTTGCATAATAGTTGTTAATAAATATCAGAATCGCAAATTATGTTTGTAAAGTTATTAAAAAGCAAGTTACATTGTGCGACGGTTACCGAGACCAAATTGCGGTATCCCGGCAGTATCGCTATAGACTCAACACTGATGAAAGCAGCCGATATTTTACCCTACGAGGTCGTTTTAATTGCCGATTTAAATAACGGCAACCGCCTCCAAACCTACGCCATCCCAGCCGATGCAAACTCGGGCAAAGTCATAATTCTTGGGCCGGCCGCAAAACTGGTAAAGTTAAAGGACACTATTATTGTTTTCAGCTTCGGATATTACACCCCCGCGCAAGCCAGAAAACTTAAACCAAAGATTATTATTCTCGGCAAAAATAATAAAATAAAAAATAACGGTTAGAGTAAGCTGCCATTCGGTGATTTTCGATGGACGATTGAAACTCAAAAATCGAAAATCGCAAATTGAAAATCGTAAATCGACTAATGCATCCTAAACTTTTTGAGATACCTTTCATACATTGGCCTGTGCCAAGTTACGGCCTGATGATGGTTATTGCGTTTCTCGTAGCTGTTTCCCTGATAAGACATCTTAGCCGCAATATCACACCCGACCCTCAGTACATCACTAATGCAGCTCTTTACTCGCTTATCGCAGGGGTGGTGGGTGCGCGCCTTTTTTATGTAATCCATCATTTTAACGAGTTTCAGAACCGTCCTCTCTCTGTTTTTGCCATCTGGAAGGGCGGCCTTGAGCTTCTGGGTGGCGTGCTTTTGGCCATTGCTGTTATCGGTTTTTACTGCCGTTATCACAAACTTCCTGTTCGGCGTTATCTTGATATCCTCGCTATCGGCCTGATGCTGGCGCTTGCGTTCGGCAGAATTGGCTGTTTTCTAAATGGCTGCTGCTTCGGCAAGCCGACAAACCTGCCCTGGGCCGTCCGCTTCCCATACCGCTCAGATGCTTATTACAGCCAGGTATATCCGAATCCGGAAAGGAACCGTCCCCAGCCGCAGTTAAAATTGCCCGAGGAATTTTTCGGCTACTATTACGAAGAGGGTAAAAATTTCTATGGCTTAAAACCTTATCAGGATTTGACGCCCGAACAAAAATATATGGTTGATAAAGGTCCTTATCGCTGCTTGCCCGTTCACCCCACCCAGTTGTACTCATCAATTAAGGGTGCCGTTTTGTCCCTTATACTCTACCTTTTTTGGCGAAGAGCACAAAAAGCCGGCAGTTCCAAAAACCATAAGAAGCTGTTTACCAAACCCGGCTGTACATTTGGCTTGATGTTCATACTCTATGGCGCCACCCGATTCTTTATAGAATTTCTCCGCGACGACAATCCATTTGAATTCGACAGTTTAACAATCTCACAGAATATTGGCATCGCTATGGTAGTGGTCGGCGTGCTTTTGATGGTCATATTTGAAAGAATGAAACCCGATTGTCTTGCGAGCATAGCGAAGCAATCTCACAATTAGCATTTGGTTTTGTGGAGTTTCAGAGAAACACTATGGGCCTTTACGATAGGGATTACACTCAAGCAAACTTTCGCTCTCAATTTTACAATGCTCCGCAGATGCGGATGACCTTTCCCCAGATTACACCCGTGGTCAAGTGGCTGTTGATTATTAACACGGTTGTGTATTTTCTGCAGATTTTGGGGGCGGAGAGAGTGCTGACGGGATGGTTTTCGCTTTATCCGGTTTCTTTGTTGGCAGCACTGCAGTTATGGCGACTTGTAACATACCAGTTCTTGCATGGCAGTGTGCTCCACATCTTTTTCAATATGCTTGGCTTATTTTTCTTAGGCCCGATACTTGAACGCCACTGGTCAAGTAAAAGATTTTTGATATTTTATCTTAGTTGCGGCGTGGCAGGGGGGCTGTTCTATCTTCTGCTTGTCGTCGTTGGTTTTCTGCCGGCTCTGCCTATGGTAGGAGCATCGGGTGCAATACTCGGTATGTTGGCTGCCTGTGCAATTCTTTTTCCGCACTTTGTTGTCTTTGTTCTTTTATTTCCCATACCGATAAGAGTAGCGGCAATTGCTTTCACGGCATTTTACTTTATCACTTTAATAACAAAAGGTGCAAACGCCGGCGGCGATGCGGCTCACCTTGCAGGGATGGCGGCTGGTGCAATTTATGTATTCTCGCAAAGCTGGCGAGCTAAAATCATATCAAAAATCCAATCCGGCCGCCGGCAAAGAAAAATAGCCGCAGAACGCAATCTGCAAGTAGAACTCGACCGCATCTTACAAAAGGTCCACGACTCCGGCATCTATAGCCTGACGCCGACAGAGAAAAAGATACTCAGACAAGCCACCGAGGCCGAGCAGAAGCGAAGCAAATTATAAACACAAAGTCTTACGGATAAATCCGTAAGACTTTGTTCATTCTGCCTTTCATTGCTGCCAAAACAGGATTTCGCTTTTTTCTTTTGCTTTCTCGGTAATCAATTCCTCGTTACCACGTGAATTTGTCGCTTTTACCGAGCAATTCTTCGATGCGTGCCTTTACACTCTCGTCTTTGAACTTAGCGTCTTTCCACTTCTCCATCCTGGCTTTTCTTTGCTCGACCTCATTTTTCAGTCTCTCGAGCTTCTTGAGCAGTTGTTCGTATTCTATTTGTTTTCGCTCCACAATCACATCGAACCTGTTATTGAGTACCTCTTTCAAATCCTTGACAAGTCCTTCTTTATCCTTATCGCCGGCGGCCTCGATTTCTCCAAGTAATTTATCCTGCTGTTGTCTTAGTGCCAAATCTTTCTTGAGCACCTCTGCCAATCGGGGGTTTTCTCTTGCCGCTTCTGCAATTCTCCCGTATTTTTTCATGCTCAGTCCGAGTTGTTTCCAATAAGTGTTTGGGTCTTTCGTACTCAGTTCAGTCAGTTTTTTTGCTTCATCAGCGTAATTTTCCTTCAGCCAGTCGAGATATTTATCATATCTCCACTGCATCTCCATCTCAGGCGGCATATGACCGCGACCGAATGGCTCTCCGCGCCTTTGCATACCCATCTCAGGCGGCATACCTTCGGGGCCGATTGGTTCCATCGGTTTCTCCATACGCTTACCGATTCTTTTGACGGTCTGCTCCCGCATAACGTCACGAAGCTCGGCTTTGAATTTCTCAGGGTCTTTCTGCTGTAATTGTTTTAACTGTTCTGCTTTATTCGGGTCGGTCTTCGCCAGTCGATTCATTATACGTTCGATTCTTTCCGCAGTTAGTTCAAACCCTCCAGGCCCTCCTTTTGCTGCGTCTTCGGACCAGATATCCTCTTTCTCTGCAACGCCGCCGGGGGGAGGAGGAAGAGGCTCGGTCGATTGCACTTCCTCTTTGTTTACATCCTCTGCAGCTCGGCAGTATAAGGCGGTTGTGGATAATACCGCTGCCATTGCCAATACTAAAATTGCTACATAACTCGCTTTCATTTTTTTACCCTTTCCAAAAATCGCCATTAGTTTCTATCAACTTCATTTCCAGGTCTGTTACAGTTTCGTAGCCATTTCCGCTATTTTCGCCTGATTCCATAGCAAGCATATCGCTTTCAATTTGTTCCATCTCGGCGGTCAAGGTTTCGTCAGCCAAACTCTGACTCTCCCAGATTGCCTTTTGTGCTGTTAAATCACCGGCAGGTCTTTCAGGCACAGTCTCGAATAATTTTACGCTTATGACTGCTATGAGAATGAACGCCGCGGCGACAGCCATCTTATAAGCCATCCATCTAAAGGACTTTTCTTTTTTGTGCAGTAATTTTGCAGCAATTTCGGCCTTTATATTGGCTATAAGCCCGCCGTCCGGCTCAGGTGAACTATGCTCGCGAAGAATTTGCTCACCTTTCTGGATATCCTCTGCCGCCTGCTCTGCCTGTTCGCCGCCAACAAATTTCTCAAACAGCTCCTTCAATTTTTTTTCATTTCGCTCGTTCATAATATTCTTTTTTGATAACCTAAACTAACACTCCATTAACTCTCGCAGTTTCTTCAGCCCTCGATGCAGCTTCGACAATGTGGTTCCTATCGGCTCAGACCGCATCGCTGCTATTTCCTTGAAGCTGGCCTGTGAATAAAAACGCAGCATAATTAATTCTCTCGTATCAGTATCAATCCTGCCGAGCTGCGTCTGCAATTTATCGATTCTCTCGTTGCTGGACAGTTTGGCCTCTGTCACTTCTGATTCAAACTGCCTTTTTCGGACCTCGAACGATTTTTTCTGCCGTTGCTTGCCCCTCAAATAGTCGTAGAAGATATTAGATGCTATTTTGAACAACCAGCTTTCAAAAGAACCGTCCTTAAAAGAGCTAATCTTCTCCACCAATTTGACAAATAGCTCGCTCAGCAAATCGTCGCTTGCTTCTCTGTCGCCCGTTAATCGGTAAAAATAGCCATAAAGCCGACTTGCATAAATATCAACTACCTCTGAAAAACTCTCGGCATCGCCGGACTTACAGCCGCCTATTATCCGGGCCAAATCGTTGTTTTTAGCCATATTTCAGCGTTTTTACACAAATAAAGACGGTTTCTGGAACAGATTTATTGCATTAATTCAAAAAACTATTACTCTATACCCTTTATGGCTATCGTTGATATTAAAACAAAAAATACTTGGATTGCTAAATTTAAACGGACGCTCACCAGCGTTTTACCGGTTGACAAGACCCGTAAAGGCAGGTGCACCCGCTGCGGAGCCTGCTGTAAACTGCCGAATCTGTGTCCGTTTTTGGGCATTGATGAAGAAGGCCTGAGTACCTGCAAAGTCTACTGGTTACGTCCTCTGAACTGCCGTAAATATCCGCGCACCAAATCGGAATTTCTCACGACCGACACCTGCGGCCATAGTTTCGACGAAATAAACGATTAAAACTGCTGTCTCCAAAACAGTTAATTGAAGGTTTTTCACTAATCGTCTTCTTCCTTTTCCCCTTCTGCATCTTCGTCGTCGTTGAGTTTCCACTGCTCGGATTCGTCTATATCCTCGATTTCGCGTTTCATATACTTGAAAATCTTATCCTGCAACGGCGATAATTTTTCATACCATCTGAGCATCCCTTGATAGCTGGCTACCAGCATATCAAGACGGATTAGCTGCCACTTGGCTATGCACTCCGGCTCTTTGATATTGGTGAACGGGTCGCACTTGAAGGTTCTTTTGCCTTCGGGACCAATCTCGCAAAATTCACAATCTTTACATTGAATCATTTTCGCACCACGCCCTAAATCAACAAAAATCTAAAACAAAAATTTACACTTTTCATCCTCTTTACTTTTACATTATGATACCATATATTCTGAAGGGTTAAAAGTATTTGGAACAAAGATTTCTGGTCGTTTTGTGGAGAAATAAATGGCAAAACCAAGGCGCAGACGCAAAGTGGGCAGTAAAAAAAGACACTCCCGCTGGAAAGTTCGGCATAAAATAAGATAATTATCCGTTGTGCGTATTGAACATTGCGTAGAATATACACGATTTTATCCGCCTGTGGCGGAGTGTTTTTGCAATACGCGATACGATAAATGAAACACTTTAATATAACCTTCAAACCCGATGGCAGGCAGACTTCCATTCATTCAGGTGCAACGCTCCTCGAAGCCGCAGGCCGGGCCGGCATAATCTTAAACACCGTTTGCGGCGGCAAGGGCATCTGTAAAAAGTGTCTGGTGAATCTCGACCCGGATGGCCGAGGAGTTCTTGCGTGCCAACATCACATCGATAGCGACCTTACGGTAACAGTTCCGTTTGTATCTCGATTCTTTGAGCACAAAATCCTGACTGAAGGCGTCGCTCCTCAAGCCGAAATTCAGCCCGACATATATAAAAAATATCTAAAATTTGCTCCCTCCGGCAAAATTTTCGGCGTCGCGGTTGATATCGGCACAACTACCGTTGTCGCAAAATTAATTGATATGACAGATGGACATCCTCTGGCAACGCAGGCCGACCTTAATCCGCAAACTCGTTTCGGCGATGACGTCATCAGCAGGATTAACTACGCTCAAACCGATGCAAAGTTAGCGGAGCTGCACAAAACAATAATCGACTGTATAAATAAACTGACTGCAAAGCTCTGCAGCCAGGCAGCCATAACCACAAAGCAAATATATGAAATGTGCGTTGTCGGCAACACGACTATGAATCATATCTTTCTGAAATTGCCTGTCGTCCAACTTGGCCAAGCCCCATACAATGCCTTTTCCCTCGATGCAAAAGACCTCTCTTCCAAAAAGATAGCCCTGCAAATAAACCCTGCCGGCAATATCCACACCGTTGAGAACATAGCCGGCTTTGTCGGCTCAGATACCGTTGCCGTTGCGCTTGCGGCCGACATTAACTCAGCGCAGGATTTGACACTGGTAGTTGACATCGGCACAAATGGCGAGATTGTGCTCGGCACCGCAGATAAGCTCTATGCGGCAAGCTGTGCCGCCGGCCCAGCTTTTGAGGGTGCACGCATAAGCTGCGGCAGCAGGGCGATGGAAGGTGCGATACAAGCGGTGGTCATAAACGAGGCCGACTTAGATTTGGATGTAATAGGAAATTGCCCGCCTCACTCTATATGTGGCAGCGGCTTAATCGACGCCGTCGCAGTATTGCTGAATTTGGGTATTATTGACACAACCGGACGATTTGCCAACCCCGGCAAACTTCCACCGGCCATTCGCTCACGAATTATTCAGCAGGATGGCCAACCTGCTTTTCGTCTTGCTGATGAAGTAATTCTCACTCAAAAAGATATTCGCGAAGTCCAGCTCGCAAAAGCTGCTGTCCGGGCCGGCATAAAATTATTGCAGAGTAAAATGGGCATAAAAGATAACGACATAAAACAAGTCCTTTTGGCAGGCGCGTTCGGCAATTACATCAGGCGGGAAAGTGCCCTCAGGATAGGCCTGCTGCCGAATCTGCCGCTTGAGCGCATTCATTTCATCGGCAACGCCGCCGCCTCCGGCGCCGAGATGCTCCTTATCAGCCACCACTGCCGAACGCAGGCAAAGAAATTAGCCCGCAAAATCAAATATATCGAAATCGCCCACGAAAAAGAGTTTGAGCCCGTTTTCACCGATTTGATGTTGTTTCCGGGTTAAACTTTTCCGATGACCAAACAGGCATTATAGTTGCCGAGCCACGCCGACTTGCTTATTATTTTTGCTGATTTACAGGTTGGGCACCACAGAACCCTTTAACTATATAAAGCGCTGCATAATAGACCACCCAAACTACTGTAAAGTTGAGAACACCATAAACCAACGCTATCCAGAAGGCAGGCAACGCTGTCCAAAAGGCAGGATCCTCTAGAAGGGGAATAAAAATACCAAGGCCTACCCAAAATATGAACGCCCCAACAGACAAAATCCACACAATTCTCTTGAATCCCCTTTTCCAGTTCATAGTTCGCCTTTCGGAAACGTTTGCTGATTGTCTAAAACTTAAATATCTTGCAAATTTCTCCTTAGATACCTCAAATTGGTCCGTGAACCAGTCAAAAAGTTTTCTCTCTTTCTCGACCGCTTGGTCTCGTTTCTCCCCACCAGGTAAATTAAGTACAGCATGTGTAGTTCCCAGTTCCAAAATCTTTTTGTGAATCGTATCTAAATAATTCGCAATATCCTTGTCGAAAAGAAAACTTCCTTCGACAGTTGCCCTCTGAAACTGGTCCCGTTCTTGGTCGTTACACGTTCCTTTTCGAAAAATGACCCATAGTAAAGCCATCAAGCCCTCAAAGACTTTCAACCTTCTATCGTACAAATCTAACCTAAGTCTGTCTCGATTGGTCTTGTACTGTTGATAAGCTATGTAGGCAACAACACCAGCTATAACGGGAGTGAGCAAGGCGTTAAATGCATAAATCCAAGTCACAATGTTTCCCTTTTAGTAAGAACAGTTCTTCAAACATTAAACCTTTATCACTATACCATTTTAACGATTGCCTGTGTTGATTCAAGTCGTAGGTTTGGCAAATCAATCAAATCCGCAGCTACCTGCACGCCAAAAACGGCAAAGTCTAAATTTTTTTACTCCTTTTCTCACATCGAGTTACGAGAATCAATAGTCAAGAATAGATAACCTTTTTCGCCTCAAATGCGCACGTTCGTCCAATTATAGAGAGAACGATAGTCTGTTCTCGAAACGGAAATTCTGTAAAGGAATTGCCAATGCCATCCGGCTAAATCTGAGTAATCTTTTAAATCTCGTTGGGTTAGTTCGATTATCCGTTCAAAGCTTCGGATTTATCACCGCTGGTTTTCTGCGCTGAGCGGAAAAATCAATCAAAAATGTATTAATTATGCAAAACAAAGCCAATTTTCAAAAAAGTCAAATGTTTATAAGCTCAATAAAAACAACGATTTATAACAAAAAACGAACAATGGACACTTGGTCAAAACAAACCCAAACGAACCCAATCTTGTCCTGAGCAAAGTCGAAGGATTTATAGTGAGCAAACCCGTCTTGAGCGTAGTCGAAAGAGTCGAACCCGCAAAAATCTCTACTTACTTCGTGTCGAGTATCCAGCATCAAGCATCAAGTATCGGTCAAACTTTACCAACAACCAGACAGGCGTTGTGGCCGCCGAAGCCGAGGGAATTGCTCAGAGCGAAGTCGACCTTTGCCTCGCGGGCCTTCAATGGCACATAATCCATCTTCAGGTCGCACCGCTGGTCCTGATTGTCTAAGTTGATAGTAGGGGGGATAATTGATTCAGTAATGGCTTTTACGCTTGCTATAAGCTCAACTGCACCGGTTGCTCCAAGTAAATGACCAAGGCAGCTTTTCGTCGAGCTGATGGCCAGCTTATATGCGTGGTCGCCAAAAACGCTCTTTATGGCAATACTCTCAGCTATGTCATTTAGCTCGGTGCCGGTGCCGTGTGCGTTTATATAATCAATTTTTTCTTTTTCTACACCTGCATCAATAAGTGCCAGTTTCATCGCCATTGCCGCTCCTTCACCGCTCGGCGGGGGGGCGGTAATATGATAACCATCGTCGGTAGCTCCATAGCCAAGAAGTTCGGCATATATATTCGCACCACGTTTTTTGGCGTGGCTTTCCTCTTCTAAAACCAAAATGCCGGCGCCCTCGGCAAGAACAAAGCCGTCTCTGTCCCTGTCGAATGGTCTTGAAGCTCTTTGAGGGTCATCATTTCGTGTGCTCAGTGACCTTGCAGCACAGAATGAGGCCAGTCCTACCGGCGAAAGAGCTGCTTCGGCTCCGCCGGTTATCACAACGTCGCTTCGATTGAAAACAATGTTGTAGAAAGCTTCGCCGATAGCGTGATTGCTGGAAGCACAGGCGCTGACAACACAAAAATTGGGCCCCCGCAGGCCGTAGCGAATGGCAATATTACCACACGCAGCGTTGGCCATAAGCTTTGGAACGGTGAATGGCGATACCTGCCTTACACCTTTTTCCAGCAGCCTTGTGTGCTGCTCTTCAATTTCCTGGATGCCGCCTATGCCTGTCCCTACGATGACGCCTATGCGAAAAGCGTCTTCCTTTGAGAAATCAAGCCCGCTGTCATCCACCGCCTGTATCGCCGCAGCTACGGCAAACTGCGAGAAGCGGTCCATTCGTTTGCTTTCCCGTTGGTCGATGTATTTCGTTGCATCGAAGTTTTTTATCTCGCCCCCGAACCTTACCGGATATGTGCTTACGTCGAAGGATTCTATGTTGGAAACGCCGCTTTTGCCCTCGCACAATGCAGCAAAAAGCCCGTCAACAGACTCGGCTAAAGCGGTAATACACCCCAAGCCAGTGATAACTACTCGTCGCCTGTTCATAATGTTGAGCTTGTTCGTTATTCTTGGCTCTTGGAACGTGCAATATTGGCAATGTAATCGATTGCGGCGCCGACCGTCTGGATTTTCTCGGCTTCCTCATCCGGAATACTCATATCAAATTCATCTTCAAACTCCATGACCAGTTCGACCGTATCCAGCGAGTCGGCGTTCAAGTCGTTAATAAATGAGGTTTCACGAGTTATTTCAGACTTATCTACGCCCATTTGCTCACTTATTATTTCGATTACTCTGCTTTCAATTGCCTGAATATCTATCTCATCAGCGCTCACTTGTTTTTCTCCTAAGCCAAACAGGAATTTATTTTACAGCCTTACAATTAGCTTTTAACAACGGAAACCAGCGATAACAGTTATTTATGACATCCATTATTTTAGGCGGGTATATTACCCGTTAAATTGCTCCTATACAAACATTTTTTTTATTTTTTTACATCGCCATTCCGCCGTCCACGCAAAGCACCTGCCCCGTCATATATCCTGCCTCATCGCTTGCCAGGAACGCAACAGCTTTTGCAACGTCCTCCACTGTGCCGAACCGTTTAACGGGGATTACCTGCATCGCACCATCTTTCACCGCCTGCGGCAGCACCTCTGTCATTTCCGTCATAATAAAGCCGGGGGCGATGCAATTGGCGGTGATATTTTTTTTGCCGAGCTCTCTCGCCACCGATTTTGTCATACCGATAAGGCCTGCCTTGCTTGCCGCATAATTGCTTGACCCTGCCTGCCCCATAACTGCCGCAACGGAGCTTATATTTATTATCCGCCCGAACTTGCTGCGGACCATAGACTTGGATGCTACCACCGTCGCCATAAAAGCAGCACGCAGATTCACGTTAATGACTTTATCGAAGTCCTCTTCATTCATTTGTATTATCAGCTTGTCGCGGGTAATTCCCGCGTTATTGACCAGAATCCCTATCCCGTTATATTCCGCAGCCAGCCCCTCGAGTGTTTCGGCGAGCTTCCCCGTATCGGTTATATCCACGCATTTAGTTACAACGCTAAAGCCGGCTTCTTTCACAACATTTTCAAGTTCGCCGAGCTGCTCGGCATTTATATCCAGCCCCGCAACGATACGACCCTGCTTTAGCAGTTCCAGAACAATCGCCCGTCCTATCCCTCTGGCGGCGCCCGTTACAACCGCTAATCTCCTTTCCGGCATATTTCCAATCTCCTTGTCGAAGCTAAGAGTTCAGCAACTCTTCTATGGCCTGCAAACTGCTTATATTTACGACATTTATCTTTCTATCGATTCTCCGCATAAGGCCGGTCAAAACTCTCCCAGGCCCAATCTCATAAAAATCTTCAACTCCGTCTGTTATAAGCTTTTCCATACATTTTTGCCAGTAAATTGCGCAAGTCAATTGCTTTATTAGTCCTTTTGCGATTTCCTCAGCGCTTTTATAATATTCAGCGTCGATATTAGCAATCGTTTTGATATTTGCCGGCTCTGAAATCCTGCATTTCCGCAGTGTCTCTTTAAGAGTATTCGCCGCGCCGGACATCATTTCAGTATGAAAAGCGCCGGCCACTTCCAGCCGCACAGCTTTTATGACCCCATATTTGCCGGCTAATTTTTCCGCCCGCTCGCAGGCTGCTTTACTGCCGCTTATCACAATTTGCCCCGGACAGTTAAAATTAACAGCAACCAAAAGTTCGCCGTCGCCGGCCTCGGCACAAAGCTGACCGACCTTTTCCTCATCAAGGCCGATGATGCTCACCATCGCACCATCAGCAGCATCAGCCGCTGCCTGCATCGCCTCGCCTCGTTTTTGAACAAGAATAAGTGCGTCCTCGAAGCTGAGCACTCCTGCGGCATACAGAGCGGTATATTCACCCAGACTAAGCCCTGCTGTTACATCCGCCTTAAGTCCTTTTGCCTTAACCACTTCCAGCAGGGCAGCCGAGGTTACAAAAATCGCCGGCTGGGAAACCGTTGTGGTATTTAATTTTTCTGCAGGTCCCTCGAAACAAATCCTGCTTAAATCAAACCCGACGATAGCATTTGCCCTCTCAAAAATCCTCGCTGCAGCGTCGAATTTCTGAGCTATTTCTTTGCCCATTCCTACAACTTGAGCTCCCTGCCCCGGAAATAAAAAAGCAGTCCTCATAACCTTGCCTCTGGTAATTGGTAAATGGTAATTGGTGATTGGTAATTACCAGTCTCCAGTTACCAATTACCAACTAAAACTCAATTACATTTGCTCCCCAGGTCAACCCTGCTCCAAACGCCACGAAAATAATAATATCGCCTCGCTTGATTTTACCCGCTCTGACGCACTCATCGAAAGCAATCGGCACCGAGGCCGCTGACGTATTGCCATACTCGGTAATATTCAAAAACACCTTCTCCTCGGGCAGCTTAAGGCGTTTCGCTGCAGATTCAATAATCCTTGCGTTCATCTGGTGTGAAATAACCATATTAATATCGTCAATGCTCAATCCGCAATGGTTCAGACAATCAGTAACGGCCTCAATAATCCGGCGAACCGCCTGCTGATAGACTTCTCTGCCCTTTATTTCCATATAGATTTTATTGGGGTCATTTAGCTTCCTGTCAGCCGGATGGCGGGACCCATATGCCTGGCAGTTCAATGCTTCCCAGCGGTCCCCGTCTGACGACATAGTGCTGTACATTATCCCCTTGCGCCCGTCTTTACTTCTTTCGATGACAACCGCTCCTGCACCGTCACCAAAAAGGATACAGCTTGTTCGGTCGCTCCAGTTAGTAATCTTACTCAAAGTTTCAGCCCCTATTACAAGAGCGTTTTTATATCGGCCGCTTTCTAAGAACTGCTGCACGATGGACAGGCCATAAATAAAACCACTGCAGGCAGCGGCTAAATCAAACACGCAGGCTTTCTTTGCCTGAAGAGAGCGCTGCACAAAAGACGCCGTTGAAGGGAAAACCATCTCAGGCGTAATAGTAGCCACAATAATAAGGTCGAGCTCACTGGCATCAAGATTTGCCTCGGCCAAAGCCCTTTTGGCCGCTTCAGTGGCTAAAAACGCCGTAGTTTCGTTGTCGGTAGTAATATGCCGAACCTTAATGCCCGTCCGAGTGGTAATCCATTCATCTGAAGTGTCCACCATCCTTGCCAGCTCCTCATTTGTCAGTCTCTTCTCTGGTGCAAATGAGCCGTAACCGGTGATAACCGCGCGGTAGGGGGGGTTATACTCCCTGACTTCCGTGTTCATTAGCTGTCCTTACAGATGTGCTTGACAAATATTCGATAATCTTATCGTTTATTTTTTTCGTATGGTATGCTTTGGCTGTCAAAATAGCGTTCTTGATTGTTCTGCTTTCACTTGCCCCATGACATATCAGTGCTGTGCCGTTAATGCCTAATAGCGGCGCTCCCCCGTATTCGTTATAATCATACTTTTTGTAAATCCTTTTCATCACAGGTTTAAACTTCATAACAAGCAGCAGTTTCTCCTGGCCGAGCTCATGCTTTATTGCCTTGAACAGACCGTCAACAACTCCCTCGGTCAGCTTCAAAATTACGTTGCCCACGAAACCGTCGCAGACCGCAACGTCGCAAACGCCCTTGAAGATGTCTCTGCCTTCGATATTTCCGATGAAATTCAGATGTGCGTCGGCTTTCATAAGCTCACGCGTCTTTTTAACAGTCTCATCGCCCTTTGCATCTTCCTGCCCGATGCTCATAATTCCGACCCTCGGGTTTTCAATCCCCAGCACGTGCTTTGAATACATCTTGGCCATAACCCCGTATTGATAAAGATTTATCGGCTTACAGGCAATGTTCGCCCCCACATCGCATATCGTTACAGGCCCTTCGAAGGTTGGAAAAACCACCGCTATCCCGGGCCGGTTAACGCCGTGAAGATTTCTCATTCCCATCTGGAATGCCACGACGCAGGCCCCCGTATTGCCTGCCGAAATGACTGCATCCGCCTGGCCTTCTTTAGCCATTTTGGCCATAACCGAGATGGAGCTATTGCGCTTTTTTCGCAGGCTCTCTATCGGCGCCTCGTCCATAGTAATAACTTCCGGTGCGTCAACTACAGTTACAGCGCATTTACGCGACCTCGAAGGTAATCTCGGCTCTATTATCTCCTTCGGGCCGACAAGTATCAGCTCATCATCCTCGCCTAACAGTTCAATGGATTCTACCGCCCCGGAGATAATTGCGTCCGGTGCATTGTCGCCGCCCATTGCGTCAATTGCGATTCGCATCTTTTACGCCTTTTCCTCTTCCTTGCTGACCTTCAACGTTATCTTCGAATTGACGTAACCACAATTTGCGCATGCCGCGTGCGGCAGCTTGGCATGGTCACACTTCGGACAGACCGAATAATTTACGGCCCTTAGCCGATGATGGCTTCTGCGGGTGCGTGTCCTGCATTTACTTGTCTTTTTTGCTGGCAGCATTTTCAATCGCTCCACATAATCTTCAAAACCACTAAATAATACTAAAAACCTTCTAAATAGTTAACCATCAGCCCTTTGTCAAGCGAAATTTCCCCAATCTCTCTATGGACAACGGTGGACAGAGAATCTGCGATAACGAGGTCGAGAATGTGTTTCTGAATGGGCGATACAGGAATCGAACCTGTGACCCGGGTCTTCAACGCTAATAAAAAGACAGGAGTCTTTCGACCCCTGTCTTTTTACTCCGTATTCAGCGGACAATTTAGGAATTGCTGTCAGCAGGTTTTTGCTCCGCCTGCGGAGGCTGCCCAAATGGCTTGTGTTCTGGGTGCATTCCTTTATGATGCATCCACCTTGCATGCTCTTTTAACTCGGCCCATTTGGCCTGCTGTTCAGGTGTCAGTATCGTGTTTATCTTTTCGTTTGCAGCTTTCCGAATGTCAAACATCTTACCTTGCTTTTGTTCCTTGGAAAGAGAATTGTCCTGCCGGACTGCTTTAATATCATTGGCCTCGGTCGCAAAAATTGGCTTGATAGCGGCCGCTTGTGCATCTGTGAGATTCAGTTTCTTGGTGAGCATCTCCAGTCTGTCCCCGGCATGCTCACGCATTCTGTGACGCGCCTCGCTCTTGATTTCGGCAAATTCTTTCTGCTGCTCTGGCGTCAGAATTGCATTTATCTGTTTCCTGCCATTCTCCCGAATTTCTTTTATCTTCGCTATTTTTTGCTCTTCTGAAAGCGAGCTATCCTGGCGAACGGCTTTTATTTCATTAGCATCGTTGGCAAGAATCGGCTTAATAGCGGTCTTCTGTGCGTCCGTGAGGTTCAGTTTCTCGCTAAGTTCCTGCATAAACCAATGAGCATGCTGGTTCGCATCCGGCCTTTTATCCTTGCACACAGGCGAATTGGAATCCGGGGATGGAACAGGCTCTGCAAAAACTACAGCACAACCAAGAGTCAGCACAACCAAAAACATTGCCGCCTTTTTAATGCAATTGATTTTCATATTATCCGTCCTTTCTGCAATCAGTGCCTTAAAATAATAATCTGTTCATTTTCCCAATATAGACGCTTCAAGACCTGATAATATTGCATTTGCATCCAGATTTTTTGCGTCATCTTAAATTTTCCTGGCTATAAAAAATAAGCAGCCGGATTCCGCGACGGATAATGGCAGGCAGACACCCCCCTAACGATAGCGAAAATGCGGTTTTGAATGGGCGATACAGGAATCGAACCTGTGACCCGCTGATTAAGAGTCAGCTGCTCTACCAGCTGAGCTAATCGCCCAAAATAGTCGCTTGTCGCTGGCTGATAGTCGCTAGTTCAGAGGGGTTATTAATAATTATCGTGGATTTATAAACGATTCCATTTCCTATCAACTAACGACCAGCGACCAACAACTAAACTGGGCCCGCAAGGATTCGAACCTTGGACCAATGGATTATGAGTCCACTGCTCTACCGCTGAGCTACGAGCCCGTTAGATAACTCTAACTACTTTCAGCATAACAGCTCCCATATGGAGTTGTCAATACCTGGTTTTTCGGGCACCTTTTAAATTGAGCTTTAAATGAGGATTGGTGTCAGTTTTGGTGTCAGTCATTCCCTTGTGCCATCGAAATACTCTTCAGAATTCTGCCAGCTGAAGCAATATCTTCTGGGCGGACAGCCAGATAATACTTCTGAGTTGTTGAGACGTCGGCGTGCCCGGCCAGTTGTTGCACAACTTGTATCGGCAGCTTCTGAGCCCAGTTAGTTATGGCGGACCACCGAAGGTCGCTACTGTGTTGGGCTTCGGTTGTGCTTCGGTCAGCATCATAAGTCTTTTATTAACAGTTATTAATCGTTTATTGACAAATACTTACAAAACACTGTGACGGATTAGAAATCCGTTGCGGCGGCTGTTTTCTTTATCGTCAGCGCAATTTTCGTGCTTCGTTCATTTTACGACATGAGAATTAAGGCCGATGATTAGACCTTTTAAAATCTGGAGCTTGACAGAAATAGGAGCTTGTGTTATTTTCCCCAAATGGGAAAACAATTGATACTACTTCTGATTATCTTTCTTCCAACTATAGGGGCATTTATTCTGCCTTTGATAGGCTGGCTGTCAGCCAAGCTAAGAAACCTTTGTGCGCTGGGTTTTGTAATTGCATCCCTTGTATTAACGATTACGCTTATACCGGCGGTTTTCAGCGGCCAGACAATAACTGCATACATACCCTTCGGCAACGTATTCAACCTGAATTTTTACGCTGACGGGCTGGCGGTATTTATGGCTATGGTCTCGGCGACGATAAGCGCGATAATCGTTTTTTATTCTTTCGGCTATATCAGCCATTACGAAAACCAGAACGAATATTACCTGATGGTCGTGCTGTTCTTCGGCGGGATGATGGGGCTGGTTTTCTCAAACAACCTTATATTCCTGTATCTGTTCTGGGAAATTACAGCTATAACAAGCTGGCGGTTAATCGGGTTTTTCCGCGAGAAGCAGCACGTTCTGCGAGCCGACAAAGCATTTCTGGTAACGATGCTCGGTTCGGTGTTGATGCTTATCGGGTTTATCAGTATTTATCAGCAGAACGGCTCGTTCGAATTATCATCATTAAAAAACATTCATATACCCAGTATAATCGTTTTACTAATCCTTGCCGGCATACTTTCCAAATCCGCGACTTTGCCGCTGCATACCTGGCTACCTGACGCCGGTGTTGCACCATCGCCTGTTACGGCCCTGCTTCACGCGGCGCTGCTTGTGAAAATCGGAGTGTATGTTTTTGCAAGATTATTTATCGCCACGGGTTTTGCCGTCGACGAATACTGGCACACCGTCGTACCTGTAATCGCAGGCGTCAGCGCGCTGGTTTCAGCGGGGGCGGCAATGCTCGAAACAGACCTAAAACGGATTATCGCATACAGCACGGTGAGCCAAATAGGATTTATCTTTCTGGGATTGTCTGTCGGAAACGAAATAGGCGTAGTGGGAGCCATGCTGTATGTTCTGATGCACGGCCTGGCAAAGGGCGGATTATTTCTCTGCGCCGGCGTAGTCGAACAAAACACTAAAACCAAAGACATAATGCGGATGGGCGGCCTGATTAAAACGATGCCGATTACGGCGATGTCTTTCCTGCTTTGTTCATTTTCCGTAATGGGAATACCGCCGTTCGGTGGCTTTTTCAGCAAATATATGGTCATAACGGCGGCGGTTCAGAACAACCAATTGTGGATTTCATTTATATTCCTGGCAGGCGCTATTATGACAATTTTATATCTGCTGAGAGTTTTCAACCTCGTATTTATGGGTCAGGCAAAAGCCCAACCAGTTAAGGAAGGGTCGGCTGTAATGTTAATCAGCGTTGCCCTTTTGGCGGCACTATCGCTGGCGGGCGGCATTTTGATTTATTACCCCTCCCAGTTTTTACAACTAACCATGCTACAATTGCCGGGGCTATGCAGATGAGCGCGAAAATACTGTTACTGCCTGTAATTATACCGCTGCTTGCCGCGATTTTAATACCGGTAATGAGGCGGCTGCGCGAAATTATTTCGCTGCTGGCGACTGGCTCGATTCTTATTATCGCAATAGGCCTGTTTAAACAGCAATTGACATATTCTCTTCCGTGGGCGGGTTTTGGAATGGAATTTATTTTCCGTCTCTATCCTTTCAGCTCATTTATACTTCTATCAATAACGGGCTTGTCTTTCCTCGTTATGCTTTACTGCTGCTCATTTATGCAGGGCAAAAATTACCCCAATCAGTTCTATGCATATTTCCTGATAACCATTGCGATGGCAAACGGCGCCGTTTTGGCCGACAATCTCGTCCTGCTGCTTTTCTTCTGGGAAGGCCTGCTGGCAGTATTGTTCGGATTTATCGCCATCGGCGGCAAAGGGGCTTTCAAAACGGCGACAAAGATGCTTATCATTGTCGGCGTTTCAGACCTATGTATGATGATTGGCATTGGAATCGTCTGGTACCTGACCGGCATACAGACAATTTCCAAAATTTCTGTTCCTCTAAACACACTCGGCTGCACAGCTTTTATACTAATGATGATTGGCGCGATTGCAAAAGGCGGCTCGATGCCGTTTCATACCTGGATTCCGGACGCCGCGATTGATGCACCCCTGCCTTTCATGGCGATTCTGCCAGGCAGCCTGGAAAAATTGCTCGGTATTTATCTGCTAACCAGAATTACTCTCGATATGTTCAAACTTCCCGCAGATTCCCGGCTGAGCGTCCTGCTTATGATAATTGGAGCAATTACAATTGTGCTGGCGGTTATGATGGCATTGATTCAGAAAGATTATAAGAAACTGCTTTCATATCACGCTATCAGCCAAGTCGGATATATGATTCTCGGCATCGGCACCTGCCTGCCGGCAGGAATTATCGGCGGCCTGTTCCATATGATTAACAATGCGTTGTATAAAAACTGTTTGTTCCTTACCGCAGGTTCGGTTGAAAAGCAGACCGGCACCACTAACCTCAATAAACTCGGCGGATTATGGTCGAAAATGCCGGTAACTGCCGTTTGTTTTTTAATTACAGCGGCGTCCATCAGCGGCGTGCCTCCCTTCAATGGCTTTTTCTCAAAGGAAATGGTCTATGGCGCCGCCATGGAAAGACATCCGATATTCTACATTGCTGCTTTGCTTGGCTCGTTCCTTACCGCTGCCTCGTTTTTAAAACTCGGGCACTCCGTATATCTCGGCAAAAGAAGTCAGGAAAATGAAAACGCCAAAGAATCAACACTACTGATGCTTATACCGATGATAGTTATCGCTGCCATTTGCGTTTTGTTCGGATTATACAATCGTTTCGCGGTCAGCTTCTTCCTTGAGCCCGTGCTTGAAGGGCAAAGTTTTGCCGAACACGGCGCAAACACATTGCTGATTACTCTCACCGCCATTGTTCTTGTTGGAGCGTTAATACACCATATTATCGGCGCCAAAATAAACGGCGGGGGCGTTAAGGCCGCAGACCATATTCATCACGCCCCCGTTTTAAGCGGCATTTACGACAGAGCGGAAAAAAGATATTTCGACCCTTACGACATCGGTTTGAAGATTGTTAATATAGCTTCTAATATTCTCTTTTTCCTCGACAGGGCTGTTGACTGGCTCTACGACGGCGCTTCTGTCTGGCTGGCTTACACAACATCTTCCGGTATCAAAAGACTGCACACCGGCAACTACTCTCTCTACATTATCTGGTCGTTGCTCGGAGGTTTAGTTGTACTGATTATGATGCTTAACGGCTTTCTAAAGGTTTAAAGTGATATGCTTTCATTATTTTTGTTACTGCCGCTGCTTGGCATAATAATTTTGAATCTGCCCATCAAAATTAAAATGCAGACAGCAGGATTATTGTACGTTTTGTTCCTGTCTGTCGCCCAGACAATTGTTGTTTTGTTTCGACCTGAAAATTTCTGGAGCGGGCCGGATTTCTGTGGAAGTTTCCTCAAATTGAAGTTTTACACAGATAATCTAACGCTCGTACTGCTTCTTTCAATTGGAATAGTAGTATTTACCGCTGTCCTTGTGGCCTGGCAGATGGTTTCTGAGCCGAGACAACGACTGAATTTTATAAACCTGGTGCTTGTATCTATGATTGGAATGAACGGCACGGTGCTGCTCACCGATATTTTTTCGCTTTATATCTTTCTTGAAATTACCGCCGTCTCCGCTTTTATCCTCATAGCCTCTCAGCGGGATATAAAGGCTCTCGAAGGGGCATTCAAATATATAGTTCTTTCGGCGCTGGCAACCGTACTGATGCTCGGAGCCATCGCCGCACTGCTGCTATATTCCGGCGATACATCCTTTGCCTCCGTCAGCGAAGCGGTCAAGAATAACAACAATATTATTGTTATTTCAGCCATCGGTCTATTTATCTGTGGGTTATTTATAAAGGGAGGACTTGTGCCATTTCACGGCTGGCTGCCGGCGGCGTATTCCGCGGCCCCCGCAGCGGTTTCCGTCCTTCTGGCGGGAATAATAACTAAGGTTGCCGGCATATACGTATTGTTGAGATTAGTAACAGACGTATTCGGGCCAGCCAGCACAATAAACAGTATCCTTCTTATTGTGGGTATTATTTCGATATTGGTCGGCGCTCTGGCCGCCCTGTGGCAGGATGATTTCAAAAAGGTGCTGGCTTATTCAAGTATCAGCCAGATCGGCTATATAATATTGGGGCTTGGCTGCGGGACCCCGCTCGGGATAGCCGGTGCGGTGTTTCATTTATTTAACCATTCCATTTTTAAGTCCCTTTTATTTGTTAACTCCGCGGCTGTTGAGCAGCAGATTGGCTCTACTGATATGAACAAGATGGGCGGCTTAGGGGCGAAAATGCCTTTCAGCAATGCTACTTCTTTAATCGCTACGTTTTCCGCTGCAGGCATCCCGCCGGCTGCCGGCTTCTGGAGCAAGCTGATAATCATAATAGCTCTCTGGCAGACTGGCCACCATGCTTATGCCTCTGTCGCAATAGTAGTCGGTGTTATCACGCTGGCGTATTTGCTTGCAATACAGCGGAAAGTGTTCTTCGGCATCCTGCCGGATGAATTGAAAAACATAAAAGAAGCCGGGATATGGATAGTTTTGCCGGCCGTTGTGCTTGCATCTATAATTATAGGCATAGGCGTACTTTTCCCGCTTCTTTTTAACAGCTTTATGGTGCCTGTAAGCAGCTTTTTTAAATAATTTTAAAGTGCTGATATGGATATAATAAATACAATTCTTCTCGTAGTGCTGGTAGTATCGGCTATCTGGACGGTAATGACCCCGAGATTGCCCCGCTCGGCTATTGGGCTTGGGATTACCAGTGCCGTCCTGACCATAATAATGTTTAAACTTTCCTCACCGCTGGCGGCGGTGTTTGAGTTGTCTATTTGCGCAGGTCTTATATCAGCGATATTTATCAGCATTATAAGCCTGATGCCGCGTATTACAGCCCAGGACCGTGATATCAGGCAAAAGGAGCATTTCCATAAGTACTGGCTGCTGCCTATAATTATCGTTGCGGCGGCCATTGCCTTGAGCCAATTTGCCCTGCCGACGAATTTTAATTTACCGGCGGAACCCGTGGAAAATGACGTGCGTATAATACTGTGGAACCTGCGACATCTGGATTTGCTGGGTCAGATAGTAATTTTGCTGGCCGGAGCTTTCGGAGTGGCAATATTATTTAAGGAGCGGAAGAATGATTAGTGATATGTCGCAGGTGTTCTGCGTCTTCAGTATAGGGATTATTCTGGTTTTTATCGCAGGACTCTATTGTCTGATTGCCACAGCTAATCTAATAAGGGCAATGATAGGATTAGAGCTTCTTACTAAGGCCGTAACGCTTTTTATAATACTCACAGGATACGTTACCGGCCGAGTCGCTCTGGCGCAGGCACTGGCAATAACCCTTATAGTCATCGAGGTCGTGATTATTGCGGTGGCGGTCGGGGTTATTTTGTGCGTATTCAGACATAATAAGTCTGTTAACGGTAAATTGCTTAGAAATATTAAGGGTTAATACTGATTATGAATGTTTTAATACTTTCACCACCGATAGCGTTTATAATAGCGCTGCTTCTGACTTTGTATCTCTCGTACGCGTTGTCTAAACTTGCTTTCCAGGAAAAAGACCGCCCGAAAGGTCAGGCCAAATCCTATGCCTGTGGTGAAAACATTCCGGACCAGATGATTGAAGTTGACTACAGTCAGTTTTTCCCGTTTGCGTTCTATTTTACCATATTGCATGTGGTCGCTCTTATGATTGCAACAGTGCCGGCAGTGAAAGCCCCGGCGTTATCGATCGCTCTTATTTATATCCTGGGGGCAATAATCGGGTTATTAGTTTTGTACAGGAGATAAGCCGAAAATGGCTTTACTGAGTAAGATTATAAACTGGGCAAGAATCAAATCTCCCTGGATACTCCATTTCAATACCGGCGCCTGCAATGCCTGCGATATTGAAGTTATCGCTTCGCTGACCCCCTGCTACGATGTGGAGCGTTTTGGCATATTGTTGAAAGGCACGCCCCGCCACGCAGACGTCCTCGTTTGCTCAGGCCCGGTTACCCGCCAGACTAAGGACAGGCTGATAAGAATTTACGAGCAAATGGCTGAGCCAAAGTTTGTAGTGGCGGTTGGCACCTGTGCCTGTTCAGGCGGCGTTTTCAGAAAATGCTACAATGTAGGCGGCGGCATTGATTCCGCAATACCTGTTTCAGTTTATATTCCTGGCTGCCCGGCAAGCCCAAAAGCAATTATCGACGGCGTCGTAAAACTGCTCGGAAGTCTGAAGGAAGAAAATACGGCTCCTCAAGAAACTGTGAAAGCAAAGGATTCATAATATGTCCGAAGAAGGCAATATTAAGCTGCAGTTAATCCAAAAATTTGGTTATTTGAGCGATAAAATAACTGTCAAAAGACCAAGACGGATATTTGCCGAGATACCATTGGCAAGTTTTCCTGAAACATTCGATTATGCAGTAAAACAATTAAATTTCTCGATTCTCACTACTATAACCGGTCTTGATGAAGGCGCAACGCTTGGCTTTATTTATCATCTGGCACGCGAAAGCGGCATAGTGCTGAATTTGCACACCAGTGCACCTAAGGATAAGCCGGTCATTAAAACAGTCACTGAGTATTTTCCCTCGGCCGATGCTTACGAAAGAGAACTTGTCGATTTACTCGGCGCACAGGTTGAAGGTTTGCCGCAGGGCAACAGGTATCCTCTGCCTGATGGCTGGCCGGCGAATCAGTTCCCCCTCCGCAAAGACTGGAATGTCGAAATGCTCGACAAAAAGGAGGCGAACAAAAATGGGTAGATATGATTTTAAAGTCCCCGTAGGCCCGCAACATCCAGCGTTGAAAGAGCCGGAGAGTTTTCTTCTAACGATGCACGGCGAAAAAATTGCGGGTATGACCGTAAGATTGGGTTACAATCACCGCGGCATAGAAAAGGCCTGTGAAGCACAAACATATATCCGGGATGTTTATCTTATCGAACGAGTCTGCGGGATATGTTCGCATTCACATGCCACTTGTTTCGTTCAGGCAGTCGAGGAAATAGCCGCTTTGGAAGTCCCAAAGCGGGCGATTTATATTCGTACTCTGATTGCTGAACTGGAAAGAATCCACAGTCATCTGTTGTGGCTCGGTGTCGCAGGCCACGAAATAGGTTTCGATACCCTGCTGATGTACACTTGGCGAGACCGTGAAGTCGTGATGGACGTTCTTGCGATGCTGACCGGCAACCGCGTCAATTACGGTATGAATACCATCGGCGGGGTCAGACGCGATATTACAGCCGAACAGATACCCCAGGTTCTAAAGGCAGTGGACACGCTTGAAGAGCGAACAAAATACTATATCCAGGTTGCAACAGAGGAAACGACTATTATAAAACGTCTTTCCGGTGTCGGAATGCTTTCTTATGATGACGCTGTTAAACTGGGAGCTGTAGGCCCGACCGCCCGCGCATCGGGCGTTGACAGGGACACCCGGCGGGACGACCCTTACGCAGCTTACGGAGAGCTTACCTTCAAGGTAATCACCGATAAGCACTGCGACGTTTACGGCAGGACAGTTGTGCGGCTCGGTGAACTTATGGAATCGTATAAGATGATTAGGCAGCTACTCGCTAATCTGCCTGACGGCCCAGTGACCGTTAAGGCCCCCAGAAAAATCCCTGCCGGCGAAGCGTTCAGCCGTTATGAAGCACCGAGAGGTGAGGACGTCCACTATGTCAAAGCGAACGGCACAGACAAACCTGAGCGTGTAAAGGTCAGAGCGCCTACCCTGGCAAATGTCCAGGTTGTCGCTCATATGCTCAAAGACGGATACCTTGCTGATATGCCAATCGTAGTAGCGGCGATAGACCCATGCTTTTCCTGCACAGACAGGATGGTGTCCGTCGAAGACGATTATCACAGCGGTAAAAATATTATGACCTGGCCCGCGCTGCGCTCCGCTGGCATAGACTGGTACCGAAAGCGTGGAATTGATTTTTCTGACTTGAATAGAAGACTCAGGGTTCCGGAGAACTAAATAATGGCAAATGTGTTTTTTAATCTTCTGATATTTCCGGGATTTTTATTTGTTGTGGTGCTCGGCATGGCGGCGGAATACGTAGACCGCAAGTTCTGTGCGAAGCTGCAGAACAGAGTCGGGCCGCCGTGGTATCAGCCGTTTGCCGACCTTGTCAAATTGGTAGCCAAGGAAAATATAATTCCGGAAGAGGCCGATGCGGGGATATTTAAGCTTATGCCGATTATTGCGGTTACCTCTATTATAACCGCCTTTTTTTATATACCGCTGTGGCAGATGAAGGCGTTGTTTTCGTTTTACGGCGACCTGATTGTCGTAATCTACTTACTGACAATCCCCACACTTGCAATCTTTCTCGGGGGCTGGTATTCGCGGAGCGTCTTTTCCAGAATCGGCGCCACCAGGGCGATGACACAGTTCTTCGCCTACGAAATTCCGCTGTTTCTCAGCATACTGGCCCCGGCAATGCTGGCTGATTCGTGGTCTCTTAGTGAAATAACCGTCTTCTACAGCAAACATCTCTGGTTATCATTACTAAATTCCGCAGGCTTTGCGATTGCACTGGTAGCCCTTTTAGGCAAATTAGAAAAGGTGCCCTTTGATATACCTGAGGCTGAAACTGAAATTGTCGCCGGCACCTTCACCGAATATAGTGGAAGACTTCTGGCTTTCTTCAGGATAGCCATAGACATAGAACTTGTGGTTGGTTCGTCACTTTTGGCAGCTGTCTTTCTGCCGTTTGGATTAAACCTTAGTTTTATGCCGGGGTTCGTTTTATATCTGGTAAAGGTTTTGTTCATAGTAGCATTGTTGTCTTTGCTTAGAACAATATTCGCCAGGCTGCGAATCGACCAGATGATTAATTTCTGCTGGAAATATGTCGCTCCTGTTGCTTTTTTCCAGCTTATTGTTGACCTTGTAGTAAAAGGAATTATCAAACAATGATAAAACCCGGCAAAATGATGATACAGGTTTTACAGTCCCTGTTTAAAAAGCCTGCAACTACTTTATACCCCTTTGTAAAGACTGAAATGCCGGATAAATTCAGGGGCAAACTGAAATATTATCCCGAAAGGTGCATAGGCTGTATGCTGTGCGTGAAGGACTGCCCATCGGATGCGATTGTCATTAAAAAAATCGGCGAAAAGAAATTTCAGGCTGAAATTAATCTTGCCAGATGCATATCCTGCGGCCAATGTGTTGACTCCTGCCCCAAAAAAGCTCTTGAATCCACAAAGGAATTTGAACTGGCCAAATTAAGCCGTGAACAATTAAAGGTCGTTTTCAGTGAAGAATCTTGCAGCGGTTCTGAAGCAAAAACTTGAAAATGCCGGCAAAGTCGCCGTCCTTGGCATCGGTTCAGAGCTTAGAAGCGATGATGCGGCCGGTGTCCTTGCCGCACAGCAAATAAAAAAAATCAGCAGCAAAAAAAAGTTGCTGCACTTGATTAAGGTTTTTATCGGTTCAACCGCCCCTGAAAATCTTACCGGGGAAATAAAAAAATTCAAGCCATCTCATCTTATAATTATCGATTCAGCCGATATGAATGCCCCGCCGGGCCAAGTTACAATAATAAATTCCGAGAAAGTTGGCGGCACTTCATTTTGTACTCACAGCCTACCCTTGAAAGTGATGATTGATTATCTTCGCCAATCCTGCGACTGTGAAACTATAATCATTGGCATTCAGCCAAAAAACCTTTCTGTGGGCGGACCTATATCGAAAGAAGTGGACAGGGCGGCGCAGGAGCTTGCTGTAATAGTTGTTAACCTTCTCGAAAAAACTGATGACGGGTGGATTCGGCAGAAGCACTCTGCTAATAGAAAATCCCTCTGTCATTCGCTGCTCAAGAGCTTGTAATCTTCTTGCCTTTATACATATATTCCCTATGGCTTTGTGGCCTACCGACACCCGTACAGACCCACCCCATCTTTAATCCCCAAACAACCTACCCAAAGAAACTGCCCGATTCGTTTTTTGTTCAAGAATATGCAGTTTTTTTGCTTTCCGTGTCCTTGGCAGATAGATAATAACTCTCTGTATTGACCTTGAAATAAATAGTCGCTGGGGACTATATTATTTTTACCTAAAATATATCCTTGTTTTCCGTAAATAGCGGCTTCTGCGATAGATCTTTCGTCTTAATGTAGCTGAACAGATAGCTCAAGATTAGTGTAAGTATTGCGCCGACGACTATCAACCAACTCCATGCCAATTTGACGTATCCTTTATGAGACATTAGTAAGAGTATTGTCATGCTTAAAGTGCTAACAACCATCGCAATTACGTTACCAAAGGTAGTCTTTCGTTTTGTTAACACTCCAAGCAGGAAAATACCAAGTGTTGCTCCGCCGGTCAGAGAAAAAATCTCGAACGCAAACCAGAGTACATTTTTTACCGGTTCACAGGCAAAAGCAATAATTGCCAGGATAACACCGAAAGCTGCCACAGCTATCCTCGAGATGAACAAATAGTGTTTTTCTGCTGCAGCTTTTTTAATAAGGGGGCGGTAAATATCCGTTACAAAAGACGAAGCTAATGAACTCAAGGGTGAGTCAATGCTGGCTAATATGATTGCAGAGAGCATCAATCCTTTCAATCCGACCGGCAGAGAATTTTTCACGAAGTGCGAAAGAACCTCTTTAGCCCTGCTTGGTTGAATAATGTCAGGATTCTGCTGATAGAACACATAGAGCAAGGTGCCGATTCCCAAATACATGCACAAAATCGGAAGTGCTGTTAGAATAGTCATAATAATGGTTTTCTGGCTTGTTTTTCTGGTTCTAACCGTAAGTAATCGTTGCATCATTTCCTGGTCGGTACCAAAAACAGCTAAACCGACGAAAAACGCGTTGATGCTGCCGGCCCAAAAGGTCGTGGGATTATTAAGGTCGAATTCGAAATTAAAAACACTAAGTCGTCCCGCCTGGCTTGCGGTTTGCCAGGCAGTGGATAAACCACCCTGTATATGAAGCGAAAGATAAATTAATAGTGCGCTACCCGCTAAAAAGATGACTATTGCCTGATACGCACCAGCCCAAACCACTGCCTTTATACCACCAAATGCAATGAAGATAATACTTACCACCGTAAAGGCCAGAATCGTTTGTGCTAAACTCCAGCCCATAATAATCCCTATCCCCAAACATGCGGCATATAACCTGACACCCGATGCTATTAAGCGTGTAATAAAAAAGAAAATCGAACCTGCGTATTGAGTCTCAGGACCAAAACGATGTCTTAGAAATTCGTATATACTCGTACAATTATATCTGTAAAACACGGGAATGAACAGAAATGCCACCAGAATGCGTGCAGCTGCTGAGCCAATGAAAAACTGCAGATACTCCCAGTTTTCACTGAAGGCCGTTGCCGGCACACCGACGACCGTGAGTGCGCTGACTTCAGTCGCAACAAAAGACAGACAGGCAATAATCGAAGGAACTTTTCTGCTGCCAAGAAAAAAGTCGTTTGTATCCTTTTCTTCACGCCCAAAGATGTAGGAAATAATGAAAAGAATTAAGATTGCTAAACCAACCACGATTAAATCAATTTGACCTATAGCTGCTATGATATTTTGCGGCAAACTGAATTGAATCATTTAGTTTCCCTTATAGCTTTCCTCAATGATTGATTGTTTTCATTAAGGACTGTAAGGGCTTGATTAAAATTTACTTTACGAAAGTGCATCACAATTGCAGCTTTAACTTTTCTTTTTGCCTGGTTAAGTAAATTTCCGGCTCTTGTTCGTGAAAGACCGGTCAGTTGTGAAACAATCCTTATAGACCTGTCCCGTAATTTTTCATTTGTTGCATTGAGATCGACCATCAGGTTTCCGTAAACTTTGCCTATTTTAATCATAACAGTAGTAGTGAGAGTATTGAGAACAAGTTTCGTGGCGGTACCTGCTTTCATACGGGTCGAACCGGTGATAACCTCAGGGCCAACGATCGGATTTATGACTATCTCTGCAGGCTTATGCCGGATTGTTTGCTTAGCACAGGTGATGAAGATTGTACCTGCTTTTATTTTTGATGCTCGTTTCAGTGCACCTCGAACATACGGGGTCATACCGCAGGCGGCAATTCCAACAACTACATCTTTTGCCTGAATCCCATTTTTTATTATTGCCTCTGCTCCATCATTTTCATGGTCTTCAGCCCCTTCTATGGCTCTAACCAGCGCACGTCGGCCGCCGGCGATAATCCCTTGCACTAAAGAGGGCCGAACACCAAAAGTCGGGGGGCATTCTGACGCATCAAGTACGCCCAGCCGACCGCTCGTTCCAGCTCCAACGTAGAATAATCGGCCTCCTTTTTGGAGATGCTCAACTATCATATCAACTGCCTTGGCAATGTTTTTCCGCTCTTTGCCAACCGCAGGTGCAACAAGCCTGTCTTCAGAATTAATAAGGTCGACTATCTTCTGCGTTGACAGATGGTCTATGTTTGCGCTTTTGCGATTACTATTCTCGGTGGTTGGAAGTGGTCTATGCTTTCTCATTATGCAGGCGTTATTTTTCCTAAGATTAATGGCGCATCTGCCCCGGTTGCACTGGGGACATTGTTGGCGATTCCTTTAATTGTTGCGTATGCCAGGATGGCAAATGAAATCGCCTCTTTTGCATCACAACTAATACCCAGTTCATCGCTGATAAGAATTTTAACCCCATCTATTTCCTGCCGCAACATCTTAATCAACGTATTGTTTTTAGCCCCTCCGCCGCACAAAACAAGTTCATCCGGCATCGCGGGCAGAAATTGCTTGTAAGATAAACCTATGCTCGCTGCGGTAAAAGCAGTAACAGTCGCTGCAATATCTTCAATGGAAAGCCCCTTCCTTGTCGCCCGCCTGTACAGGATATCACGATATATTTTTCCGAACATCTCGCGTCCGGTCGATTTTGGGGGCCGTATCCTGAAAAACGGATGCCGCAGCATATTATTAAGCAGCTCCCTGTCAACCGCGCCTTGCTCCGCGATTTTGCCGCCGAGGTCGAATTTCTCTCTGTCCTTTGTTGCCAGCGAAACGATTCCGTCGATTACCATATTCCCTGGCCCGGTATCGAATGCGATAATATCTTGCCTCCGGCAGCCCGCCGGCAGATAAGTCACATTCGCTATCCCCCCGATATTCTGAATTGCCCGATTCTTTTTTTTATCTCGAAACAGGACATAATCAGCGAAAGGCACCAAAGGTGCTCCCTGCCCGCCTGCCGCTATATCTCTTGGACGAAAATCCGCCACCGTCGTAATCCCCGTCCGCTGGGCAATTACCGCCGGCTCGCCAATCTGTAAAGTGCAGCGAACCATCCTTTTCCAGAGTCGCCGCCCCTTCGGATTGTGATAAATCGTCTGCCCGTGTGACCCTATCAGGTCAATCGTCTTCAAATCAATCCCGCTGCTCCTGCAAAGTTTCAGCACCGCCTCCGCAAACACCTCGCCGATTACAAAATTCAGATGACTCACATCCGCCGCCCCGGCTTCTTTCGACTCGACAAGTTTGAAAATACCTCGGCGAACCGCCGCTGGATATGGGAAGGTATCATACGTCAGAACATTTATCTTGTCCTTGTCAATATCAATAATTGCAGCGTCAACACCATCGGCTGATGTGCCGGACATTAATCCTGCCACGCGCATCCGCGTTTTTCTTTGCAGTTTCGTAATTTCATTTCCTGTCATACTCTCTTTTTCTTATCGGCTAAATGATACGATTCTCGTTCAATCTGTTTGAATAGTTTCAGGTTATCTTGTAATCGCGAAGTTTTATTGCGTAGTAGCCAAAGCTTCTTGAACTCTTCGCTCATTTCTTTAACCGAACCGCCCAATTGCACTAATTCCGACTTTTTAACATCTTTGCCCGCCCGCAGCGCCTTTGCTGCAAGAGCCCGTCTGCTGGCTAAATAATCCATTCGGGTTGCTAACTTTAACTCTCGAAATGCTAATTTCTCAAACAGTCCAATTGATTTTGGAAGTTCTGGCCAAAGCTTAGCATCAGACAATTGAACCAGAATCTGCTGTAATCCAGCCGGCTTCATCATATCAATGGAGCTGCGAGTGAGCGGTTTAGTGGACAAGAGCGGCTCGACAAGGGCGTGATACAACAAAGATTCATTACGAGATTGTTTCCCGCATATAATATATGTGTCGCCCAATAACTTTAGTGTTTCGGCCAAGCGGTTAGTTTTCTGGCCAAAGACGTGATAGCAGAAATTTTCCGTAAATCTCGTTTCATCAACTGCTTTACCGTGCCACGCATGGGCAGCTCCATGTGCAAAACTATGAAGACTGGCTCCGAGGAAATTGCGATGTCCCTGGTCGCCCCAGTCTGTGTTAAGCAAACCTTCAGCGTGATATCTGCGGCCTTGGGCTGCAAAATTCTTTACATTTCCCATAGAATTAGACAGCCTCGAACCATGCGTCAGCCAACTGCTCGTGCCCGGACAAACCATTAGTGGTGTTCCCGACTGTGCAATTTCTCTGGTCCTGGCGATATTTGCTCCGTCCTGCTCATACGCCCAGTTAAGCAAAACTATATCACGAGGTATCTTTCTTAGCAAATCGGGATATTTTAGCACCATATCCGCCCAGGCGTTCATTCGCTTTCCATATTTTTCGCACAGACGATGAATCTTCAGGATAAATTCCAGGTAAACGCCTCCGACACCGATACGAAATGCTCGTTTTTTACTGCGCCCTTTACCTAATTCCCAGTTCTCATCACAGCAAACATTAAAGTCCTCTGCTTCAAAGAGCGGGACAAATTCGCTATAGAGTTCGCTGATGAGCTTAATCGAACCAGTGTCGATGGGACAAAGGGTTGTACCACCTGGAAAATTGCGAAATCCCGGCATTTCACCAAGGTGACTGTATTGTGGCAGAGATAAAATTTTTTCAAAATGACCAAAGCTCGCCAGCGAACCTACTAATCGTATATGGTGCAGGCGACAATAATCCTGCAGAGCGAGAATTTCCTCTGGTGTAAAAGGGCTAAAACCTTTGCCAATATCCGGATGTTGTTTAAAGGTAAAAACGTTTTCCACATAAAGCTGTAATTCGTTAATTTTCCAATGCGCAAGCCACTTCACAAGCTCTTTCAGGGTATTGAGGTTCGGAACTTTTCCCCGCGAGCAGTCATGGTAGATACCTCGCCTGCGAAAGTCAGGTTTGTCTTCTATGATGCAGGTAGGTAATACTTTCTCATATATTGAAACGAGGTCACGAAGCGTCTGTAAACCATAGTATGCACCTGCATCTGCTTTAGCAAAAATTTCAATTCCATCTTGATTAATGATAAGACGATAAGCCTCATCGTTGGCGATTTTCTCATCACGATGCATTCTGACATCCGCTGGCCCAAAAGCATTTCTAACTACGCTGGCCTTGAGAAATTGCTTTGTTAAATCACTGCTGAGTTGCTCGAGGGGTAGGACATCAACGCTGTGAGGACTGGCAAGTATTGGCCGAGCAGACCAGCGAAAAAAGCCTTTACGAAAGATAACTTTTTTTACAGGAACCAATAATTCAACAAACTGACTTTCTTCCTTGGTGGTCATGCGGGTAGTATAGCAAGACTAAGCATATCTGACAAGTTTACCCCATTTGAGGAAATAAAGAGAATAGCCACTCTTGTGGTGAATTAAAAAAGTTAGTGTTAAATAGGATTAGGAATACTCTTTTGCAAGTTATGATGAAAATCATTTAGTTGGTTCTATTGTGTTCACGTAATGGAAGTTCCCCGAAGGCTGTAAAAACTTCTAATGAGCACATGACCCACAAACTATGAGTTTATGAGTCTTATCGTGCTTTCAAGAAAGGTGAATTTCTTGGGGTAAGGAACATCGGATATATAAAATGTTTGCATTTTCTGATAATTTTTTAAGTCTCTGATATTACAAATCTTACAGATATACCTTTTTTGCGATTTTACACGCTATTTAATCCTTGGGTTGTAGTTGGGTTGTATGTGTGGCATGGAAGCTGATGCGGTGTCTGAGTAAATCTACTTTCCTTGCTAATCTCTTTTCCATGGTCATGTCTCCCAAAAAATAGTTTTTAATTCCTTTTTTTAAACAATCGCAACAGTATAACCTGTCGCAAGGCATGGCCTACATATTATCTTCGGATAGACAGTCTGATATTTGCATTTTAACTCCTGTGTTGACAAGGGATTATAACGCTGTTTTTGGTTAAAAGTTGATTTTAAACAAGTACAGAATTTTCGGGAGGGACACAGCCGCCTTGATAATCCATAATGTATTCGATCACACATTCAGGCGCAGCCTGATAACTTGGCATGACATTGGGTCGATTCCCACATATAACCCTTCCCGGAGCAACCTTTCTGCTGGTAGGTTGTCCCTTATTTCGCCGATCCAGCCCTTTGCATCATTCCTAAGAAGGACAACATCCTGTACATAATAGGCATATTTGATATCTGATGGATTTACCCGGCCGTCTATGATGTCATTAAGAGAAAACACCACTTCTTTGGCACCTAAATTGGGGTTGACCACGCCGAGCACAATCTCGCTCTCGCCAAAGCGGGCCAGACAGATTACATCGTGCTCATCATTCTCTAAGACCTTGTAGTCCCCTTCAACTAATTGCGGATACTCTTTACGAAGGCCAAAGAGCTTTCTTGCTGTTTCCCTTTTGCCGCTATCGGCATCGGCAACCCTTGGTGCAGGGGATGTTTTAGCTGGGTCTATCTTGTAATGGTGTTGGCTGCCAAATACATCACCATTAAAGACCAGCGTGTATCCTGGCATAAAGCCATACATGAAATGCATCAATAACCTGTGCCCGTAACGGAGTTTTGCCCATGGGTCATCAAAATCAAAAGCGTCGTGTTCCGGGCCTATGTTTATCAGGTTGTCCCGAATCTGCTGTGTATGTTCGAGCTCCTTTAAGTAGGATATTAGTATAGGGAGCTTGGCCAGGTCTTTAAGGGCATCGGTAGCTAGATTTCTTGGCTGCCAGTTATATACTGCGCAGTTTTGGTTATTAGCAAGCTGCAGGAGCTCTTCCAACCTTTCAAAGCCCTCAAACATAATGAAGCAATCCGGCTTAATACTGCGCACGTTTTCTATGAACAAGCGTGTCAGGTTGTCCTTGACATCCAGTCCCCAATTTTCCTTTATCTTGTCAGGGAACGTGGAAAGTGCAGCATCGATGCGGAAACCGTCCAGTCCTTTAGCCAGCCAGAAATAGCCTATATCAAGCCCATGTTTCCTGACCTTGGGATGCGAAAGATCCGGCTGGGCAAGGGAGCTCCAACGTCGGGGGAAACCCCTTAAAGGGACTTCATCGGTTGCTGAAACCAAGGCAAGATTCTTCTCATTGCCCTGCATATCCCTGCCCCTGCATAACAGCATGCCTTTGCCGATGAAATAATCTCCGTCTTTAGCATCCGTATATAGGAACCAATCGGAATGGGCCTTGCATAGGGGGCTGTTTTTGGAGACATGCTGATTTGCCATCCAGTCAACAATGACCTTTAATCCCAGCGAATGAGCAACGAACATGAAATTATCCAAATCCGCAAAACTGCCGGCCCGCTCATCAATGTCAAACGGGTCCACTATACCAAAAGGGTAGCCGGTATGTTTCATCAAGCCGAGAAGATAGACATATTCGACCCCCAATTTTGCCAAGAACGGCAGCTCCTCTGAAGCGGCTGAAAGGCCAGGTATGTGGTTTTCAGCATCGTGATAGTCCCTCACAACCATCTCATAGATAACCTTGCTGCTGACAACCTTTTGCTCTGCATCCTGTGAATCATCGCGTAGGGAAAGTAGTAATGACAACCCACGTAATGATTCTGCCACGCTCCATGCTTGGGATTTACATCCTTCTCTGTTCCTCGGCGCGTAAACCGACTGGCAGTTGCCGTCAAATATTTCAGGTATGGATTTGAATTCTTCCAGCGTTTCTGAAAGAGTGGTAAAGTAACCTATGCCATCCAGAATCCTAAGCGTTTCTTCCCTACCGTAAGCAACTATGCAGCCCTCAATGAAGCCGCCAATAAGCCACGGCCAGATGGTTCCCTGGTGGTAGGAGTATTCGTTGTTGTGAACAGAGCAGTAATCCATATCGTGCAGCGAGAGCGTGCGCAAGCCAAAAGGCGTCAGCAATTCTTCCCTTGCCTTGTTCATAACAGCCCGGCTCTTGTCGGAATCTAGCAACCCAAAAGCCACTGCAAAGACCTGGTTGGGCCTTATCTTCCTGCCCTGTTCGGGATCCCCGTCGATAGTATCGTAAAGGCAACAGGCTTGCTGGTTCCAGAACTTCATGAAATCGGATTTCACCTTCTCCGCCAGCTGTGCATATTCTCCGCTTTCGCCGCCTCTGCGCTTTTGTATATCTTCCATCACCCTCAAGGCGTTGTACCAAAGCGCGTTTATTTCAACTGCTTTACCGTGGCGGCTTGTAACCGGTCCGCAACCCTTGGGTTTCGCATCCATCCAGGTCAACTGAGTGTTCTCATTGCCTGCTGAAATGAGGCAGTCGCTGTCCATGCGGATGCTTATTGTCTGGGATTTCTCATTGCCATCCTCTTGCCACCTGTCCTCAAACTCTATGCCGTGCTGGTATGTATTTATGATTTCTTCCAGTATATTCTGGACGGTGGCTGTTTCGTTCTGGGGGAATTTTCTGTCAACCATTGCAGCCAGAAAGGCGTAATCGTGTGTGCGGTCAAGATACTTGCCCATCGCCCAGAGTAGCCATAAAGACGAGTCGATGCTGTTATATCTGGGCCTGGAGCCATCGCCGACAATGTTGGGAAGGATGCCATGCTTGACAAACCTCAGATAGTTCTTCATGACATTCCTGAACATATCAAACCTTTCCCTTTCAAGGCAAAGGCCGGGAAGCGCCACCATGGTGTCCCTTCCCCAGTTGTAAAGCTGGCTGCCCTGTCTTTGGTCGAAATACGGCGAACCGGCAATGACAGTCCAACCCTTCAGTGCAGCGTTATCTTCAAGTGCAACGTCACGATACAGGAAACCACTCGCCGCTTCTTGTAGTCTGAGCATAATGTTTGTATGCTCCTCAGTATCCAGCATATTATTGGGTCCTAGGTCTCTGCTGCGGATGACATCTTCCCTTACATGGAGCGCTTGTGCATACATATTGGTGGCATACCTTTGTTCCATTGCAATAGCAGTCACATTTGGACTTGCCAGATATGATTCCAGCTTCATGTCCAGCCATAAGTGGTCGTTCTTGCCTTCGTTGTAGTATATCTCAGACAATTCTTTGAGCTTATCCAGAATGTCCCGTGGCGCTCTCCCGTAAAAATCCTCAGTGCTTTCATATGGGCCGACCAGAATTCCGTTTTTGCCTTCTCTAATGTAATCGGGGGGGCCGCCACTTTTTGTGGCGATGTTTATCCCCCCGTTCCTTGCGGAACGCTGGTCCGAAGTACCACAGGCCTCTTTCTCCGGCAGTGGACAGTTGATGCATATGTCGGCGCCGATGGCCTGCATCCTGAGAAGAATAGTATCTGAATTCGGCACATAAACAAACCTCCCCTTTAGCTCAGGCCTTTGCATCCAGCCAACGAACTCTTCTATCCATCCCTCTTCATTGGATCCTTCCGGTGCGATCCCACCTACAACAACCTGCATGCCCAAGCCATTCATCCTGCCCCAGATGGTGTCAACTTCGTCATCCCTGTCCGCACACATAATATGGACAATGTCTTTCAAAATAGGGAGCTGGCTCTTGTATTTCACCATTCTCCTTACTATCCATACGGTCAGCAAGTCAGGGTTCAGGGTAATGCCTTCTTTGCTGATGGTTTGGCCGCTTTTGTCGGTCATGCCGGCCGTTCTCTTTTTGACTTCAGCTAAGGACAATGCTTTGCCTTCTGTGCTTATTCTCAGAAAGGTTTCTTTGCTGGGTTCGATGCCTTCGAGCTTCATTTCCAACAGTTCATCCATCACCCATGTGTCACCGGAGCCGTTGAGTATGGCCTCTATCTTTCTGTCATGACACTGGAACAGAGCCTGAGTGATATCAGCATGCTCGGTGCTTACCCCATTTGCAGCATCACATATTTCAATCGCGCCCCTGGAGAAGTCTATTAACAGCCGGCCGTCCTTTACTACCACAAATTTTCTCCATAATCTCTGCCAGCTGTGCCCGGGGAACCTCATCGCGTAACGTACTCTTGCGACATCACCGCCAACAAGTTCACCGATGCAGAATTTCTCCAGGCCCGCTGAGACAACCGTGTGGTTTGTATAGGCTACGGCTGTCCTATCAAAGGCTTTGTCACCCTTTACTATTGCGGCACCATCGGCAACATGGCCTTCGTTGAGGTGTAGGATATCAGGCACAATCCTCATGCTTTTGAACAACTCGTAGACGCATTCACCAAAAACAGTATCCTGCAGGAAGCGATGTTCCACGCCGTGACCTGGATGCGTCTTGTAGTTCGGGTAAAGGATGTCAAATACCTCGGGGCAATAGAAGACGTGAAGGGGTGTCCCTCCGCGGCTTATGCTATATACATCTACATGGTATTGCCGCTCCTGGGCGGTGTTCTTCTCATCCCAACCCCAAACATCGAATTGCAGGGGCTTTCCCCTTTTGTCCATGGCATACCCAATCGGCTGGTCCTTATAAGAAACATCTCTATATTCAATATGCTGCCTCCCACCTCTGATTGACTGGACTAGTCGCTTACTATAAAGGGGCATACAACCAAAAGCTCTGTCCATCCCTATCGCGTTAAGACCTTCGAGCTTATCGCCGAAATATATTCCCAAACCGCCTTTGACGTTAGCTTCGCGGGCATCTCCTTCCAGCTCAGGTATACAACCTTCCATAGAAAGGGTAGCCAGAATCTTGCCTTTCAACTCAGGTACGTGCTCGTCTATCCATGTAGCGTTTGCGTTTATCATACAAACTCTTCATTAAATATGGGTGTGGAGGCGCTTATGAGATCGGGAAATTCCGTAACCACCCTTTCTAATAACGAATCCCAGGGTGTGCATCTCCTATGCCGACTTTAAACTTCCAGACAGTCCGCCATAAAGCAGCAGTCAGTATGAGAACACTGGCCATTTGACGTCCCAAAGCAAGAAGTGTTGCCCTCAGCTCTCTGGATAGAGTGAATAAGTTCAGTTTTATTCATTTGGCCTGGCTGAATGCCCAGCGATATAGCCTTTTGCCCTATCTCGGCCATTGTCATCGCCTTTGCCTTGGGGTCCTGTGTAACTTTCATAAATGCTACAGTCTGTGTTTTCTTGCTGTTGACTGCCTTCTTTTTTGTTCCAATAGAGTTCATAGCTGCTTCCTTTCAGATAGAAAAAATTATTAATAGCTTTCTTTATCCACGTCTTCAAACTACTGCCATCTCCTGATGAGCAGTACGCGAAGACTCCACTTCTTCGGGTTGTGCCAGAATGTTTGAGCACCGATAATTAAGGTTATCCAGCACATTCATGAAATTGATATATGAATCGTAGGGTGAATCATAGGGATTGAAGTATTTGTGCACATCTCCGTCGTTAAACCATTTGGTGCACATGTAATAGAAATGATCCGAGGTTTGCAACTTTCGCCAATCTTCAAGAAGACGAGCATCCTCACACTGCTTAATCTTGCCTTCCAGATTATACAGGCTGCCAATCGCACCCAGCTGCATCTTGTTACCAAGCCAGGCGGACAAATCCCGTTCCATATCTGCCCAGCTTATAGTATGCGGAACATCAAAGGTGCCCACCGCTGAATAAGCCTTCAGAGCTTCACTTGGTGTTTTAAAGTCATTATCTGGATATTTGAGAATTTCTTCGGGAAGATGCTGCATAAACTCGAAAACGCCCGTATCGTCCCACTGGTGTTCACCGAAAGTCTCATAGTCCATAAAGAGATTGCACACATAACCATTGCCGTTAATTTGGTTTATCCAATTAGCAAATTTATCCGACCTCAAAGGCCATTCTGACCAGTCATGGTTAGAAAACCTGAAAGCAATGTCATCGCTTAGCTTGTAGTTTTTAAGCAGTAGCCTGGTATTTTTACAATTTGGCGGCTGATAAATGAAGTTCGGGCTTCTATAACCAAGAATGTGGTCCGCCCCTTCGGCTATTATACCGTCAAACTCTGCCATTTCCTCAATTGTCGTCGCCAGGTCATTATTATAAATAAGCTCGGTATTGCGAAAGACTCTGGGCCTTTGTCCAAAGAGCCGCTCTATTGTCTCAATGTGCTTGTAAACCTGTTCAAAGAATTCGTTTCGACTATACAAAAAGCTTAGGCTATGATAATAGGTTTCTGCCAAAAACTCCACACACCCCGTCTTTGCCAGCTCTTCAAATGTGCTTAGGACCTCAGGGCAGTATCTCTCCAGTTGTTCCAGAAGAACACCAGTTATACTGTATGCAATCTTGAACCGGCCTTCATATTTATCTATAAGTTCAAGCATAAGCCGATTCGCCGGCAAGTAGCATTTCTTCGCGACTTTTCTACAGATTGATGCGTTTTTCTGGTCATCAAAGTATAGCCCGTTGCTGTCAAAAATAGTGTAATGACGCAAACGATACGGCTGATGGACCTGAAAATAAAAGCATACCGAAGCCATAGTGGAATCCTTTCTCACGGTAACTATACAGTTACCGTCAACTCTTCATATATCTTTGCACATTTTTCAGCCGCACCCTGCCACCGCAGCTTTCTCACTTCCAAATCACCGTGCTCCCTGAGCGTCATTTGGAGCGGTGAATTTTTCAGAACAGATACCATCTTATTAGCAGTTTCATTTATATCCCAGAAATCTACCTTCAAAACGTTCCTCAATATCTCTGAAACACCGCTTTGCTTGCTTATCAACACCGGAACGTCGTGGTTTAACGCCTCCAAAGCCGCAATTCCGAAAGGTTCTGAAACCGAAGGCATCACGTATAAGTCAGCCATGTCGAAGGCTTTTTTAACATCACCTTCGCACAAAAACCCCGCAAACAATACCTTATGCCCAATCCCAAGCCCTACGGCCATTTCGATTATTTGATGCATCATATCGCCGTCCCCGGCTATCACAAATTTCACATTGTCCATAAACTCGAGCACCTTTTTTGCAGCTTGAAGGAAATACTCAGGTCCCTTCTGCATAGTTATCCGCCCCAGGAACAGCACAATCTTCTCTCCTCTCTTTATGCCGGTCTGATTGGACAGGATAATCTCCTCATCGTTCTGCTCAACCGCATTATGTACAACCTCAACTTTATATTCCGCCACGCCGTACCTTGTGATGATAATGTTTCGTGTCAGGTAACTTACCGCTATAACCTTGTCCGCTGCGTGCATCCCTTTTCGCTCAATATCGTAAATTATCTGATTGACGTGCTCGCCGCTACGGTCAAATTCTGTCGAATGCACGTGCACTACCAGTGGCTGACCGCTCATTGCTGCTACCGCGACTCCTGCAGGGTAAGTCATCCAGTCGTGGGCGTGAACAATATCAAACTGCTCGCCCTGGGCCAGTTTACAAGCTGCCTCAGCATAACGATGTACCATAGTGCAGATATCACCAGAACAATCTATCCCATCGCCCATTCGACCAGCTGAACTGGCATCGCTGCCAAGGATTCGCTGTTTTCCTGCCGAAATCTTCTCGGCATGCTGCCCGTGGACACCGGCCGTCTCATAAGGCCGAAGCGGTGAGTCGATTGCCAGGAATCTTACATTTTTAAATCCCTTATATTTCAGATATGCCTTCGACCGCGTCGAGCCTGGCGTTAGCAGTTCTACGTGAGTAGAATATTCGCTTTCAACTGTCCTCGGCAGAACGAAGTCAATCTTGATGCCAAGCTGGTCCATCGCTTTGGTAAGACCGTAGCACGCAGTGCCTAACCCACCACTGATAAAGGGGGGAAATTCCCACCCTAACATAAAAACTTTCATAAACAATCCCTGTTTCTTGCTTTGTTAAGCGCAGCAAGACTTTCCTTCCTATAGATAAACTATGGGCAACTAATAGCTGCAAGTTGGGAAACACGAGTGATAACGCTTACCTCTCTTAAGGGGAGGGGCCTCGGAATGACAAGATGATGATGGAAGTTTAGCAGCACCATAAACGCAAGTCAAGACAATTCTTGAGATTATTCACCCTATTTATGATATTTCTTTGAAAGCGGGCTTGCAGACACCTATTTCTGCCTAAAACAAACGATTTTGGGCCGAGTGTATCAGAGCTCTTTTGGGAAAAGAGCGTAGCAAAGCTCATATTTGCAATACTTTCGAATAAGATTTTGATATTATAGTGGAATTGGAAGGCAGAAAAGTGTTTCCAGAAGTGTTACATGGGATATTAATAGGTGTATCTGGTGGTAGAGTTTTGATTGCGACTTTGATTATAAATTGGATTATAAACAAGAAAGGAGGCTTAATATGCTTCTAATGAGCACTATGGGTTGGATAATTATTTCTGCGGTTGTTGTGATTTTGGCTGTGTTTATTGGAACGAAAATAAAAGATAGATATTTCTAGAAAGGTAGGGGTTTTCACAGGGTTTTTAGTTTGAAAGTCTAAGGTAATCCGCCTGTCTGTTCGCACTTGGCAGGTAGGAGGTCTTGGTAAGTTAAGATATTTTGTCGGAAATAAAAAATGCCGAGATTTGAGGAGCTTCGCCAAGTCTTGGGGCAAATCCTGCAGGAAAGGCCGAATTGCTATTGGCTTTATGACCAGATTCTAAATCGGTTAAGAGAAGTGCGTCCGGATATTTTAGAAGGATTGGAAGAAAGAGACGGCAAGGGATATGGCCGGGGCGGGGGAGAATATTACGGGCCCGATAGCGCTATAGCGCACTGCCTCCAGGACTGGCCTGAGTGCGTGGATGTGCAGTACCTTTCAGGTCGCGACCTTCAAATCGCTGACATAAAAGCGGACAATGACGCTATGGCTATTTACCGCTGGATTGGTTAAACGTAATGTTGATTGGAAACTTAAAGTCAATCGCTAATTGCGGATTCCGCTTCGGCTAACCCCTTTGCCTGCTGCGGGGAGTCAGAAAATGCGTGTCATTCTGTTTCTGGGGGAGTGGTGTTTTCCTCTGCAGATTTCTTGACTTCCTCTAAGTAATCTTTGGCATAATCTATCATTTTCTTTATTATGCTTAATACAGATCTTGTATCTTCTCGTTTATGGCCGTATTTATGTGATATTCGTAGAAGTCCTGAATCATCGTCATACCCAAAATCATAATGTCCATAAGACCAGACTATGCCTGTTTTTCCCATTGCATCCGCTTTACCATGCTGTGTTGCGTGTAATCTCGTTCGCATATTTTCCATAACTTTTTCGATGTCAAATTCAGTATCGACGCTGATAGCCAGTGTTATTGTAGGGCCCCCGATGTCGTCGTATGCGAATAGTTCTTGGGTGGCAAGACCTTCGATGGATTCACCATATAAATCGTTTAAGTACTCAACTAACGCGTCAGGATTTGTGGGTGTGTGTGGAATCCCCTTGTCTATTAACTGATAAATCTTGGTAAGGGTCTGGATGGTATCATCTATTGCCATAATCTATGAGGGATTCGCGTTTCTTTAAATATTCTATTATTCTTCTGACACTTTCTGAAACACTTTCACGCCTTTTGCTCTTTTTGCCGGCGACTAACTCGCCTTCCGCCTGTTTTCTTGAATTACTGGGGCAAACTCTGTTCCAAAAAGTGCTTTCGAACTTTCGACATTATCTGGGAATCAGTCATCTTGTCAACTGTTTCGATACCTGCTATACGTCCGCTGAGATTGTTTTTCTCGAGACGATGTTTCAGCTCGCCCTTTGCCTCACCAGGACCAAATATCAGTATAGCTTCCGCATCACGAATACACGCTATGACCGCATCGTAGTAAACGTTGAGATGACCGGTAAACTCTCTCTGGCGGCTGTCATCTGCCTCGAACTGCCGTTGTCCGCACTGGGTCTTTGGACGTGCGCCTTCAGAACGTCCGGGCTGTTTTTCAACCTTTGATATTACTAATTTTATGTGCGGTTCGTTGTCCGAAATAATCACGATGACCGCCTTCCTGTGGTCAATCCACAAACCTGCTTTTCTTTTCATAGATTTCCCTTTTTTCTATCATCTCCGCCTAACATTAAAGCTCGGCAAGGGCGATAAGCATCTACTCCAGCGATTGGTTGTAATTATAATCCGCTCTTTTTATATTATACCAGCCACCCCAATTTTTAGCAAATTTAATCAAATCCCACAAAAATCAATTGTGCCTGTTGCCCGAGTAATGCTTGAAATCCGCGTATGCCTTACAGTTCAGCCGGAGATGGCTCCTGTATGAGAAATTGCCCACCAGAGTAATCAGCGGTCCGCGACATCGCCACAAGTTGCCACACACCCTGCGCAGAATGCGCGGCATGGAATAGAAGGCACGGTCGCAGGAAACCATTTCTTTTATGATGCCATCCAGAGACAAATGCTTATACCGGGCTACAGGGAAAGTTAGTGTGTAATATTTCCAGTCTTCCGGAAACGTATCAAGGGCGATGCGGCCCTGCGATTTCATCTGGTCCCACAGGCGTGTGCCGGGCAGGGGAGTCAAAAACAGCACGTTGAGATTGTCCACACCATACTGACCGGCTACCTCGGCGATTCGCTTACCAATGCCCGCTTTGTCTACATCCAAACCCATGATAAAGGAACCCACTACCAGAATGTTGTGCCGTTGCATCCGCTGTACGGAGGCGCGGAAGTCCCGGACTTTCAGAAGGTTGAATTTCTTGCCGACCTCCAGAAGCCCTTCCGGCGAGGGCGACTCAAAGCCGATGTAGACTCCTCTGCACCCGGCCTTGGCGGCCAACGTCAGCAGCTCTTCGTCATCAGCGAAGTTAATGGTGGCCTGCGCAATCCATTCCTTTCGCAGCTTCGCCTGTGCCATAGCACGGAACATCTCCTTGGCGCGGGCGATGTGCCCGGCGCTCGTGCCGACGAGGTTGTCGTCAACCACTAAAACGCGTTTCTCACGAATCGTCTGGAATTCCCGCACGACGTCCGCAATGGGACGCTGCCGGTACTTGGCCCCGTTAAACGCCGTCACGCTGCAGAAGTTGCAGTTCAACGGACAGCCGCG
>JBELAN010000008.1:0-87898 GCA_049508795.1 Sedimentisphaerales bacterium | reverse complement strand
AAGATGCCAGGGTCATAAGTGTTAGCGTCCTGGCGGCCACGATATATGCCCGTGAGATCGTTTATGTCGGCATTGTTGACATCGGTGTAAGTGGTGCCGAAATACACATCGTGACCCAATGTCGTAGCAGCATACGCACCCGGCGTCCAGCTAAAAGTAGCATCGACCGGCACCCCTATCTTACCGTTTTCCGGATGCGGAGCGTAAGCCGGCCCACCGCCGAGTATTCGCACATTGTCCACATAGTAAATTCCGCCGGGTTGGTAGTCCACCCACCACGTGTTGAGGAAAAGCTGCAAATACTGGATGTTGCTAAAATTGTCGCTCAAATTATTGATCTTATCGAGGGCCAGAGAGTAGTCGTAGGTGAAGGTCATCGGCACGCCGTCATATGCTTGCGGCTGCCAACCCCCGCCCTCGGTCGTCGAAAACCACAAGGACCAAGCAGGATCAACTGAACTACCTGCATTGACTGACATTCCGATGTTGGAAGACGAGGCATATATTGGCGTCCAATCTGAGGTCTGCCGCGTAACATCTGCCATTATCTTGAGGTTGCTCTTGAATGCGTCAAAGTGATTAGCGTCACCGGGGTATGGGGTACCGTTTGCTACCATGGTGTACCAGATGGCACGATCATTCCCGCCTGTAGGAGCACCTGCCGAATTGTCATTGATCCTGAGGCTGTAGCTGCCCAATGTAACCCCAGTCGTCGTGCTGAAAGTTGTTGTGACATTGACGTCGTTGACATCCCATCCGTCCATAATGTTTTCCCAGTTGCCTATCACAACGGGGGCGTCGCCGTAACTGCTGGACGCCAGAGTTACCACCAAAACAAAAGAGATTAGAAACAGAAGTTTTTTAGACATGATAATCCTCCTTAAAAAATTAAAACATTCTTTGGCTGCACGCCAAAACGCTCGTTGTTTTCAACGAGCGCAAAAAAGCTCTTTTTCTTCGTCCAGCAAATACGAAGATATTTATTCTCCTCGGCGTTTGTCTCAAACAACCTTTAACAAGACAAGCAATAAAAACCTTCACTGAACACTCTGCTTGTCTGAATAACTGTTTTTTACTGAAAAACTACAAAAATTGCGCAAAGCAAAAGCCAAAAAAATCCACAGATCTTCTCTATTTTACTTATAGCAGTTAAATGCGTTTATGTCAATGAAAATTTGGCAGGGTATAAGGTTTTTTATGAGACGTTAAAATGCATAGCTTTGTATTTGCAGGAGGTTATAAGCATCTGTTCCTGCAGAACGTATCTAACAGCCGGCTAAACCCCTGCTTGGTTGCTTCATAATCCCTTAAATTTTCCAGATTTTCGCTGTCGAGAGCTATAATCATGGCAAGCCTCCCCCGCCACGAACCGCTTTTGTTGTTGATGCTTAACGCAGCATCTCAACAACTATTTCTGCGACTTCCCTGCGAGCTTTTTTCTCAGTCAGCGGTTCGGCCAGTTGGATAAGCGCATCACTGGTTTGGGCCAATTTATCCTTATCTTCTAAAAGCAGCTCTATTGCTTCCACAATAGGGTTAATTGAGCTGAAATACGGCATAAATTCCGGCACTAATTCCTTATTTGCCAGGATATTAACAAGAGAGAGGTATTTTGTTGTTAGCAGCCATCGCCCCAATAGATGCCAGAGGATTTTGCTGGATTGATACATTATCACCATAGGACAGCCAACCGCTGCGACTTGCAGGGTGGCGCTGCCGCTGGCCACGATTGCAAAATCAGCGGTGCGGGCAGTGTTGCTAACCGAGCCGATGGTGTATTTGCACCGAAAGCCGGGAATTTGAGCGGCTTTAAGGGTTTGCTGCCTCTCGGCGTCCACGGCTACGGCGGTGAAAGTGGCGTTAGGATATTTTTGCTTCAGGCGGGTCGCTATCGTCTGCATCGGGACCCAGAGCGCAGCTATCTCGGCGGCTCGCGAGCCGGGCATAAGGGCAAAATGGGCGTTTTCAGCACTGAAATCGAGGTATTTTTTTGCGTAAGGAGCTAAAGGGGGATTTAACTCATCGAGCATAGGATTGCCCACAAAGGTCGTATCGACGCCTCTTCGGCTGAACCAGTCCTGCTCGAAAGGCAATATACAGCAGAGTTTATCACAGTATTTTTGCAGTTTATGGATGCGCCAGCCGGCCCAGCTCCACAATTGGGGGGCGACGTAGAAAAGGGTCTTAATGTTTGCTTTTTTTGCGGCCTTTGCGATGTGAAAGTTAAAGGCGGGGGAATCGCAGACAATAACCAAATCGACTTTATTGCTTTTCAGGAAACGAGTTATGCGTTTTATGAGTTTGTAAAAGAAGCCAATGTGGCTGAAGGCATTATAAATCATCGCAGCTCTGGCGACGGTAGTTTCGAGGAGATTGCAGCCGGCAGCGGCCATTTTTGGGCCGCCTACGCCGACAAATTCGATGTTGTAAGTGCCTTGCTTTAGGTTAGTTATAAGGGCTGCACAATGAGCGTCGGCGCTTGGCTCAGCGGCGCTTATGAAGATACGATATGTCTTACCTTTTTCGGGCATAACTTATCCGCCGTCGCCAAAAGGCTATGGCGGACAAGAGTATTATCGAGATTTGGCGGGTTTGGACAAGAGTTTGTCGGCTGGCAGAGGTAAATTTTGCGAGATATTTTCAATCAAGTGCGCCTTAAGATGGGGGGCTTGGGCAAGATGGGATAGAACCAAACGCGCAAGTCCATGTAAGAAACGTTTGAAAACTTACAAAAACCATACCAAAACTTGCAAAAACTATACCGCGATATTCGAAAACTGAGTGGAAATATTCGAAAATATTCAATTTTTTTTTACCCCCCTGTGCATTTGATTGAAATTTCCTCCGTGAGCTGTGGAGCTGTTTTTAGGTGGGCCGAATTAACTGAGGTGGCTGAGCTCCCTCGGCTACTTCGACTCCCTCGACCCTGCTCGGGACAAGTTGAATCGCCTCCGAAAAAAAATCTCAAAAACCCATAACTTTGAGGTTTTTTTACTTGACAAGGTAAGGTAATGAATGTGGTATAAGGTAACTCAACAGGTAAGGAACGGTGTATTATGAAGAGCGGTAGGTCAAATTCATTCATCAGGTCTTTCTTACATAACACCACCGGAAGTTCCACATATCTACGTATCTACAGTCGTGTATTTTTCCCCAGTTTTCCAACGCTTTTTGGGAGGTCGGATATTTTATAAATCGTTGTGGGTCTATGCCGATGCCCTCTCTGTTTCACAGATTCCATCGGGGGTCTCGTCGGCAAACCGCACTTGTTGTTTTACAGGCAACTTCAAGGCCCCGGGATAGCCAGCAGGAAAGGAGGTTGTGATGGGGATAGAGCAAAGGTAATTAACAGGTAAATAAAAATTAACTTAAAATTAAGAAAGGGGGAAAAAATGAAGAAGACATATCTAATTGCAGCCGTGGCGCTGGTGTTACTTATAGGCCAAACGGCGGGGGCTGCTTATAATTACACCGACGCGCAGACTAAGGCGATAGGTTTCTTCAACTACAGTTTCTGCGGCACCGGTCAAACCGTTTCATGGAGAGGTAACTGCCATACGAGTGACAGTATTGTCGGCGGATACCATGACGCCGGCGATTTCGTAAAGTTCGGGCAGCCCCTGGCCTTCACCATGACCATGCTGTGCTGGGCTGACTATGAGTATGGTATTTCAGCCGGGACGCAAATCAGCAGGGGAATCGACTACATCAAGAAATGCGGTACTAGCAGCTTTACCTACCAGATCGGGGACGCGGGTTGTGATCATGGCTACTGGGGCACTCCCGAAGCGCAAACCGGTTGCCGGACAACCTATACTGCGAGTCAAGCATCTGCTGTTATGGCTGGGTCTGCAGCAGCCCTTGCGGCTGCCTATGTTACAGGGCATGGTGGTGATTTACAGCAAGCCAAATTACTTCTCACCGCTGCTGAATCTGCCGCGAGCGATGCTGGGGATACAGCAGCCAACGGCTATTACACTTCCAGCAGTTTCTATGATGACATCTGCTGGGCCAATATATGGCTGTATCTTGCTACAAATGATAAGACCTACCTGACCGCGGCTGAGACCTACCTGGAAAAGACTAATTATTTGACTGACTTCCACTGGACCTACTGCTGGGATGACTCGAAGTTCGCGGCGTTACTCAAGCTTGCGCAGATTACCGGGAAAGCGGATTACGTTACCCTGGTCGAGCGCCAATTGGATTGGTGGATGAAGGGCGGCGGTGTCACCTACACACCAGGTGGGCTGCCTTGGTTAGATTCGTGGGGAGTGCTGCGCTACGCGAACACGCAGGCGTTCATGGCATCTCTGTGGGCCGACACGTCGAACGTGGGCACCGCGTCCAAGAAGGCGGGGTATAGGACCTTTGCGAAGAACGTGCTTGACTACACGCTGGGGACCAACCCGCGGAACGCAAGCTATGAGATCGGCTTCGGGAGTAACTGGCCGAAATGTCCGCACTATCGGGCTGCTTCTCCCAATCAGGAGTGCCCTGCTCTGCACGAAATCACCGGAGCGATGGTCGGCGGGCCGGATTCGAGCGACAACTATACCGACGCGACGTCGAACTACCAGCAGGCGGAGCCGGCGATTGACTACCAGGCGTGCCTGGTGGCCAGCCTCGCGGCGATGATTCAGACTAAAACGCCGCCCGAGTACGTCCTTCCAGTGCCGCCCACGCCAAGTCCGGTAGGAACCGGAACCGGGCTGACCGGCGAGTACTTTAACAACTCAAGCCTTACAGCCCCTTCTGTGCTGACAAGAACAGATGCGACTGTTAACTTTAATTGGGGCAGCGGTTCACCTGGTACAGGTGTGAACTCCGACCAATTTTCAGTAAGGTGGACAGGCCAGGTACAACCAAGGTATACAGATACCTATACATTCTATATTTTATCAGATGATGGGTCGAGGGTATGGGTAAATAATACACTGGTTGCCGATGCCTGGTCGGATCATGACGCCAGTGCTGGAAACGAAAAGTCTGGTACGATTGCTCTAACAGCGGGTACGAAGTACACTATAAAAGTGGAATACTACGAGAATGGCTCGGATGCGGCTATGTACCTAAAGTGGAGCAACGAGTGGCTTGCTAAAGAGATAATTCCCCAGACCCAGTTGTATCCGGCTGGCGCCCCCACAAACAACCCGCCGACGGTCTCTATCAGTTCGCCGGCCAACGGCGCTACGTTTACCGCTCCTGCCAGTATCACCATCAACGCCACGGCGGCTGACAGCGACGGCACTATCTCCAGTGTAGCGTTCTATCAAGGTTCCACATTACTGGGAACGGATACGACTTCGCCTTACTCCTACACATGGAGCAACGTTGCCGCGGGCAGCTATAGCTTAACTGCCAGGGCGACCGATAACGGCGGCGCCGTAACCACCTCATCAGCGGTCAGTATCACAGTGACCGGTACCACCACGGTGCCCACTGCGCCAAGCGGCCTGACGGCGACCGCAGCATCAAGCAGCCAGATTAACCTGGCCTGGACAGACAACTCCAGCAACGAAACCGGCTTCTACGTCGAACGCAGCACTTCGAGCACCAGCGGCTTCTCGCAAATCGCCTCGCTCGGCGCCAACGTCACCACATATAGCAGCACCGGCTTAGCCGCAAGCACAAGGTACTACTATCGCGTGCGTGCCTACAACAGCGCCGGCAACTCCGCTTACTCCAACACGGCCAACGCAACCACCCAAGCCGCCGGCACCACTGCGCCCGCTGCGCCGAGTAACCTGACGGCAACCGCCGCATCAAGCAGCCAGATTAACTTGGCCTGGACGGACAACGCCAGCAACGAGACCGGCTTCTACGTCGAACGCAGCACTTCGAGCACCACCGGCTTCTCGCAAATCGCCTCGCTCGGCGCCAACGTCACCACATATAGCAGCACCGGCCTGACGGCGAGCACTACCTATTACTATCGCGTGCGCGCCTACAATAGCGTGGGCAACTCAGCTTACTCCAACACGGCCAACGCAACCACTTCGGCCAGCGGCACCGGCTGCACCTGCGCTGCCAACTGCAGCTCCACCACCAGCGCTACGGCTCCTTATACGAAGGATGGGGCCGGCACGCTCTGCATTGTGATGACGTCCATACCAAGTTACGTCAACTCATGGAACACTGTCACAGTGAACATCAACGGCACGGACTACACGAACAAATACGTCGCCGCAGGCAGTTTGCCCGCCAAAATCAACGGCAACTACTACATTTACTACAATGCTACTGTTGCCTGGGCGCACATTGAGGTCAAGTAGTTTCACTTAATAAACAGGAACGGGCTGCCCGGCTAATAACCGGGTAGCCCTTTTTTTTGCAGCAAATAAAAAGATGTCGGTGATTTGTTGAAATAATCCTGGGTTCGACACCGGAAGCAGATAAAAAAGTGGGCTGAGGCCAGGAGGGAGGAAGAGGAGGATTTATTTACTATTTTCGATAGAACGGTAGTTTATGGCTCGGTCTTTGCCTGTCGCGGCATTGCGATTGTTCCGGTTCTGGCCACACTTTTAATACCATAAGGTTTACAAACCTCGATGAAGGCCTCAATCTTGGTCTCAGGCCCGCAGACCTCCACCATCAACTGTTTGGTGCCGATGTCAACAACCTTGGCCTTGAACATTTCTATCAGGGATAAAATTTCCGACCGTTTGTCCGGCGGGGCAGAAATTGTTACGAGCATCAGGTCCCGAGCCACCACCGGCTGGCCGAGGAAATCCTGAACTTTAACGACAGGAACAATCTTGGCTAATTGTTTTCGAACCTGCTCTACAACCCTGTCATCGCCGACAACAACAATCGTCATTCGGCTCAATTTCGGGTCCTCGGTTCGGCCGACGACAAGCGAGTCAATATTGAACGCCCGGGCAGCGAACATCCCCGCAACGTGGGCCAGAACGCCAGGCTTATTTTCAACCAATGCACTTATTATATGCTTCATCGCTTTTGCCTTTTTTCTTATGCTATACTTTCCAATATATCAAGCCCGTCCATCTCATTTAGACTTTTGCCGGCTGCAACCATCGGCCAAACATTTTCTTCACGTTCGACCTTAAAGTCAACAACGCAAGGCCGCTTTTGACTCAGCATCTTTTTAATCGCGCCGGCAACATCGGTTTTTTTATCAACGGTAATTCCAACAGCGCCGAGCGCCTCCGCCACGGTTGCATAATCAGGGTTGGACAGGTAGCTTTTGGAATAACGCTTATTATAGAAAAGTTCCTGCCACTGCCGAACCATTCCCATATAGCCATTGTTCAAGATGCAAACCTTTATCGGCAGCTTGTTCTCGACTGCCGTCGCAAGCTCCGTCATCGTCATATTAAAGCTGTGGTCGCCGTCAATATCAATAACGGTTGCATCAGGCCTGGCCACCTGCGCACCTATGGCGGCCGGCAGGCCGTAGCCCATCGTGCCGAGTCCGCCGGAGCTTATGAACTGCCGGGGTCTGCTGAATCTGAAAAATTGGGCCGTCCACATCTGATTTTGCCCGACGCCCGTGGTTATAATTGCTTCGCCATCGGTCTGACGGCACAATTCCTCGATAACATACTGCGGCTTAATCGTCGATGCGCCCCTGTCATAGCTGAATGGAAACTTTTTCTTCCACTCGGCAATTTTCTTAAACCACTTCTCTCTCTCGCGGTACTCCACTTCCTTGACCAGCTCAGTCAAAATATATTTTGCATCGCCCACTACGGGAATATCCACATTAACGTTCTTCGATATGCTCGTCGGGTCGATATCAATGTGGATTATTTTTGCGTTCGGAGCAAAGCCCTTAACTTTGCCGGTAACTCTGTCATCGAAGCGAGCGCCTACGGCAATCAGCAAGTCGCATTCCTGCACGGCATAATTAGCATAAGCGGAACCGTGCATCCCGAGCATATCCAGCGACTCGGGCCTGTTCTGGTCGAAACTGCCCAATCCTAAAAGCGTCATCGTTACCGGCAGATGCGCCTTCTGCGACAACGTTCTTAATTCTTCGCTTGCGTTGGCGATGATAACTCCGCCGCCGACATAAAGCACCGGCTTTTCCGACTTATTTATCGCCGCCGCCGCAGTTGATATCTGCCTCGAATGGCCTTTTGTCTGAACCCGATAGCCCGGCAGGTCCATCTCAACCGGCCCGCCTGTCTCATATTTGGCAACCTGAACATCAACCGGTATATCGACAAGCACCGGCCCCGGCCGAGACGTCGAAGCGATATAGAACGCTTCCCGAATTACACGAGCCAGGTCTTTAACATCCTTAACAATACAATTGTATTTCGTAACAGGACGCGTAATGCCGGTAGTATCGGCCTCCTGAAATGCATCGTTGCCGATAAGCTCTGTGCGGACCTGGCCGGTAAGGGCGACTATCGGCACAGAATCCATCATCGCTGTGGCAAGGCCGGTAGTCAAATTGCACGCACCGGGGCCGCTGGTCGCAACAACAACGCCGACTTTTCCGCCGGCACGAGCATAGCCGTCAGCCATATGACAGCCGCCCTGTTCATGACGCGGAATAATAAAATTGATTGGTGCATCGTAGAACCGGTCAAATAAAGGCAGCACCACGCCGCCCGGATAGCCGAACACCGTATCGACACCAAGCTCGATAAGCGTATCTACGATTATCTGGGCGCCTGCCTTAAGAGAGGACTTGTCGGATGAACCTGCCGAATGCCGTAAGGCATCCCTTACGGGAGAACGAGACTTGGAACTCATTTTTACACCTTTCCTGATAAACGTTAACAGTTATTCCGGCCTGCCCTGCAAGACCAACGGCCTACAGGGTCAATCACAGCGCCGTGGGCTGCCCCAGGAAACCAATCGTCCCTGAGGGACGACCGATAATCCCGAAGATTTAACGCCCTGCTGTAATTCCGTAACCACCCCAACAAGGGGTGTTTCAGGCTCGTATCTGCGTGTTTTCACACAAATACAGCAGGATTATACAATGCTAATCTCTGCCTGTCAATTATTTTTCGACAATTTACTGGGCCGCCAATAACTATTTTTGGCTTTTTAAGCTGAACAAAACGCTTCTCAAATCGTGCAAAAAATAGCTGGCTGAAAGCCAAATAGCTGCTATAATATGGCTGCTAAGTAAATAACTTAGGAGATTTCTTATGTGTGACAAATGCGGTTGCGGCGAAACTAACATACATCGGACCTTTGAGCAAAAGGTCGCTGACGTGATTGATTCTGTTATTCGACCCGCCCTGCAGGGACATGGCGGAGATATCGAGCTGGTAGGAACAGACGATGATAAAAACGTCAACGTGCGCTTGCAAGGGGCCTGCTCCGGCTGCCCCGGTGCTGCGATGACAATGAAGGCGGGTATCGAAAGAATCCTCAAAGAAAAAGTGCCGGAAGTCAATGAAGTTATCGCCGTAGATTAGTTATCCGCCATCTATTTGAAGTGTTCGGCGATTTTTCCTGGCGTAGGTTTTTCTATTACCCCTCGCTCGGTAATGATAGCGGTGATGTCCTGTGCTTCTGTAACGTCAAAAGCAGGATTGTAAATCTCAACTCCGTCCGGCGTGATTCTTTCGTTGCCCAGAAACCTCACTTCATCAGCCGACCTTTGCTCAATAGGTATCTGGGCGCCGCTTTTTATACTCAAATCAAATGTGCTTGACGGCGCAGCAAGATAGAAAGGTATGCCGTGTTCCCGGGCCAGAATACTCAGACTGTAGGTGCCGATTTTATTTGCTGCATCTCCATTTGCTGCGATTCGGTCGGCCCCGGTTACAACAGCGCTGATTTTGCCCTGCTTCATCAGCCACCCCGCCATATTGTCGCAGATAACCACCACATCCATCCCGGCCTGCTTCAACTCCCACGCCGTCAACCGAGACCCTTGCAGCATCGGCCTTGTCTCATCGACATAAACTTTAAACTTTTTCCCTTTTTTATGTGCTTCGAACATCACCGATAGCGCTGTCCCCTGCCCCGCTGTCGCCAGGGCGCCGGCGTTGCAGTGCGTCAGAATACCAGCCCCATCCTTGATAAACTTCTCACCGTTCTCACCGATTCGGCGGCACATATCCACATCTTCCTGACAAATAGCGTTCGCCTCGCCCAAAACAAGCTCTTGCAGTTCCCGCAAAGTTACCTTGGTTCGACCTGCAACAAAATCCTCAGCTTTATTTTTAACCCTGTCCAGCGCCCAGGATAAATTCACCGCCGTCGGACGTGATGAGCCAAGATAATCAGCGGCTTTTTTCAGACATTCAAGTGCATCGGCCATCGAGCATTGAGTATCAAGGTTCTGGATAGCTAAAACCAGCCCGTAAGCTCCTGCAACCCCTATCGCCGGAGCTCCGCGAACAGTAAGCGTCTTAATCGCTTCATAGAGTTGTTCAATATCCCTGCACTGTAGCCTGACAAACTCGCCGGGCAATCGCCGCTGGTCTATAAGCTCCAGAAAGCCGTCAACACCCCCAGCCCATTTAACTGCCGCAGCAATCATTAAGAATTCCCATTTGTTGGTAATTGGTAACTGGTGAGTGGTAATTATTTACTATTTAACCAATCACCAATTACCATTCACCAATCACAATTTAACCATATCAGCTTTCAGTTTGTCTTCTAAATACTTGGCTGTATAACTTTTTTTGTTTTTAATAATCTCTTCTGGCTCGCCCGTAGCAACCACCTCGCCGCCGGCATCCCCACCCTCCGGACCGAGGTCTATTATATAATCTGCCATCTTGATAACATCAAGATTATGCTCGATTACCACGACGGTATTACCCATATCGCACAGCCGGCCCAGCACATTTAAGAGGTTATGAATGTCGGCAAAGTGCAGTCCTGTCGTCGGCTCATCTAACAGATACAAAGTGCGCCCCGTAGCGGCCTTGCCCAATTCAGCGGCAAGCTTCACCCGCTGGGCCTCACCGCCGGAAAGCGTTGTTGATGACTGCCCCAATTGCATATAACCCATCCCGACATCATTGAGTGTCCGCAGTATTCGCATAATCGTCGGAAAATTAGCAAAGAAATCGAGCGACTCCTCAATCCTCATATCGAGTATCTCGGCGATGTTCTTGCCTTTATACGTAACCTGCAGCGTTTCCGGGTTATACCGCTTGCCGCGGCACGCCTGGCAGGTTATATAAACATCCGGCAGAAAATGCATCTCTATCTTCTTTGTCCCCTGTCCTCTGCAGTCTTCACAGCGTCCGCCTTTGACGTTGAAGCTGAACCGTCCCCCCTTATAGCCGCGAATCTTCGCCTCTCTCGTCATTGAAAGCAGTTTTCTTATCAGGTCAAACACGCCGGTATATGTCGCCGGATTGCTCCGCGGCGTCTTCCCAATCGGCGACTGGTCTATCTCTATAACCTTATCTATTTGCGAAGCTCCGAGAATGGTCTTGTGTTTGCCCGGCTTTTCGCGGGACTCATAGAGCCGGCGTCTCAAAGCCCTCAATAAAATCTGGCTTACCAGAGTGCTCTTGCCCGAACCTGAAACGCCTGTCACGCAGATAAATACCCCAAGCGGAAATTTCACATCGAGATTTTTAAGGTTGTTCTCTGCAGCACTTTTTACTTCGATGCACCTTCTAATGTTGTAACTTCTTCTCTTCGTCGGCAGAGCTATTCTTTTTCTCCCGCTTAGATACTCGCCGGTCAGCGACTGAGGACAATCGAGAATCGTCTCGTAGCTGCCCTGGACAACAACTTCGCCACCGTGCGCACCAGCCGCCGGGCCGATATCAATAATATGGTCTGCGCTTTTGATGATGTCCTCATCATGCTCCACGACCAAAACCGTATTACCGAGCTTGCTGAGACGCCTAAGTATGCCCAACAGTCGGTTGTTATCGCGTTTATGCAGACCTATTGTCGGCTCATCAAGGACGTAACAAACCCCCACCAGACCGCTGCCGACCTGCGTGGCCAGGCGAATCCGCTGTGCCTCCCCGCCGGCAAGCGTACTGCTTCTTCTATCTAACGTCAGGTAACCAATCCCGACATCGACCATAAATTTCAGCCGCGCCTTTATCTCCTTTAATATCTGTGCCGCAATCAGCGACTGCTCTTCGTTTAATACCAATTTATTGAAAAACTCCTGTGCCTTCTCAATACTCAATGAGGCCAATTGATGTATGTTTATGCCTCCTACTGTTACGGCAACAGCCTCAGGCCGGAGCCGTGCCCCGCTACAGCTCCGACAAGGCTGCTCCGAAAGAAAACTGTGCAATCTCTCCTTAACATACTCGCTGCTGGTTGTTTTCCATCGCCGCGTAAGGTTCGGGATAATTCCTTCGAACCGAAAACCGTGGTCTGTTGTATCAGATGACGTTGTGCCATACAGCAGAATCCTTTTTATCTCTTTTGGTATCTGCTCGAATGGAATCGATTTGCTGATGCCGACATTTCTGCAGAATCTTTTAATAAGCCGGTTATAGTAAATGTTCATTCGCTTGCCCCCTTTGCGCCAGGCCTCGACAGCCCCATGCTCCAGCGAGACGCTCTTGTCAGGGACGATTAAATCAGGGTCGAATTCCAGAATTGTCCCAAGACCGTCGCAGCTTTTGCAGGCGCCGTAAGGACTATTGAAGCTGAAAAGTCGCGGCGACAGCTCCTCAAGAGATGCCTGTGGATGCTTGGGGCAGGCAAACTTTTCGCTGTATATAACATCCTTCCACTTGTTGTCTCTGCCACTTTGCGTATCTGCCCCCGGCTTCTGCACCAGCACCAGCACTATCCCATCAGCCAGCTTCAGTGCCGTTTCCACCGAATCAGCTAACCGAATTCTAACCGAATCCTTAATAACCAGCCTATCAACGACTGCTGCGATATCGTGCTTTTTGTTCTTGTCCAAAAGAGGGACATTCTTTAAATCATAAATATCGCCGTCAACACGCACACGCACAAAACCCTGTTGTTGTATACCGGTGAAAATATCTCGATGCTCGCCTTTTTTGCCGCGAATCAGCGGTGCGCATATCTGGATTTTCGTTCCCTCAGGCCGGGCAAGTATCGACTCGACTATCTGTGATGAATGTTGACTCGTAATCTCTTTTCCGCAGACCCAGCAGTGCGGCTGACCGACGCGGGCAAAAAGCAATCTGAAATAATCATAGATTTCGGTGGTGGTGGCCACCGTCGAGCGCGGATTGCTGCTGGCGCTTCGCTGCTCAATTGCAATAGTAGGCGGCAGACCCGTAATATCAGCCACCGCCGGCTTCTGCATCTGTTCGAGAAACTGCCTCGCATAAGCGCTGAGTGATTCGACATACTTTCTCCTGCCCTCAGCGAAAATAGTATCGAAGGCCAGTGAGCTTTTGCCGGAGCCGGAAATCCCCGTAATCACCACTAATTTATCCCGCGGAATACTCAGATTGATGTTCTTGAGGTTGTGCTCCGCCGCCCCCGTAATCTTAATCACTTTTTCCGCTCGTCCTGCCATATTATCTCTTCACCGCCGAAAGTAGCTGCCCTGCGAAAAATCCACAATAACACAAACTAATAATTGTAACAAAACCCCACAAGAAAGTAAAATGTTTCTCGTCTCGGCGTAGGCGCCGAGCCGTAGCCGGATTGGCTGCCCTTTCACCCCTGCGTAAGCAGGAAGCCATAATAAGTATGGAGATAAAAAAGTTACATAACTGGAATCTGTCTTACTCTCAGGCAATAGCTTTGCAGAAAAACTTATGCAAAAAGGTGCGGCTGATTAAATTAAAAAACCAACCCAAAACAATTGCCGGCATTGATTGTGCCTTTAGCAGGGATAAGAAACGAATCGTTGCGTGTGTGGTTCTTTTGAAGCTGCCGGGCCTTGAACTAATTGAAACAGAAAACGCGGTGCAGAAGCTCACGTTTCCTTACATCCCGGGCTTGCTTTCCTTCCGTGAAGCACCCGCCTGTATCGTTGCTGTCGAAAAACTAAAAAATGAGCCGGATGCTTTCATTATTGATGGCCAAGGCATCGCCCATCCTCGCAGACTCGGCCTTGCCGCTCATCTTGGCCTGTTTTTTGATAAACCCACTATCGGCTGCGCAAAAAGCAGATTAACTGGAAGCTTTGAAGAGCCGGCACTCGAAAAAGGATATTACAGCCCGCTGAAAGATGGCCGAGATATTATCGGCGCGGTAGTCAGAACACGCACCAATGTCGCTCCAGTTTTTGTCTCCGTAGGCAACAAGTGTCTGCTGGAGGATGCTATAAAAATCACGCTCGACTGCACAACCAAATACCGCATCCCCGAACCTGCCCGACTTGCTCACCAGTTAGTCAGCACGCTAAAGCTAAAAACTTAACTGAATTCAGTCCTGTGTTTCAGGTGGGGCTGTTCACCTCTATTTATCGGAAATGACCTTCGCTGATTTTATCACTACCGGCTCGACGGGAACGTCGGCGTACGGGCCTTTTTGTGTCGTCTTAACGGCTGCGATTTTATCCACAACTTCCATCCCCTCAACAACCTTACCAAATACCGCATATCCCGGATTGTTGGCGCCGGAGTAGTTCAGATTCGGGTTGTCTTTATGGTTAATAAAAAACTGTGATGTTGCGCTGTCCGGGTTGTTCGTCCTCGCCATTGCGATAGTGCCACGATTATTCTTCAATCCATTATTGGCCTCGTTGATAATAGGCGGATGTGTTTTCTTTTGCGCCATATCCTGCGTAAATCCGCCGCCTTGTATCATAAAGTTCGGTATCACTCTGTGAAATATCGTCCCATCATAGAAACCTTCCTCCACATACGTCAGGAAATTCCTGACCGTAACCGGCGCCGCTTTTTCATCAAGCTCAATGACAATATTGCCCATAGTTGTTTCCAGTTTTACCTTCTTTGGTTTTGCGTCCATTTGTTTCGGCTCCTCACTTCTTGCAGTAACGACAATTAAAAATGTAGCCGACAGTAAAATAAACAAAATCCTGCGAATCATAAGACAATCCTCCAAAAACAAAAAATTTAGAAATCATCAATTATCAGTAATGAGTAAGAGTTCTTTAATCCCACTTGTGTTTTTTAATACAGGCAAGAATCATCTCGGCACATTGAAGCGCCGCCAGGCCCTCTTCGGCACTAACTTCGGGCTTTAACCCCTTATCGGTCACCGCCTTTAAGAAAGATTCCTGCTCAAGGCGCAACGGCTCTTTGTCATCTATCTGCAGCTTCTCGTAATGAACCAGCTTTGTCCAGTCGGTCTTTAACAAATCAAACTTTCCGCCCCGTTTGAGCTGGCGGATTTTATTTATCAGCTCGATGTTGTCGGTATCGGCCTTTATAATCGTGCCGGTTTTCCCGAAATAATCTAGGCTCAGGTACGCCTGCCTGCTGAAGACCCTCACTTTTCGCTCAGTCTTAAGCGCCAGCCGGGAGGCGGTAACGTTTGCAATACAGCCATTTTCAAAAACTATTCTCGCATTGCAAATGTCCTCTTTGTCGGGGTCAATAACGCCTATGCCAACAGCATCAACTCTTTCCACCTTACTTGCCGCCAGAGACAAAATAATGTCAATGTCGTGAATCATCACATCCAGCACGACACCAATATCAGTCGAGCGGAAAGGATACGGACTAATACGGGTGGACTCGATAAACCTCGGCTCAATCTCAAGGCGTTTCATCGCCTGAACAACAGGATTACACCGCTCGGAATGGCCGACAGCAGCAACAACGCCACGATTCTTCGCGATCTCCACAATCTCCCTCGCCTGGCTCACATCGGATGCCAGCGGCTTTTCAATCATCACTGCAACGTTGTTTTCGATAAAAAGCTTTGCCAGTTCATAGTGCGCAGTCGTCGGCGTAGCTATTGTTACCGCATCAATTTTACTCAGTATATCCTTGCTGTCTGCAAACGCAGAGCACTTATATTTCCTGGCGAGCTTTCTGGCTTTATCGATATCCGTATCAACGACAGCGACCAAATCGCTTTGCGGCAGACTGTCATAGACCTTCGCATGTATCGCCCCCATTTTGCCTGCGCCTATAACAGCGGTGCGTATTCGTCTATTCTCCATCGTCCGTCATCCGTCATCTGTCGTCTGTTGTCTGTCCTCCGTCCTATGTTCTCTGAATTTCTCGAGGTATCTGCCGAATTGTTGCTCGCCGCTCCTGATTATCGACTCGAGCATAGCCCGAACATTCTCATCAAGTCCGTTTTCTTGTTCCAGGGACTTTGCATTTTCCTGTAGTGTTCCACCCTGGCGATAGAGCTTCCTGTAGGCCTCGATTATTTTCTGCTGCTGCTGCTCGCTCAAACCGGCTCGCGCCATCCCCCGCTTATTAACGCCCCGAATCCTTGGCGGATAATGACCGCTGACAATAAGAAATGGCGGAATGTCCCGATTAATCCCCGCAAGCCCCGCAGCATAGCACCACTTGCCGACAGTTACAAACTGATGCAGCAAAACCACACCGCTAAGCCAAACTCCCGTCTCTATCTTGCAGTGCCCGCTTATCTGCACGTAGTTGCTCAAAACAATCTTATCTTCAAGTATGCAGTCATGTCCGATGTGCACTCCAATCATAAGGAGATTATCGCTTCCTATTTTCGTGGCCTGCCCTGGATAAATACTCGGATGAATTGTTACCTGTTCCCGGATGGTATTGTTATTGCCTATGACAAGCCCTCCAATCTCGTCATCTGCACCCAAGCTCAGCAATTGTGGCCTGCCTCCTATCGCACAATTGGGGAAGAAGTGATTGTTCCGGCCAATCTCGACGCCTTTGCTTATTACCACGTTAGCATCAAGCACTGTGCCGGCACCAATTGAAACATCGCTGTCGATAGCACAATTCGGCCCAATTACAATACCATCAGCCAGATGAGCTTGCTTACTAACTACTGCACTTGGATGCACTTGAATCATTCTCGTATCTCACCTCTGCTCGTCGCACGGGTCTTTCGAGGGCCTGGCGACGGGTCACGATTTTTTTACACTTTCTCTTCATCTACAAGCATAAACTTGATTTGCGCTTCAGCAACTACCGTTTTGCCTACCATTGCCTTGCACCGGCACTGTGCCGTTCTTTTCCTCATCCTGACCGTCTCAGCGGAAAGGACAAGCTGGTCGCCGGGGACAACTGCCTTGCGCAATTTTACATCATCCATACTAAAAAGCACCGCCAATTTGCCGGCATGTTCCAGTTTCTGTGCGAACAGTAAGCCGGACATTTGCGCCATTGCCTCTACGATAAGAACGCCCGGCATAATAGGTGTGCCTGGAAAGTGGCCCTGGAAAAACTGCTCATTGAAGCTTACATTCTTTATCCCCTTTATTCGCGTATCGCCTTCGATTTCAATCACCTTATCCACCAGCAAAAATGGGTATCTATGCGGCAGAATCTTGGCAATCTGCCGAATATCTAAAAGTGCGTCAGTTCCGAACTTCTGGATACGCTCCTGCTGCTCAGCCGCTTCATACAGTTTTCTTACAAGCTGCTGGTTTAATGAATGTCCGCTCTTATAGGCCACCACTCTTCCCTTAACAGCCCGCCCGACCAGCGCAAGGTCGCCGATCAAATCAACGATTTTATGCCTGGCACACTCGTTAGGGAATCTGAAACTGTTCTTAATCGGGCCGTCTGAGCTGATAACCAGAACATCACGAGGGCTAAGGTGTGTTCCAATTCCGCGAGCTTGAAATTGCATCGCCTCTGCCTCGAACAAAAAAGTTCGAGCCGGCGCCAGATGTTTCTCAAAACCCTCCGGCGTCACCCGACAGCTAAAAATCTGCCTGCCGATACCTGTATGACCGCTGTAATCAAGGTCGTAGGTAATATTTAAGCCGTCATCCGCGTATGGCAGGGCATATATCGATGCATCACCAGCGGTAATACTGACCGGCTCACTAATAACGAACTCTTTGCGTTTTTCTGCCTGCTCAACCAGCCCGGTTCGCTTGAGAGTCTTGAAGTACTCGGCGCTGCTGCAGTCCAGAGCCGGCATCTCTGGGCCGTTAACTTCTACAATCAGATTATCAATCCCCAGAGCGCTGGCTGCAGCCAAACAATGCTCAATTGTTTCTATGCTCACGGAACCTTTTTTTAACGTCGTGCGTCGGCCTCGCTCAGCAACATTTGTAACAATAGCGCTAATCCGCACCGGCTCGGCGACATCGGTCCGCACAAAAACCACTCCGCTGTCGACAGGAGCAGGGCGAAAAACAGCTTTCACCTCCTTGCCGCCAAACAGACCTTTGCCGGATACCCTCGCTTCACTTTTTATCGTCTTTTGCAGCTTCAAGTTTTTCTATCCTCTTGCGTAGTTGCTTGAGCGACTCAGCCAGTTCCGGCAAACGCTTCATCAAGCCGAATACCTTCATTGCATCTCTAATGTCAATTGCCGGTGAGCCAAGCAATCTTGCGCCGGCTGCGGTACCGCTCATAACGCCGGCCTGAGCGCCAATCATAGTGCCTTCTCCTATCTCTATATTATCCACCAGGCCAACTTGGCCGGCCAATACAACACCATCGCCTATCTTGCAGCTGCCTGAGATACCTACCTGCCCCGCTATCAGGCAGCATTTGCCGATTACTACATTATGTGCGATTTGCACAAGGTTATCTATCTTTGTCCCTGCTCCGATTACGGTATTTCCAAACTTCGCTCTGTCAACGCAGCAGTTAGCTCCTATCTCGACAAAGTCTTCTATCACCACTCCGCCGTTGTGCGGAATAAGCTTATGGCTGCCGTCGATAAATGAGTAACCAAAACCGGTTGAGCCGATGGTGCTGTTGGCCTGAATAATCACATTATTGCCAATAACGCAGTTGTGATAAACAACAACATTGCTGTCAAGACGACAATTTTTACCGAGTTTTGAATTTTCACCTATTTTGCATCCGCTGGCAATTACGCTGTTTTCACCGATTGCAGCTCCATCGTCAATTACTACACCCGCCCCGACAGAAACACCCTTGGCGATTTTTACATTCTGCCCGACCTTCACCGTTGGGTCAATTCCTTCAGCCGCAGCTTTCAGCTTGGGTGCAAAAACATTCAGCATCTCTATCAGGGCCGCATCGACATTTTTAACAATCAATTGCGGCTTGGCCAGCCCCTCAATACGCCTGCCGACAATAACCGCTCCCATACGCGACTTTTTGAGTCGAGGTATGTGCCTGTTATTCGTAATAAAAGTAACATCGTTCTCATCGGCCGTCTCTACCGCACCCACAGCACTTATCTGTCCGCAGCCGTTACCCACTAACTCAGCACCAATCCGCTCAGCCAATTGTGCAACCGTCATTTTCATCCCGAACCTTTTCATCCGCCGTAGGCGGATTTAGCTTTGAGTTTTAGCTGTAGCTCAAAACTATTTTTCCGCATCCAGCCGAGCTGTTACTTCATCGGTGATATCCAAACAGCCGCCGCTATACAGCAGCTTCTGTGTCCTCATTGCCAGCCCAAGCTCGCTGACATTTGTCTCAGAAAAATCTACCTCATCCTCCCTAAACACCAGGTCCAGACCCTTTTCTTTTGCGACCCCGCTGGCTATCCGCAAAATATCCTGATAAAGCTCCTTCGTCCATAATTGGTCTTTTAGCTCCATTTGCTGCTTGTAGAATTCCTGTTGCGCCTGATAGCTGGCCTGCTTTTCGAACAGATCTTTTGTCCTGGCCATATAATCACTGCTACCTTCTTTCAGCGTTTTCAGTCCTGCTTTATCGGCGTCGATTTCCTTGGAAAGCTTCTCCAGTTCCGCAATAATCTTGTCCTGCTCGGCGACAGCTCCTTCCCTGTAGCTGGCACTTCTCTTACACCCCTGAAAGATTTTCCGAACGCTGACAACCGCAACCTTCAGTCCTGTGCCGGATTGTTTCAGTTCAACCGGATGGGATTCTTCTTGTGCCTGCAATTGGGACTGTTTTTCCATCAGCCCCCGCATCTCTTTGGCGTAATCTTTGTCGCCGAGCTTAAAGGCGTTTGAATCGGCCTTTAAGTCCTCAATTTCCTTGTTGAGCTTTCCCAGCTCGAGGAGGATATTTTTCTGCTCGGCGGTGATTTTTTGTATATGCTGAGCGTTTCTTCTGTACTCGTAGCCGACCATCGCCAAAACTATTATGCAGATAGTTACCATCAAAACAACGTTCTTCGTTTTCATAGTTCGAACCTTTCTATATACATCCTTGATTGTTTGTTGAACGCTCAAAACAGTCTCCCCACGGAAAAGCTGAAAACCTGCGTCTCGTCCTCACTGCCTTTCATCACCGGTACGGCAAGTTCCAATCTCATCGGAACAGGCCCAAACCACTGAGGTATTAGTATTTGGATGCCTGTCCCCACCGCTGCACGGTAACCACCCGAATCAATCATTCCACTGTCAACGAAAAATAATGCTGAAAAGGTCTCGCTCGACAAAGGCACAGTTTCCTCAGCACTAGCCAGAAATATCCAGTCACTGCCTATCGGGTCCTTGCCGACACCGCCTCTGGTGCTTACGCCTCGGTATTTAAAACCCCTGATGCCGTAAGTGCCCGTGCCGCCGGCATAAAATTTCTCAAAAGGCGGTGCATCGCCTATCACGCCCGCCGCAAGCAGTTTAGTTGCCAGAACCGTCTTCCGCCCAGCTAAATTCTCGGAGAGCGTCCGGTACCATCTGTGGGCGCCGCTCAGTACCCCAAAAATGTTGTCGCCGGCAACTTGTTCGTAACCAACTTCAAAACTATAGCCCTTGGTCGGGTTAAACCTGTCGTCGGTAAGGTCTCTTCCGACGCCGACCCTAGCCCCCATAAGAACATTATCGCCTTTAACAGACTTGATTTCCTCAGGGGCATCGGAATCGATGTTGCTGATGTTAACATTTTCCACTCTAAGGCCGAGACTTCTGGTCCAGTGGTCTTTATATCGCTTCTCGAACCCCACATACCCTTTCAGCCTCTTTTCAGTATAGCTTTCTCTGTCCCTCTGCCAGCTCGAGCCAGCCACATCAAGAGAGACAGGCTTGTTCAGAAAGTAGGGCTCGCAGAAATTAACCGAGTATTCACTGACTTCCGTCCCCGGTTGTAGAGCAATTCTCAAACTTTGCCCTGCGCCTTTGAATGCCTGCCCCGTGATAAACTCGCTAAAGCTTTTTGGCCAATCGCTGATGTCGAAATTTCGCTGCTCAAACATCACCTGCCCTATGACGCCGCTGTCGCTGGTTACCCCTGCTCCAAGCATCACCATACCAGTCTGGCTCTCAATAATGCTTACCTCTGCGTTCCTTTGGCCGACCGCCTCTCCTCGCGGCGTAATAGTTGCCGACTCGGTCACTGCCCTTCTTTTCACCTCTTTTTCCAGCTCGCCGCTACCGTCCCCACGAGCTATATCTGCGTTGTACCACTCCCCCGGCAGGAAATCATATTCATTCAGCACCCGCCTGACGACCTTATCCTGTGTTTGTTCGTTGCCGGTTATATTAATCCGGCCGATTCGAAAACGCTCTCCCTCTGTTATCTCTAATTCAACATCGACCTTGCCTTCGGAAATGAACTTGTTGTTCCGCTCGACCTTCACATTGATAAAACCGTTTTCACGGTAAAGCTTAAGCATCTGGCCAACGTCCGAAGCAGCTCTTCGCTCACTATAGATTTGCCCCTGTTTTAATTTCAGCTCCGACCACAGCTGCTCTGTGTCAAAGTGCTTGTTACCTGTGATAACAACCCTCTCAACGGTATAGGCACGTCCCTCACTAATTACGAAAGTGATACGGACTTTGCTCTTATCTTTGGTAAATTCTCGTTCTGCTGTTATGCCGACGTCTAAAAAACCCCTGTTGTAATAGATATTTTGCAGCTTTGTAACATCCTTGGTTATTTTCTCTTCAGTGTAATAGCTCGGCAAAACCACCCAGTTTGTTGTATTTGTCTTTATGGCCTTTTTAAGCGCCTGGGTTTTCAGGGCTTTATTGCCGCTGAAATTTACCGCTGCTATTTTGACTTTCGGCCCTTCGTCAATGGTATAAATCACATTTCCTGTGGATAACTTTTCGGTATCTAAGCTCACCTGGGCAAAAGCAAATCCTTCTTTCTGGTAAAATTCAACAATTGTTTTTCTTCCGGCTTCAGCCGTAGCTGGTTCGAGGTAATCGGTTTTCTTAAAGCCCAGTTTGCCCTCCAGAGTCTTGGCCTTATACTTGCGGTTGCCTGTGAAAACAATCGACCTGATGATATTTCTTTCGACAACAACAAAAGTCAATTGGATTTTTTCATCAACGACTGTGGTATTGTAATAACTGTATTCGACGCCCGGCAACTCGGCTATGCGCTTGGCGTCCTCAGCGGCGGTAGCAGCGTCAAACTGCTGGCCGACTCTGCTGCGAACCTTCGACAAAATCTTATCGCTACTGATGCTGACGTTACCTGCTGTGCCGATGCTGCCGATTGGTAATTGATTGTCGGCAGAGAAGGCCGAATTTGTGAGCAATAGCAAACAGCAAAGGGTAAGTGGTGGACAGTAAGACTTTTTCATTGCTTCCTTTCAATAATCAATTCTTAAAATGGCACGCCGTCCTTGACTTCGCCTTCAGCGGACGCATAGGAAGCATTTTCAAACCGCGTAAACCTTTCCATGAATCTCAGTTCGACGTTTCCGGTCGGGCCGTTACGCTGCTTGGCTATTATCAGCTCGGCGGTATTATCCGGCTTGTAATCCTTTTCGTCTTCGCTGCGGCGATAATAATCCTCGCGGTGTAGCAGAATCACAACATCAGCGTCCTGCTCAATGCTGCCGCTCTCCCGCAAATCGCTCATCCTCGGCCGGTGGCCCTCTCTGCCTTCAGGTGAGCGATTCAGCTGGCTCAAGACTACAACGGGAATATTCAGTTCTCTCGCCAAGGCCTTGATGTATCTCGAAATTATCGTAATTTCCTGCTGGCGAGACTCAACCCTGCTTGTTCCCAAATGCATCAATTGCAGATAGTCCACTATGATGCATCGAATGCCGCGCTGACTTTTCAGTCTTCTTCCCTTTGCGCGAAGTTCCAGCGGCGTCAACGATGAGGTGTCATCAATAAAAATAGGTGCCTCATTCAGCTCGCTGCAGGCATCCCGAAGCGCCTCGTAGTGCTCAGTATCCAGCATCCCTTTTCTGACTTTCTGCGCATCAACTTTACTCTTGCTGCACAAAAATCTCTCAGCTAACTGCTGCCTGCCTGTCTCTAATGAGAATATCGCAACCGGTGCCTTTTCTATCACGCCGATATACTCGGCAATATTTAATGCTAAGCTCGTCTTTCCCATACTTGGTCTGCCGGCAATGATTATCATCTCCCCATCCTGCAAACCGCACGTTAACCCATCAAGTTCATGATATCCTGTCGCCAGGCCCGTAACAATGCTGTCCTTACGCTTCTCTATAAGCTCATAAGCGCGAAAAATCAAATCCTTTAATTCAGAGGCAGAACCGCTTATCTTTTTATCGGTAACGGTAAAAATTTTGCGCTCAGCCTCATCAAGTTTTTCACCCGCCTCGCCGTCTCCGCTGTATGCATCACTCAAAATCTCACTGGCAGCGGCAACAAGCTCTCGCAGCAGTTGTTTATCTTTGACAATCCCGGCATAATACATCACGTTGGCCGAAGATGGCACAGAATCCATAACTCTCGCAAGATATTCTACCCCGCCGACATCCTCTAACTGTTTGCGCTTCTCAAGCTCATCGCGAAGCAGCACAGCATCGATAGCTTCGCCTTTATTTTTCTCGTAAAGCGCAACCAGAGCGTCAAATATCATCTGGTGCTCGATTCGGTAGAAGGCCTCTGTCTTGAGCTGCTCGACAACCTCGCTGATGCATTCCGGGTCGATTATCATCGAGCCCAGCACCGCCGCCTCTGCCGCCAGCGATTCCGGCATACCCCTTAGGGTCCCGGCAGCCGATTCCGCACCAATATTTGATGCAGGGACACCAACAGCCGTGTTTCTCTTCGGGACTACAGCAGGGCCTTTGCCCTGACGAGTGGCCGTAACGACTTTTTCTTTACTTGCCTTGGTCATCTGGTTTATTTTCATCCGCCTTCGGCGGACCTGTGGCCGATTCAGCGACAACGACAACATTAACAGTAGCCGTCAAATCCTTATCGAATATAAGCGTTATGCTGTGCGTTCCCACTTGCTTTATATGTTCCGCCAATTGAACCATCTCGTCGGCGACCTTAAAGCCCTGCGCACGGAGATTCTCTGCTATCTCGCCGGCCCCGACCGAGCCGAACAGGACTCCCTGCTCGTTCGCCTTGGCGGCGACGACAGCTTCCGCCCCTTCCACCGTTGCCGCCGCTTCTTTCAGCCGCTCCCTATCGAGCTTCCTTTGCTCTGCTCGTGTGGCCGCTTCCTTTGCCAGAGAACGCAAATTCGCCTCGGTCGGCACAATCGCCAACCCCTGCGGAAGCAGATAGTTCCTCGCATACCCCGCGCTGACTTCAACAGCATCTCCCAGCCAGCCCAGCTCCTTAACATCCTCACAAAGCAAAACCTTCACCATGTTAGAAGTACTTGCCTTACTGGAATTTTCTCGTTTCTGCACCTTATCGCTCCTTAATTACATTATTCATCGTTGTATAAATTCTAACGGCGTTCATATAATTTCTTCCTCTTGCGCCTGCGGCGGACAGCGGACTACCCGCCATTAAATACTATATGGCAATAGCGCCATATATCTGGCGCGTTTAATTGCCGTTTTCACTTTTCTTTGGCAGCCGGCGCAATTGCCGCTGCGCTTGCGTGAGTATATCTTGCCGCGATGGGTCAGGAGTTTCTCCAGAGTCTCGATGTCCTTATAATCAACGTATTTTTCGCCTCTTCTGCAAAAGCGACATTGTGTCTGCTCCCGAACGCCCGCACGACGCACTTTTCCCTCATTGTCTTTTTTCTTTATTGGTGTTGCCATTTGTTATCTGTCTATCTGCCTTTCTTTTATGGTGAGCATAGTCGAACCATTTCACATCCGCCCACGGCGGACCATACGGGATTAAAACGGTATATCATCTGTTCCGGCGTTATTACTGTCTTCTTCTGCCACGGGGCTTTTTTCACTTGTTTCCTGCTCAGTTCTGTCGGCGCCCGCCGGGCCGCCCAGAAACTGAAAGTTCTCCACCGTAATGCGGTGTTTGCTTCGCTTCGTCCCGTCCTGGGCCGTCCAACTGTTGAAAGTCAGTCTGCCTTCAACGAACAGTGGCCTGCCTTTGGTCAGGTATTTGTTTATGTTCTCAGCCGGACGACCGAATGCCCGGCAGTCCACAAAACAAGTTTCTTCTTTGTTTTCGCCGTCCTGTCCTTTCCATCTGCGGTTCACCGCCAGCCCGAAATCAACCACAGCCGTCTGGTTCGGAGTGTAGGACAGCTGTGGGTCACGAGTCAGATTGCCCATCAGGAAAACTTTATTAAAATTAGCCATATTACTCCTCTTTATAATTGATAATTCAGCTATCTGTCAACAATGCACCTCAATCCCATTTCAATTTATACGTCTCCGGTGTATCATACAACCGGCTCGGATACTTCCCTCTCTCCTTGCTCTGTCTGTTTTCGTCCCTCGTCTGTTTGTTTTTGGGTTCCCATTTCGCTATTCTCTTGGGAAGTAGAGCCCCTTTCAATGTCTTCGGCTTGTCTTTGTTCGGCACACAGAATCAAAACTCGCATAATCCGCTCCGAGAGCTGAATATCCCTCTCAATGTCCCGCAGTTTGCTGCCCTCGGCCCTGAAATAACAAAGGATATACATCCCTTTGCCTTTGCCGTTAATTTCGTAGGCGAGCTTCCGCTCGTCCCATTTTCTTAGCGAGACAATCTCCGCTCCTGCTTTTTCCAATATGTTTTTGATAGCCGCAGTAACCCCTTCCCAGTTTGTTGCTGCCTCAGCCGAATCAACAAGGAACATCGCCTCGTACAATTTGGGTTCCCCTTTTGTTTTTCTCTTGCGAGACGGGGTTCCTTTCTTAACAACAGTCTTCAAACTAATTACCTCCTGTTTCCCGCCTCAGCCGCGCCTGACGTGCAGCGGGCCTATGGCGGATTAAACTTATTCATCGTCGCTTTAATACCATATTCAATCCAGTAAAGCACTGCGTCCCGTGCCTTGGTAATCGCCTCATCCAGCAGCGGCTTCTCTGTCTCTGCTGGTTTGCTGAGAACATAATCATAAGCTGCCTCTTTGCTATTACTTTGGCCGATACCAATTCGCAATCGGCTTATATTCTCCGTGCCGAGCTTCTCTATCACGTCAGCTAAACCATTGTGGCCGCCAGCCGAACCTTTCATCCTGACTCGAATCCTGCCCGGCACTAACGCCATATCATCGACTGCCACAAGCAAATTACCCAATGCGAGCTTATAAAAACCTGCCGCCGTTGCAACAACCTGCCCGCTGCAGTTCATAAACCGCATCGGTTTTAGCAATATCAGTTTTTTATCCGCAAATTCACCTGACCATAAGCAGGCGCCGAATTTTTTCTTCCTTACATCTATTTTTAGCGAATCAGCCAGCGAATCTATTACTCTAAACCCGACATTGTGCCGCGTATCAACATATTTTTTGCCCGGGTTCCCCAGGCCCACAACCATTTTAATCTCAGGCCCATCCATCTATTCTCAGCACCAAAGGCACTATTTAGTTTCTTCTGATGACTCCTTTGGCTCCTTTTCAGCTTCCTCTGCCTCTTCTTTGACCTCGCCGATGACTTCAGGAGCAGCCGGCATTTCCGCTTCGAGCTCCTCGGTGGTCTTAGCGGCAGCAACCAAGCTGCAGGTAACCAGCAGCGTTGATGGCGCACTTGCCAGCTTCACCCCGCTGGGCAGCTCGACATCGCTGGCATGCAAGGTATCACCGAGGCCTATCTCTTTCACACTAACAACAATAGACTCAGGAATATCAGTTACTCTGCACTCGACTTCCAGATGGTCTGTATGCACTTCAACGACGCCTCCCTCATGCGTCCCTTTGGCTGTGCCCTTAAGTTCAATAGGAACTGCCACCTTAATCGTCTCGGCTACATCAACCCTCATCAGGTCCACATGGATAATATTTCTGCCGAGATGGTCATATTGCAGTTCTTTTATAATCATCTTTTCTTGCTTTTTACCGATTTGCACATCCATCACCCGATGCCCGTGATGCAGCCCTTCGACCAGATTATGTGCATCCAGTGAAATAGCCACCGGCTCTTCCTTGTGCCCATATACAATTGCGGGTATCCGGCCCTGCTTACGCATCTTCGCTGCCTGGCTTGTGCCGGTCTGTTCTCGTATTTCTGCCTTTAATAACAAACTCTTTTCCATAATCGCCTTTGCCTCGCTTTAATTTTATCCGCCTCAGGCGGACTCTTCTCAAAATTCTTCAAACAAGCAACTGACTGATTCGTTTTTGTGAATTCTCTTTATCGCCTCACCTAACATCGCAGAAACAGTTAAGACCTTGATATTACGCAGCTTCTTGGTCTCCTTGTTTTGCGGTATGGTATCAGTAACCACCACCTCATCTATCGGTGCCTTCTTCAGGAGTTTCAGCGCGTCTCCTGCAAACACGCCATGTGTTGCGCCGACGTATATTTTCCCGGCTCCGCGTTGCTTTACTAACTTCGCTGCGCTGCACACCGTCCCGGCGGTGGCGATGATGTCATCGCACATTAAAACATTTCTGCCTCCCACATCACCGATGATTTCACGAGCATCCACCTCGCTGCCGCTTATTCGCCTTTTGTGCACAATTGCCAGTTCCCCCCCCAGATGCGAAGCGTATCTGGATGCGGTCTTCATATTACCAACATCCGGCGAAACCACCGTTAACTTGCTGATTTTCTTCTCCTTGAAATACTTGTTCAGCACCAGCTCGCCGGTCAAATGGTCAACAGGTATATCAAAAAACCCCTGAAGCTGCTGTGCGTGCAAATCTATCGCCAGCACCCTGTTGGCACCGGCGCAAGTTATAAGATTGGCCACTAATTTTGCGGTAATTGGCACTCGACCTTCGTCTTTTCGGTCCTGCCGTGCATACCCAAAGTAAGGGATAACCGCAGTAACTCGGCTGGCGCTGGCCCTTCGCAGACAGTCTAAATAGATTAAAAGCTCCACTAAATGCTCATCAACCGGCTTGCAGGTTGATTGCACAACGAAGCAATCCCTCCCGCGAACATCATCCTCCACTCTGATAACTTTTTCACCGTCGGGAAACCTGTCTATCTTCGCACCGCCCAGAGAAATCCCCAGATACTTGCAAACCGCACCGGCTAACGCCGCATTACTGCTGCCGGTGAATACCTTCAAACTGTCATTTAGTGGCATTGTCTTCCCGCCTTTACTTTAATATCCCTTTTTACGTTTTCTGAGAGCCTGCTCTCCATAATCCTGTTTATTTGCTGAAGTTGCTCGTTGGTGTTGGCGCTCATCGCCTCCTCGGGCCGAAGTGCCGCAATCGCAGCAACCTTATGGCCGGCTGCGATGATAATCGAAATCGCATCTGTTAGATAGTATTCTTTCTTGACATTATCTGGCTTGACCTTTGCTGCAGCTTCAAAAAGAATCCTGTTATCAAACACGTAATAGCTTGGGTTGACCTCCCTAATCTTCAGTTGCTCGCTTGTGCAGTCGTTATGCTCCACAATCGCCGTGATATTGCCGTTTGCGCCTCTGCAGACCCGCCCATAGCCCGTTGGGTCGTCTAAGATTGCCGTCGCCAGTGTCACCGCCGCTTTTTCGGCCTCGTGCTTTTTTATGATTTTCCTGAGTGTCTCGGCCCGAATCAAAGGCCCGTCGCCACAAAGCACCAGCGTCTGGCCGTCAAACCCATTAAGGTGCTCCTTGCAGCACAAAACCGCATGCGCTGTCCCTTTCTGCTGTTCCTGCCGGACCCACACCACATCGGCATCGGCCTGGAACTTCTTCTTTACCTGCTCTGCGCCAAAGCCGACTACAACGTATATCTTTTCAACGCTGGCTCCGCGGCAGGCGTCCAATACATAAGCAAGCATAGGTCGTCCGCACACCTCATGCAGCACCTTCGTCATTTGTGTATTCATCCTGCTGCTCACCCCTGCTGCTAAAATTATCGCAACTCTTTCCGTCATGCTTCCTTATCTTTTATCTTTTATCTTTGATTTTTAATTTTTGATTTTCTTAACTACCCGGCCAGGACTCGAACCTGGAATGGGAGGACCAAAACCTCCTGTGTTACCGATTACACCACCGGGTAACTCTCGTGAAAATACCAAAGTTGCGTAATTCGCAAATTTGCTTTCGCTCTTATGCTCTTTTCACTCGTGCTCTTTGTCTTGTCACGGAGACCGTCTTGTCCCGGCCGATTTGGCCCTGTCGGAGGCTTGAGTCAGCCATGCCGTGAAAACTGCTGACCCCATGGAAAGTCAAAAAATCAAATTTACACTTTTAATTTTGAACTTTTAACTTCCGTCGCTACCCCGTGCGACAGGGCATTTTCAACTGCAGGAATATACACAATTCAAAACTGCTAATCAACCTTTTTTCTTTTTTTGACAAAAAAAGCTCCTTTAGGCATCAAAAAGCGTTTTTTCATACAAGAGAAATGGACTCGACTTATTTCTGGCGGATTACATACACCCTGGCACAACCCAACCACAAATGAAGTCAGAAATCAGATTTTTCCGTCCTCTGTCGTCTGTTTTTTTCTTAATCGGCATCATTATCAACTGCGACATAGCCGCGCTGTCCTTCGCTCACGTAATTCGGCCCGGACGAATCCCCATCCTCGCCTGAATCCTCCTCCGCTTCTGCTTGCGTTTCTGCTTCTGCCTCCATCTTCTCTCGCAGCTTCTCGTACTCCTTGAGCGTCATCAAAACTTCCCGTGCCTGGCTGCCCTTGTATTCGCCTAAAATGCCCGCCCCGGCCATCATCTCTATAATCCGCGAAGCACGCGCATAGCCAATGCCGAGTTTGCGCTGCAGCAGTGACACGCTCCCTCGCTGGCTCTCCAGTATAATCCGCACCCCTTCGTCAAACAGCTCATCTCTGACCATATCCGAAGTATCTATCCGGCCGAGCTCCGTAAGCTCCGGATGGAACTGCGGCTCAGCTATCTCTTTTAAGTACTTGACGATACGCTGAACTTCCATCTCATCTACAAATGTCCCCTGCGCACGCACCAAATCGCTTGTGCCCGGCTTAAGGAACAGCATATCGCCTTGGCCAAGCAGTGCTTCTGCGCCGTTCTGGTCAAGGACTATTCGGCTGTCAAGTCTTGCCGCAACACGAAAGCCAATTCTGGTCGGCATATTTGATTTTATCAGCCCGGTAACAACTGTCGCTTGTGGACGCTGCGTAGCCAATACAATATGAATGCCAATTGCCCGGCTTTTCTGCGCAAGACGAACGATATATGCTTCTATCTCCTTGGCGGCTGTCATCATCAAATCTGCAAGCTCGTCGATTATTATCACGATGTAGGGCAGCTTCTTTGGAATTTTCGCCTCCTCCTCGGTGCTGTCCGGCCCAAATCGCTTGACAATCTCCTCGGCCCCGAGTCCGTTATATTCGGCAATGTTCTTTACCCTCGCCTCCGCAAAAAGCGCATACCGCTCATCCATCTTTACCGTCGCCCATTCGAGTATTTGAACCGCACGTTGCGTCTCGATTACTATCGGCGACATCAGGTGCGGAATGGTATTAAAGGCCGTCATTTCTACCATCTTCGGGTCTATCAATATCAGCTTCACCTCGTCCGGCCGTTTCGTAAGCAGTATCCCCGCAATGATACTGTTGATACACACGCTCTTGCCCGAGCCTGTTGTGCCGGCAATAAGCAAATGCGGCATTGTCGTCAAGTCCGAAACAAGAGCTTCACCCGACGAATCCTTGCCTAAAAAAAGAGGTATCTCCATCTCCTGCGGCTTATTCCCGGCTAACTGTATTAGGTCTTTTATACGCACTTTTTCTTTTTCGTTGTTCGGCACCTCAATACCTATCGTATGCTTGCCCGGCAGTGGTGCCACAACACGAACCGCTCCAACTCCAAGTGCGCGTGCCATATCATTTGAAAGTGTGCTAATCTGGCTGACCTTCACACCCGCTGCAAGCTCCAGCTCAAACATTGTTATAACAGGCCCTGTATCGGCCTCCACTACTCGCGCATTAACATTAAACTCACTCAGCAGCTTCTCCAGTGCCGTGGCTTTGGCCTTGATAACCTTCTCCTGCATCGAAGCAAAAGTCCGTTCCGGCTCACTCAGCAGCTCTAATGGTGGCAGTGTATAATCCTTATAGCTCGCCTGTGGTGAGCTTGTCGAACCCATTGGCACGTATGCCTTGGCCGCTCGGCACACCTGCGGCTGTATCAGTCTCAATTGTCTCGGCTCCTCGGCAGCGCCGGCTGTATCCTCAGCTCCGTCTTCATCTTCATAGTCACTTTCGAATTGCACTTCCTCCACCTCTGTCTCCGCTAGGGGATGGCTTACGCCAGAAAGCTGCCTTTGTCGCGCGCTTAATTTCTGCCATATCTCGTTTAGTGCCTGCGATTGCTGCCTCGCCGCAGACCATACTGGAGACGCCACGCCGACCATTTTCCCAAACACGAAACCAACCCACCCGAACATCCCAGCCATAAAGGTGTCCGCCAGCAGAACAATCCCGACAGCCCACGTCGCCGTAATCAGTATGAAAGTCCCCAGAATCGCAAAGTGCCCCCGCAAAAACTCCGCCGCTCCTACTCCTAAAATCCCCCCGGAGCCCATCGGAAAGCTAAAAACACTGTGAGGCCGGATAAGATAGAAGCTGCTCGATGCCGCCGCAGTTACAAGCATCAGCCCGATTGTTCGCAGAACTCCCTGTCCTATCGTCCGTTGTGTCAGTTTCGCCATTAAAACGCAAATCGCCGAAACTAATATTACAAACACCCCCGGCCCGACGTAGTACATCAAATAATACGCAAAAAAAGCCCCAGTCCGTCCGCACCAATTGGCTGGCGGGTTGTTATGAGGCCACACAAACCTGCTTGGCCAATCGCCTATGTCGAAACTGACGCAACTGCACAAAAGAACCAATGCCGCAGCAATACCAAGACATTCTGCCGCTACTTCGTATGACTTTTTTTCTTTCAAGGGTTCAAGTCCGATAAAAAAATTCTTATCAACCCAGACACTCGCTCCTGCTTGTCCGCCGTAGCCTCAGCGCAGGCGGAACCACCAACTTTATATCGGCTGCCCTTCCCTCTTTTCTGCAAAATTTACTTACCACCCCATTATTACTACGGGCAAAGAGTTCTGTTTTCCTTTTTTAATCACCTTCGCTGTCGATCTCTCTAATCTCTTCGAAAAAAGGCGTTCTTTTTTCTTCTACGCATTTAGCTGCATAAAGATACATCGCAGCGGTCCAGCTTTGCCAGTCTTCTCCCTGCGGCGTGCCATCCTGGGCGCGGTGCCATTCGTTAAATCCGAACTCTACATTGGCCTTGCGTGCCGGGCGAACAAGTTCGGTTAAAGCAACAAGTTTCTTTTCAGCAAGCATATATTTCTTGGCGGCTACCAAAGCTGCAATATAAAAGCCGCAAACAAAAGGCCAAATCCCGCCGTTATGATACTCTCCCGGCTGATTGTATTTCTCGTAACGTGGCATCCAATCGGGGTCACCGGGCCGGATGTAAGGGAAAAGATTCGGCGGCAAATCAACTGCAAGGTCTTCATTTGCTCTTAATGCTTCTGATTCCTTTTCTATCCACGATATCAGTTTCTTCGCTCTTGATGGTGATGCTATCCCGGAAAGGATTGCTATGCTGTTGCCTAAAAGGTCGAACCGCTCGCTCCGGTAAACCTTGTATGACCACATGGCGTAATAAGGTTTGCGCCTCAGGACCAGGCCCTCGTGGACGTGCCGATTCTGCCTTTCGCCTTTGACAGTAAACCGCTCCATTGCCTCCTTGGCCTCCGCTGCCCGTTCGTGCTGCCCGAAAAGACACAGACAGGTATATACAATAGTATTAACATATAGGCCGTATCCAAATACCCACTGTTCGTCACGCCAGTCACTGGTTGGCTGCTGTGCCACAAGGCATCGGTTCGGCGGGCTTTGATACCTCAGCCACGTCAGTGATTTCCGGACAGCTTCTTTAAGAAAATCTTTCTCCCCCACTACCATTCGATAAAGTCCGACAGCCATAAGAAATAGCGGCGTTGCATCGCTTGCGCCTCGGTCCTCGCGGTCGTTCACTAAAGATGGTATATGACCCAGCTCGGTTTGGTTCTTCGCCAGCATCTCCAGGACTCTTCGCAGCGATTTAAGTAATTTTTCATTCCCTGTGGTCAATATGCCAAGTGAGCATATCATTAAGTCCCTCGTATACGGTTCAGGATACCCCCAGCCGGCGGTCCGGGGCAAACCCCGCGCACCCCGCCTGTTGTGAAGTAGCGCCTCCAGAGCAGCGCCCTCGGCCTTGATTATTAACTCTTTTTGCTGTTTATCCATCTTGTAGTGAGCTTGTCGAACCTATTATGTTATACCCAAGCGTCTTGAAACTATCTCAACAAATTTCCTTGCGACGACCCGGTAGTCAAAGTTTTCGACAACTCGTTTTCTTCCTTCTTTTCCCATTTGCTCTCTCAGCCCGGCATCTTTCATCAATTCCATAAGGTATTTGGCGATATCATGAACGCTCGCCCGGTAATCTACTATCCTCGACCTTTTGAAGATGTGCTTATGACCTGCCTTGTAGCCCGACTCATCTCCGAGGACCGCCTCACGAAGTCGAATCTCCTGTGCAATCTCGGCCAAAAAGGCGGTTTTGCCGTGCACCATTGTGTCTAACATCCCCATCGCCTTTATCCCTATCACGGGTTTTTCGCACGAGTTCGCCTCGACCTGAATCATCCCGAATCCTTCCAGTCGCGATGGCGCCGCATAAATATCGCACGCCGCCAATAGATATGGCATATAATTTCGCGAAACCTTGCCGGTGGTATAGACCACATTTTTATCTATTCCTAAATTAGTGGCCAATTGTATGTCCGTCAGGTTCTGTTGTTCCGTCCTCGGCTGTGGCCAGACCTTGCAAACGTATTTCCAGTCCGGTGCGTGAGGGTCGTTTATTGCCAGTGCCTGCATCACCTCCTGCGCCCCTTTGGATGCCGCGTCGCCGCCGACCGTCAATACCATTATCTGGTCGTCCGCCACGCCCAGCGACTCCCGGACAGCGGCGACCTTCGGTTCTTTCTTGTCGCGAGGCACAAAGGCGTTTGTATCGCACCCGACAGGCAAAACCTCGATGTTGTCCCCTTTAAGGCCGTCGCGCATATACACCTTCTTCACCCAGTTTGAAGTAACCAGTATCAAAGGTAATTTGTCGAGTATCTCCCCGTAATTTGCCATATATCCGTCGGCTACAAGCCACGGTATCGCCGTTATCCCGTATCTTTGCGGGTGAAGAACCAAATGAGGTGTATGTCCCCAGTAGCCGACGCCTACTACAATATCCGGCTCAAACCAGCGATAATACCACTCCTTTTCCGGCGCCGATTCAAAATTGACCGAGAATACCTCAACCCCTATCTCTTCAAGTCCTCTGTGCAGCAGTTGCCCCTGGGTGGCAAGACCGCCCGGAGATGGGGGGTAATCATATAAAACTAACACCTTCATCTTTATCTGCTCCTATAATTCAAATTTATCTGCCGAAAGCGGACATTAACAGGTAGCTCTGCAATACCGGAACGCTTCCTGGCGAGGTGTCGTCCTCGCCTCAAAACTATCTTTACTAAAACCGTATATTTCAGTTATGATTTTGTATTTCTTCTGCCATATATGTTCCGGCAGTTTCACCTGCAAATCGGCATCTTTGTCGGCCCGCGGCAGATACTTCTTCCCTCCGTCCTCGTATGCAAAAGACCATACTTGCCCCGTCTTCAGTTTGCCGGACCTCCACAGCCCCATCACAGCTTTTGCTGTTTCTTCATGTCTGATATGCCGCTCATACTCGCCGGCTGTGCTGTGTGTAATGACCACCTCAAATTTGTCGAAAGGCAGCAGCTCCATTATGGTTTGTTGAACCTCGGTATTACTCAAAGCGCTCTGCTCAGGACCGTCATCGAGGTCTCCCATATAACCGCTTGCGCCGAACTCTTCAAGGGCCTTGAAAAACCTCGGCGCACGGTCCGCATCACTTTTTCTGCAGATTGTTACCACAGTCCATTTGACCTCCGGATGCATCAGCATCAAACCGCCGGCCCACAACGTTTCGTCGTCAGGATGAGCTGCAATAACAGCACATCTACTGTTTTTTCTTATATAACTCAAGTTTTTAGCGCCTGTCATTTCTTTATGGTGAGGACATTCGGCTGAGCTCAGTCGAAGCCCGAAGTCGAACCATTCCTTCGTTCTTTAATCTGTATCGAAATAATCGCCGGAAGGACACTTAAGAATAAAATCGACCACTTCGTCAAAATCAGCCGTTGCAAGACAAATACGGGAATCCGCTGCCCCGTAATACATGAAAATTTTATCTCCTTTTTTTATCCATCCGCACGGAAACACAACATCATCCACGTCGCCTTCGCGCTCGTATGGCGCCTTGGGGCCGAAAATCCATTCATCGCTGCGCCGAACGACCTTCGTCGGCTCTTCCAGGTCTAACAATACAAGCCCTAATCGGTAGATTGAGCCGGACGCAGTCATCCGCACCCCGTGATACAGAATCAGCCACCCCTCCTTCGTCTCCATAGGCGGTGCGCACAATCCAATCTTGTTTGCGTCCCACCATCCTCCCCCTCTGGCTTGGATTATCTCACGATGCTCTCCCCAGTGTTTAAGGTTGGGAGAAAAGGATATCCATATATGAGCACCAAAAAGCGCCGGAACTGGCCGATGCAGCATAGCCCAAAGGCCGTTAAACTTAACAGGGAAAAGTGCGGCATCTTTGTCCTCAGGCGGCATAACCGGCCCTATACGTTCGAATGTTTTGAAATCACCGGTCGTAGCCAGAGATACTAACGGCCCCCCTTGTGAATACGCCGTATAACATATCGCCCATTTGTTCAGCTCCTCAAGCCGCGTTATCCGCGGGTCTTCTATGCCCCAGAGTTCTTCCGGATATTTTTTTGGCTCAGGTCTTAGAGCGGGTTCACGATTTATTTGCCAGTTACTGATTCCGTCATCGCTTCTTGCCACGGTCAAATGTGAAATGCCTCTAAAGTCTTCGACGCGGGCAAGCAATATTATTTTGCCCTTTGCTTCTGCCGCAGCCGCATTAAAAACAGAATTGGCGGCATAAGGCCAATCTTCCACCGACAAAATGGGATTGCCCGGATGCCGGGTAAATAGCTCATGCCGCAAAGACCTGTCAATTTTCTTTTTCATAAACTTATTACATTGAACTTCGGAGCCGTTAAAAAAGTTCTGCTATTCCTTTTCTTATCAGCATTATTGCTATCGCCGCCAACAGCAGGCTCATTATTTTCGAAAGGGCCTTCGTGCCGGCTTCGCCCAAAACCCTCATCACAGCCGAAGCTCCGCTGAAAATTATACCCGCCAGCGAAATATTTACCACAACAGAAATAAGCGTGGCGACCAATCCATACTGCGGGATTATAACCATTGATGTGGTTAAAACCGCAGGCCCGACAATCAACGGCGTTCCCAACGGAACCGCCCCAAGCTCCTGGCCTGGTATTCGTCTTCGCTTGAGCGGGTTAACAATATCGGTTATGGCTATACAGAAAAGTATCGCTCCGCCCGCCACCATAAAATCCCCCATACTTATACCTAATGCCCTGAAGACCCCTTTGCCTAAGAATATAAACCCGACCGCCAGACACACTGCGGTGAGCATCGATTGCGCAATCACCTTTATCCTTTGTTGTTTTTCCACCTCTTCGGTTAGTGAGATAAAGATAGGAAGCACCCCGATTGCATCGACCGCCACGAATATCGGTATAAACGCCAACAAAATATTTTTAAGCTCCATCCTTCTTTCCTTTCCCCAATTACCAGTTACCAATCACCAATTACTAATTACCATTTACCAATCTGATATTCTACCCTCAAATTCAAATCTCGCAACTGGCTTGGTATTTTCCTCTGTTTTCCGCGGAACCTGTGGTTAAATATAAATCCGTATGCCTAAGAAAAAACGTTCGACTAATAAACATCTGCCGAAAGGCCTGAAAATACTCTACGAAGACAAAGACATCCTCGTAGTGGATAAGCCGGCAGGGCTGTTGTCGGTCGCAACGGCAACTAATAAAACAAGGACTGCCTACTACTTCCTGACCGATTATGTCCGCAAAGGCTGCCCGAAGTCGCGAAACCGGCTTTTCACCGTCCACCGCCTTGACCAGTGGACCTCCGGCGTCCTTGTCTTTGCAAAAAGCGAGGAAATTAAACTCCAGCTCCATGCTCAGTGGAAAGAAACGGAAAAGAAATACCTTGCGGTAGTTCACGGCCGCCTGGATCAGAAAGAAGGGATTATTACCTCATACCTCGCTGAGAACAAGGCCTTCGTCGTCTATTCCACCCCCGACCCCGCAAAAGGCAAACTGGCGCGAACCGCTTATAAGGTCCTCAAAGAGACAGACCGATTCAGTTTATTGGAGGTTGGCCTTTTGACCGGCAGGAAAAACCAGATACGCGTCCATTTGGCCGATAAGGGACATCCCATTGTCGGCGACAGAAAATATGGAAAGGCCGCCGACAAATTCAGGCGGCTGGCCCTCCATTCCAAATCTATCTCCTTCGAACATCCCGCGACCGGCCGGCAGTTGACTTTTGAAACCAAACTGCCGGCGTATTTCCGCAACCTGCTTGCCGATGACCCGGATAAATTATATTAAACGCCCGTCAGCCGGGCTGTCTCACTTTTAGTCTTTCTCGGGTTTACCCTCTTTTTTCTCCATCATCGGACATTTGGCTTTATCGGGCTCTGACAAACTGGCTCCCTTCATTGAGCCTGGTTTGCACTTTCCCATGTCATCCTTGTGTCCAAACCAGCCCTTTTGCTCGCCACGAAATTCCTTTTCTCCCTCGAACTTATGTTCCCAAACACCCTCACGTTCCCTGTCGCCCCTGTCCCAGCACGCCTTCATCCCATGACCACCACCCCACGGCCCCATCATTGGACAGCAATGCTTCATAGTCATCACGTGCCCGATTGCTGCCCCTATTAACAGAAGCACAATTGCAATAACAATTGCCTTAAGGCACTGGCAGCAGCAGCAACATTTTTGACCTTCATCTTTCTTTTCGTTTTCACTCATTCTTAGTTCTCCTTGACATTTCTCATATTTAGAACGCCCGGCCGCGCAGCCGGGCCTTTCGTTTCCATAATAATACCAGAATATTCCTCAAATACCATTATTATACGATATATTACTGTGCAGGTTCACTTGGTTAGCTCCTAATTCACTTTGCGGCCCAGCGAAACTTGGCCGATGCGCTGCGGGGATTTGAGTTAATTTCTTTGATTTGCGGTACTGTCGCATCCTCCGCCGCTGACTGGTATATGCCGCCCCTGACACCGTCACGAAACGAGTGCTTAACAAGGCGGTCTTCACCGCTGTGAAAACTTATTATCCCGATTCGGCCGCCCGGACGCAGGCAGTATGGCGCTGCTCTTAAAAGTTCCCTTAAGCAGCCGAGCTCATCATTGACTAATATCCGCAGCGCCTGGAATGTCCGCGCAGCAGGATGCAGCGAGCCGGATTTTGAACTGCGGCGCTGCTGACGCCAGATTTTTTTAATAATGCCCTTGGCGTCAAAAATCACATCAACTAACTGCGAGGTCTGCGTAATCGCCTGCACGCCGCGCTGCGTAACTATCCTGTGGGCAATCTTTTCATGGTCTGGTTCGTCCGCCAGTTCCCAAAAGGCCTCGGATAGTTCCTCTTCGCTGAGACTGTTGAGCAAATCTGCTCCGGTTCGCTTTAATCGGTCGTCCATACGCATATCCAGCGGCCCTTCATTCTTATAGCTCATCCCCCGTTCCGGATTGTCTATTTGCATACTCGAAACGCCGAGGTCGGCAAAAATAATGTCGCATCCGTCGAGATTCTCTTTTTTCAGCACCTTGCCTATCCCGGCGAAGTTGCTCCGATAAAAACTCACATGCACGTTCTCTTTGCTTAGCCGGCCGCGGGTGCGTTCGAGTTCGGCGTTGTCGACATCTAAGGCAATCAATTTCCCGCTGGGCCCTATGTGCTTGATAAACTCGGATGAATGCCCGCCGTAGCCGACAGTGCAGTCAACTATAATCTCATCGCTCTCAGGTTTCAGACACGCTATGACCTCCTCTGTCAGAACAGGAATATGACTGCCGGCCGGCGTCTTGCCTTTTGCAAGCAGATGTGCCTTTATCTCCGGGTAGGCCGTGATGTTGTGTTCCTTGTACTTTTGCTGGTAGTTTTTAGGGTGGGTTCCGCTGTATCTGCGCCGCCGTGGACGCTTCAGTGGTGGCTCAGCGCCATTACCAGATTCGTCAAACGCATTCATTCAAACTCCACACAAACCACGGATTTTTGCATATCAATCGAAAATCAACAATCGGCAATCTAAAATCGATATTGCTGTCCCCAAGTTTTAGCCCTATATATTCCCCTTCCCAAAATAGGACCAATATTCAATCTTCCAAATTGAATAAGTTTTATACATTATACGATTTTCTACGGCATAATTGCATATAAGTATTTTGCTTAAACTGGCAGGATAAAACTTGTCCCCCATTTTTCTCTTATCCCTGTTTTTTCAGCCATTGCATAGCGATCTTTTCATCCTTTTCTATCGCCATCTCTACCGCCGAACGTTGGACATAACCGGCCCGTGCAAGCGGTGCGGAGCCTGCCTGCACGGGTCCATGTTGACGGACTTGTTAGCGGTTGGTTTACCCACGCACGTGCCAATGGAGCGGTTTTGATTCTTCGGACGCTGAGAGTCCAGCTTGTGTAGCAGCTTGTAGAAATGTCTGCTTTTCTGAAGGAGACATCTCACTGCTACGGATATCTGCCTGTCGCCCGTTCATGTGTTCGTGATGAGGCGATGCCCAATTTTTATCGAGATCGAAGCAACCACCCCATGGCAGACTCGCGTCTGTGACAGTGAGTGGTTTGCTGGTCTGTTTTGCGTAAAGATTTGCAAGTTGGACGAGCTTGTTTATGAAGTCCGGTGTGGCCCAATATGGCGAGGGGTGCTCCGTAGTAGGCGTCTTCAAACGAAGGTTAGTGGACGATGGGATTGCTTGAAAACCCTGGAATAGTATTTCGATTAGGTTCTCTACTGATGGATTGTTTGTCGAGAAACGGACGATATAGCGCACAGCACCGCAAACGGTAGGCGCGCGAAAAACAGATTGCACGTTTTGTGGGTAACCGTTAGGCAATGTGAAACTGTTGGGCGAGATGGTCCCAACTGCGGCTGCATCAGTGGTTGCGCCACCGTGATTGTGACCACCCGAGCCCGGGACGCGCTCTAAGGCAATTGTGACTTGAGAACCAGAAGGTCCATTCGTGTAGAAAGTGATGGCCCCACCCGGTTGAACTTGGACGGTTTCTCGAATGCCGATCTCTCGACCATCCTCGACCGGATAAGTGGTAGCAGATGCGGTCTTCGCGCTATCAATCACAAAACCGGACTCATCAGTAGCGGCTTCGAGATAGCATCCTTTGCTGTCGGTGGGAACCTCTGCCAAAATGTCAACAGCTTCTTTGGCTTTCAATGCGACTTGCTTCTTTTTTTGTTGCCGTGACACTCCTCGTTTTGGTGTTGTAGCTGAAGAAGCATTACTCCCCGCTGTTCCGGTGGAATGACCCACATCGTACCCTCCCGCTGTTACGGTGGAATGATCCACACTGTACCCTCCCGGTGTTCCAGTGGAAGGCGTTACATCCACAGGCGTAGGGTTTGACGCTGGCGGGATTGGGTCCGCGTGGATGACATTAGTATCCATGGCCTGTCCACCATGATGAACATCAACGTGACTACTGTCAAACTGTCCTGTATTAACCATTCCTGCCCGATTTAAAGCTGATTTACATTTCCCTTTTCTCTTTGGTTTACTCTTCATTTTATGCTCCTTTCCTTGCATGCAATGACGCCTAACTACTGTTTATATGGTTTCCAGATAAACCCGCATTCGGGTTTCCCTTCCGGATAACACTCCAACCGCAATACTTCCTAAGATGGTATTTCCCATATTTATCCGCCAGAGTTTACCCGCCGTAGGCGGGACGGATAAAACGCTTGGCTACGCAACCAAGCTTTTCAATGCCACAATAATATTAAAATCTCCCTCGAATTACAATAATCTCGCCTTTGCGCAAGTTGATGAATTAATCGACTATATCAAAGCGCATCCGAACAAACCGATGTAAAGACGTAACACACCACTTGATTAGAAGGATTATTGTATGCGCTTCAGTTTCTTCCATTCACGTGCAAGTTTCAAAAAGCCAAGGGCGTTCTCCGGCGTAAGCCACCCCTCGAACGGCTTGCCGCCGAGCAACTTGGCAACTTCCTCAGGGCGGTTCTTGTCCGCCCACGCGGAAAACGCCTGGTCGGCCTTGTCCAATTCCGCAGCAGACTCAGACTGCGCAGACTTGGTCGCTCTGACTTCCTGAATCAAACCATTTTTAAATACTATCTCGCAGCGCTCGTAGACCTTCTCCACCCCGAGGGCCCGCCACATGTCATTCTTCTCCTCAACCGTGCAGAAGACACTGTTGCCCACAATCGAGATGTCGCTGAAAGCGAGGCTGTTGTTGAAAAGGACATCCACAGTGAAGATTTTGCGCAGCCCATCCTTGCCCTGCACCGTGCTGCCGTCTTTCGCCTCGAACCGCGCATCGTCGGTGTAGAAGGAGAGTTCCTTGTCTAACTGATGAAGGTTGTGCGCCCTCTCCATGGCCCGGACCTGGCTGGTCGGACTGGGGGAGCATGAGCTGGCTAGGATTGTCATGCACGACAGCAGAGTGATGTTCCATAGGACAAACAAAGCTTTTTTCATAGGTTATTTCCTTTCCTTTGTTCAGCCGGGATTTCCCATTTAAATCTACTCAGCTACGCAACCTGACCTTTCAATGCCACAATCGTTAAGATGGCATAGCCATAATATCAAAATCTTCCTCGAATTACAGTAATCCCGGATTTCTTATTTTATATTTTAACGAAGCCCTAAGCAAACGTACTTGTCCTAAGCACAGTCGTATTTTGGCAGTTCGAATTTTTTTAGAATTTAGGATTTAGTGTTTAGTATTTTTCTTTGTCTCTGTGTCCTCGGTGGTGAAAAATATGACCGTGTAAATCTTGTGTTAATCTGTGGCAAAAAAATTCGTGCTAATTCGTGGCTAAAAAAAATTTCAATCAAATGCGCAGGGGGGGGTAAAAAATTGTCGAATATTTTCAACCGTTTCTATACTTTTTTCACACTTTTCTATACATTTTTCCAAATTTTTCTACAGTTTTCGACGTTTTCAAACACGAACATGCGCGTTTGGTGCTATCCCAAACTACCTATCTTGCCCATTTTCAATAATCCTCCATAATGCTTCCGTTTGTTATTTTCACTACTCAACCCCGATTTAAGACCGTATAATCAAAGCTGTTATGGCCCGTGCCGTTTATAGAATTATCGATGCCAATTTCAATCGTGCCCGCGAAGCGCTCCGCGTGATAGAGGATTTCTGCAGATTTGCCCTCAATTCCGCCCCATTAACCGAGCGCACGAAGCAGCTTCGGCACGAGCTTTCGGCAGCCATCGGCAAACTCGATGCTGGCCAGCTCATCGCAGGCAGGGATAGCGTAGGCGATGTAGGTGTTGGCAAAACGGTCGACAACCAGCTCCGGCGCAGCAACTTAAGAGATTGTTTCACGGCGGGATGCAAACGCCTTACCGAATCCTTGCGAACCCTTGCTGAGATGACCCAGACGATAAATCCCGAAGTAGCCCAGACAATCGAAAAGCTCCGATTCTCCGCTTATACGCTTGAGAAGGATATTGTTCTTTTTGCCGACACAGCCGAAAAATTCAAACCTGTCAGGCTGTATGTAATAATCAGCAACAGTTTACCTGCCGAGGTGCTTTCTTTAACTCATCAATGCCTCGCCGGCGGGGCCGACTGCATTCAATTGCGGGCGAAGGATATTGACGACGATAAGCTTTTTGCACTTGCCGCTGAATTCGTGAAGGTTTGCAAAGAGGCAGGCGTGCCGGCAATAATAAACGACAGGGTCGATATCGCAGTTGCCGCCGGTGCGGAAGGCGTGCATCTGGGGCAGAATGATATACCTGTCGAGCAGGTTCGCAAACTGCAATTGGCGCCTTTAATTATCGGCAAGAGCACTCATTCCGTCGAGCAATTGCGAGCTGCGTGCGAGGAGATGCCCACTTATGTAAGTTTAGGCCCTGTCTTTGCTACCGGCACAAAGCCGACCGCTGAGCCAGTCGGCCTGGATTATGTCAAACAGGCAACAGAGATACTTGGCGGCATAGGCATCGGCCACGTTGCTATCGGCGGGATAACACCCGGCAATGTCGAAGAGGTTTTGATCGCCGGGGCGAAGGCGATTGCCGTCTGCTCGGCCGTAACCGAGGCCGACGACCCGACAAATGCCTGCAAGGCATTAAAAGAAAAAATCACTGCTTTGCTTAGTTCTTGATGCGGCAAGTTACAGGTGCTAAGTCTTGGATTATGAAAGGTGGATTTTATGGGTTTCACCGATAGAACATATGAAATTCTGCTTATATGCGGAAGTTTATTCTTCCCACTTGTTCTTGTTATATCCTTGTGGGTCTTGCAAAAAAAATTCCCAAAGCGAGAACAGTGTGTCTTTGTTCAATAGTTTCGTTCATTGTAATATCTGGGGCTTGTGTAGTTGACTTTTTATACTTTAATCATGAGTGCGCAATTCTCATACCTGGTTTTGTGCTCACAGCGATGTTTGTGGGATTTTCAGGGCCGTGTAATGTGCCATCCTCATTGCTCTTATGGTTCGGTTTGGTGATGGTGTTTTCAGAGATATTTTACACAGTAGTCCTTCTTGGAGTTGTGATGATTATTTCATACGCCAGAAAAAACTTCTGTAGTAAAACTAACTGAGCCAAACGACAGGAACACAATGAAAACATACATCTACGCCAATAGCCAGATACTTATATCTACACAGCCAATTCACGCCCGTTTTTTTCGTTAACTCGCCTGATTTTCTGACTCTTCATTACGGTCGTACCTGTCCTTTACGTTGGTTTTTGGCCTAAAAAGCGGGCTTTTAAGGTGTAAAAAATACTTAGAAATATCAAGATTTTTCTTGCAAAAAGTGAATAATAGTTTAATATTGTTAAATAGAGGTTTAATTTTATTAAGAAAAAGAGAAAGGCAGATAAATAATGTTGAGGCGGATTATAGGCATAACAGGTATTAGTATTTGGGTAGCGCTAATCGTAATTGCAGTTATATGGGACATTAAAGGCAGAACCGACGGCGTCGAGCCGGTCCAAAAATCCTCGCAGGAATCGGGTACCGAAACTACATCTATCGAAACTTTAGCAAAGGATTTGGTGAGCGCGCTGGCGAGCGGTGATAACAAAAAGGCGGTGGAGAATTTCGACGGGACTATGAAAAATGCGCTGCCGGCGGAAAAACTGCAAGAGGTTTGGAATTCCTTAATCGCTCAGTCAGGGCCTTTTGTCGAGCAAGCCGGGACTCGAAGGGAGAAGATACTACAGTATGATGTAATTTTCGTAACCTGTAAATTTGAAAGAGGAGTTCTGGATGCCAAGGTCGTACTTGACGGCAACAAGCGGATAGCCGGCTTATTTTTCGTTCCCAGCCAAGGGTCTGCCAAATGACAGCTTAATGAGTAAAAGGAAATAAATTTATGAAAGTATTGCCAACAACGTGTCCATCGTGCAGCAGCCAGTTGAACGTAAAAAGTCTTGTCTGCGAGCGGTGCCAGACGGAGATACAAGGCCAATATGAATTGCCTCTGCTATCGAGACTATCCCTTGACGACCAGGGCTTTATCATTGAATTTATCAAGGCAAGCGGCTCGTTGAAAGAAATGGCGCACCTGCTGGGACTCAGTTACCCGACGGTCCGCAACCGGCTCGATGAAATTATCGAACACATCAAACCTGCTGAAAAATCCAAAAAAGACGGCAAGGAGAAGAAATTATGACTGAAACTACAACTAATACCAAAGGGGCAAATAGCAACCTGAGCCATAGGTTCGACCCCTTCGACAAGCTCAGGGCAGGCAAGCTCACTATAGAGTGGCTCTTTAACCCTTTTAGATTCATCGCCGGCGTTAAGACCTTGCTGATAGGTTTAACAATTATATTGATAAGTGCGTTTGTCGGCTCGCTCAGCAATACTCATTTTGACGGCGTACTCGACCTTCATACGGGCGCTGCGGCCCCGATGTGGTTTTTCTTGGTCGAGGGCCTGATTGACTGGATATGTCTGGCGGTTCCGCTATTTCTCTTCGGTTTGATTGTGTCGCGGTCTGCTTTCAGAACGATAGACGTTCTCGGGACGCAGGCATTGGCGAGATGGCCTTATTTGATAGCCGCTTTAGCGATGCTGCCGAATGCCAATCAAAGAGTTCTTGCGTATCTAATGTCCAAGCTTATCCAAACTGCTCCGGCGGCAGCAATTAATCCCGCAGATGTGTTGGTATTCGGATCTGCTATGATTGTAGTTCTTCTTATGACAATCTGGATGGTTGCATTGATGTATCGGGCATACGCGGTATCCTGCAATATAAAAGGCGCGAGGGCGGTCGCAACTTTCATTGTTGGTCTAATCGCAGCTGAAGCGATATCGAAATTTGCCATGTTTTTGCTCGTTCGGGCATTTTTGGTATCTCCATAAAATTCGTAAAACAAGTAAGATTCGGGGCTAACGGAACATTTTCAAGCCCGCGGACGCTTCTAAGAATTATCCACTAAGGACCGATTTCGTTCCGAGGTGATGTTAATCTGGGGTGTTTTGGCAAAATTGTTAATATGGTATTCAGGACTCCATTTTGATTTTATTAATATCCGCCGAGAGCTGGCATAACTTCTTTGTTGCTGGGAAGTTAAGAGTTGCAATTTTCGGCTGTGGCCAAGTCTAAAAAGTGACGGCGGAAACGTATCGGTTTTATTTGGCGCCGCCAGAGATTTCCTTAAGTGCGGAATTTGAGTTATCAACAGGTTATCCACAACGCTAAAACCCTCGCAACAGCACATTTTCCGAGTATTTTCGTAGCAATATCGTGCCAAAAAAAGACCTCCGGGTTATATAAGTCTTTGTAAATAAAAGTCATAAAAAAATAGCGGCTGGATAAAGTGTTTGATATTATTGGTTTTTCAGATTGTGCAATAGGTGGCGAGCGATGAATCGCAAACTTTATACGGAAAGGGACAAAAGTGGCTACCAAAAAATACCCAGTGGTTTGGTTGCAGGGAGCAGGTTGCACGGGCTGTTCTATATCTGTTTTGAATGCAGTCAGTCCCAGGATACAAAATCTTCTGCTCGACGAGCTTGTGCCCGGCCAACAGCTTAATTTAATCTTCCACGCAACGATAATGGCTGGACAGGGTGAGCCGGTAATTGAGGTGCTCAAGGACGCTGAGAAAAACAGAAAAGGCGGCTATATTTTAGTCGTGGAAGGCGCGATTCCCACCGCTGAAGGCGGACTTTACGGCAGCATCGGTGAGAAAAGCGGCGAACATCTGACCATCCAGCAAAGCGTCGAAGAGCTTGGAAGAAACGCGATGCTTACAATTTCCATCGGCACCTGTGCCGCTTATGGCGGAATACCGGCGGCGAAGCCTAACCCCACTTTGTGCAAGGGTGTTAAGACGATTTTTAATGAAAAAGGGATTAAGACGCCGGTGGTGAACGTTCCCGGCTGTCCTCCTCACCCGGAGTGGTTCACAGGCACAATATCTGTGATACTTTTCTCAGGCGTCGAAGCCCTTGATTTGGACGGGCTGGGCCGGCCGAAACTTATCTACGGGAAACTGATTCACGAGAACTGTCCACGACGAGCGGACTTTGATAAGGGAAAATTCGCTCAAATGCTGGGCGACCCGGGCTGTCTCTACAAGCTGGGGTGCAGGGGCCATTACACCTACGCCGATTGTCCCTTGAGGCAGTGGAACAGCGGCGTGAACTGGTGTATCAAGGCAGGCTCGCCCTGTCTGGGTTGTGTTGAGCCGGAGTTCCCGGACGGCACATCGCCGATTTATGAAAAAATTACTTTCGAGGACCTCAAATGAGCAAGAAAATCAAGATTGACCCGATAACAAGGATAGAAGGCCATATGGCTGTCGAGGCCGTGATTGACGGCGGCGTGGTCAAAGAGGCCAAAAGCGCCGGCACACTTTTTCGGGGTTTCGAGATAATCCTCCGAGGCAGAGACCCTCGGGACGCCAATCAACTGACCCAGCGAATTTGCGGCGTCTGTCCCATTGCCCACGCGACGGCATCGGCTTTTTGCATCGATGAGGCGTTCGGCCTGACGGATAAAATTCCGGATAATGCCAAGTTGATTCGCGCTCTTATTTTTGGCTCCAACTTTCTGCAGTCGCATATCCTTCATTTTTATCATCTTGCGGCGCTGGATTATGTGGATGCGGCTGGTGCGGTGGGTGATTTGGCGCCTTTTCTGCCTCGCTACGAAGGTGATTACCGCATATCAGGACAGGCAAACGCTGAATTGGTCAATCATTATCTAAAAGCGCTGGATATCAGGCGAAAGTGTCACGAGATGCTTTCGATTTTCGGTGGAAAGATGCCGCATAATGTCGGCATTGTTCCCGGCGGAGTTACCGAAAAACCGACAGAGGACAAAATCACTAACTTCCTGTGGCGATTGAACGAGATACGTGATTTTGTTGATAATACCTACATTCCGGACGTGATAGCAGTAGCGAAGGCCTACAGCGACTATTTCGAGGTCGGCAAAGGATGCAAAAGACTTCTTACATACGGCGGCTTCGATTTGCCGACCGGCAGGTTGTTCAAGGCCGGGGTTATTTCGCCGGATTTGCAGCATAAGCCGTTTGCCAAAGAAAATATCACCGAGGATGTGAAACATTCCTGGTATGCAGATTCCGATTCCGGAAAAAACCCGGTGCAAGGTGAAACGAGGCCGGAGCTTAGGAAAAAAGAGGCCTATTCGTTCCTGAAGGCTCCTCGTTATAAAGGTGAGGTTTGCGAGGTCGGGCCTTTGGCACGAATGGTAAGCAATTATGTGCAGGCGGACAGCCGGACAAAAGAGCTGGTTGATTCGCTGCTTGGTCAGTTTGGCCTCGGTGTCGATGCCCTGTTTTCGGTGCTTGGCCGACACGCAGCAAGGGCACTGGAAGCCAAACTCGTCGGCGACGCTATGGTTGACTGGCTGCAGGTGCTAAAGCCCAATGAGCCGGTTATCGTCGAAAACCAGGTTCCAGAGACCGGCGAGGGTGCGGGCTTGACAGAAGCTGCGCGAGGTTCGGTGGGACACTGGATGACCATCAAGGACAAGAAAATCGACCGGTATCAGGTGATTACGCCTACCGCCTGGAACGCTTCGCCGAAAGATGATAAAGGCCAACCCGGAGCGGTAGAACGGGCGATAATAGGCACTAAAGTGAAAGACAAAGACAATCCCTTTGAACTTGTCCGAATTGTGCGGGCGTTTGACCCGTGTCTGGCCTGCGCGGTTCATTTACTTGACACAAAGGGGAACAAATTAGGTGTATTCAGAGTTGTTTGATATGGCGGTAAAAGAGAACAGAAAACAGAAGACAGAGGACAGAAGACAGAATAAACACATTTTGGTCCTCGGTTTGGGTAATATCCTGTTGAAGGACGAGGGTATCGGCGTTCATATAGCACACCAGTTGCAGAAGCAGGAATTGCTCGACAACGTAGAAGTTATTGACGGCGGAACCGCCGCGATGGATATGCTGCTGTCACAAGAGGGTTTGGAAAAGCTGGTGGTTATCGATGCGATAAAAGCCGGCAGGAAACCCGGCACTATTTACAAGGCCCGGCTTAAGGCCGGAGAGATGGATAAATTAGCCCGGATTTTCTGCTGCGACAAGGATTTGAAAATAAGCTCACATCAGTTTGGACTGATTGATGCTCTGGCTGCCGCCCAAATGTGCAACCGCGCACCGAGGGAAATTGTAATCATAGGGGTTGAGCCGAAAGAGATAAATTATGGGATGGAGCTGACCGAACAGGTCAGCCGGAAGGTTCCGGAAATAATTAAAATGGTGCTTGAGGAATTTTAAAGATGCTGTTCACAAAAGATAAACCTTTGGATGAAATATTAGAGTCCCTTAGGGAAGAAAAGAATATATTTCTGCTTGCCTGCAATGGTTGTGCCGAAGCGTGCGAAACCGGCGGAGAAAAGGCATTATCGGCAATGAAAGCAGAGGTGGAGAAAGCAGGCAAGAATGTAACGGGGACGTGTTTAGTTGATTTTCTCTGCAATAAAGTTCTGGTAACGACTCGCTTAGCCAGGGAAATGGATAAAATCAAACAGTCTGATTCTCTGCTGATATTAACCTGCGGCATCGGGGTTCAGGCGGTTGCAAAAGTGGTGGATAAGGTCGTGCACCCGGCGGCAAACACCGTGTCCCTTGGCGGATTGCAGGGGCTTTGGCCGGCAGATGAGCGCTGCGAGGCCTGCGGGGATTGTGCCTTAGACTATACCGGCGGGATATGCCCGGTTGTCGAATGCCAGAAGGGGCTGCTTAACGGGCCTTGCGGCGGCGCCAAGGACGGCAAATGCGAAGTTGACCGCGAAAAAGATTGCGGCTGGGTAAAAATTTATGAGCGCCTAAAAAAGATTGGACGGCTGGAAAATTTAAAGAAAATCTACAAACCAAGAGACCACAGCAAAATGCTGCCTTCCAAAGAGCTGCGGAAAACATCATTTTATGACATAGAACGGTAAAGAGCCAGATGCGCCTGATGAGAAGATAAGGAGATATTTGAGGTATGAAGCTTAGGGAATGTTTCGAGCAGGGCAAATATGCAATTACCTGCGAGGTTGGTCCGCCCAAAGGAGTAAACGTTGAAAAATACATTGACGAGGTGGAACCTTTAAGAGAAAGAGTAATTGCTTTCAATGTTACCGACCTTCAAAGTGCGGTAATGAGATTCGGCTCGCTTGCCACCTGTCGGCTTTTAATCGAGCGGGGCCTGGAGCCGGTATTGCAAATGACCTGCCGGGACCGCAATCGGCTGGCTCTTCAGTCCGACCTGCTAAGCGCTTATGGGCTGGGAATCGAGAATGTTTTATGTTTAACCGGTGACCATCCGAGTTTAGGCGACCATCCCCAGGCCAAGGCGGTGTTTGATTTGGATTCAGTTCAGCTTCTCGCTGCTGCTACTTCGCTGCAGCAGGGCAAAGATATGGCGGGAAAAGAATTGGATGGGGCGCCCAAATTTTTCCTCGGAGCGGTGGTTACTCCGGGAGCGGAGCCATTGGAGCCACAGATTATGAAGATGGAAAAGAAAATCGAGGCGGGTGCCCGGTTTTTCCAGACCCAGGCCGTTTACGATACGGAGCAATTTAAGGAATTTATGAAAAAGGTCTCCCACTTTAATGTGCCGGTTATGGCGGGGATTGTAATCTTAAAATCTGCCGGAATGGCCAATTATATGAACGCCAATGTCTCCGGAGTCAATGTGCCGCAGGAGTTGATTGAGGAGCTGAAAGCGGATAAGGAAAAAACCAAATCCGGCCGGACCGGAATAGAAATTGCCGCACGAATCATTAACGAAATTAAAGACTGCTGCCAGGGTATCCACTTGATGGCGCTGGGCTGGGAAGATAAACTGCCGGCAATACTCGATGGAGCCGGTCTGTGAGACTTTGTGGTAATTGATTAAATAGTTACCGAACACTACGATGAAGAATCAGTTGATTTCTATTGGCGAAGCGGTTCATGCCTCAATTCCCAAAACCGCCACTGTGATGAAGCAGTTGGCGCAGCTCGGCGATGATGCCTATTCGGCGCCGTCGGAACCTTTGAACTATATCAAGGGCCTGATTGAATCGCAGGCGGCAGAAGGGGCCGATTATATTGCGGTCAATCTCGATGCCTTTGGCGAAGACGACCCGCAGGTTACCGTTGATATGATGTTAGAATACGTCGTAATGGTTCGCAAATGGGGCGGTGGCGTGCCGATTTGCATCGACAGCAGTAACGATGACGTTCTGACGGCCGGCCTGGAGCAGTGGTATAATACTAAGAAAAAAATCAGGCGGCCGCTTATAAATTCGGTCAAGGTCTATACGATGGATAAAATACTACCGTTGAAAAAACATTTTGACTTTGCTTTTGTCGGCCTTTTGGTTAGCGAGGGAGCACCCATCGGCCCGGGCGGCTCGCATTCGGTTGAACAGTTGTATTTCCTGGCAAAGCAGATTTTCGAGAAAGCAGTTGGCGAATATGGTTTTGCACCCTGGGAGATATTTTTCGATTCGACCGTCTTTCCATTGGCGATAGATATGCCGATGGAGCCGAATGTGCCGGGCTATACCTACCGGGCGTTCGAGACAATAAAGAAAATCAAGGGCGATGCGAAGATGAAAGGTGTGCATTGTCTGCTTGGGATAAGCAATTGCGTTCGCGATTTGCCGGTTCGAAAAATCGGCGTCTGCAGGGCCTACGCTGCAAAGGCGATGGAGTATGGCCTTGATGCCGGCATCGTTAACATTGCACACCATTATGGTCTTGTTGAGCCGGACCCTGACTTGTTAGAGCTGGTTGAGGCCTACGCAAAGATGGATGGCTCCGCTGAAAGAACAAACAAGGCGATGGCGTTAATGGGCAAATTCTGCCGGGAGAGCAGAAAACCAACGCCGTAGTGGCTTGGGCAGAAAAAAATTAGCAAAAAAAGTTGCACAGATTTTTGCCGGCGTGTAGAATACGATTTAGCAGGACTGCGGTCTTAATCGCTTTTCCTCCTCTCTCCCTCCGCGACCCGGTCCTGTTTTTTATGCGCTAAAGGGTGGTTTTGCCGGTTGCGTTTATTTGGGCAATCATTACAATAGCAGACAGCAGAGGCATAAATTTTGTTCTTGCCTTTTTAAGCGGCCTTTGTTAAAGAGAAGCTGGGTTTGTTGAGCCAAGTATAATTTAATAGAAAGGAATCGGATTATGGCAGAAATAAAGGGAACTCCGAAGCCGACAGAAGTGGGCAAAGACGCCCGAATGTGGGGGATGCTGTGTCACCTGCTGGGACTTTTTACCTGTTTTGTCGGCCCGCTGATTATCTGGATGTTAAAGAAGGCCGAAGACCCGTTTATCGATGACCAAGGCAAAGAAGCCCTAAACTTCCAGATTACTGTGGGCATTGCATTTATTGCTGTAGGGATTGTACCTGTCCTGCTGAGATTTCTTGCCTGTGTTACGCCACTCTTAGGACTCGCGGTCAGCGTTGCGGACATAGTCTTCTGTATCATCGCTTGTATAAAGGCAAACGGCGGCGAAGCGTATCGATATCCGGTAGCTATCCGGTTCATCAAGTGAAAAACTTAGCTCGACCGGGCTATCCAAGATAAGTTTTAGCAAGCGGTGCAAATCTGCAGAAACCTCTATTCTTGCAAAGTTGCTGCTGTCCGGATATTATAGCTTAAATGGCAGCAAAATCACACAAGGGCAAGGATAATCAAAGTCCGGCGACCGTTCATAAGAAGGCCTATCGAAATTTTGAGCTTATCGAGAAGTTCGAAGCCGGGATGTCACTTTTGGGCACGGAGGTAAAATCACTTCGCATCGGCCAAGCCAACCTTGACGGCTCTTATGCCAGGATTATGGGCGACCAGTGCTGGCTTGTCGGGGCGACCATAGCGCAGTATAAGGAGGCGGGTGCAAACAATCATGAGCCGACCAGAAAAAGAAAACTGCTGCTGCACAAAGCTGAGATTCACAGGATAAAAATAAAGCTTGAGCAGCGGGGCTTTACGCTTGTGCCTCTTAGGATTTATTTTAATAATAAGGGCCTGGCAAAAATAGAGCTGGCGCTGGCCAAAGGCAAAAGGCAATATGACAAGCGGAAGAAAATCGCCGAACGACAGCAGAAAAGGGAGATTGATAGGAGTGTGAAGAAGTTTCGATATAAAAATAAATAAGTGCGTAAGGTATGAAGGCTGAGGGACGAGGGATGATGAACGAGGGACGAAATTATGGCTAAAGAAGAAAAAAAGGACGAGAAAAAGATTATAATTGACGAAGACTGGAAGCAGCAGGCGCAAAGGGAGAAAGAAACATTGGCTGCACAGGAAAAAACCCAGAAGGAAAAGCCGCAGCGGGATAAATCCCGCCGCGGGCCTTTGCCGAAGGGTGATTTTGCAGCGCTGGTAAGTATGCTTGTTACGCAGGCATTGTTTGCCTTAGGCCTGCTGCAGGTTGAGGGACAGGAGGAGAAAGAGCCTGATTTGGAGCTGGCCAAGTACAGTATCGATATGTTGGAGACCATTGAGAAAAAAACCAAAGGCAACTTGACCGAAGAGGAAAAAAAGGTTCTTGAAAATACTCTCGGCCAGGTTCGTATGGCTTATGTAAAGCTCGCGGGGTAGGTGCATTGGCGGGTATATTGGATAAAATCGTTGCTGATAAAAGGGCTGAGGTCGAGCTTCGCCGCTCGCAGAGGACTCTGGAGCAGCTCAAGGCGGAAATCGGCTCTATGCCTCGGTGCCGCAATTTCTACAAAGCCGTTACCAAGCCGAATAGCCGAGGCATAAACATTATTGCAGAGGTCAAGAAGGCGTCGCCATCGGCCGGGGTTATTCGTGAGGATTTCGACGCCGTGGCGATTGCGCAGACTTACCAGAGTTGCGGGGCGGATGCGGTCAGCATCCTTACCGATGAAAAATATTTTCAGGGGAAGCTCGAATATATAAATCAAATCAAGGAAGCGGTGGATTTGCCGATTTTGCGCAAAGATTTTATTATCGACATCTGGCAGGTCTACGAATCCCGCGCTGCCGGCGCCGATGCGATACTATTGATAGCCGAAGCGTTAACGCCCGGTAAGCTGATGGATTTAATGATAACGGCGGCTGAGCTGACGCTGACGATCCTGTTGGAAGTGCACGAGGCCGACATGCTGCTGGCGGTCCGCAGTCTTATAGGTTTCCCCAAGAAGGGATACAGCGTTCTCGGCATCAACAATCGAAACCTCGCCACGATGAAGGTGGATTTGGGAACGAGCCGCCGATTAGCGGAGCTTGTCGATAATAAAAGGGAGCTTGTAGCCGAAAGCGGGATAAAATCGCGAGCCGACGTTGAAAAGCTAAAGGCCATCGGCATAGGCGCTGTGCTGGTCGGCCAGGTGCTTTGTGAAAGTGCCGATATAGGGAAAAAATTTGAAGAACTTTTCGGCTGAAAAATCTTAGACAGAGTGAGGTTAAAATTATGAATATATTTCTTTATATTCTGCTGGGGGTTGTTGCGGGGATATTAAGTGGGCTTATAGGCATAGGAGGAGGAATAATTATAGTTCCTGCACTGGTTTTATTGTTCGGCCTTTCACAGCACAGCGCACAGGGGACGACGCTGGCTTTAATGGTGCCGCCAATCGGCCTGCTCGCTGCGTGGGCGTATTATAAACAGGGATTTGTTGACCTGAAAATAGCGGCCTTTGTATGTCTGGGCTTCTTTATTGGTGGCTTGCTCGGCGCCAAATTTGCCCTTGGGGTTCCTGGAACGATTTTGAAAAAGATATTTGGGGCGGTGCTGCTTTTTGTTTCACTAAAAATGATTCTCGGCAAATGACTGTAACCAAAGCTGTTATTCTGCCGTTTCTTTTTGTGTTTTCTGAATTTTTGCCCACTCGTCACGGAGCGTTACAGTGCGGTTGAATATAAGTTTTCCGGGGGAGCTATCCGGGTCGATGCAGAAATAGCCGAGGCGCTCGAACTGGAAAGGAGATAACGGTTTCGCATTCGCCAGAGACGGTTCAACGCGGCAGTCCTTCAGCACTTCCAGCGAGTTTGGATTCAAATTTGATGTGAAGTCTTTGTCTTCTTCGACATCGTCCGGGTTTTGGTTTGTGAAGAGATGGTCATACAGCCGAACTTCCGCCGGCAAGGCGTGGGCTGCAGAAACCCAGTGCAGAGTGGATTTGACCTTTCGGCCATCGGGGGCATCGCCGCCTCGCGTCGCAGGGTCATAAGTGCAGTGCAACTCAACGACCTCACCTTTTGCATTTTTGATAGCACTTGTGCAACGGATAAAATATGCGTAACGCAGGCGGACCTCCCGGCCGGGGGCTAACCGATAGAACTTTTTGGGCGGAGTCTCCATAAAGTCTTCTTGTTCGATATACAACTCCCGCGAGAAAGGAACTTTGCGTGTGCCGGCGGCCGGGTCTTCGGGATTATTGACCGCATCCATTTCTTCGACTTTGCCCTGCGGGAAATTATCGATGATTACTTTAAGAGGCCGAAGCACAGCCATTACGCGCGGGCTTGTCTTATTCAAATCTTCACGGAGACAGTGTTCCAGCAGCGCAATATCAATAGTGCTGTTGAATTTGTTGACGCCGATGAGCTGGCAGAAATTCCTGATAGATTCCGGTGAATAGCCGCGTTTTCTCAGGCCGCAAATGGTCGGCAGCCGCGGGTCGTCCCAGCCGCTGACTCTGCCCTGCTGCACCAATTGCAATAGTTTCCTTTTGCTCATTACGGTGTAGGTCAGATTCAGCCTGGCAAACTCAATCTGCTGCGGATGGTAGATGCCGAGCGCATCGAGGAACCAATCATACAACGGTCTGTGGTTTTCAAACTCCAGCGTGCAAATCGAGTGGGTAATTTTCTCTATGGAATCTTCAAGCCCGTGGGCCCAGTCGTAAGTCGGGTATATGCACCATTTATCGCCGGTGCGATGATGGTCGGCGTGCAGAATCCGATACATAATAGGGTCGCGCATATTCAGATTCGGATGCGCCATATCTATTTTCGCCCGCAGCGTCTTTGTTCCATCCGGAAATTCCCCCGCGCGCATCCGCGCAAGCAAGTCGAGGTTCTCCTCTACACTGCGGTTTCGATAGGGGCTGTTTTTGCCGGGCGCAGTGAGCGTTCCGCGGTATTTCGTGACCTCATCAGCCGAGAGGTCGCAAACGTATGCCTTGCCTTTTTTGACAAGTTCCACCGCCCAATTATACATCTGCTCGAAATAATCAGACGCAAAGAAGAGGCGGTCTTCCCAGTCCCAACCGAGCCAGCGGACGTCCTCGATAATTGCGTCGATATATTCCTGCTCCTCTTTGGTTGGGTTAGTGTCATCGAATCGAAGGTTGCACAGTCCGTCGAATTCGCGTGCAATTCCGAAGTTGAGGCAGATTGCTTTTGCGTGGCCGATGTGCAGATAGCCGTTCGGCTCCGGCGGAAAGCGGGTGTGAACGCGCCCCTCCCATTTATTCGTCTTCAGGTCTTCAGCGACAATTGCCCGAATAAAGTCGAGCTTAGTTGTAGAATCGTTTGTGTTCATATTAGCAGTGCCTTTTTGGCGTTGTGTTATAATTTAGCAGATTATAGCCGTCCAGAGCGAAATTGACAGGAGAAAAATGCCTTGTCAGATATGCAAATCGGCCAAGCATACATCCATCTATTCTTGACAATAGTCCCGATATAGCTTAATCTCTCATCGTTTTCACGTATTTTCTTGAGGTTTATAATGATAGTAACCCGTTTTGCACCTTCGCCGACCGGTTATCTTCACGTAGGCGGGGCCCGCACAGCCCTTTTTAACTGGCTTTTTGCCCGGCGGATGGGCGGTAAATTCATCCTTCGCATCGAAGATACCGACCTTAAACGCAACACGCTGACGGCCACGCAGCAGGTGATAGACGACCTTCGCTGGCTCGGCATCGAATGGGACGAGGGGCCGGAAGTCGGCGGGCCGAACGGGCCTTATCTGCAATCGCAGAGGATGGACATCTACGACAAATACGTAAGGAAACTACTCGAAGAGAAAAAGGCATATTACTGCTTTGATACCACCGAAGAGCTTGACGCATTTCGAAAAGAAGCCGAGGCCCAAAAAAAAGGTTTTGTGTATTCCCGCCCCGAAAAATTTCCCGACGAGAAAGAGGTCAAGAAAGCCCGCGCTGCCGGTGAGTCTGTAACTGTTCGATTTGCCGTTCCGCAGGATAAAGCTCTTGTCGTCAAGGACATTGTGCGAGGCGAGGTTACTTTTGCAGCCGGCGAAATGGCTGATTTTATCATACAAAAAAGCGATGGATTTCCGACGTATAATTTCGCCTGTGTGGTTGACGACTATTTGATGAAGATTACGCATATTATTCGCGGCCAAGAGCATCTTATGAACACGCCCGGCCAGCAGGAACTATGGAAAGCGTTGGGTTTCGGCGAGCTTCCAAAGTATGCGCATATGTCCGTTACAGTTAGCGACACCGGCGGGAAACTTTCCAAACGCGAGCGTCCAAAAGCCCTGCGCAACGCCATTAAGAACAAACCCGATATCAATTTGGAAAAACTTGCTGGCATCGGCAACATCACACTTGAGGAAGTCAACGACTTTGTTGCAGGCAAAACCATCTCGGATATGTCAAGTATTAACGCAATGGCTGCTCATCTCGGGGTACATCTGCCGGAAATTAACGTTGTTGATTTTTTCAAGAGCGGCTATCTGCCCGAGGCGATGGTGAACTTCCTTGCTCTGCTGGGCTGGAACCCCGGCGATAAACGCGAGATTATGTCTGTTAAAGAGCTAATCGATTGCTTTGACCTCTCGCGTTTGACAAAGACCAACAGTTTGTTTGACCGCAATAAGCTCATTGCCTTCAACACCGAGCATATTCGGCAAAGCAACAAAGAAAAACTTGTTCAACATTTTAAGGACTACTTAAAGGCCGTCGAATCTCCGGTTATATCAGCGGATGATGAGATGTTAGGCAGAATAATAAGGGCTTGCGAAGGAGCGCGTACGCTCGCTGATATCGAGCGCAAAAGCAGATTCCTATTTTTAGACAACGACCAGATAGAGTATGATGAGAAAGCAGTTAAGGAAGTTTTGTTGAGAAATGATGGTTTGGCTGTTCTGAAAACCGTTCGCGGCAAGCTCGCCGCTATGGAGCAATTCACCGTGGAGAATATCGAGGTGGCGCTGCGCAGCTTGGCCGAGGAAAGAGGCGTCGGTCTCGGCAAAATCGCCCAGCCCTTGCGCGTCGCTCTATGCGGAAGCACTATCAGCATACCGATTTTTGATGCCGCCCAGATATTGGGTAAAGAGAAGACCTTAGAGAGAATAGATAATACGTTGAAAGGAGGTTGGTGAGTGTCGTTATTAGTAACCGGCTCGATAGCGGTTGATACGGTAAAGACGCCTTACGGCGTCAGCGAGAATTGTCTCGGCGGCTCGGCGGTATATTTTAGTATGGCGGCGAGTTTCTTCTCGCCGGTCAGACTCGTGGGCGTCATCGGCCCAGATTGCCCGTTCGATTTGGCGAAGGTTTTTGCCGGCAGAGATGTTGACCTGGCGGGGCTGGAGATAAGAAAAAACAGCAAGACCTTTCGCTGGGCAGGCACATATCACGAAGATATTAACAAAAGAACCACAGACAAGCTCGAATTGAACGTCCTTGCGGAAGAGCCGCCGAAAGTGCCGCAAGTATATAGGAACAGCAAATACGTTTTTCTTGCGAATACGGCGCCGGCACTTCAGCTTCAACTGTTCGACCAAATTGATAACCCCTCCTTTGTGGCTGCTGATACGATGGACTGCTGGATTCGGGGGAGCCGCGATGATTTGAACCAGCTGCTTAAAAAAATCGATTGCCTTATTATCAACGAGGACGAAGCAAAGATGCTGGCGGCCGAGCATAATCTGATAAAAGCAGCAGATGTGATTTTGGATATTGGGCCGAGTATTGTGGTCATCAAAAAAGGCGAATCGGGTTCGATACTTTGCAGCGATGATGAGAGATTTATTCTGCCGGCCTTTCCGGCTGCTGAGGTCAAGGACCCGACAGGCGCCGGCGACAGCTTCGCAGGCGCATTTTTGGGGTATCTGGCACAGGTCGGCAGAACTGATTTTGAGTCATTGAAACAGGCGCTCGCCTACGGCACGGTAGTTGCCTCTTTTACAATTGCTGATTTCTCGCTGGCGGGACTGGCCTCGATAAGCAAAGCCGATATCGACGGCAGGTTGGAAACTTTACGAAAGCTGACACAATTTTAGCAGTGGTGATGTAATGCGATGCTTTATCGCGATAGATATTGATGAAAAAATCAGAAGTGCGTTGGGTGATTTGCAGCAGCAATTGCGGGACGGCGTCGATGTGAAAAAAGGCGATGTCAACTGGGTGAACCCGGATAATATACACCTGACATTGAAATTCTTGGGTGAAATTAAAGATGCAAAAGTCGTTGAGATTTGTAATATAGTTAAGGCCGTTGCCGACAGACATAAAAGTTTTGAGCTAGATATAGAATCGGTCGGCCATTTTGGCGGCAAAAGCGCCAGGGTCTTATGGGTTGGCACCGGCAGGGGAGAAGAGAATTTGTTGGAATTACAGGAGGATATTGAAAAGTCATTGGCTTCGGCCGGCTGGCCGGAGGAAACAAGAGAGTTTGCCGGTCATCTGACCCTTTGCAGGATAAGAAAGCCGGCAGCAGGCATTAAACTGGCGCAAGTGAGCGAAGATTACAAGGATTTTAAGCTCGGAACGATGTCGGCTGATTCGGTCTGCGTTTATCAAAGCGAGCTGAAGCCGGGCGGGCCCGTTTATACTCTGTTAGGAAATTATAAACTGCAATAAATAACCACAAGACAATCGGAGGAAAGTAAAATGGCGAAAACATCACAGCAAAAAACCTCAGAAGGTAAACCCAAAGGCAAAGTGGAACCTTTAAGGCCCCAGGCCGGCGGCAAAGAAGCTGCCCTGGAGCGCGTGATTGCACAGATTGAGAAACAATATGGCCAAGGCGCTATAATGCAGATGGATGAGCACAAGTACGCCAGGATTGAGGGCATCCCCACCGGCTCATTATCGCTGGACATTGCCCTCGGCGGGATGGGTCTTCCTCGCGGCAGGGTTACCGAGCTGTTCGGCCCGGAGTCGTCCGGCAAAACTACTCTTGCGCTTCACGTAATTGCGAGCGCCCAGCGTGCGGGCGGTGTGGCTGCGTTCATCGACGCTGAGCACGCACTCGATACGACCTGGGCTAAAAAATTAGGCGTTGATGTCAGCAGCATGCTGGTCAGCCAGCCCGACACCGGCGAACAGGCACTCGATATCACCGAGATGCTAATCAGGTCCAATTCTGTTGATGTTATAGTTATTGACTCAGTTGCCGCCCTGACACCGGCGGCGGAGATTGAGGGCGAAATGGGTGACACCCACATGGCGCTGCAGGCGAGATTGATGAGTCAGGCGATGAGAAAGCTTACTGCTGTCATCAACAAGAGTAGAACCGCCCTTGTTTTCATAAATCAAATTCGTATGAAAATCGGCGTGATGTTCGGCAACCCGGAAACGACACCCGGCGGAAAGGCGCTGAAATTTTACACCTCCGTCCGGGTCGATTTAAGACGGCTGGCGACCCTGAAAGAGGGCAACAATGCCATCGGCAGCAGGGTCAGGGCCAGGGTAGTAAAGAACAAAATCGCACCGCCTTTCCGTGACGCTGAGTTCGATATTATGTTCGACAGCGGAATCAGCTACGAAGGCGATTTGCTCGATTTGGGCGTTGACTGCAAGGTGGTTGAAAAAGTCGGCGCCTGGCTGAACTACGGTGATATCCGCCTCGGTCAGGGCAGAGAAAACGCGAAAAAATATCTGGCTGAAAATAAAGATTTGCGTGAGGAGCTGAAAAATAAAATCCTCGCCGCAAAAGGCATGGCGTGAAGCCGGCCGAGGTAAGGAAAATCGAAAGTGACGAGTGCGAAGCAAATAAGAAGCGACTTTATAGATTTTTTCAAAAGTAAAGGGCACGAATTTGTCCCCAGCTCGCCCATAGTGCCGATTGGTGATGATACGCTGCTTTTCGCCAATGCGGGGATGAATCAGTTCAAAGATATCTTTTTGGAATTGTCCAGCCCGGAATATCACCGGGTAGTCAACAGCCAAAAGTGTATCCGTGCCGGCGGCAAGCACAACGACCTTGAAGACGTCGGAACTGATACCTATCATCACACGTTTTTTGAGATGTTAGGCAACTGGTCGTTCGGCGATTATTTCAAGGCCGAAGCAATCGAATGGGCTTGGGAGCTTATAACAAAAAGATGGAAAATAAAACCCGACAAGCTTTATGCGACCGTTTTTGCGGGTGAGAAATCAGACGGGCTGAATTTCGACAAAGAAGCCGCCGAACTGTGGCTGAAGGTTACGACGCTGCCGAAGGAGCGTGTCCTTGCATTCGGCAGAAAAGATAATTTCTGGGAAATGGGTGATACAGGGCCGTGCGGGCCGTGCAGCGAGATTCATATAGACCTCGGCCCGGAAAAGTGCGACAAGAAGGATGTGCCGGGGCATAAGTGCAAAATCAACGGCGGATGCAGCAGATTCATCGAGTTGTGGAATCTTGTTTTTATTCAGTATGATAGTCTCGAAGACGGCAAAGTCCTGCCTCTGCCTGCAAAACATGTCGATACAGGAATGGGACTCGAGAGAATCGCGGCAGTTTTGCAGAACAAAAATTCCAATTACGACACGGACCTTTTCATACCGATAATTGATAAAATAAGCAAGCTCTGCGGACAGAAATACACCGGCAGTCTCAATAAGCAGACAGATATTGCTTTCCGCGTAGTTGCCGACCATCTTCGCTGTCTTGTCTTCGCAATCACCGATGGCTGTATGCCGAGCAACGAGGGACGCGGTTACGTTCTTCGCAGAATTTTGCGCAGGGCCTCCCGCTTCGGACGCGTCCTTAATCTGCATAACCCGTTCATCTTTAATTTAGTCCCGACCGTAGTGGATTTGATGGGGGATTTTTATAGTGAGCTTCCTGCAAAACAGGAATTGGTGCAGAGCGTTATAGAATCGGAAGAAACCAGCTTCGGGCGGACCCTCGACCGCGGCATAGAGATATTCAATGCCGCCGCTGAAAAGGCCAAAAGCTCAACAGATAAAACTATCAGCGGCGAAGATGCATTTGAACTGTATGACACTTACGGTTTCCCGCTCGATTTGACACAGCTTATGGCAAGAGAGAGAAATCTTAAGGTCGATACAGTCGGCTTTGATAATCTTATGGAGCAGCAGAGACAGAGGGCGCGGGCGGCACAGAAAACAAGCAGCTTCATTTCGCTGGCTGCTAATACTAAACTTCCCGCCACAGACGATTCCCCAAAATACAAAAGCGACAGATGCGCTACCAAAGTTTCTGGCTGGCTCACTTCCGATGGCAATTATATTACATCAGGGAAATTGGGTGTTTCCGACGGCCCTGTCGGCTTGGTTCTCGAAAAAACCTGCTTTTACGCCGAAGCAGGCGGACAAGTCGGCGATATGGGCAAAATTGAAAGCGATGGCGGAGAGTTTGTAGTGGAAAATACAGAAAAAATCGGCGACTGCATTATCCATCGAGGCAGAATTAAATCCGGCACGCTTGCGGCAGGCGAGCAGGTTGAGGTAATGGTTGACAACGACCGTCAGGCCACTATGAAAAATCATACGGCCACCCATCTTCTCCAGTGGGCGCTGCAGCAGACACTCGGCAAATCGGTCGCCCAGCAGGGTAGTCTCGTCTGCTCGGATTACCTGCGGTTCGACTTTACTTGGCCCAAGGCCTTGACCGGTGAGCAGGTAAAAAAAGTCGAGAACCTCGTCAGGGGAAAAATCGCCGCCGATTTCCCCGTGACCTGCGTCGTTTTGCCCAGAGAAAAGGCGCAAAAACTCGGCGCAATGGCGCTCTTCGGCGAGAAATACGGCAGCGAAGTTCGTGTGGTCGCCATCGGCGCCCAGGACGATAGCCGCCTCTCCGATGCCTTTAGCAAGGAATTTTGCGGCGGAACTCACGTCGCTCGAATCGGCTCTATCGGCGGCTTCAAAATAACCAAGGAAGAAAGTATATCGGCTGGCGTTAGGAGGATAACGGCTTTGACAGGCGAAAAATTGAACGAATTTTTGGAAAAGCGGAGCGAAATCATCGAGAGTTTGTGCGAAACGCTAAAGGCATCAACTGACGACCTTATTAATAAAGTCAAGAAACTGATAGATGAAAACAAAAAGCTCACCAAACAGCTCAAGTCCGCCTCGAAGCAGACCGGCGTTGATATTATGGCCGAGGCAAAACAGCTTTTAGATGGGTGCGAAAAAATTGGGCTCGTCTCGGTGATTATTGGCCGGCTCTCGACCGCCTCAGCCGAACAGGCGCGAGAGGCAATCGATATGCTCAAAAAGAAGGCAAAATCCGCCGTTATAGTTCTTGGTGTTGTTGAAGACGGCAATGCAACCTTGTTCGCCGGTGTCACCGATGACCTTATCGCCAAAGGCCTCAACGCCGGCGACATAGTAAAGCAAATCGCTCCCTTGATTGGCGGCGGGGGCGGTGGCCGTCCCCAAATGGCCCAAGCAGGCGGAAAAAATCCCGAAAAAATCGATGAAGCCCTCGCAAAAGCCGCCGAAATAATAAAAGAAAAATTACAAGCCATTTCGTAATTGTCATTCCCGCGGAATTTATCCCTAAGGGAGCGGGAATCCAGAGATGATTTCAAAGAAACATATACTAATGGTTTCATTGACGTTATGCCTTTGTATCGCGGGGACACTCTTCGCAGCGGACAAACCCGCGGAGATAAACGAACCTAATTTTGCCCCCGGCGAGGAAGTTCGCATCGACGCCAACAACAAATTTATAGGCGGTGACCACTTCATAGTATATGTTCCAGCCGATTATACAAATGAGCAGGATTGGCCTGTGATTTTCTTTTATCACGGAATGAACGGTCAGCCGACGACCTGGCCGTTCAAACAAATCACCGGCGGCAATGGTTTTATTGTTATCGGAATGGGATATGTCCCCAGCGGCGAAGGTCCGATGACTGAAGGCCAGTATGTTAACTATATTAAACGTGAACGCAGAAGTGTTCTGGAGGTCAAGAGATACGTCTCCGGGCATCTCAGAATTGACGAGAAACGATTGTTTGTCACCGGCTTTAGCATGGGCGGCTGGCACGCAGCGGCCATGCTTGAGAGCAGCCCAAAGGTCTGGGCCGGGGCTGTTATCCTTGCTGCCGGCCGACGCCAAGACGCCGGTCTAATCACCACCGACTCTGGCAGAGGGGCGCTACGCGGCAAGCCGATTTATATCGGTGTCGGTGAAAAAGACACCAATCTTGCTCCAGCCAAAAAAGCTGCGGCGTATTATGAAAAACTGGGGGCAAAAGTAACATTTGAGGAGTTTAAAGGAGCAGAGCATAGTTTCGACCCCAGTGGCTCGGAGGTATTACGTAATTGGCTTATCGCAAATAGTTCCGTGGAGAATATACAATCCGGCAAAACCAATTAACGGCCGAAGCCGCGGATTTTTATGCTCCTTGCGTGCGCATCAAGCCCTTCCGCCTCCGCCAGCCGAATAATGTCCCCCGCACTTTCAGCTAATTTCTTTTTATCGTATTCGATGATACTGGTAGCTTTTATAAAATCGTTTGCGCTTAAAGCGCTGAAGAATTTTGCGGTCATTCCCGTTGGTAATGTATGACTTGGCCCCGCCCAGTAATCCCCGACCACAACCGGTGAATAATCACCGATGAATATAGCGCCTACATTATAGATTCTGTCGGCGATTTTTTTGCTTTCCTCGCCGCACTGAATCTCTAAATGCTCTGCTGTGAACTCGTTAACTTCTTCAACTAAATCATCTATATTCGCAAAAAAAGCAATGCCGCTATGTGCTTTTAGACATTCGATTGTTTCCTCGGATCTGTTTAACTGCCCTACCTGCTTTTTAAGTTCTTCGAGAACTTCTTCTGCGATTTTCTGCGAAACAGTAAATAGAAACGCACAACCCGGGTTATGTTCCGCTTGACTGAGCATATCGGCTGCCACCCACGCGGGGTTTGCCTTGTCATTTGCTATTATCAATACCTCGCTCGGTCCTGCTATCAAATCAATACCAACCTCCCCAAATACCAGCTGTTTTGCTGTTTGCACCCACTGGTTACCGGGGCCGACGATTTTATCTACCTGCTTAATTGTTTTAGTTGAAAATGTAAGTGCAGCTACGGCTTGTACACCGCCGATTCGATAAACCTCATCAATTCCCAGCCCATAGCAAACAGCTAATGTTGTCGGGTGAATGCTTGGAAGAATGTTACCCTTGTATCTTGGCGGTGAAACCACAACTATTTCTTTCACTCCTGCCACCTGTGCAGGGACAGCGCACATTATTACAGTCGATGGCAGTGGCGCAGATGCCCCAGGCACACAAATACCAACTCTCTTTATAGGTTTGTACTTTATTCCAGTGCCGTCGGAACATTTTTTGTCATTTCCTATAAAAATTTCTTCTTGGTACTTGCGAACATTCTTAATTGCTTGTTGAACCGAAGCTAAAAGTTTAGGATTGCTTTTTTTAAGTTCTTTATGAGCTTTTTCCAAGTCTTCTTTAGAAATACGAAATTGTTCAGGTGTTAAATTAACCTTATCAAAAATCCATGTGTATTTCGCCACCGCCTCGTCAGCCGTGTCTTTGTCTTTTGCAACTTCCTTAAGGATATCTTCGACTTTTTGTCTATTTTTGATATGGAGAGGACCAATGCCGAAACTCGATAAGCCAAGCTTTGAGAGGCGAAACTTATACAACCTGTCTTGGAAGTCTGGCTGGTCATATGAAATCAAAAGGTTGTCAAGTTCGTTTGGCAAAAGATACTCCTTTATCTTCCGAAGTTTTCGTGGCTGTAAGCCCGTGTTGTCTTCTGCAGCAGCAGATAATATTCTCCTTTGTATTGCGTTATAATCCCTGCTATTTTGAATCGGACCGGGTCCGGCTCAATAGACTGTTCGTGCTGCGCCAGTTCCAAAATTTCACAGGGCAGCAGTTTCAGTGAGACCTGCTGGATGTTCCTGCCGAGAGCGTCAAGGGCAACTTCAGGTTCTCCATCCGCTCTCTTATCTAAAAATGCAGTTCTGTCGGCCAAGATGTAGTCCTGCTTTAATTGCAATCCTTCTTTCAACTGTTCCTGTCGGAGGACCCGCCTGTTTTTGAGTTTTTTTACTATCTCTTCCGGTATGGCCAATGCATCGTTCGGCTCATTAATGGCTATCTTGACTTTTGACGGTTCTCCCGGTTTGTTTTGTTCCTCGACCGGACTGACGGGCAAAAAATAAATTGGGAATATAAAATTGTTGCCCCTGTATTTTGTAACATTGCCCCACAGCCGATAATCTGCCTCAGCACGTTTTTGGGCGTCAGCGGTTATCTTTTCCAAAGCCGTCGATGGCAGCAGTTCGACAACCGAGCCGGCGCTGATTCGGCCTGTATCATCGCTTATCTCCGAATCAAATTCAAAAAACCATTTGCCGTCAGCGGTGCTTAATTTGCCGTCAACGCCTGTCAGGCCGAAGCCGTCCCGCAGCGGAGTTTGGCGGGCCGCTCCGGCCGATGCCACGCAGCTTAAAAATGCAAAAATCAAAATCACTGCTCTCTTGCTCATATCAACAGTTACTAATCAGCCCTATAACCTGCTCCGGCCCGTCTGCTTGACGGATGTATCGGATACTCTTTGGGTCATCGCTTGCGATTAAATCGACCAACGGCTTCCAAAATCCGCCTACAAGTATAATCGGTTTATCTGCTTTGATAAAGCCCTTGTTTTTCAATTCCCAGACCTTTGCCAGTTCGAGCAGCGTCCCTGTTCCGCCGGGCAGCACAACGTAGGCCCGTCCCAGCTTTATCAGCGTATCGAGCCGTTCGTCCAGCGATTTGGTAACAATTTCGCGACTGATATATTTGTTTGCTGTTCGTGCGAAAGCTGAGCAGGTAACGCCGATGGTTTTACCACCGGCTTCAGCCGCTCCTTTGGCCGCTGCCAGCATTGTGCCGCCGTATCCACCGTTGGCAATGGTAAAGCTGGCCTCAGCCAGCAGTTTGCCGGTCTGGTATGCCAGCTCGTAAGCCGGCTCACCGGACTTTGCGTCAGCCGTGCCGAAGATGGTTATTGTTTTATCATTCATTTGCCTTGTTGCGCTTGTCCGCCGCAGGCGGAGGTGTAGTTCAATAGTCCCGCCGAGAGCAAAATTTTTCTCTCCCTGTCGGAAAGTTCCAGCTTGCCGACGAGTTCAAATGAGCCCGTCTTATCGATAATCTTGATTTCATCATTGCTTTTTATCGCTTCGAGCAGATTATCAATTTGCAGCCGGTCGCCGGGTTTGATTTTATCGTAGTCACCCGGCTCGGCAAACACTATCGGCACTATGCAGAAATTAATCAGGTTTGCCTTGTGGATTCGCTCGATACTCTTTGCAATTACGGCTCGGACGCCCAGATACATTGGGCAAAGTGCGGCGTGCTCTCTTGACGAGCCTTGGCCGTAGCTTTCGCCTGCCACGATGACCCCGGCAATTGCCTTTGCCTTCAACTCAAGGGCTCGCTCGGCAAATGTCGGCTTGCCTTCTTCGTTGAAACAATGGAAAGCCACTTTTGCATATTCCGGCACATTCGAACGCAGCTTCAGGAATCGCCCGGCCGGCATAATATGGTCGGTGGTTATCTTATCGCCGCATTTGATTAAGACTTGTCCCTGAAATTTTTGCGGCAGCGGCGGCGGCGTTTCCGGAACGACAATCGTCGGCCCGCGTATGACCTCTGCTTTTGCCGCTTCTTTTTCGCTCAAAGGCGCTTCTATCATATTGTCGTTGATAACAAATTCGTCCGGCAGTTCTATTTTTGGGTATTTCATCCCGAAAATTTCAGGCAGCCCTCGCGGGTCGGTAATTCGCCCTGTCAGAGCCGAAGCGACCGCTGTTTCGGGACTGACTAAATAGACCTGGTCGCTGGCTGTTCCACTTCGCCCGGGAAAGTTCCTGTTGAATGTTCTCAAGCTCACCACTCCGTTTGCCGGCGAAAGGCCCTGGCCGATGCACGGACCGCAGCCGGATTCAAGAATGCGAGCGCCCGCCGAAATAATATCCGACAACGCCCCATTCTCTGCCAGCATATTTAGCACTTCTCTGCTGCCGGGTGCGATTGCGAATTCGACCATATTGTTTATGCGTCTGCCCTTCAATATCTTTGCGACCATCATCAAATCGGCAAAGCTGGAGTTTGTGCAGCTGCCTATTATAACCTGTAGTGAGCCTGTCGAACCTATTTGCTCCGTTTGAACCCCGGCGATTTCCGCAACGGCTTTGACATTGTCCGGCGAAGACGGACAGGCCGCCATCGGCTCAAGCTCACTAAGATTTATCTCGATGATACGGTCATATTCGGCATCCGGGTCAGCCGCTAACGGCTGATAGTCTTTTTCTCGTTTCTGGGCGGCTAAGAATTTTCTCGTTTGTTCATCGCTGCCGAAAATACTCGTTGTTACGCCCAGTTCCGCTCCCATATTCGTTATCGTCGCCCGTTGCGGCACAGTCAACATCGAAACGCCCTTGCCGAAATATTCGACCGCCCAGTCCACGTTACCTTTTGTAGTAAGAATACTGAGCAGTTTAAGAATAACGTCCTTAGCGGCTACCCAGTCGTTCAATTTGCCGATCAGTTTGACGCCCAGGACTTTCGGGCAGGTAAGATAAAAAGGCCCGCCTCCCATAGCGACTGCCACATCCAGCCCGCCGGCCCCGATGGCAAGTGTCCCGATTCCGCCGGCGGTCGGCGTATGTGAATCGCTGCCCAGAAGCGTCTCGCCGGGCTTGGCGAACCGCTCTAAATGAACCTGATGACAGATGCCGTTGCCTGCCCGCGAATGGTAAACTCCTGTCTTGGCCGCTGCCGTTTGCAGATATAAGTGGTCGTTATGGTTTTCCGGCCCGAACCCTGCTATATTGTGGTCGATGTAGCTTGCCGAAAGCTGCGTTTTAACTCTGCCTGCCTTCATTGATTCGAACAGCAGAAACGCCGTCGTTCCCGTAGCGTCCTGCGTCAGCGTCTGGTCAATCCGAATGCCGATTTCTTCGCCTTTGGCGATTTTGCCATCGGCTAAATGGCTGGAAAGTATCTTGTATGTCAGTGTTTGCCCCAATTTTCTTCTCCATAAAACTCAAACCACACAATCTAACATAAATGCTGCCCAAAGACAAATCTTGAGGATTGATTATTTTTAAGCTTTTTCCAATTGTTGGGTAGCGATGGTCAATAAAAAAGCGGCCTTATGCTTAACAGCACAAGGCCGCCTGCAAACAATCCAGTCCGGCAATCAACCTTATTATATTATCTAACGGTTGTTATGCTCACTCACCAGGTACGCATCTGCTACATTATATGGCCCTCCTGTTCCATCCTTACTAAGTGTACCCCAATAGGGTACTGCCCCAAGCTCCCTGTCCCTGGTGGTAGCGGGAGGGGTATTAGAAGTCCAGCATTTCCAGATATTATCCTTCGTAATACCGACATTGGGGAATTTCTCAAACCCCACATGGGAGTCATTAAACAGGACATTTTGCCCTTCTCGCTGGTGTGCTGCCGCATTACCTGTCTTGTCCGGGTCGGAGTAATGCGCTGGTGTGGGAGTCTGTTGCCAGGTTGGAGCTGCTCCTTCGGAGGTAGTTTTACCGTCGATATAACCGCCAGAAGCGCCAGCACCGCCAGCATTCTTATCCAGGTAAGGGTTCCTGTCTGCACATACTGGGCTGGCAGGGTCGCTATACGAGCCGAGTGAAAACGATAACACGGGTGAGCTTTTAGTGTTCTGATAGGGGTCATGATAGGAGTAGCTGCAATACTGGCCAGGATAGGATTTGGTTGCGGGGGGCAGGGTTCCGAAGTCCCAAACACCGGTAAGATCCAATAGTTGCCCAGTAGTACTATTAACGGGGGGGGTCGAAGCTTCAGAAAGTTTAAACTCTTTTATCCCGGCGTCGCCCTTGCAGACAAACTGCGACGGAGTCACATCGGCATACTTTACCAAAAGATAGAGGCTGCATGTAACGGTTACCTTAGCGGGCTGCGAGCCGTATTGTCCCCCGGTCTGGTTGATCCAGTCCTCTATATACCCACGGGTGTCCCATTCGCTAAGTGGACCACCTCCACGCGGATAGTCCCCCTGGTAGTCGTTGGCATAGAGCAGTATAGCCTTGCCGATACCGGCAAGGTTCGAGCCGCAGACTACTCGTTGGGCAGTTCGCCTCACCGCAGCCAGAGCAGGCAGCAGAATGCCCATCAGCACTGCTATAATCCCAATCACGACCAGCAGCTCAACTAATGTAAAACATTTTCTTTTCATTTTTTTCTCCTTTTTACTTTTTTCGAGATTCACGAGCCCAGTTGCTCTTAAGCCCGCTTTGGTTATATTTTAATAAATAATTGCAGCTGACTGTTGGGTCCCCATTTTGCAACAGCTTACAGAATAGGAACCCCTGCAACATCAGAGTATAAGGACACTGTTTTTTTCGCGAATCTCCTTAATTTACTATTTGTTTTTGCTTAAGAACAACCGGTTCAAACTTGTAAGACCGAATTTTGCTGACAAGATTCACAAGTTATTTCTCTCTGTGTTCAAGGCTGTTTTTGGCTCGATGGCATAAGTCAAACTGAAATAAGCTTCTTTGTTGGCAGGTAGGCTTGAGGTATGATAAGTGAAATATGATAGCATTCTAAGTTATAATAGGGTTTTCAAACCTACTTACCTCTATTTAAACAATAGCACAGGACAACTTTTTTGTCAAACAAATTTCGTCAATTTCTCTTAACTTTCTTGAAAAATTTCACAATTCGCTTAAAATTCCTGTTTTCAGGCCTGAAATTGTGGATATGACTACTTTTGAAAAAATAAAAAAACTGCTAAAAAAGCACAATCAGAGCCATCTTTTGGCGTTCTGGGAGCAGCTAAACCCGGCCCAAAGGCAGAATCTGCTTGCACAAATTGAGAGGCTCGATTTTTCGGGAATAGACAGGTGGGTGGCTGACTACATTAAAAAACCCGCTTCTGCCGCCATACCTGTTGATTTTACCCCTGCTTGGTTCTACGGTCTTAATCCGCTCGGCCCGGAGCAAGAACGCAAATACGCCCGCGCCAGGGAATTGGGCAGGGAACTGATATCGGCCGGCAAAGTTGCCGCTTTTGTCGTCGCCGGCGGACAGGGAACCCGGCTCGGATTTGCCGGACCAAAGGGAGATTTTCCCATCAGCCCTGTTAAAAGCAAAACGCTGTTTGAAATCTTTGCCGAAACTATCGCAACAGTGTCGGAAAAATACCAGGCCGTCTGCCCCTGGTATATTATGACCAGCCCCTTGAACTACGCCGAAACCGTAGAAATCTTTCGTTCAAATGGTTATTACGGCCTGAACGAAAAAGATACCTTTATATTTCAACAGGACACCTTGCCCAATTTTAGTTTCGACGGCAAAATTCTCCTCGCCGACAAAGACAATATTGCCTGCTCGCCCGACGGACACGGCGGAAGCTTGAAAACGCTTTACAAAAGCGGTGCCATCAAGGATATGAAAAAACGTGGCATAGAGTTTATCAGTTACTGGCAGGTCGATAATCCCCTCATAAATATCTTTGACCCGCTTTTTATTGGCCTGCACGCTCTCGATGAGGCCGAGATGTCCTCAAAGGCCCTGATAAAAACAGGCCCTTATGAAAAGCTCGGCAACTTCTGCTTGGTTGACGGCAAAGTAACCGTCATCGAATATAGCGACCTGCCTGACGAGCTGGCAGAAAAGCGAAACCCCGATGGCTCTTTGGTTTTCGAGCTCGGCAGTATCGCTATCCACATTATCAATCGCACCTTCGTTGAAAAGCTCAACGCCGCCGGTTTTGCTCTGCCGCTGCACAAAGCCGTCAAGAAAATCCCGCACATCGACCAGCAGGGAAATTTTATTAAACCCCAGCAGCCAAATGGTATAAAGTTAGAGAGCTTTGTTTTTGATGCCTTGCCCTTGGCTTCAAAGTCGATAATTTTAGAGACGCTGCGAAGCGAAGAATTTGCTCCGGTCAAGAATGCTACAGGCATCGACAGTGCCGAAAACGCCAGAGAAATGATTGTCGCCCGCGGCACCGCCTGGCTCGAATCGGCTGGCATAGCTGTCCCTCGCAAGCCGGACGGCTCGCCCAATTGCCTCATCGAAATTGCACCGAGCTTTGCGTTAGAAAAAGATGACATCAAAGCAAAACTAAATCAGATACCCAAAATCAAACCGAGAGATTCACTCTGCTTGGCCTGATTTTAAAGAAAGGGGTGTTGTAAATGGCGCTGTTATTAGGTTACGACGTCGGAAGCTCCTCGATTAAAGCTACGTTGATGGAAGCTGAAACTGGCAGAGTTCTGGCAACGGCGACTTCGCCCGAAAAAGAATTAGAGATTATCGCCAAGAAGTTTGGCTGGGCTGAACAGCATCCGCAGATCTGGTGGGAAAATGTCGTCGCCGCGACACAGAAGATAAAGGCCCGGACAAACTTTACTGCAGATGACGTCAAAGCAATTGGCATATCATACCAGATGCACGGCTTGGTTATTATTGACAAAAAGCAGGATGTGCTGCGCCCGGCCATTATCTGGTGCGACAGCAGGGCTGTCGAAGTCGGCCGAAAAGCGATAAAGAGCATCGGTGAGAAAAAATGTCTGACCCGCCTGCTGAATTCGCCGGGTAATTTCACTGCTTCCAAACTCAAGTGGGTAAAAGACAACGAACCGAAAATCTTCTCGAAAGTCCACAAGATGATGCTCCCCGGCGATTGAGCATTACCGGATACCGCAGGAGCTCGTCGCCGAGGTCGTCCCGACCTTTTCAGTTCAGGGTTACATCACCAAAGAATCGGCTGATTTGCTGGGTCTCAAAGCCGGAACCGTCGTTTCGTACAGGGCAGGCGACCAGCCTAATAATGCATTGTCTCTAAATGTCCTCAACCCCGGCGAAATAGCGGCTACAGCAGGTACATCAGGCGTCGTTTACGGCATTACAGCCGAGGCAAAATACGACCCAAAATCAAGGGTCAACACCTTTGTCCACGTCAATCACACGCCGAAAAAACCGCGATATGGTGTGCTGTTATGCCTTAACGGCACGGGTATCCTCAATAGCTGGCTCAAGCACAACACCGGGACAATTGATTACCCGCAAATGAACGCACTGGCCGAAAGCGTCCCTGTCGGCTCGGAAGGTCTTGTTATTCTTCCTTACGGAAACGGCGCAGAACGGACGCTCGAAAACCGCAACATAGGCACATCTATTCACGGCTTAAACTTCAATATCCATAACAGAGCTCATCTTTTGCGGGCGGCACAGGAGGGAATTGTCTTTGCATTAAATTACGGGCTGGGGATAATGCGTCAGACAGGAGTAGAGGCAAAAACAGTCAGGGCAGGTAATGCAAATATGTTTCTTAGCCCCTTATTCGCTGAGGCATTTGCCACAGTTACTCAATCAGTTGTGGAATTATATAATACCGACGGCTCTCAAGGTGCTGCTAGAGGTGCTGGTATCGGTGCCGGCATCTATAAAAGCCAGGAAGATGCCTTTGTGGGCCTGGAGCCCGTTAAAACTATTGAGCCAAATGAGAAATCAACAACAGCATATAAGCAAGCGTATAAAAGATGGGAAGATGTTTTGAAACATCAATAATTGGAAAAGGAGTAGCTAAAATGGCTGAAAAATCTTTACATAGTATTTGCAGATGGACGTTCAATCCCGGCAAGGGCGGCTTTGTGCCGGGAGATATGAGGCCCGAATGGGGCGGCAAATTTGGCACGCCCGAAATGATTAAATTAACAGCTGACAAGGTTCGTCCACGAATACCGGATAATATCGAACTTGGTATTGAGATGCACTACGACTCTGAGGTGGATGACAAAAACGCCTCTGCTGTCGCCGATGCGCTGGTGGACAACAAATTGTATCTGGCAATGATAACACCGGGCGCGCACAGCCATTTTGCCTACGGCGGGATAGCTTCGCTCGACGCTAACGAGCGAAAGGCCGCTGAATCGCTAGGGACAAAGACCGTCGATTTGGCATACGGAACGCTGAAAAAGGCCTGGCATCCGGACATCAAAAAGGCGCCGGCATTTGTAATATGGAACGGCTCGTTCGGCTATGATATCGCTACCATTGGAATTAAAAAGATGTATCAAAACCTTAAAGAAAGCGTCGCTGGCTTATGCAAATACGAGCAGAAAAAAGGCGGCAATCTTTATATAGGGTTTGAACCGAAGCCGAACGAAGGACACCCTGCTATGTTAATCCCCACAGTGGCAAGTGCGTTGCTGTTCTGGAAGAAAGTCGAAAAGGAGTTTGGCATCCCCATAGACAAAAAAGGCGTTAACAAAGAGTTCGGACATTCAGAAATGATAGGTCTTGACCACGTATATGATACCGTTGAAGAGCTGGATAATAATGCAATGGTTCATATGCATCTGAACAGCCAGGGCTACAACGACGGCATAATCCTCGGTGGCCCCGGCAAGTTCGACATTGACCATGGCACGCGAATAAACGGTATGAATATCGCCATCGCAGGTCTTATTCAGCAGGCCGGCTTCAATCGCTGGAAAGGCCACGATATGCAGACCCGCTCTTATGATAATGCCGAGCAGGGAATCGACAGGGTCATCAGAAGCGTCTTAAGCTGGGAGGCCTGCGAAAAAGCCGCCAAAGAGTTGAACACAAAGGCCTTGATGACTGCCCTCACTAAGCGCGAAACCGCCAAAGCCGAAGATATGATGCGGGCGGCGGTTGTAAGCGCTCAGCGATATTTCGATGAAATGTATAAATAGACCACTTCAAATTATCAGCATTGCATCGCCGTAGGAGTAAAAACGGTACCGCTTTTCAATGGCGTGTTGATACGCCGCCAATATGTTTTCTAATCCTGCAAAAGCCGCTACCAGAGCAAGCAGCGTCGATTTGGGCAGGTGAAAGTTCGTTATCATCGCATCGACTATTTTGAATTTATAGCCGGGCTTTATGAACAGTTCCGTTGCGCCTGTTGCAGCTTTAACCTGTGAGCCGTTTGCAATCGTCTCAAGAACTCGCACAGATGTTGTCCCCACAGCGATTATTCTTCCGCCTTTTTCTCCCGTAAGGGATGCCTTACGGCATTTTGTTGCGTTTACTATTTGCGCATTTTTTTCGTCAAGGTTGAATTGTTCTTGATGTATTTTATGTTCTTCGATGGTTTCTGTTGTTATCGGCTTAAATGTCCCTTCTCCTATGTGCAGCGTTATATATGCAAAATGAATACCGGTCTGTTTCAATTGCTTGATTAGCTGGTCTGTAAAATGTAAGCCGGCTGTCGGAGCCGCAACGGCGCCGCTATGCCGCGCATAAACCGTTTGGTATCGAAGTTTATCTATCGCTGCCTGGTTGAAGTCATCGCCGCGCTTGATATATGGCGGCAATGGAGGAAAACCAATTTTTTCAAGGATAGTTTCGACGTTTGCATCTGTCTTTATCTTCAGCCGGCATTTGCCCTCATTTCTTTTTTCAAGTATTTCTGCCTCGCAAAAATCGTTTTTTGTTTTGTCTTTTAGACAAATAATCTCGCCCTGCTTTACCTTGCGGGCGCCTTTTAGCATTACTTCCCACACGCCGGGGGCGCTTTCGGATAAGAATAATGCTTCAAGTTTGCCTCCTCTGCTGCGCCGGCCGAAAAACCGGGCAGGCAAAACCTTTGTGTCATTAAGCACAAGGCAGTCCCCGGGTGATAAAAAATCACCGATTTTGCTGAAAGTGCTGTCTATAAGCTCGCCGCTGGACTGATTTAAAACCAGCAGTTTTGAATCGCTTCGAACACGCAGCGGCTGCTGGGCAATCAGCTCAGCCGGCAAATAATAGTTTAACTCGTCTGTCTTCATAGCTGAAGGTTATCAGACTGTCAGCAAAATGACAAAAAAAATTAACCCGGTAATAAGCTGATTTGGATATTTAAACGGACTTGTGGGATTTCTCGCAAAAGCAGCTCAACGCCGGGGACGATACTAATACCAGAGCGAATCCAAATTTAGGATAATAGTTTTTCGAAGGGCCAGAACAATGACTTCGGAGAAACGTTTCGAACAGACGGCAACTTCAATTGCCTCCCTGGGCAGGGACGAGCTTAAAAGACGAATCAGAAATTTCAGAGGCCGATTTAGGCTGGATTTTACCGACAATTATCTCGACAATCTCGGCGTTGACAGATTAAGACATATCCTTTTGGCCGCCTTGATAAACGCAAAGCTGGATGATTAAAAAGCTTTTCTGCCGCAGACGGCTGCCTCCGCTAATGGGTTTATCGAGTATCTGCCCTCAGATAAATTCGCTTATTTGAGCGCACAAGAAAAGGCTGAAGTCTTTAAGAACCCCAGCCTTCGTGAGGCAGCTTTCCATTTAGAAAACTTAGAACAGGCTTATAAAAATCTACACTGCCTCACCAAACCAAGATGTTGTAAGAAGAAAAGAACTATATATCCTATTTACATCATCAATTATAAGCTCCGGGATGTTTTTTGCAAGTGTTTTTTATAAATTTTTTAATTTCTCCGCTTATTTCCCCCTTTTTAGCCCCGTCAGGGCTGATTTTGCCCCCCTCAGATGACAAAATCTCAGTCGTATAATACTGCCAAAAAATACACTGTCATATAGCCAGCTGGTAACCTGCAATGGGCAGGGGCGGAATTGAACCGCCGACACACGGATTTTCAGTCCGTTGCTCTACCGACTGAGCTACCTGCCCGCAGGATTTTGACTCAAATTTAGCAGAAAAAACCAATATTGCAAGAAAATTAAAGGTAAACCGCACAGGAAAGTCCACCCATATAAGGATTAGTCCGTCCGCGGATTTGAGACCGCTGTTTTAATGCCGGCAAAATTCTTAATCGGCTGATTGACAAAGCACCCGGCAGGAGGCAATCGCTCGGGACAGTCCCTGCGATATTGCAGTTATATTGTTTAGCTCATCGGCGGTTAATTTGTTTTGTGCTGAGCGGTAAATCAGTATAAAGCCCAGAGACGGACCGAATTGGCTAAGGGGGATTGTAACGGCTGATATTTCATTCAGGCGGCTTAGGTTACCCTCCAGCCCCATTGCAAACATATCATCGAGAGTGCATATTTTGTTCGACTTGCAGATGGCCTCTACCAGCTCGGGCGTGAAACAATTCTCCAGGCCCTGTTTTTCCAGCAGTATTGGCTGGGCGCTTTCGAATATATGCAGCTCGAAGTTGTCTGCTTGACGCAGGAAAAAGGTAACACTTGCATCGGCGGTTTCGTCTTTAATGAGTTTGCTGGCGAGCAGGATTAGGCTGCTCATCTCGGTTATCCCGGTGATTGTTTCGTAGAAATTCGCCGTAAAGCTGATGGTATCTAATCTTTTGATAAAGTCTCTTTGGGCTGCAATGAGGTCATTACAGAGTATATCTATTTTTTTCGCCTGCTTTTTGCGTTCTTTGTTGAGTTTGCTGATAAGCAGACGCAATCTTCTGTATTGCTGTTTATGGTTCATCTTTTTCAGCAGTCAAGCTCACAATAGCTCCCGAATTTTAAGTTCGGCTTAACAAAAGGCCGGCTTTAAGGACAAAGAGGTATTAAAAGCCCCTTGTCACGTAGCCCTATAAGTAATCAGTTGTCAGTTTCAGGGCTGTTTAGGTTATTAAAGCTCCCGCCGTTGACAAAAGTGCGTGCGCATTGGTTTGTTTGTATTTTCGGACTTATATTTGCGGTGTGGCCGCCTGCAGAAAATGCGATGCGCATAAAAAGGGAGACTTGGGCTTTTTGTGAATAGCTTTTCATCGCCCGTCTCCCCTGTTGCGATGTTCCTTTATTGGCTATCTGCCTTATATTGGTATATGGCGTAACCGCCTTCGCAACGTTTATAATATAGCAAAAAACCACAACCACTGTCAATAGAAAAATAATGCCGGTCTCAGCTAATTAATGACTGATAATATATGGACTTTCATAGCTGGAAATCAGGTTTTTCAATATTTTTTATACTTGACAAACCTATAGTCTGATAGTTAAATTGGGATAATAAGGCAATTTAGAGAGGTTTTATGCCGGTAGAATTTGGTTAAAAAAGAGGAGGAGATAAAATGAAGGAGTTATTTACAACCGGTGATGTTGCCGACATTTGCAGGATAAGCCAGCAGACGGTCATCAGATGTTTTGATGCCGGTCGGATAGAGGGTTTCCGTGTTCCAGGCTCAAAATTCCGCAGGATTCCACGTCAGAAGCTAATCAAATTTATGAAGGAAAATGATATCCCCCTCGATAATATCGAGTCTGGCAGAAAGAAAGTTCTTATTGTTGATGATGACGCTGAAATCATTGAGCTTATAGTCGATGTCCTTGCCCGGGACGGCAGATTCGAAACAAAAACCGCATCCAGCGGCTACGAAGCAGGAATATCGACCCAGCGGTTCCGCCCCGACCTGATACTGCTCGATTATATGCTGCCGGATATCAATGGCAATGTCGTTTGTCAGACGATAAGAAAAAATCCAGAATTCGAAAGCATCAAAATTATTATTGTAAGCGGCGTTGTAAAACGAGATGAAATTGACCAGTTGTTAAAATCAGGGGCCGAGGATTTCCTAAAAAAACCGTTTGATATCGCTGAGCTTACCGGCAAAATCGCTGCCGTCCTGCAGATGAAATAGACATCGGTGCTTACGGGTTAGCGATTGATTCTTAACAGCCAAATATGAGGATATAACTAAATGCCGGGGAAAATCACTGACCCAACCGTTGCTCACCAGGTAGAGCTTATTATTCATCGGCTCGACTCTCTTTCGACCTTGCCTTGCGTTGCGACACGGGTTCTCCTCTCTCTCTCACAGGCCCGGCTCTCGGACTTGGCTGAAACAATTGAATCGGACCCGGCTCTTACCGCTAAGATTCTTTCGCTCTTGTCCGGCAAAGCTTTAGCGAAGACGGATATGCACCGGCAGGGTGTAAGCTGTCCTGATGAGAGCGTCTCGGTTCGCCGGGCAATTGACAAACTGCCTGCTCACGCTGTTCGCGAAGCCGTTTTGTCTGTCAAAGTCTATTCGGCCGAACGTAGAGTATCGTTTAGAAAACAGCTTATAGAACACTGTCTTGCCGTCGCCTGTTGCGCTGAAGATATTGCCGGAATCGTATCCCCTCAAATGGATTCGCAACTGGCGTATTCCGCCGGCCTGCTGCATGATATTGGAAAACTTGCGCTCGATGAGACAATGCCCAGAAGTTTTGCCGGCATCGTCGAACAGGCAAAATCACAGCAGGTCAGCTCCCGAACGCTTGAGCAAAAACATCTCGGCATAGACCATACAATCCTCGGCAAGCGCCTCGCTACAAAGTGGCATCTGCCGAACCAGATTGTCCTCGCAATCTGGCTTCACCATAGTGACGTTAATCTAATCTCTCAAAGTATGCCCGAAGCAAAAATCGCCCAGGTGGTCCAGTTAGCCGATTTAATCGCACGGCAGTGCGGTATCGGCCAGTCGGGAAGTTTTGACGCACCTGATTCGGCGGACAAAATAGCGCAGTCGCTGGCGATAAACCCCGAACAATTGGAGCAAATCCGCCGCAGCCTGCCGGACAAAGTCGCACAAAAATCCGATAGTTTGGGCTTGGATTCGCCGGTTACCGCCGACGACTATTGCAACGCTGTTCACGATGCCGCCGCCCAGTTAGCGCAGAAGCAGTCGGAATTGGCGCTCGAAAACCGTCTCTTGCAGACCGCTTTAAGCCATTTCGATTTTACAAAAGAATTTCTGCTGAGCATAGATTCGAATGCTGAGCCGATTGACGTAGCGGAAAACTTCGCCGTCCGCTGGCAAAAGTTTTACCAGACAGGTCTTGTTTGTTTATATTTAGTTGCTCCGACTGACTCACCGTTTCTCAAAGCTGTTGTTGTAGAAAGTCCGTCGCAGACAAAAGTCGTCATACTAAACGCCCCCGCCGACTTGTCCGGCGTAGCACCAGCGAAGACGGAAACACCGGCGATACCGCAGGCAATTACAAATAGCTTCGCAATTCTTAACGCTCAGGATTATGCTGGTTGGCTGTTTGAGCAATTGGATGTCGAGTTCGACTTGAGCCATACAAAATTGCTCCCTTTGCTTTCCGGCGGCAGGGCAATCGGAGCGATTGTTTTCGAGCTTCACTATCCGGCGGAAACGGAGCAATTCGAGGAAAAGTTTAAGACAATCGCCTCTATTGCGGGGACTGTTTTAGACCTTTTCTTTGCCTCTGCCAGCCAGAGGCGATTTGCCGAGCAGTTTGCACAGTCGCTTACTAAACAGCCCGCCGACATCCAGCCGCCCCCGCGACTGCTTGCGCAGTCAAGCGCGGGGGCCGCCGACGCTCTGGGTGCTTTGGCTGAAATGGCTGCCGGCGCAGCGCACGAGCTGAATAATCCCCTCGCGGTCATATCAGGCAGGGCGCAGATACTCGCCCAGGGCGAGACCGACCTGCAAAAAAAGCAAATCCTCAAACAGATTCAGGAAAATGCTAAAGAAATATCTGCGATTATCGACGACCTGTTTGTCTTTGCCAGCCCTTCGCAGTCTCGTCCGACCTCGACAGACCATAGACAGATACTCGATGAAGCCATACAGTTGGCCTCGCAGAAGACGGGTGTGGAGCACATCGATGCACGGATTGAAGTTATCGGGGACATCAAAAACATTTTCGCCGATTCTGCCCAGGTTGCATCGGCTATTGCAAATGTCGTCTGCAATTCTGTTGAGTCTTACGCTGACAGCACCGGGCCTGTAAAAATTACCGCATCCGCCGACAAAGCCGGTAATTTTGTAAAATTGACAATCGCAGACCTCGGCTGCGGAATGGACGCCGAGACGCTTCAAAAGGCGACATATCCATTTTTTTCTAATCAGCCGGGCGGGCGAAAGCGTGGAATGGGTCTTGCTCACGCTGCTCGACTGATACAATTAAACGCCGGCTCGCTCTCCATCACAAGCACCCCAGGCTCCGGAACCACCGTAACAATCCTGCTGCCCTGCAAACCTGTCTCGCCGTAGTCCCTTGGGGACGAAGGCGGATAAACTCCGTCAGTTTCCAAGTTGGTGCAAACTGTTGTTTATTGAGGGGTTTTATCCTGTAATAATCTTGAAAAGCATTAACACTCGGATTATTATTAACCTGCAGCCGTTTGAAATTGTGTAATGGGATATAATAATTGTTAGCGCTATAACAATAGGAGAAATGAAATATGACAGAAAATGAAGAAATAATGCAAAGTTCAGATTTTAAGGACCGCAAAACAGGGCTTGTTGTATTCGGAATCCTTCAGATTATTCTCGGTGGGTTTTGTGCGCTCGCAGTGCTTTTTATGATAATGGGTATGATTGCATCAGCCGCCCTTCGTAATAGTTCTGCTCCGCCCATAAACACCCGTATGATGATTCCCGGTATTTTGTTCTATGTTCTGGCTGCTGTTTGGTTCATCTGGATGGGCATCGGTTCCATTAAAGCCCGGCGGTGGGCAAGAGCGATTATATTAGTTTCTTCTTGGCTCTGGCTTATCTGCGGGATATGTGGACTTATTTTTGTGTTGCTGCTGATGCCTCGGATGTACGACCGGATGGGCCAGAGCGGGCAGATGCCGCCGGGGGTGGCCGCCGTTATGAAGTACGTAATGATGGGGTTTATGACGGTCTTTTACGTAATTATTCCCGCAGTGCTTGTTCTTTTCTACGGCGGTAAGAATGTAAAGGCCACCTGTGAATTCAGGGATTCCCAGGTTCGCTGGACCGACAAATGCCCTTTACCGGTTCTGGCTGCCAGCTTATTATTCGGGGTCTGGGCAGTTTCAATGTTATTTTGTGGTGGTCACGGCTGGGCAGTTCCATTCTTTGGTTTTATAGCAACCGGAATAAAAGGCGCTGCGATAGCGTTGGTTGGCATGTTGCTGTATGGATATGTGGCCCGCGGCTTATACAAATTGAGCACTAAGGCGTGGTGGTGCGCATTTCTGCTTACTATTCTCTGGGGCCTGTCAACGGCCATTACGTTTTCGCGCGTGCCCCTGCTGGATTTCTACCAGAAGATGAATTTCCCTCAACAGCAGCTTGATATTATCAAGCAGTGTGGTATGCCGAATACTTCTATTACGGCCTTGTTTTTCGGCCTTTGGGTCGTTGGCTTTCTGGTCTATTTACTGTATACGAAAAAATATTTTGCACCCTCGTCAAAGTGAAACTCCACGGCTTTGCAGCCGTGGCGACTTCACCAGCTTCGGCGAAACCCGCCGAAGCAGTTCCGGCTGCGAAGGCGGGTAGATTCTTCATTCGGGCCACGGGTGACGAGTCACGAAATCCCCCGCCCCGTTGCTTGCCCTCGAATGTTGTAGTCGGGGGTGTTAATCTGAGCAATTTATGCCTGAATTCTTCTATGAACTACTCGACGAACTATGAACAATGAACAACGAACTAAAATATTCAAATATTCTTGAACATTTCTATACAACTTTTGTAAATTTCCATACAATTTTTGTCCGTTTCTATACAGTTTTTGTAAGTTTCTCTATAGTTTTTGTAAGTTTTCGAACGTTTGCTCATAAACCCCCGCCGTTCCCCCTTTTCAGGCCATTTTACGAAAATATAAGATTTAAACAAAAATTGAGTTCTTGAAGTGCAAGTGTTTGTATAGCCGTTACTTACGACAATGGGCGGTATTGGACTCGAACCAACGACCTCCTGCGTGTCGAGCAGGCGCTCTAACCAACTGAGCTAACCGCCCTAGAGGCATTTATACTATCGTTAAATAAACAAAAAAATCAAGAATTTTGTTTTAATTGTCTAACGGCGGATTCTGCCTACTAACGTAAGACTTGATAATGAAGTGACTTACAGCGACTTATCGCAAATTGGAAACCTCAGGTGGCTGGACAACTTCAAACTGCTCCATAGGTGTGAGCGATTTTTCCATCTTCCCCGGATTAGTCGACCTCATAATTGCTTCATCTCTGTTTATAAAACCTCTAAAATACATATCAGTAATGCTGTTATCCATATTCTGCATACCAAGGCTACGGGAAGTCTCAATAATATTTGGTATTTCGTAAATCCTGTTTTCGCGAATGCAGTTTCTTACCGCTGTGGTGCACAACAGAATTTCCGTACACGGCACCATCCCCGGCACATCTATCCGCTTAAATAGCGTCTGTGAGACAACGGCCTGCAGTGTATTGGCCAACATTGTTCGAATCTGCTCCTGCTGATTTGCAGGATAAATATCTATAATACGCTCGATGGTCTGAGAAGCATTCATCGTATGCAGCGTGCTAAAGACAAGGTGTCCGGTTTCAGCAGCGGTAATTGTCGAACTGGTAGTTTCGAGGTCCCGCATTTCGCCAACCATAATAATATCGGGGTCCTGCCGTAACACGTGCTTCAGGCCTGATGCAAAATCTGGACAGTCAGAGCCGATTTCACGCTGTTCTATCATACTCATTTCGTTTTCCAACAAATATTCGATAGGGTCTTCCAGCGTAACTATGCGTTTTTTATATTTTTTGTTTATCACTCCTATCATCCCAGCCAGCGTTGTGCTTTTACCGGCACCGGCATGGCCTGTCACTAACACTAATCCTCTCGGCAGGTCAGTTAACCCTTTGACTATCGCCGGCAGATTCAAATCGCCTATCAAAGGAATCTGATTTGGAATCACTCTAAACGAAATTGCTATCGCCTCACGCTGATAATGAGCGTTAACGCGGAACCGATGGCCGCCCTCGACGGTTGCCGAGAAATCGATATCCCTCTTTTCTTCAAGTTTTTTGAATCTGTCCAACCCAACCATATCAAGAACCATTTCCTTTGCATCTTTGCTGCTGACAACAGGAAAATCCATCTCGACCAGTTCCGTATTTTTCCGAAGTATAGGCGGCATCCCAACATTGATATGCACATCGCTTGCTTTTTTCTCTATTGCATCCGCCAGTATAGCTTTTACATCTATCATATCACAATTCCCTTTTAGCAAGCAGGCACCGTCTCATTCTAAATAAAAGTAAATGGGGTTTGGGATCCCACCAATTCCTTCTCTGTTTTATTATTTGATATTTTCGAAGAAGACCTCCTCTTTGCTTTGGCCATACATTTTGGCCGCCCGCAGAGTCTCTTCCCTTGCCGTCAAAACCGCGTTCTTTTTTATTCCGTTATTATCAGACAAACTCGATACTATCTATCGTCAATCACACAGCAGTAGCTTATATCCATGCTCAAAAACTGCATATCTGTTGTACGTCCGAAAACTCATAAAATTTCTTAGCTATTTCACCCATCACCCACAAAAGCCAATCGGAACCCCACTTAGTAACGGATTGCAAAATGGAACCCCGCTCCAAGAGCTGCTAATACTGATATATCGGGATGATACTAACTAAAATATATAAAATAGCCCCCAATCAGCCAAACAACAACAAAAGTTAATTTTACTTCCTATAAAATATGCGATTTCGGCTGCTAAGCCAGAGTAGATTCATAAGCAGAAAATTCCTTAAAAAATTGCCGAAAGAGGGGGAAAATAAACTTTATAAGACGAGTTTCTACTCTTAACAAGGGCTTATTCGGACTTGAGCTGACGTTTCATCAAATCAGCAATTGCTGTCTGCACCGATTTACCCTCAAACAGTATTTCATAAATCGCGCAAGTAATCGGCATCTCAACATTATATTTCCGTCCGAGAGCAACAACAGATTCGCAGGTGGCGATACCTTCAATAACTGAATCAGTAGCTTGTTGGGCCTGCTCTACGGTTTGGCCTTTACCTATTCTTTCGCCGAACGAGCGGTTTCTCCCGCTGGGAGAAATGCAGGTTGTTACCAAATCACCCAGGCCTGCTAATCCCGCGAATGTCTGCGGCCTTGCGCCGCAGGCAATCCCCAAACGTGTTATCTCAGCAAGTCCCCTGCTCAACAGGGCCGCCTTTGCATTATTGCCTGCGCCCATCCCATCCACAATTCCCGCAGCGATAGCAATAATGTTCTTCATAGCGCCTGCCAACTCAACGCCGACAACGTCTGTGTTGGTATAAACACGCAGCCAATGAGTTGAAAAAGTGTATTGGATTTCTTTAGCTAATTTCTCATTGCTGCACGCGACACAGGCCGTTGCCGGAAGCTTTCTGGCTAATTCATCGGAAATGGTAGGGCCGCTCAGCACGACACACTTGACCTCCTCGCCCAGCACATCAGCGAGAATCTGACTCGGGCACAGCAGCGTCCCATTCTCAATGCCTTTGGTTACCGAGACAATAGGAACACCCTTGGGGACATAACTTCGTAGTCTCCCCCAAATCCCCCGCATAAATTGACACGGCACAGCCGATACAATTAAATCAGCATCGGCCATTATGCGATTATCATCGCTCTCAAACACCAGCGTTTCAGGCAGTTTGTAACCAGGCAGAAATTTTTTGTTTTCACGGCCTGACTCTATCTGTTTTAACTGCTCACGGTCATAACCCCACATCCGCACCGGTATATTCTTCTCACACAGCAGCATAGCCAAAACCGTGCTCATCGCACCATCGCCGATTATGGAAATATTCTTGAACATAGAGGAGATTATAGTGCCAAACCCCGGAATTGCAATCTGTTTACCATTCCTCGCATCCCGTTTGAAATTGGCTTTGTTTGGGTTTGTTTTGACCAAGAGTCCATTGTCCATTTTTCATCGTAATTCGTTGTTGAAATTATGGTTATAAACATTTGACTTTTTCAAAAATTGGCTTTGTTTTGCATAATTTGTCATTTTTGATTGATTTTTCCGTTCAGCGCAGAAAATCTCCATAGCCGCAGTTTCAGCCACAGAGAACACAGAGAAGTAAATTATAAATAAGTATTAAGTGGTTATTGTTAACCGCTCATTGGTAATTCCTTTAAATAGTTTCAGTTTCGAGAACAGACTATTGTTCTCTTGTAATTGGACGAACATGCGCGTTTGAGTCGAAAATTCTGGGGTTTTCGGGAGTGTGGTTTTGGATAACTCTTTATAGCTAAAGAAATAGAAAAAATCTTGAAAAAATGGATTTTAGGGGTCCAACTACCTGCGCTTTTGATTGATTCTCTGCAACCTCTGGTAAAAACTAAAATTTAACTGATTTCCCAATTCTCCAATTCGCTACGTTGTTTGCTATCCCACCGGGGTGACCTCTGGAAGCATGGCGCGAAAAACGCTGGCAGTAAGTATTAGCGAAAAACCCATCAACCACAGAGCTAATACCCCCGAAGGAAGCGGCCTCGCCAATTTTTTTTGGAGCACTGCATGCACAAAAAGACCATATGTCTATTTTTGCTGCAAAAATGGGGATAAAAAGCGTTGTCATCTACTTTATTGTGCAACGATGTGCAATCAAAATACATAAAAAATGGGTAGTGTCCTAATTTAAATTTTCTACTTTTTCATTTTGTGAAAAAGTGGATGGGATTTGCCATTACGTATTCGAATTAACGTAATCGCATTACGTATTACGAGGATGCTCATTCGTAAACGTAATCAAAATCGAATAAAGGGGGATGCGGGGGAAAAAATAAACTGACTCAAAGGCCGCAAACATTATTATTCTGAAGCGGGTATTCCCCTTTTTATCATAAACTCAACATCTTTATTCGCGTTACGATATTGAATTATAGTATCAGGGTGTTCGTTTTTAAACACTCTAAAAATTTCATCAACAAAACCCTGACCAACAGCTGTTATATCTTTAAAATCCAAAATTATCTCACGAAATTTTTCAAGACCAATAAGGATTCTCTTTGCCTGAGACCGGGAGACATAACGCTCCTCTTCCAGTTTACTTAGTGTTACGAAAATGTGTGTTTTGTCAAATTTCTTTGCTCCAGGGTTATTAGGATCCAATTTAGAATATTCATCAAATATTTGTTTTGCTTGTCGTTTGCTGTCGAATCTTATTTGCATTGACACAAGCGTGCCATCGTCTTGTTTATCTTCCCTGCTTTCAAAAAACCAATCATCTGGCCCGTTACGTTTATGATAGCTAAGACCCTTAGCCATAATACAGAATTCATCAAAACAACGAGAGGTAAAAAAGATTCCTTCGCCTGTATGGTTTTTTGGCTCAGTTGTAAATTTCCCTTTTGATAATTCCAGTACAGCTTCTCTTTCGTCTTTTAAATCGAGCGTTGTTTTGATTTTTTTAAAAATTCCAATTCCGTTGTCCCATATTTGAATCGTAACAGCATCTTCCTTCCATTCCATTTGGACAATAACGAGACTGCCCTCTGAATGGTCTATAGCATTGTTGAATATTTCAGTAAAACCATAATTGCAAATGTATGAAACATTTTCATTCAAGGTTGAGAAGTCACGCTGGAAGTTCTCTTTCCAAATTTCATGCTCATCAACCCACGGCTGTATTTTAGTTTCGATCGTTTTGTCCCTTGAACCAAAAAGGAAGTACGCTGCTCTAAAGGTTGTGCCTGTTTTTATTATCTTTTTATCCCTTGCAAGCCTGTTTAAGTGTCGATGAACGGTAGTCCTGCTTACAGCAAATTTTTTGGCGGTGAGAGCTACAATATCCTTGGGATGTTCAGGAATATTTCCCAAAATAAAACTTCTGATTTGTTCTGCCTGATTTTGCATCGCAACACCTTTCACGCGATAAATTGGGTTATAATCATTTTTTATGATTATAACTAATCATATCGATAGTTGCAACTATTAACTTTAATAGTTATAACTATTTTTATGCGATTTTTGTGCTTATATCTAACTCTTACTTTACTTATAACCCCCCTTTACCCTGCTTGTAACCCCCATTTATCCTGCTTGTAACCCCCATTTATCCTGCTTGTAACCCCCTCCTGTCCTACTTGCAACCCCCTCCTGTCCTACTTGTAACCCCCTCCCATTCCTACTTGTACCTCCCTTACGGGAAAACAAAAGACCGACTACCCCCCCCTACATACTATCAGCACCAAAACACACACAAAAACTAG
>JBELAN010000007.1:0-94810 GCA_049508795.1 Sedimentisphaerales bacterium | reverse complement strand
TGGGGGGTGATTCTGCAGATGATAATTGCCTTTTTTGTCTTCGTTGTTCCGGCGGGGGTGAAAGTATTTTTATTTGTGAATGATATAGTAATAAAAATTCTGGAATCATCTACGGCAGGGGCGAAATTTGTGTTCGGGAGGTTGGCACTTTCGCCGGGACAGAGCGATGAAATGGGAGAAAAATCGCTCGGGTTTATTCTGGCATTTCAGGGGTTTCCTACGATTATCTTTTTCTCGGCGCTGATTTCAATTCTTTACTATTTCAATATAATGCAGCAGGTCATACGCGGGTTTGCATACGTATTTACAAAGTTGATGAGAGTATCGGGGGCGGAATCCTTAGTAACGGCGTGCAATATATTTGTGGGGGTCGAGGCCAATCTTACTGTTAAGCCATATCTTAGCAGAATGACCCAGTCGGAACTGTGCACGGTTCTGACAGCGGGGATGGCTACGGTCGCTTCCAACGTTATGGCGCTTTATGTGTTCAGTTTGAAAGACGTATTTCCAACGATAGCAGGACATTTGATTTCGGCATCTTTGCTGTCGGCGCCGGCGGCACTTGTTATGTCGAAGGTCATTTTTCCAGAAAGCGGGAAGCCGGAGACGCTGGGTATTCACGTTCGGCCTTATTATGAAAAAGAGAAGAGTTTCTTCGAAGCGATTATCAACGGGGCAAACGCCGGCGTTCAGATGATTGTGGGGATTGTTGCACTGCTTATAGCGGTCTTAGGGCTGGTTGCGCTGGTTGATTTGGTATTGGTTGCTTTGGGTGCGAAGGTAAATCCAGTATTCGGGTGGGAAGGCGAGTGGTCTTTGAAGGTGATTTTCGGTTACATCTTTTATCCATTTACGCTAATTCTAGGTGTGCCGCCATCCGATGCGGGGGTGATTTCCAAGATTATCGGTGAGCGGACGATTGTTACCGAAGTTGTGGCTTATAAGGATTTGGCGACTGTTTTAGAGAAAAATTTACTGCAGCATCCGCGTTCGGCGGTGATAGCCGTCTATGCTTTATGCGGGTTTGCTCATCTTGCGTCGATGGCTATTTTTGTCGGCGGCGTTTGCGCATTGGCTCCTGAGAGGACGCGCGATACAGCGAGGGTTGCACTTCGCGCACTTTTGGCGGCGATATTAGCCTGCCTTTTGACGGCCTGTGTTGCCGGGACATTCTTTACAGAAGGCTCGATTTTATTAGGAGGATGATTATGTTCCTGAAGCGTTTGAAAGATTGCCGGGAGTTCGTGGCCGGCGATGGTTCGATTTTGCAGGAGCTTCTGCATCCTGAAAAAGAGAGTTTGCAGATTCGTTACAGCTTAGCGTATGCGAAGGTTGCGAGGAGTCAGAAGACCAAAGCGCATAAACTCAAATCTTGCGAGGTGTATTACATAACGGCGGGGAGCGGTTTGATGCATATAGATGAGGAATCCTTTGAGGTTGGTCCTGAGATCGCTATTTATATTCCGCCGGGAGCGAGGCAATACATTGAAAATACGGGAAATTCTGATTTGAAGTTTTTGTGCATAGTGGACCCTGCGTGGCGGGAAGAAGACGAGGAGGTGTCCGACAGGGGGTAATTTGAGGAAATTTGTTGCAAAGTTCCGGCTCGGCGATTAGGATTTGCACAAATTGAGCGAGAAATAAATGGCTGAGCCGAGCAGAAATAAAGACAAAGGCGGCAAAACCACTATCAGCAAAGAGGTTAGTGATTTCGTTAAAGGCCTGAGCAACGAGCACCGTATGCTGATTGTTCTGAAGGCGCAGCTGTATGACGGGACGTGGGAGCCGATGTTAGACGACCTGCGAAACCGGTTGGCCGGTAAGCCGTATATATTCAAGCTGGCAAATCGGATACAGGACGATATCGAACGCATCGAGCAGATGGAAGAATTCGAAGCTGAGCATAAAATTGATTTGGCTGACTATATTGACCAGCCATGAAAGGGCGAAGGAATAGTTTAGGATTCTGCGAGGAGATAAAAAGATGGTGAGATTCAGATTGGCGTTAGGGGTAATAGGGGTGAGTTTTTTTATTTTCTGTGCCGTTCCAAAAAGTATAGCTGTGGAGGATGATTTGCAGCATCTTGTTTCGCCTGAGCTGCTCAAACAAGCCGAGCTGGAAATATTGTGGGAGAACAAGCTGCCGATAAGGGCGGGGGAGAGTTTGGAGCAATTATTTATTCCCTTCGACTGCGCTCAGGGCAGGCTCGGCAATCGCATTTACGGGCTTTCGAGCCAGAACTTTATGGTCAGCATGAACAGGGAAAAGGGGAATGTGATATTCAGCAGGTCTATTGCGGAGGCCGGTTTGCCGGTGGTTGGGCTTGGGCTTTATAAGGACGAGCTTTTTTCTGTGGCCGGCAACAAGTTAGTCGAGATTGATGCGGGCTCCGGCGAAGAGCGCGGCGACAAGCGTTTGAAATTTGGCGTGGCTTGTCCTGCTGCCCGCAACGGCTCATATTTTTACGTTGGCGGAACCGACAGGCGCGTGCATACATTACGTTCGAAAGACAAGATTCAGGTTTTTGAGGCGGCTGCTGAGGACGATTCGGTGATTACTTCGATTGTAGCCGATGAGAATTCTGTTATTTTTGCCACCAAAGCAGGAGATGTGATAAGCATCACACCGGACAAGTCGGAGCGTCTGTGGCAGTTTAATGCTGCTGAAGGTATCGCTTGGCCGATTGTCCGAGATGCGGAATCGCTGTTTGTCGCCAGCGGAGATACGAACGTTTACAGGATTGACGCACGGACGGGCAAGCTTATTTGGAAATACCAGACCGCAGCGAAGCTCGAGAAGGGGCCGCGGGTTACGGAGAGGATTGTTTATCAATATGTTCGCGATGAAGGTTTGGTAGCGATAGATAAAGAAAGCCACGAGCGTATTTGGCAGTTGGCCGAGGGTGTTGATTTGTTGGCTGAGGCAGACGGCAAGTCTTATGTGATTACAAAGGCGGGGACGCTGGTAGTGATGGACAGTAAGAAAGCAAAGCAGCTGTGCTCGGTCGATTTGGCAGGGGTTTCGAGATATGCGACCAATGTGGCGGATTCGAGAATTTATATTGCAGATAAGAGCGGGCGAATTGCCTGTTTACAACCCATCAAATATTGAGAGGTGATTTGTTGTGTTCCGGCAGGCCTGGAGGTGTGGTAGGTTAAATTGCAAGTGGGAAATTTTTGAAAGGAAGAAGTGTAAATGGACGTGAAAATTAAGACGGCGTTGATAAGTGTTTCTGAAAAAAGAGGCGTTGTTGATTTTGCAAAGAAACTAAGCGAAATGGGGGTCAAGATAATCAGCACCGGAGGAACAGCCAAGAAACTGAGTGAAGCGGGCGTGAGCGTTGTCGGTATTGAGTCGGTTACGGGTTTTCCTGAGATGATGGACGGACGCGTAAAGACGCTTCATCCGAAAATACACGGGGCCTTGCTGGGGCTGCGGGACAAGCCGGAACATAAAGCGGCGATGAAAAAACATAATATCGAGCCGATTGATTTGGTGTGTGTGAATCTTTATCCGTTTGAAGCGACAATCGCCAGGCCCGACTGTGCGCTGGAAGAGGCGATTGAAAATATAGACATCGGCGGGCCGAGTATGATTCGCTCGGCTGCGAAGAACCATAAATTCGTAACAGTTGTTACCGAGCCGGGACAGTATGATAAGGTCATCAAGGAAATGAAGGCAAATGATGGAGCTGTGAGTGAGGAGCTGCGAAGCGATTTTGCGAGGGTCGCCTTCGGGCTGACGGCTTCTTATGATGCTGCGATTGCTAAATATCTTAACGGCAAAGCAGGTGTAAAGTATCCGGAAAGGACTTCAATCGCCCTTAGAAAAGATAGAGATTTGCGTTACGGCGAAAATTCCCATCAAAGCGCAGCATTTTATAAACTGCCGGTGAGCGGTGAGACATCGGTCGGCAGCTCCAATATAGTAGAAGGCGAAACCGGCATTAGCTTTAATAATCTCTTAGATGCCAACGCTGCTTTTGAACTGGTGAAGGAATTTGCTGAGCCGGCAGCGGTGGTAGTCAAGCATCTTAATCCGTGCGGATGTGCGGTCGATGAGGATATTTGCGAGGCGTATCGAAAGGCCTACGAAGGCGATGTGGTCAGTGCGTTCGGCGGTATAGTCGCATTAAATAGAAAAGTGGATGCTGAACTGGCTCGAACGATTATGGAATCATACGGCAGATTCGGCAAGGCCAGAGGAGCCAGCGGATTTTTTGCCGAGGTAATTATTGCACCTGGGTTTGAAGCGGATGCGGTTGAGATAATCAGGACGCTGAAGAGCTGGGGCAGCAGGGTTCGGTTGATGGAGACCGGTCCAATTGACAGGGCCAGGATTGACTGCGACGAATTTGATGTTCGATGCGTTATCGGCGGAATGCTTTTGCAACAGCGAGATTTGGCCGGGTGGGAGCCGGAGGTGTTGAAGTATCCGACAAAGGCGAAGCCGACAAAGGAGCAGCTTGAGGATTTGAGAGTTGCGTGGCTTGTGGCCAAGCATACCAAAAGCAATACGATTGTGTTAGTTAAGGACAGAAAGATTTTAGGGGTTGGGGCTGGGCAGATGAATCGAGTTGAGTCGGGGCTGATAGCATTCAGGCACGCAGGCGACCAGGTGAAGGATTGTGCGATGGCATCGGATGCGTTTTTCCCGTTCCCGGACAATGTTGAAAACGCCGCCGGGGCAGGCGTGGCGTGTATAGTTCAACCGGGCGGCTCTAATAAAGATGATGAAGTAATTGCCTGTGCGGACAAACACGGAATTGCGATGGTATTCACGGGCAAGAGACACTTTAAACATTAATCCGCCTCCGGCGGATAAAAAAGATTTGGCGGGGCCCTTCGACAAGCTCAGGACGGGCAAGCCCCGCCCTACGATAATAAATCTACAAACCTGCGGCTTTGCGTAGCTTGGCGGTCATATCGGTTTTTTCCCAGGTGAAGTTCGGCAGGTTTCGACCGAAGTGGCCGCCATAAGAGGTTTGGGCGTAAATAGGGCGGGCGAGCTTCAGATGTGCAATCATACCCTTCGGCGTCAGCGGGAAAAGTTTGCGAACGATTTGGCTGATTTTCTTTTCACTGATTTTGGCTGAGCCATAGGTGTTAACATAAATCGAAAGCGGGTCTGCGACGCCAATGACGTAGGATAGCTGAATCTCGCAGATGTCGGCCAAGCCTGCGGCGACGATATTTTTGGCGATGTATCGAGCCATATAGCTTGCGGTCCTGTCAACCTTAGTTGGGTCTTTGCCGCTAAAGCATCCGCCGCCGTGTCGGCTGCTTCCGCCGTAAGTATCAACGATGATTTTTCTGCCTGTAACGCCGCAATCGCCTTTTGGGCCGCCTATGACGAACCGGCCGGTTTCATTGATGTGGAATATGATGTCCCTGTCAACAAGACGCTTCGGCAGGACGGGCAGAACAACCTTTTCAATGATTTGTTTTTGCAACAGTCTGTGGGTGATGGTGGGGGCGTGCTGGGTGGCGACAACAACTGTGTGAATGCGTTTTGGTTTATTATTTTCATACTCAACTGTTACCTGGCTTTTGCCATCAGGTCGCAGCCAAGGGAGCTTCTTACTCTGGCGCATTTTTTCCAGCCGAGTAGTAATAGCATGTGCAAGCTGAATTGGCATAGGCATAAGTTGCGGTGTTTCTCTGCAGGCGTAGCCGAACATCAGGCCTTGGTCGCCTGCGCCCTGCTCTTTATGCAGACCTGCGCCCTCTGTTACACCCTGAGAGATGTCCGGGCTTTGTTTTCCGAGCGATACCATAACGGCACAACTTTCACAATCGAACCCGAGATGAGGGTCATCGTAGCCAATTTCTCTTATTGTTTCGCGCACTACGGTGGGGATATCCACAACCGCTCTTGAAGTAATCTCTCCTGCAACGATGACGAGATTGTCTTTGACCATTGTTTCACAGGCGACCCTGCTTTTAGGGTCCTGAGCGAGCATTGCGTCAAGAATTGCATCAGATATGTGGTCAGCCACTTTGTCAGGATGGCCCATCGTTACGGACTCACTGGTGAAAAGATACCTGCCGGTATCACAGTGAGGATTGCTGTGAATAGATTTTTTTGCCATTTGTGATTTATCCTTTTAGTAGTTCATAGTTCGTTGTTCATAGATTATGAGCTATCGTTGATGGTCCAATCATATCTTATGAAGTTAACAGAATAGTTTTCGAGCTCAAGAAAAGACACATCCTGCTGCGAAATATAATTTGTTAAAAAATTCAAGACAGCCCTGACAGCCGGCTCCTGGTCTTTGAACTTTTTATCGGTGGCATATTTGCTGATAAAGTATTTGCCATACCAGGCCGGCTGAAATACGGCAGACAAATAAACTGTTTGCTTTTCTCTGTCTATCCTGAATGCGAGTGGGCTGGATAGGAATTTTTTGGCCTGGTCGTCCAACTGCTGGTAGAGCCGGCATCCGTAATACGGCTCATTGCGCAAAGGCGGGCTGGAGAGACTGGCGTAGGATATGGCCAGGAATATTCGCGGCTCGTCGAATTCTTTGCAGAAAAACCGCTGTTCAATTTCTTTAAGGGTGAATTCCTCATCCATCACGGTAAATTTGTATTTGTCCCATATACCTTCGATGTGCCTGATACTGTCAGGACCCCATACAACGCGAAGTATTCGTTCAGACTGGATGGGATAGTTGTCGGTAATTATTTTGAGCATTTTTATGTTGTATGCGTTGAGCCAGAAGGCGATTTTGTCCTCTTTGGTCCAGGAGCTGTAATCATTTGGGTCGAGTTTGGCTAATTCATCCAAGAGCTGGTTAAGCTCGGTTTTTTTCCGCTTGAGCGTTTTATAATCAACCATTCCCTTATCGTTAACGTGGTTTTTTAAGAGAGCGGCGCATTTGTCATTGAAAGAGGCAATTGGGTGAAGTTTGACTTTCGTGGAATTGACAGATTCCAGCGAAACTTTTTGGCAGCCAATAATGAAAATCAATACAGCCGGCAAAGTTATACAAACTAAAAGCTGCGAGGCTTTAAAATCAGCGGTTTGTTTTGTGAAAGTCATTTTTTGCCTTCCCAAATTCAGCTTTATCGAGCTATTGAGACAGCGAACATTATGCACAGTGATATAGTAATAGTTTTTGCCATATTTTTACAGAGAAAAATTAATTTTAAGAGCGGATTTCCCATATTTATCCGCCGTTCGTCTGGCGGATTAAAGTGGCGCATCTGATACTGATTTGACCCCGATTTATCGGGAGAGGGCCTAACAGCCCGACCGCTTTAATTAAGACAATCCATAAAAAGACTTCAGATTATTGTAATTCGAGGAAGATTTTGATAGTATTGTGGAATTGAAAGGCCTGATTGTGTGGCCGAGCGTTTTATATACCTCTGACGGACTAATATGGGAAATCTTAGATTAATATAAAAATATGGATGCAAATAGTCTTGATATTGCCGGGATTGAGGATGTTCTATCGTGGGGGTGGAACGGTCAAATGCTGGCAAAGGAACTGATTAGACTCGACTATATGACGATTCCCAGTTTGATTGTCAGGCATGAAGGTGATATAGCCCAATGGGCACCGGTCTTCATGAACCAGCCTGACACCTGGCGTTTGTTAGTCGATAAACCGCAGAGCATTGTTGGTTACTGGCATTTTGCCCCGCTGTGCCCTGAAGATTTTGCTGTTGCCAAACGTGGCGCCTTGCTCGACAGCAATATTACAATCGATAAAGTTCGATTTTTTGGTCTTCCCGGTTTTTATGATATTTACTTTTCACAGGTATGTATGCATCCTTCATTCAGGAAAAGGCGAGGCGTTCAGTTATTATTCAAAAGTATTTTCCAGCTTATTGATAACTTGTCCCGCCGTGGGATATTTGTAAAAGAGATATGCGCCAACGCATATACTGACGTTGGCAGGACGCTGTGCCGAAATTTCCGGCTTGAGTACCTGTGCAAACATTTGGAACGCGGGATGATATACGCAGGGCCGGTCCGCAATCTGGTGGGACATAAGCTGGCAGGGGATTTTCCTGACCTGGTAGAGCGTTATAAAGAACAGGGTTTAATTTAGCTGCCGCGGACAGGTGTCTTCATCAACAAAAGGACAATTTAATTTTAGAATGTTAAATCGGGAATATGGATTTATATGAAATCTCCGATGGTTCGTCTCCCGCAAGTCGGTAATATCATCACAAAGGTTCCACGCGTGGTCTGGCTGAGTCTGATAGTTACCATCGCGACGGAAACGGCAGTGCAGATGGTGTGGAAATCAGCCGTCCTTTGTGTCCCACAGTCGGCAGGTTTTCTGGAAACGGTGCGAATTATAGCATCTCGGCCGATGTTCTACCTCCTGCTTAGCCTTTTTGGGGTCCAATTCATCTACTGGATACTTCTGCTTGCCAAGGCCGACCTCAGCTACGTCCAGCCGATTACCGCCTTGAGTTTAATCACGGTGGCCGCCTGCTCAGTTGTATTCTTCGGGGAAAACGTCGGTCTCATGCGGATAGCAGGCATTGTCATGATACTTATCGGGGTCTGGCTCATCAGCAACACCAGTCATAACACGATGGTTCCTGATGTTCTATCACCTTGTGCAGCACCCGGCAAACCATCAGAGACTACGCTATGATAGAACGGCTGCCCGGACTACTACTGGTTCTCGGATCGGTCATCACCGAGGGGCTTGGCCATGTCGCATTCAAGCGGGCGGCGGATTTCGGCCGTAACAGCCCCACGGCCATTGCGGTCCTGAGAGCTGCCCTGAAACAATACAAATGGGTAGGTTCCGGCGTGGCGTGCTTCGTGGCGGAGGGGCTTTGCTGGAGCTTCGCTCTGAAAACACTGGATGTCAGCCTGGCCTATCCAATCGGAAGCCTGGAACTGGTGGTTATCATGGTACTGTCCCGGGTGATATTGAAAGAGCAGGTCGGGCTGCGACGATGGGTGGGCGTCACACTGATTATTTGCGGTACAATAATGGTCGGTTTAAGCTGATGAATGTCTCGGGGAAGATTTTGATACTATTATGGAATCAAAAGGGTTAGCGCGTATAAGATTAAGCGAAGGAACCGACCCGAAGGCGGGGGCGGGATGTCGCCACGGCAATCGAGACCGAATCAACGTTGGTTGACCAGCCAAAAGGCAAAGAACTCGAATCTGACGATTAATGCTAAAAATCGGCAATATAATTCTTGATGTTCCCTTTTTTCAGGCATCGATTAGCGGATACAGCGATTACGCTATGCGGGCAATTGCGCGTGACTTTGGAGCGCCTATGACTTTTGCTGGCGTAATGCTCGCAAAAAGCGTCGTCTATCCGCAGGTCTTTAATAATCCGTCATTTAAACCCGGCGACGATGAACATCCGATAGGAGCCCAGCTTTTAGGCGAGGACCCCGAAATAATGGCAAGGGCCGCCAAGGTAGTATGGAAGGCGGGTTTCGATTTAATAGACTTAAATTTTGCCTGTCCTGCGCCCAAAGTTATTCGCCGAAAGCGAGGAGGCTTTCTTCTCAATGAACCTGATAAAGTAATAGAAATCTATAATGCCGTAAAAGAATCCGTTGATTGTCCGGTAACTATGAAATTACGGACGAGTTTCGAAAATCAGTCCTATGATAATTTCTGGGACATCAGCTCCAGGGCCGTGGCTGGAAAGGTCGATGCGTTAATTGTGCATCCTCGCACTGTTTGCCAGAGATTTGCCGGCTCGGCGAATTGGCAGTTTTTATCAGAGGTTAAAAAACAATTTCCCCGCACAACAATTTTTGGCAGCGGAGATTTATTTTCTGCTGACGCGATTAAAAATAATATAAAAAACACTGGCGTAGATGGTGCCGCAATCGCTCGCGGCGCGATTGGCAATCCCTGGATTTTCAGTCAGCTTCGCGATGGAGATGATTTTTTGGCCCCGACCCTTGAGCAGCAGGGCGAAGTCATTTTAAAACATTTCAATTTGGTTTACAGACTCTATGAGCCAAAAAAGGCAATCATGCATTTTCGTAAATTCATTGTTGCTTATTGCAGACTGCATCCCTCGCGTAAAAAAGCCCAAAAGGCCCTTTTTTCGGCAAAAACGGCCGAAGAATTCCTCGCCGTCGTAAAACAATGGTATGGCCTGTGAAGCTCCACGGCTTTACAGCCGTGGCATCGCTCCGTCGCCATAGCTTTGGAGCGTCGGCGACTTCACTTGCTTCGGCGAAACCCGCCGAAGCATACCCTACTTCGCTAAAGCTTCGTAGGGTTACCCTTTTCGCATTCATCCACGGGTTTACACCCGTGGCTTTCTGCGAAGGCGGGTAACAGCAATATTTTTTAGTTGTTGGTATGTCCGACACAGGTTATTATTTTAATTACGGTATTTTTGTCACTAAAGGTTTTATATCCGAAGGTAATAAGTGTCTCATACCGCAGTTTTGCGGTCATTAGATGTTATGAAGAAACTATGTATCCATAGTTGGGCAGAAAGATGAAAGGGGGCAAGAACATGTCGTTTTGGAAAAAGATATTTGGAAGTAATGAAGAGATTACAATGACAACGACTAATATTATGAAACCGGTCTATTACCTTTTGCCTTTGCAATGGTCTCTATATTATTACATGACTACTTCGGAATGGAGAAAATTTAGAGAATACGTAAAAACTGTAAATCCACAATGGGAAAAGTGTGATTGTCCAAAAGGATGCAAGGCAAATAGTCTGGATGAGAAATGGCAATATAATCATGAAAATCATATTAAACGTTTTATTACAGCAAAATATATATGCCCAGGTTGCCATTGGTTAAAAACACCTCCATGGCGTATTGATTTATGGCTGAGAATTGAACAGGGAATCGTTCCTGATATTACCGAAGACGGGCATATTATTCGTTGCCTAGGTTGGAATATCGAAAAAGTAAAACTGCTCCGTGAGCGAGACATGTTGGAGCATCGTAAAGAAATTGAGGAAAAGACAAGGATAGAATCTGAAGTTAAATCAGGAAAAGCAGATATTGCATATTGGAAAATTGACCTATCATTATTAAAGGGATATGGCTACACAGATTCAGAAATTTCTGAATTTACACGGAGAATGAATAATCTTGAACAAAAACGCATTTCTAAAAAAGAAGCGGGCTAACAATGGCTTCCAGCGGACGCGGGCAAGCCGCTCCGCTGAGCCTGGACGTTAGGTAGCATCGAACATCAGAGGAAACTTATGGCAAATATATTGGCAGTAGCTGGTCCCGGCTCGAAGTATCAGATTCTAGGATCGCAGCCCGCTGGTTTTTAGGCTGAAAACGGGCATTGGACGTTTACTCCGTGGCAAAGTCGGTGTGACCTATTCAAAGTAAGTTAACTCTATGGTAAGATTCCCAAAAGCAGATGGGCGGGTATATTAGCCCTTCAAGACAGCCAAGGGGACCATTCGGGCGACGGCCCTGGCCCAGCCACATTCGACGACAATCCGCACGACCTCGTCAATGTCTTTATAGGCGTCCGGAGCCTCTTCCTTTATTTTGTGCCTATCGGCGGTGATGAGTTTTATACCTTCCATACTGCGTTTGAACCGGTCATCGCTAATGAGGCCTTGTGAGACGGTTTTGCCTCTGCGGGATTTTCCCAGTGCGGCGGTGCGGCTCATTACTCTGCCGGCTCCGTGATTGACCGAACAGAGAGATTCTTCGGAATCGCCGGTTCCGACCAGCAGGAAACTTGCGGTCCCCATTGAGCCGGGGATTATAATGGGCTGGCCGGTTTTTTCGAAAATGGAACCGGTCATACGTTTTTGTCCGAAGGCCCTGGTGGCGCCTTTGCGGTGGACCCAAAGCTGCCTGCCCTGGTGGGTTTCAAGCTTTGCCATATTGTGAGCAACGTCATAGACAAGCTGCAGCGGCGTCGGGCCGAACATCCTGTTGAAGCATCGCCGGACAAGCAGGGCCATAATGTGGCGATTGGTAAAAGCAAAATTGGCGGCAGCAGCCATTGCGGCGATATAGTTTTTGCCGGCGTTAGTGTCAGTCGGCAGATACGAGAGCATTTTTTTTCGTTCAGCCATATCCGGTCTTTGTGCGGCGATACTCATATACTGGTCGGCGATTTCATAGCCGAACCGGCGAGAGCCGGAGTGTATCATTACAACGATTTGGTTTTCAAAAAGGCCAAAGGTTTTCGCTAAAGCAGCGTCAAAGATTTTCTGGACATATTGGATTTCGATGAAGTGGTTTCCGCCGCCAAGCGTTCCGAGCTGGGCAGAACCCTTTTGTATTGCGGCATTTGGGACAGCAGCGAGGTCGCTGGGGAGGCAGCCGTTTTCTTCGATTCTTTTGAGGTCGTCTGCGAATTCATCAGGGTCAAATGCTTCCCAGGCCTGATGATTGATTCTTTGTGCGAGTGTGGGAACTGCGGCTACGCCCTTATTAACGACGGCCTCGAGGCCGGCTTTATCTAATCCGAGGTTGGCTTTGCCTTCGCCGAGCGGGATGTCTCTGGCGATAGAGAGGGCGATTTTGTCGGTATCGATACTGCCTTTGGAAAATGGCGTGCGCAAAAGTCGCATACCGCAGTTTATATCGTATCCGACTGCGGCGGGCATTATGGCCTGCTCCAGTCCTAAAACAGCGCCGATTGGTATGCCGAAGCCGACGTGGATATCGGCGGTGGCGAGAACCTTCTTCGCCGGCGGCAAGGAGGCAGCATCGCAAAGCTGGCGGACCGCCTCCGGCTCGAGATTGATTGACTGGCTGGCGAAAATCATTGCGTCAGTTACCATCCGTCCTACGCGCTCCATATAGAGCCGCAGGGGGTCTATACGAACAAGCTGGACTGATGATTCGGACATAGAAAAAACCTTATTTTGTTACAGGTTCCTTGATATTATTATACCGGATTATCAGATTATTCGACAGAGAGACTAAAAAATATTGTAAAGAATTGGTAACTGTTGGACGAGGGTAAGATTATTGAGTTTGAAACCATAGCGCTTGACAAATGACGGCAACTGCGGTAGACTTAATCACTGAGCAGGGGGGGGCGATAAACTTTTACTGATTTTGAGGATGTTGGGAACAATGAATTGTAAATTGCTGATTGGGGCTGTTGGGACGGCAGTTTTGGTTATGGTGATGAGCGCGACTGTTGCTGCTGTCGATACACGTGAGATTGATGTGTGCTGCCATAAGGAACTGCTTGACAACGGAGATTTGCAGATTATCGATGGTTTTGTTGCTGGTGCGGTAGATGAATTGGTGAAAACCGAAGATTTTACCTCCATTGCAAAGATTCGGACGGTAATTTGGTCCCGCAGCAACTCCAGCAAGGAAAGCGCCAAAGCCCAATATGCGGCACAATTTTCCGAGTCGGCCTATAAATACATATCCAAGGCACTTGAAGCGGCAAAGGAGCTAACGCCGGCAGAGCACAGATTCAGAGTAATTCTTAATCTTTTGATTCTGATGGATTCTTTGGAAGACCTGCGGCTGGCAGATTTGGCTATAAAGTGGCTCAACGATGAGAATAAGGCCATTCGGTACTGGGCGGTTCATTGTGTTACCAATTCCGGTATCACGGAAAAGCTGAATTCCGGAGCAGCCGCCAGTCCGGAACCTGCGGAGAAAATCACAGAACAACTAAAAAAGTTAGTTGAGAGCAGCAGTCCTGAGATATTAGCATTGATGGCTGAATTTGCGGCCAAGGTGGACATTCCACAAGGAGAAGAACTGCTGCTGCAGATAGCCGATATGAGAATAAAAAGATATGCAGACTGGAAGGTCGAGTATGAACTTTTGGATGGAGACATTTTAAAATTGCTCGACGGCAAGATACCTGCGGAGAGTATGAGCAAACCCGATGTTGGCCGCCGTTTTGGGCAATTATATTCGTGCGCGATTCAAAGATATGTTAAAGGACGTGATGTTCTAAGCGATACTCAGAAGAATCAACTGGCTTCGGTATTGGTTGAGACGGAGGTATCGTGTATAGGGAAGCGTTTGAAGGTTGTGCAATCGGTTGTGAAGAATGCAGTTGAGCAGGGTGATTATACGGCCCTTTTGCAGGAGCACAGCAGACTGCTCGGGGATGAGACAAAGCCGGGCCAATTGCCGTTGAAGCTAAACTTTGACTATGGCAAAAACCCCGACGGCAGCAGGCGCATCGCACCGCTTGCTTTGCCGGAACCGCCCAAAGAATTGATTCCTTCAACAAAGCTCGGGACGAGTGATAATTGAATACACACGAGGCGGCAAATTAATCCGCCATAGGCGGATAAACTTTCGCACAAAGGGATTTTGCGTTGAAGTTTCCAAGTGTCGTATTTACGAGGGCGTTACTGATTATTTCCGGATGCGACTGTTCGCCGTCTGATACCAATTCCAGCCAGTACTTTTTGCAGTATAAACTCGATGCGAAGATGCACCGCCAAACGAGCTGCATACCAGAGAAAATATAAGTAAGCCGAATATGAAGCATCGAAAGGCATTTTTGGCCATAATAGTAATTGCCGGAGCCTCTGTCCTTACAGGCTGCGACGGCTCATCAACTGGTGAAGAGCCGAACGAAACGGTTCTGCACGTTGTTATGGTGTCGAAAATAACGGGGTTCGATGTGAGCGATATAGGCGATTACGAATCTGCCAGAGTGGCGGGTCAGTTTTTCGAGTGTCTATATCAGTATCACTACCTTAAAAGACCTTATGAACTTATTCCTCAACTTGCCGCGGGTATGCCGGAGGTGAGCAAGGACGGCCTTACTTACACGATAAAAATCAAAAAGGGAGTTTATTTTGCGGATGATAAATGTTTTCCAAACGGCAAAGGCAGGGAGCTTAAGGCGGGAGACTTCGTTTTTGCGTGGAAGAGGATAGCCAACATCAAATACATAAGCAAAAACTGGTGGATTTTCGACGGTAAAATTGTCGGGCTTGATGAATTTCGTGAATATACCAAAAGCTGCAAGAACCAGTTTGACGTTGACTACTTTCGTGCTGTCGAGGGACTGCAAACACCTGATGATTATACTATCGTCATTAAGCTGAAGAAGTCCTGGCCGCAGATAGTTTATTTGCTGGCGCACCAGCCGACGGCGCCGGTCGCTAAAGAGGCAATCGATTATTACGGCAAAGATATTATAAATCATCCCGTCGGGACCGGACCTTACAAACTGGACGTGTGGTATCGCGGCAGCTATATCAAGATGTCACGAAATCCCAACTTTAGAGGGGAATTTTATCCGTCGGAAGGCGAAGCCGGTGATTTGGAGCAGGGCTTATTGGCCGACGCAGGCAAAAAGATGCCCTTTGCCGATAAAGTAGTCTGGATGCTAATCGAAGAGGACCAGCCTCGCTGGCTTCAATTTTTACGCGGCAAGATTGATACCAGCGGCATCCCCAAGGACAATTACGGCCAGGCCATCAGCACCTCACGAGAATTAACCGATGAGATGAAAAAGCTGAACATACATCTGAAGACGTTTCGCGAGCCGGCCACGTATTGGATAGGCTTTAATATGGAGGACAACATTTTAGGAAAAAACAAACCGCTGCGGGAGGCGATAAGCTACGCCATTGACAGGGAGAAATACATCGAACTGTTCTGGAACGGCCGTGATGAGGTTGCCTACGGTTTTATCCCGCCGGTGATGAAAGACTATAATCCTGAAATCAGCAAAATTGGAAAAGGTTATAATTCGCAAAAAGCGTCTGAGCTTGTAAAAGAAGCGGAGAATATATACGGAGGGAAACTGCCGGTGTTGAAACTTGCAATGGGCGGTGCGGACACGTTCCAAAGACAATACGGACAGTTCCTGCAGCGGAATTTTAAAGATGTCGGTCTTGACCTCGAAGTCGACTATATGGATTGGCCTACTTTTCTCAGCAAAATACATACCAAAAGCGCGCAAATGTTTGCACTGGGGTGGATTGCAGATTATCCTGATGTGGAAAGCTTTTTGCAGCTTTTTTATACTAAAAATATTTCTCCAGGCACCAATAATTTTAACTACTCCAATCCACAGTTTGACAAACTATACGAACAGGTCGCAGTTATGCCCGACTGTCCTGAACGCGTGAAGCTTTACCGGAATATGGAACTTATAATTTTGGAAGATTGTCCGGCGGCGTTTATTAATCATCCGGTGGGGTATGTGCTGCATCACGACTGGTTGGACAATTATAAGCCGCATGTTTTTCAATATGGATTGGCAAAATACTATCGAGCTGATATGGCCAAACGGGCGGAATATAAGAAACTATCGAAGAGAGTCAAATGACCACTTATATAATAAGACGACTTTTGTACACGATACCGATTGTATTCGGGGTGTTGCTGCTGACTTTCGTGCTGTTCGCAGTTGTCGGCGGTGACATTTCGATTGAGATTGCCGGGAAAAATGCGACACCTGAAACAATCCGGGAAATCCGTGAAGAATACGGGCTTAATAAGCCGCTGTTCCTCTCGTGGGACAGCCAATTCACAAACCACTTTAAAGGCGCGCTGACATTCAATTTCGGTAAGGCCCGCGACCGTGAGCCAGTCATTGACAAGATTAAAAGAGGTGCCGGTCCTTCCCTGTCATTAATGGTGCCAATGTTTTTTGGGATTATTGTTATTTCAGTAAGTTTATCGCTTATCGTGGCTTTTGTTCGCGGCACAGTGTGGGACGTTTTAACAGTTGTTATCTGCATCGCAGGGATGAGCATTCCTTATTTGAGCTTTATTCTTTTCGGCCAGTATTTTCTTGCGTATAAGTGGGGTTTTTTCCCGGTGTTTTTTTCACCGGATTTGACAACGACTCAATATATAGCTTTGCCGGTATTGATTGGTATAGTTACAGGTTTGGGAGGGGAACTGCGGTTTTATCGAACGGTGATGCTCGATGAGATGCGAAGCGATTACGTAAGGACGGCTTTTGCAAAAGGGCTTACGACCAGGCGGGTCCTGTTCAAGCACGTGCTCAAAAATGCAATGGTGCCGATTATTACGCGAGTGGTTCTGGAGATACCGTTTTTGTTTTTAGGCTCTCTTCTGCTGGAGAGATTTTTTGGAATTCCGGGGCTGGGGTATCTGATGATAGAGTCAATCAGCTCACGGGATTATTTCGTTATAAACGCTATGACCTACATTAGTGCGATACTATTTGTGGTATTTAATGTAATAACAGATATATGCTATGCGTGGGTAGACCCGAGGGTATCATTTGAGTGAGCATCAGCAAATAACGAGAAAAGAACTGCCGAAAGGTAGAAGTCTGTGGCAGGACGGATTAAGGCGTCTTCGCAGGCGCAAGCTGGTGATGGTCTGTTTTGCCGTGATAGTATTATATTTTTTGCTCGCGGGGTTTATATATTCAGCGGAGCTGTTTGACTGGCAGGTTGGGCCTATGCGGTGGCAGGAGGAGGTGAGCAAATCTTATGAGCCACCCAGCCGGGAAAACATATTCGGCACGGATATATTCGGGCAGTCTGTTTTGCGGAAGACGCTGTATGGAGCGAAGATATCAATAACCGTTGCATTATGCGCCTCGTTTATCAGCTTAGCCATCGGCGTCCCTTTAGGCGCTATTGCGGGTTACTTTCGCGGGTTTGTTGATGAGATAATAGTCTGGGTTTATTCTACCTTAAGCTCGATTCCATATATTCTGCTGATACTGGCTTTTGCTGTTGTGCTGCACGATAAGACCCTTTTTGGTTATAAGCTCACCGGTATTACCTCGGTTTATTTAGCTATAGGTCTTACGAGCTGGGTGGGGATTTGCCGACTAATTCGAGGCGAGGTGATGAAGCACAAGGAAAGAGAATACGTTCTGGCTGCAAGGAGCTATGGGTGCAGCAATGCGCGGATTATTCTCAAACACCTGATGCCGAACGTTTTTCACCTTGTTATTATTGACTTTTCGCTGCGGTTTGTTGCGTTTATTCATGCGGAGGTGATATTGAGCTTTTTGGGTCTCGGCGAATCGAACCGTCCGAGCTGGGGTGCGATGATAAACGATGCCCGGATAGAGCTTTCACGGGGGGTGTGGTGGCAGATGGCCGCTGCAACGGCTGCCATATTTTTGATTTCTTTGGCGCTGAATATCTTCGGCGATGCTCTAAGGGATTCGCTCGACCCGAAGCTGAGGATTCAATAGATTTATGGAAGATAACGGCACATTATTGTCAGTCGAAGATGTTTCGACCTATTTTTTTACCGAAGAGGGTATTGCAAAAGCGGTGCAGGGCGTAACTTTTTCGATAAAGAAGGGCAAGACGTTTGCGCTTGTCGGTGAGAGCGGATGCGGCAAGAGCGTTACCGCACTATCGATTATGCGATTAGTTCCTGGTCCGGCGGGCAAAATCGTCGGCGGAGAGATTATTTTTGGCAAGAGTGATTTACTTGGGTTGAGCGAAAGGCGGATGCGTGCCATTCGTGGAAATAAAATAGCTATGATTTTTCAGGAGCCGATGACCAGTCTCAATCCGGTCTATACGGTAGGCAATCAGATTGTCGAGGCCATCCGGCTCCATCAGAGAAAAAGTGCAAGAGCGGCCTGGGCAGATGCGGTTGAGATGCTGCGAAAGGCAGGTATCGCTGACGCTGGGCAGCGGGTACACGAGTATCCGCATCAGATGTCAGGCGGGATGCGGCAGCGAGTTATGATAGCTATGGCGATAAGCTGTGAGCCGGCACTATTGATAGCTGATGAGCCGACAACCGCGCTGGATGTAACAATCCAGGCGCAGATATTAGATTTGCTCGACGAGCTGCAGGAGCAAATTGGGATGAGTATCTTGCTGATAACGCACGATTTGGGCGTTGTGGCAGAGCGGGCCGACGATGTTGCGGTGATGTATGCATCGCGAATAGCGGAGGTGGCTGACTCACAGAAACTTTTCGCAGAACCTTTGCATCCATATACGCAGGGGCTTTTGAAATCACTGCCGCGATTGGGTTATTCAGCGAAGCGTCTCCTGACGATTCCGGGAACTGTTCCTGAGCCGCTGCATTTTCCAAAAGGTTGTAAGTTTCATCCTCGCTGCCCGATAGGAAACGATGACAGGCGGTGTCAGATTGTTGAGCCGCCACTGCGCCAGGTTCAGGCGGGACGATGTGTTGCATGCTGGTATGCACCGGGCTATGAAACTGATAAAGAATATAAAGAATATGAATCAAAATATGGTAAACACAAACGGCTATCTGCTGAAGGTTGAGGACTTAAAGACCTGGTTTCCAATAAAGAGAGGTCTGCTGCGTCGAACCGCAGGTTTTATCAAGGCGGTTGATGGAGTGAGCTTCGGCATCAAAAGGGGACAGACGCTGGGGCTGGTCGGTGAAAGCGGCTGCGGCAAGACGACCGTCGCCAGGAGCATAGTTCGGTTGGTGCCGGCGACGGCAGGGGAGGTAATTTTTGACCGGATAGACGTTTTGTCGGCGGACAAAAGCGAATCGAGCGAGCTTCACCGGCAGATTAGCCTTGTTTTTCAGGACCCGTTTAGCTCGTTAAATCCGAGGAAGACCATCGGCAATATTATCGGAGAGCCGTTGAAAGTCCAGAGGGGAGTGGCCGGCAGCGAGCTGACCGAAAGGGTAGTGGAATTGCTTTCGAAAGTAGGTTTGTCACCTGAGCATATAAACCGCTATCCGCACGAGTTTTCGGGCGGTCAGCGGCAGCGAATCGGGGTAGCCAGGGCCTTGGTGACGAAGCCGAAATTGGTTATTTGCGATGAGCCGGTCAGCGCTCTTGATGTTTCAATCCAATCGCAGATTTTGAATTTACTGAAGGATTTGCAGGAAGAATTCGGGCTGACCTTTTTGTTTATTGCACATGATTTGACTGTTGTGGAGTTTTTTTGTGATATTGCGGCGGTTATGTATATGGGCAAGATAGTAGAGCGGGCTACGGCAGAAGAGCTGTATCGTAATCCTATGCACCCTTATACGCGTGCCCTTATGTCGGCGATACCGCAGGTCGAGCGAGGTCGGCGTACTGCAAAAGGTGCATTTGGCGGTGAGGTGCCGAGCGTTTTGAATCCGCCGGCCGGCTGTCCTTTTCACCCCCGATGTCCATTGGCGGAGGGTGATTGTCTAAAACAGATGCCGGCGTTGGAGGAGAAAAGCGGTTACGAGGGGCATTTTGTTGCCTGTTGGAAATGTTAAAAAATCTCGACAAGAGCTGTTGAATTTGCGATAATGAGCCGGAAGTTCCGAAGCAGAAAGAATTGAAATGGGCGCAGACGAAAAAATCAACGTAGAAATAACCAGTGAGGGAAACGCTGCGGTAGTGGCTTTCAAGGCTGCTTCAATAAGCAATGTGGAAGAAATAGCGGCTGCTTCAAGACAAATAAAGGAATTTATTGAAGAGAAGCATCCGAAAGAAGTAATAGTTGATTTTGAAGGTGTAAAATTTTTCTCCTCTGTCGTGCTGGGGCTGCTTTTAGATATTCGGGCTAAACTGAAAACATATAACGGCGAAGTTGTGATAAGCGCGATAAATCCACAACTATACAGGGTTTTCAAGATAACGCACCTCGACAGGATTTTCAAATTTTTCCCGGATAAAGAGAATGCAGTCAGAGCAGTAAGCACAGATTAAGTTGCATTTGATTGGAAAGGTTGAGGTTATGAACGTTGCGATACAATTTTCGATTTTTATGGTTAATAAGCCGGGGGTGCTGGCTCAGGTGCTCGGCGAGTTTGCGCGAGCCAAGATTAACGTTATTGCAATGACAATGATGGATTCAGTGGAACACGGCGTTATGAGGGTGATTTTTGAGACGCCTGAAAAAGCAAGAGAGGTTCTGATAAGACTAAATATGCCCTGTAACGAGACAGAGGTTTTGTGTGTGGAACTGGACAATAAGCCCGGAGCGCTGGCGGCGGTGGCGGAGAAACTGGCCAAGAACCACATAAATATCTCGTACGCATATTGCACTGCGGGTGCGAGAGGCGGCAGAACGACCGGCGTCTTAAAAGTCGTCGATGTGAAAAAGGCAATGAGGATTCTGCAGGAAGGTCATAAGAAGAACAGCAAATCACAACCGGTGGTCAGACGCTCACAGGTTTCGAGAAGATAATTACATACAAAAGCCATACATCCTGTGGGGTAAATTTGTATCTGGCATTTCATATCGCGCAAAGGATTTGCCGGAGCGATTTTTTAGTTGTGGTGCGCCGAGTTTGGTATAAAAGCGGTTGACATAAGAGTTGATGCAGCGGTATATTATAGTTTTAGATTTTGGGGCCGTAGCTCAATTGGTTAGAGCGTCGGACTGTCGATCCGAAGGTTGAGGGTTCGAGCCCCTTCGGCCTCGTTTGTTAACTGATTGGCCGGTAAGCAATTGGAGTTTACCGGCCTTTTGTGTTTTCCCTTCCCCAATGACCCATCGAAGCCGGAACGGCCTTTCAGGTACAACTGCCGGATAAGTTTCATATTCACGTCTCGAATTACGCTAAGCAATTGCGAAGCGATTTTAAGGAGATTGCCTATTTCCTGCGCCGGGGCTTGTAGATATGTTGCTTGCATAAATAGTGAACTGAGTTTTTGTGTAATGTGAATGAAAGGTATTCAGGACTTCTTCGAAAAGCAGGCGAAATGATTGGATATAAAATGGCGATAACCAAGAAATTTAAGAAGCCAGAAGCACTCATCACCCTCCTCCTAAGCCAGGTTCGGACAGGTGCACATTACTGTCAGCGAGCTTGGCAGAAAATAACCGCAGCAAACCGGTGCTGCGAACAATATAAAGCCAATTCAAAACTCATCGCACTCATATTAACAACACATAACAGGACACCGGCACATAATAGGGATGAATTCACCACCAATATCCGAAATGTAAAACGTTAAGCATTTGAGAAGATTATTGCATTTTTCCGTATGTTTTTATAACATTAATTCTGATTAGAGGCAATCTACAGTTTTGTTTATACAATATTACAACATCGGTCGGGATTAAAAAATGGAGAAGTATATCTGCATACACGGCCACTTTTACCAGCCCCCTAGAGAAAACCCCTGGCTGGAGGATGTTGAGCTTCAGGATTCCGCCTATCCATATCACGATTGGAACACCAAAATCACGGAAGAATGCTATAGGCAAAATGCGGCTTCCCGGATACTTGGCCCGGATAAGAGAATAATAGCCATAGTCAACAACTATTCAGAAATAAGCTTCGACTTTGGTCCTACTTTATTATCCTGGTTAGAAAAACACGCGCTGGATGTGTATGAAAATATTATCGAGGCAGACAAAAAAAGTCAGAAGAATTTCTCCGGTCATGGTGCAGCCATTGCACAAGCTTACAACCATATAGTTATGCCGCTTGCCAACAGGCGTGACAAGTATACACAGGTAGTCTGGGGAATAAGTGATTTCGAACACCGCTTTGGACGAAAGCCGGAAGGTATGTGGCTGCCTGAAACTGCGGCTGACGTCGAGACGCTGGAGATTCTTGCTGAGTTCGGCATCAAGTTCACGATTCTTTCACCGCATCAGGCCAAACGAATACGTAAAGTCGGTAGCAACTACTGGGAGAACGTCCATCGGGACCAGATAGACACAACCCAAGCGTATATTTGCCAGCTTCCTTCCGGCCGGGCTATCAATTTGTTTTTCTATCACGGCCCAATTACTCAGGATGTTGTTGATGGCAGAATTTTGCAAAACGGCGAGGTTTTTGCAAAAAAAATGGCCTGGATTTCATCGAAGGATGATAACCAGTTTCCACTTGCTCATATTGCAACGGATGGAGAGACTTATGGCCATCATCATCGATATGCTGACATGGCGCTTGCATATTGTTTGCATTACATCAAGTCAAACAACCTGTCACGGATAACAGTTTATGGCGAATATTTGGAAAAGCATCCTCCTGCATACGAAGTTGAGATTTATGAGAATAGCTCCTGGAGCTGCAGTCACGGAGTTGAAAGATGGAGAAGTAACTGTGGATGTCATTACGGCAGATACCCATCGGGTAAACAGCAGTGGCGGGCGCCTCTTCGGGAAGCTATGGATTGGCTGCGAGATGAGCTTTCAGTGGTTTATGAAGAGATGTTGGCGCGATATGTTCCTGACCCGTGGCAGGCAAGAAATGATTACGTCAGGGTCATAAATGACAGGTCTGTTGAAAATGTAGAAGCTTTTCTGCAACAGGTTTCCGGCAGAGAACTTCCTTATGACGAAAAGATAGCGGTCTTAAAACTTCTGGAGATGCAGAGAAATGCGATGCTGATGTATACAAGCTGCGGTTGGTTTTTCGATGACATAAGCGGCATAGAAACCGTTCAGATAATGCAGTATGCTGCCAGAGCAATCCAGTTGGCAAAAGAAGTTAACAGCAAGGATTTGGAACCCGGATTTGAAGATATCCTTCAAAAAGCCCCCACGAACGTAAAAGATTTCGGCAGTGGCAAGGATGTTTATGAGGCCCTGGTAAAAACCACAAACGTCGATTTAAATAGGGTTGGAGCGCATTTAGCTGTCAGTTCTATTTTTGAAGAGCAAGCTGTTGTGGAAAAAGATGTTTACTGTTATTCCACCAAAATTGAAAACTACGAACGCATTGATGCTGGCATTCAGACTCTTGCTACGGGACGGGCAACGGTTCAATCCGATATAGTTCTTGAAAAACACGCAGTGGATTTTACAGTTCTGCACTTTGGCGACCACAATTTAATTTGTGCGGTAAATGCTCGCTCGCCGGATGATGCTTTTTACAAAATGAGAGAAGACCTGAAAAGGGCTTTCTCCAAAGGTGATACTACGGAAGTTATGCGTGTAATGAATATATTTTATAAAGGCAATAATTTCTCGCTCTGGCATCTGTTTAAAGACCAGCAGAGGCGCATCCTTTATGAGCTGCTTAAAACCACTTGGCTGGAAATCGAGGCTTCTTTCAGGCATATATACGAGCACAATTACACGATTATGCAGATAATGCGGGGAGTGCATATGCCTTTGCCGAGGGCGCTTGCTGCTCCCGCGGAATTTATACTTAATCAGGACCTTTGCAGGGAAATAGAAAGTGATGAAACGGATGTTGGGCAACTGGGGAAACTTGCCGGCGACGCAACCAAATTGCCGCTGCAGCTTGATACGGCCACCCTAAGGTTCGAAGCAAGCAGGAAAATCAATTTCCTGATGGGTAAATTCGAAGATTCGCCGGGTGACGTTAAGTTGCTTGAAAGAATATCAGCGATTTTGGGCATTCTATTAACCATCGTTCCTGAACTTGATTTGCAGCCCGCCCAAAACGTGCTTTTCAAGGTTAGCAGGGAGCAATACCCCGTTATGATTAAAAAAGCCGAAGCGGGAGAGCAAATTGCAAAGAAGTGGTGCGAACATTTCAAAACCCTGGCAAATTATTTAGGTGTAAAGGTTGATTAGTGAGAAAAAGAGCCGCCGGTATCTTACTTCATATAAGTTCATTACCTTCCGATTTCGGTATTGGTGATTTTGGCCCCTGTGCTTACAAGTTTGCGGATTTCCTCGCTCGCGCCGGCCAAAGTTATTGGCAGGTTCTGCCGTTAAACCCGCCTGCCCCCGTTCGAAACAATTTTTCTCCTTACAATAGCTCGTCCGCCTTTGCTGGCAATACTTTGTTCATCAGTCCAGAGTTGCTGTATCGACAAGGCCTTCTGAATAAGAAGGACATCCGAAATATACCTCATTTTTCTAAAACGCAGGTTAACTATCGGCAGGTTTCTGCTTACAAGGAAAAGCTGTTTGATGTTGCTTATGAACATTTCAAAAACAGCAAGCAGAATTCGGATTACGAACGGTTTTGCGCAGAAAACAAATCCTGGCTCGATGACTTCGCGATATTTGTCGCAGCGTGTCGACATTTTCGTAATCGGCTGTGGTCTAAATGGCCGGCCGAATTAAGAGAACGTAAACCAGCGGCTCTTAAAGCTGTAAAAGTTCAATTAGCTGACGCAATCAACCGGGAAAAGTTTCTCCAACACATATTCTTCGAGCAATGGCGGGCTTTGAAAAATTATTGCAATAAGCTCGGCATCGCATTCATTGGCGACATACCGTTTTACGTGGCTTACGAAAGCGCAGATGTATGGTCGCATCCGGAACTTTTCAAATTGACCAAATCGAAAAGGCTCCGTTTTGTCGCCGGTGTTCCTCCTGATTTGTTCAGCCGGACAGGCCAGCTTTGGAATAATCCCGTTTACGATTGGGATACTCTTAAAAAAACCGGCTACCGCTGGTGGCTTACAAGGTTCGAGCATAATCTTAATCTGTTCGATATCGTTCGGCTCGACCATTTCAGGGGCTTTGCCGCCTACTGGCAGATTCCTGCTCATTGCAAAACCGCCGCAAAAGGCAAATGGGTGGCGGGGCCGGGGGAAAATTTTTTCGAAAAAGTATTCGAACACTTCCCCGTCTCGGCTTTCTTTGCCGAAGACCTCGGCCGAATAACTCCTGACGTCAGGGCCCTTCGGGACAAATTCAACCTCGCCGGCACAAAAGTGCTTCAATCCGGCTTTGGCGAAAACTTCGCGACCAGTACCCACAACCCGCGTAACCTTATAAAAAATTCCGTCCTCTTCACCGGCACACACGACAATAACACCATAAAGGGCTGGTTCAAGAATGAGGCCGACGCTGGGCAAAAGAAAAGATTGTTCGAATTTTTGGGAAACAAGGTTTCCGCAAACCAAGTCCATTGGGTATTGATAAAACTGGCGTTGGGTTCTGTGGCTGACACGGTTATTATTCCTATGCAGGATATTTTGGGATTGGGCGAAGAGGCTCGGATGAATCGGCCGGCGACTATCAAAGGCAACTGGCAATGGCGGCTCACCGCCGGCAAATGCAATCTGCGAATCGCCAATAAGCTAAAGAGATTAGCTAAAACCAGCGGAAGAAATCTGTAGTAACCATATCAAATATGTAGTCATCAGAGAAATTACGATTACACATTGGACATTTTTTTATCTGTTATTTCTTTGCCCCGGCTCTTTCAAGCAGCTGCACGATATCTGTTCGGCCTGCTTCTTTTGCAATGCTCAAAGCCGTATGACCTTTCTTGCCGTTACTTGTTTTTGCCTTAACATCGGCCTTGGCTCCCAGCAGGAGCTTGACGACATCAACGTGGCCGTTTTTCACCGCCATTATCAATGCTGTTGCGCCGTCGGTAGTTGCCTTGGCATTGACATTGGCGCCTTTTTCAAGCAGGAGTTTGACAACCTCAGTATGGCCGTTCTCCGCCGCCGCCGTCAGTGCTGTTGTGCCGTCGATGGTGTCCTTGGCATTGACGTCGGCGCCTTTTTCCAGAAGAAGCTTGACGATTTCCACCTGGCCGCCTCCTACCGCCATCATCAGTGCTGTTACACCATTGGTGGTTCGCTTGATATTGACATCGGCACCTTTTTCCAGAAGAAGCTTGACGATTTCCACATGACCGCTTTCTACCGCCATCATCAGTGCTGTCGCGCCGTCGGTGGTTTCCTTGGCATTGACCTCAGCGCCCTTTTCCAGCAAAGACTTGACGACTTCTACAGGGCCATTATACGATGCCATTATCAGTGCTGTTGAGCCGTCGGTAGTTGTCTTGGCATTGACATCGGCGCCTTTTTCAATCAGGAGTTTGACAATATCAACGTGGCCGTTCTCCATCGCCGCCATCAGGGCGGTTGTGCCGTCGTAGGTACTCTTCACATTAACATCAGCGCTCTTGGATAGGAGGCACTTGACGACCTCCATGCGGCCTTCCGCCGCCGCTATAAACAGGGCTGTTGTGCCGGTATCGGTTCTTTTCACATTCGCATCGGCGCCATTTTCTAAAAGGAGTTTGACGACATCCGGATGGCCGTTCTGCGCCGCCGCCATCAGGGCTGTTGCGTTATCGGCGGTTCTCTTCGTATTGACATCAGCGCCCTTTCCCAAGAGGAGTTTAATGACCTCTATATGGCCGTTCTGTGCCGCCACCATCAGTGCCGTTGCGTCGTTGTTTACCTTTGCATTCGCATCAGCGCCCTTTTCAAGCAGTAACTTGGCGACATCAGCATGACCGTAATACGCCGCCCACAGTAAGGCGGTTACACCTTTATCGGAATCCTTGGCGTCGACATCAGCGCCGTCAGTCAGGGCGGTTTGGACGGCAGGCAGGTTGCCATCCTTTGCGGCTCTAATCAGTTGCTCGTTCTTGTCTGATACGTCCGCCTTGACAAAAGCTGCAGATATCAGGGAAATGCACGCCATTAAAAACAGGATTCGTTTCATTGGATTCTCCTTTACCCTTTAATTTTTTATTTGCTCCACAATTCTATCCAAATCGAGTCTTTTTTCAACCCTTTTAAAATTGGCTTTGTTGGTTCGACAGGCTCACCATAAATTGGGTTTGATTGGGTTCGTTTTGACCAAGTGTCCAATATCCATTTTTCGTTGTAATTCATTGTCGAAATTGGGGTTATAAACATTTGACTTTTTTGAAAATTGGCTTTGTTTTGCATAATTTATTCATTTTGATTGATTTTTCCGCTCAGGGCAGACCAGTAGCAGACACCGGACGCCAGACGACAGACGACGGTGGACGAAAGAAAAAAACAGAACTCAGAATACAGAATTCAGAATACAGCAAGCATGAAAATCGAAATCATAAACAAATCCTAAACTCTAAATACTAAATCACATAAGGGGCAGAATGCGTCCCTTCTATAATTGGACGAACTTGCGTGATTGATGCGAAAAAGGGTCTTGATTCTCGATTCCCGATTTTCGTAACTCGATGTGAGAAGAGGAGTAAAAATTTTTTGAGATTAACCGTTTTTGGTGTCGGGGTAGCTACGATTTTGATTGAAAGTTGGGCGATTTTGGGGGCCTCGTTAGAATGTTAAAAGCTTAAAACTTGACATCCTATGCCACCTAAACTACAATCCTGGGATTATTATGCGGGACATAGTCTAATCTTGGAGAAATCGAATGTACGATGAAAGTTTTTTAAATAATCTCCCTAACGATCCTTATGAAGCAGCAAAATTGCTGTGTAAAACATTCGTAGAAAGGAACAACGGGTTTCCAACCGATGGGGCACGTGTCGTAAATTACAACAAGTTTATTGAAGCATTTGCCGCCATGGAAGCATTCTTAAATGCTACTGGATTGCCCTTTACTGCTCCTCCCTTAGGCAAAAGTAGACTTGAGAATATTTTACGCATAATTAAGTTTTTTATTGAGGTAAGAGACCGCCTTGATGAAAGAGACGTTGACTTAACGTTGGTAAGCGCACGTGAGAAGTACGGCAAGGCTTTCGGGGCAACTTTCATATATCAATTTTCTGATGGTGATCTTAAAAGAATACAAGATTTGCTCAACGAACTTCGTGACACAATAACAAAAAGTGAGTTGTTTGATGCAAAACATAAGCAACGGATACTAAATAAGCTTGAAGGTCTCCAGTCAGAATTACACAAGAAGATGTCATCCCTTGATAAATTCTGGGGGCTGATAGGAGAAGCTGGAGTTGTCCTCGGTAAATTCGGTCAAGACGCCAAACCTCTTCTTGATAGAATAAGAGAGATTGCTCAAATTGTATGGCGTACTCAAGCACGTGCGGAGGAATTACCCAGCGGAACACCATTCCCATTATTAACCGAGGGCAAAAAAGAAGATAAATAACTTTACCCGACCTTAAATTTCAAACTTTTGGGTCTTTTGAGAAGCTCAGGACATGTCCAACAAGTCCTTCAAGGCGAAGTTTTCTTTAAGATATTCTTTTAGCTTTTGTTTAAGAACTTTTATTTCGTCTACATTTTTCTGTCCTTCTTGGATCAGCTTTTCGATTTTTTTCTCATCTGATAAGTCAACCTCGCTTTGAATCAACACCTCCCGTTGAAATTCTGGATCTCTCGTGATATAATGGTAATCTTTAAACCGTTCTCGCCATTTCTCCACATCGAATGACATTTTCAAACACTTTTTTTTCAGCTTTTTAGCGCGTCCGTCGAGCCTTCCGGCACAATACAATTGCGCAAACTCCCTATACCACCAGCTTTTCATCGAAAGGCATATCGCAAGTCGATAACTTAATTCTTCATCAAACACAGCAATGGCATAAAAGGCATGCTCAAATGAGCCAATGAATCCCTTGACGGCCTTGGAAAGTATATCAAGCCTTTCATTGATACGCGCATCTGAGCATTCTTGGGATAACTCAAAAGAGTTTAAACTACTTATTGCTGCTTGGCTAATTTCATCTAAGTTTCGGTAAAGATCATAGAGTACCCGTCCACCATTTCTACCACGGTCGACTTTGTTTCGTACGTCAGTGAAGGCTTTCACTGCATACCCGATCAACTCAATAATCTCGCTAAACATAAAGCACTCTAAAGTAAATCTTCTAATACACAATGGCTTGAGATATAGTCCCGAAGCCGATTAAGAGATTCTTGTACTTCTTGGACAGATGAACAGAGTATCAGAAATATTCTCTCATGAGCCTTAGAGCTTCTGTACTGAATATCGTCACGAGCCTTCCTTAATAAGGTAATAGCTTCTGATTTCGTTTCTAATTCCGAATAGACAACGTCGCATAGCCTCTTTAAAACCTCTTCAGTTGCCTCATGTATTCCTGCTCTTCCATGTTCATCGTTCGAGAGCCATCCTTCTCTTGCTCTAATCCAACCCACTAAGTCCTCGATCGCCAAATACAGTTGATACAATTTAGCTGCCTCGTACTTTCTTGTGACATCTGACATAATATACTCAACAGTATTAGCGATGATTGATTTATAATCCAACTGGTTAGAGATTTCTTTATTTCGGGCGTGGTAATCATCCCAGTCTTTCTGCATTAAAATTCTGTGCCCCAGAGAATTCCAACCAGTATTATGCTTTGAATTCTTAGGATCACTCCCTCTGGTTTTAGTTTTACCCACAACTTTGAATTTAGACTCTCGTCCTCAATAAAACCTTTGTCCAGTTTGCTTAATTCTTTTATCTGATTAAGCCCGAAAGCTCGGATCCCTTTGTGGAAGCTTGATTTGCCTAATACGCACCACGTGTAGTCATTATAGATCAAATGATAAGGGTTCAGTTCAATTGCTATGGCTCTCTTTTCATGAGGCGAATAGTAAGACATGTGTACGACTTGCTTTTTCAAAATGGCATCTCCCAGTTGCTCGAATATCTTATCAAATGATTCTATCTTTACTTCCGGTCCAGCTTGTATGTAGATATTTCTAAGAATAGCGTTGCAATATTGCCTTATTTCACATAGAAGGTTGTTTTCCAATTTCATTGCTCCAATCAAAGTCTCCTTTTTGAATGGTATTTGTATGCGACTTCTCGCCGTGAAGACAAGCAAAAACAAGCCCATTGCTTCTTTGCGGTTCAGATTGATAGGAGTTAGGGAAAAACCCCGACCTGTAGAATAAGTGCCCGTTTTTGTATCATAGCGGTACAGTATACCGATCTCCTTTAGCTCCTTCAGGTCACGAAAAATCGTTCGCTTACTCAGCGTGCACATCTGTGCCAAATCATCAACCCGATTATTTCGGCCTGACTGCAATGCGGTCAAAATCTGGAGCATTCTGCCAACTCTACTTCGTTTCATAGAGTTTTTCCCCATTGTGACTTTTTAACTTCGACCGATTAAGAACACATACCCCTGATACACTGAAACCTGTAAAATCCCACTTTGGAATAGGTCGCGGACAAACCCGCCTTTGCTAAGGCGTATCTGAGAACGTGAATGTAGATTTTTTTCTGAGCAAATTTACAAGATTGCGTAAAAACGTTAGTAATTTTTCTTTTTCCCTTGACTTGCGCAACTAAGTTGCATAGCATAGTGCAACGTGTAGTATAAAGGGGATGGAGATCATGGATGATGGCAAGATACACTATATCTTTTCAAAGAGTCACATCCGCTCTTTTTGTGTTGCTGGTTCCAATAACATTCTATTCTTAGGAGCAAAAATTATGAAAAAAATAACGGTTTTGCTGTTACTCTTTTGTATGGCCTCATCGGCCTTAGGGTCAGTTTCAACAAAAGTATGCCTTGCTGATGGTAACACACCCCTTGAATTAGCTGACCCCTGCATACCCTTCGTATATCGGGATATTATGGTTGGAACCAAGCTGACGATTATCATCGATTCGAACGTTGCCGAATACTGGTATGGCGGCGCTTTGGTTGTGGAAGAAGCAGAAATGGCAAATATCGGGCTTTTATACGGCAGAGGTTATGATGACTTTGGGTACCCTGGTTCTTGTTTGCCTGCTGCGGGGGAGGATGCCTACGTATGGGAAACTTTCATGTTTCCAGGTCCCGGGTTCGAGCCCTACGGAGGTTCTGACCCAAATGTGGGTGACTGGTTCATTTTTGACTATAATGCCTTAGACATAGGTGACTGCAATGTTTCATTCTACTATTACGAGGAGATTGAAGGTGAGATGGTCCCAATTCTCATCCATACTCTCACTTTCCACCATGTGCGCACATGCGACTTCAATGAGGATACCAAAGTTGATTTTGCCGACTTCGCAGTGTTTGCCTCATACTGGCAGGCAACTGACTGCAGCGCCCCTGGTTGGTGCGAGGGAACAGACCTCGATACTGACGGGAACGTTGACTTCGATGATTTGATGTTGTTTTGCGAATACTGGCTTGAAAAGACCGAATAACAGTAACCGTTTGACATTTTGCTGTTTACTCGGACTATCTCGCAAATTGCATTTCATATCGAGCGGGGGTAAGCCGTTTGTTTACAAAGGGGGCAACCTACATGAGACCTATAATATCCGCTCTTGCAGGGCCGTTTTTGAGGAATTTGGTGGAAAAACAGTCAACATTTTCTGCTTTATAAACGCCTTATTGGGAAAAGGTGTCCGACAATTTTGCCGATGATACTCTAGTCTTTAAATAGGTTTGCCAACCCAAATTAGAGTAGGAGGTAATGATGAAAACAAGGAATTTCACACCAATTGCGCTTTTTTTATTGTGCGTTAGCGGGGTTGCCTTTGCAGACAGGCCGTTGGAAAGAACAGAAGTTTTACAAATCTTTCAAAAGCTAACAAACCAGCCGAGAAAGACCTGGATACCTGCAGGGACGATTGAGGCAGCACACGAAGAATACAGAGCCCCAAAAACGATGGATGCAAATACGCTCAATAGTCAAATCAACAAAGAGATTAAGCGATATCAGAACGACCCAAACAAAAGAGAGCTTGCGCAAGAGCTGCAAAAAATGAGGATTGATGCCGAGCCATTTAATGCTCGATACAAATTATCCAATGAATATACAATGAGTTCAAGGACAATTGTAAAATTCGATGGGAACAGATTTTACTGGGAAATCAACGTAAATTCGCGCACGGACTCAGTAAAACCTGGCAAAGAACTGGCCGGTAATTTTATGACCGAGCAGTTCGACTTGGACTGGAATGCCAGGCGTATATTTGCCTGGGACGGCGAAAAGTACACCACTTATTTTCTGCCCGGCAATCACGCCATCGTCGATACGACAGGCCGCCCCCCCCATGCTGTCAATGGCCCGCTAACCGCAGGCATCATTCCCTGGGGATATGGCTATTACACGTATGAGAATCTTTCTGCTGTGGACTCATCCGCTGTAGAGAGATATGTCGATGGCCAAACTCAGATACATCTTACGCTTAACAATCCGGATGGCTCGGAAATGCTCTTTGTAATGGACCCACAAAAAGATTACGCCGTAATATCCTGTTTAATAACCGGACACGGTAATGCGGTTATCTCCAAACGCTATTCTGACTACCAGTCAATAGCCGGTGGTTGGATTCCATCCACCATTTTGCTGGAGCAGTACGAAAGCGGGTCAAACAGATTATTGGCCCGTGACCTTTGGGATATTACCAGTATAGATGCAAATTCTCCTGAAAGTTACGATTTTGAGGTCGGCTATGAGGCCGATGCATTGATAGAGCACTTTTCTTTTAACAGCAGCAAGCCGGAAATGTATCGCTACTCACAAAGTGCCAATACTGACCTGCTCTTGGCTGAAAGATTGGCGTATGCAGCCTCTGAAAATGCACAATCCCAAAACTGTGCAACAGCTACATTAAAATACGCTATTTCACAGTTAGGCAAAGACGTTACAGACCAACAGCTTGCTCGGCTGGTAAATGGACCAGATAAAACCACAAGTCTTTATCAAATGAAGCAATTTGCAAAGGGCATGGGCCTTTACTGCCGGACTGTCAAGACTGATATCCAGACGCTAAAGAATTTGCAGGGCTGTCAGGTAATCCTGCATATCCCCGGCAAAAAACATTTTGTTGCACTTGAGGCAATTGATGATAAGTATGTCTGGACGATAGATTTAGCCAGCAATAAATTTTACTACCACACAGATATTAACTTCTTTGGAATGGACTGGACCGAGGGTACAGCTCTTTTGATTTCCAACGATGCTATCAAAGGCGAATTTACTGAAATCGACGAAAGCGAGCTTGGCAATATAAGGGGTGCCTCCGGCTATCAATGCAATGTACTGCGTCAGGAATATAATGTAATATTCTGCACTTACGTTGGCGGACAATGTGAAGGCGAATATAAGGAGTTCTACGAACGGTGGGGCTGTGGAGTTGCCGGGAGCGGAAGTTGCTCTCAGTCCAAGATGATTAGGTATATGAAATCACCCTGCATAGAAGACCCTTATGCCCCTTTTTCTTGTACAGTTACGGGTGAATGGACAGTTTATTATATGCAGGCGTGTGCTTAGCTACCTCGTCGAGGTATCAAGACAAGCAGATGGGAATTATCCCATCTGCTTTTTTTGTAGGCGCTTTATGTTGACCCATCAGAAAAGTGGTAATAGAATAGCTGGTTATGAAGCGTTTTGCTTTTACGCTTGTCGAACTGCTCGTGGTCATTGCGACAATTGCGCTGCTTATGGCTATATTTTTGCCATCGTTGCGAAGTTCCAGGCAACAGGCCGAAGCCGCCGTTTGCAGTTCGAACATCAAGCAGTTGCTGTGCGGCCTGCTTAGTTATGAAACTGAAAATCAGACATTGCCTTATGGTTTTTGCGTTGAACTTGATGTTAATAACAATTCTATTGAACCCCCAGGCGGCTATCCCGGAAATATTACTTGTGATAGAACCGGATGGTGGTGGTTCAACTTCATAGAAGGATTCTATAAAAAATCCGACAGTAAAACGACTGTAGTCAATTGTCCTTCCAAACGGCTTACCAAACCTGAGCTTAAAAATGATGTCCTCTGTGGTAATTATGGCGTGAACCAGTCTATATGCAAAAGTTCGCAGGGCAAGTCCACTGAATTTAAAGGAACACCTTTACGCAGCAGTAGTATAACACGTTCAAGCGAAACCCTGCTTATTGTTGACAGCGGCTACATCCTGATAAGCTGGTGGCATGCAGCGGATGAGCCTCCTGTTGTTCTTGGCAACACCATAATTGAAGATACTTCTTATATACCCGGTCTCTTAATCAACAAAGATAGGAATTTATGGGCCGGCCAGGAGAAAGATGCCATAGATGGCCGACATCCTAATAAAACTGTGAACGTCGGATTTGCAGATGGTCACGCCAGCCGTACGAAAGCGAATGATTTATTTGTTGAGAAAACCGGCGACGGTTACAAAAACCGTTCGCCCCTCTGGGCGCCAAAATAAAGCAATCTAAAAGGAAGCTTCTTTTAAAAGAACCTGCAGTTCGCTGCCGCTCAAATACTCGATTATATTTGTTGATTCTAAAACGTACTCATCATCAGTAGGTAGCTTTTCACTAAATTCGGTTTTTTGAGGAAGATTTGTTTGGGGGTTCACAAAAAAACGCCATTTCTTAAATACGACAGAACCTTCGTAAGCACCTTCAGCCCACATCAAATCATATATTTCAATATCTTCGGTGGAGGCTTCTAAACTCTTGTCGATTACTCGACTCCATTGAGCATCAGCAGGGATTTCGGACATATTTGTAAATGGCACCAAGCCGAGGTAGCCGCTCATTTTTTTCTCAATATCGGTGATGCTCTCAACGGATAATCGAGTTGTCTCGACTGCGCCGGTATCCAAATACTTTACCTTCGTTACACCACTAGCAACATCCCACAAGACGCATTGTTTCGCAGTTTTGGTCATATAGATATTTAACGTTCGTGATACCCATTTTTCCTGCGTAGGCCCTGTTTCGCCGGGGACAAACCTTGAGATATAGACATTTTTGACTTTCTCAAGGGCTTCGTAAATCTGGCTTAATGTAACTGCTTTGGCAGTTGGTGCGTTGAGCAGTAACGCAACCGCTATAAATATAACTGCCGCTGCCACAGCGCCGGTTTTAAGCAGCGGCTTTAGTTTCTTTACTGAGATTCTCTGTTTTAGAGTGGCGGCAAAATCGATGGCTGGAACTGGTTGCTCAGCCTTTACTTCATCTTTCTGGCCTATTACCTCCACCTTTATCGGGAAACCAGCATAAAGGTCGTCAGATTCGACTGAAGTTTTAACTTTGGCAGATTCATCTATGTGGTATATTGTAACAACTTCAGATTCAGTCCGTTCAACGATTCCGTACACGGTGTCGTGCAGCTGTTGCATTTTAGCCAAACACGTTGGGCAGGTGCGCAAATGCGAAGCAAGGGATTCTCGGAATTTGGCATATTGGTCATTAGCTGTATCAATTCCGTATGGTATGACATAATCAAAAAAATCTCTTGCCGAGACCTCCTCGCATGGAAATTTGTTTTTCACTATGTTGGTCTTCAGTAGTCCTCTGAGAACCATTTCCCGACGTTGATATAACAGCCCCCTGCAATCACGACAAATGCACAAGTGTTTCAAGACTTCTGAATCGGTTTCACTAAAAACTATTGATACAGCCGATGGGATAGCATTTTGGGCTTCTGTGCAGCTAATATTACTCCCTGCAGGTTCATCTGCAAATAGCTGGCTTAATCGATGCAACTGCCTGCGGCTAAGATTTAGCCTCCGGATTGTCTCTAAATCTTCAGAACACTCCCGACAATTGTCCAGATGTATCGTTATCGGTGTTGGAATTCCAATCTTTAAGGCCGGATCTAACAAACTCGGCAGAAAAGGCTTTACAGTTTCACAGGTTATGGGCTTGCCAATGTAGGCAAGGTGAAGTTTCAGCATCATGGTAATGGCGGAGCTAATTTGCCCTTCCTCCGACTCAATATGGCTTTGGGCTATTGATAACATACGTGTAAGTCGACTTAGCTGCTCTTGGCAGCACTGACACTGCTTAATGTGGTCAATAATAAACTCTGGAACGAGTTCATGGCCTTCTTTACATAAAAAGTCACAATAATATAGCTCAGCCTCTTTGCATAACGAATTAAAATTAGGAGCAACCATTCTAATCACCTTGTTTTACTGCTAAAAACTGACGGATTTTACTTAACCCTACGGAGATATATCTGCTGATAGTTCTGTTATTCACGTGCATCTTCTTTGCTACCTCTTTGATATTATAGTTATCTCTATACCGCAAACTAATCGCCTGAGCTTCGCTGCGTCGCAACCACCCCTCGATAAGTTTGAACATTTTGTCCGTTTCCTCTGCCTCAATCAAAGCGTTTTCCGGGGTGTTTTTGTTGATAGAATAATTAAGACATTCAGCATATTTGTTCATTCGAGTTTTGTACTTCTCCACCCGACGAGTGGCATCAACGATATCATTGATTATTGCTCTATACAGATAGCTCCTGACATTTTGCACTCCTGCGGGTACAGGCTTGGAAACAAGAGAAAGGAAAAAGTCTTGGAATAGGTCGACTGCCCGAGCTTCATTTTTGACTTTGTAATGAATCACTGCCCGAATAAAATCCCCATATTCGGAAAAGACTTCTGCCGCACGGGCGACATTGCTCCTCGGCATAGATTCTTTCTTTACCCTTACCTCAGGCACCTTGGCTATACTCCCAAAAAGGAGTCAACTGAACTTTAGCCATTATACATAATACAACGCTTATTGACAAGGGGGGCGGGAGGTTAGTGAGCGGTTAATAGAGGGTAGTATTTAGTAGCCAAGATTTCGCAGATTTGGCGGATAAATAATAAATAATCGATAATCAGTTACAAAGGGAATGCCTCGCAACCGCAGGTTTTTTAATGCGTTAGAGTCGGGGAGGGGCCTCGCCAGCAGGCCCTTTTTTTCTTAGTTGTCGTTGCCATGGCTTTCTCAGCTTGGCCAATTAAATGGCTGGCCAGCTTCGTAATCTCGCTGCCTTTTCCAGGCACGCCTTCCATTGATATAAGCTCCTCAAAGTCTACGGTACTACCATCGTCACATTATCTGGCTTCAGCCATTCAACTGAACTTCCCCCAGCCTCGTTTCACAAACCAGGGCAATTTCCTGACATCCCAGGTGACAAACTCTGAGGGGTCAAAGGTCTCTTCGTCCAGCTTCATGCTTATTATTTTATCGGGCTCTAAAATTAAAAGGGCACCATTGTTGGCTTCCTCGAAATCCCAAAAGTAATAATAATCCGATTTGTCTGTTGCACGATGGCCCAGATGATAGTCCATAGGGGCAATCAGCTTATCCTGGGGGCTGCTATTGTCTTCCTCCCCGAAATAGACCAGCCTGATCTTTCTTCTCTCTATAATTGCCCGGATAAAGATATTATGGTCACGGTGCATAGACATTTCCTTTGATAATCAATAAAAACCGAAGGCGCAGAACTTTCCTTCCCCGCACATCCTCGGCGAAGCCACAGCCATTACGGTATTATCAAGGTCGTTATATATGACAGACTTACCTATATTTATAACATGGCGTTTAAATGGCATTGTATGTTGATTGAAAATTTCAGGTTTAATGATTTTTTTGTATATAAATTTTGCATTTAAGATTCGCCTCACGAAACTGGACAGAAATAGGGAAATATTCTGTCTTAACATCGAGAACGTGGGAAATTCCTCCTCCTAAATCCCGCGTTTTCGGTATTTTTGAATATCGTAAGGAACCTTGTTAATTATGGAAAAACTTTGCAAGAATTGTGAGTGTTTCGTACGGACGTCAGGCCCTTCCTCGAGAGGCCTGAAGACGCTGCGTTGTTAACGAAAGAGAATCTTTTGGGCCTCTTGCAGGCGTAGATACCGGTGTCAAAAAAGTGTCAATCGCTACTGTATAGCTGCTTGTCAGTCACTTGTATACTAACTTATCAACTACTTGCAACCCTCGTTTTTAGCCAAAAAACGTGTTATAATCTATTGTGTCTCAAGGGCTTATGGTAGCAATATCAGACTGTCGGTCCGAAGGTTGAGGGTTCGAGCCCCTTCGGCCTCGCTTACGGCGGAAAAAGCTGCTTTTGCAGCAAGCAGCAAATCAGCATTGAATTTAAGTTTTTATCGATTTCGACTTTTTAGTCGTCGCTTGTTTTGATAGAATCTCTCGCACAAAGTTCCAGAAGATTAAATTTCTAAACGGAAAGGAAAAGATGAAAGACCATAAATCGAACTGCCCGGGCAAAGCAAAATATCTGGCAGGGAAAAGAATCCTTCCGAAGCCGATTGGCAAAGACACAGATGTAGTAAAACTTATAGATAGTATGGATGCTTATAACGGCGGAAGATTAAGGGCCGCCTGCCATTTGCTCAGAGATAAATTCTCTCAGGAAGATGTTACCATCGGCTTAAGTCTTGCGGGTGCATTAACTCCTGCAGGGCTGGGGCCTTCGACAATAATCCCGCTTATGAACCACGGCTTTGTCGATTGGCTCGTCGCAACCGGCGCGAATATGTATCACGATTTACATTTCGCCTTTAATCTGCCGATGTTCAGGGGCAGCCACACCGTTGACGACGCCGACCTGCGGGCAAAAGGTGTAACAAGAATCTATGACATCCTGTTCGATTATGAAGACGTCCTGATGGAGACCGACAGGAGGTTGAGGGAAATACTGACAAGACCTGAATTCCAGAAGGAGATGGGGACTCGCGAATTTTATTATCATCTTGGAAAAATCCTCGATGAGCACGAAAAGAAAAACAAATTAGGGCAGGTAAGTGTTTTGGCAGCGGCCTATCGAGACGGCATACCTGTTTTTACGTCATCGCCGGGGGATTCGACAATCGGGATGAACATAGCAGGCATCGAGCTTCTGGCAGAAGCCGCTGACTTGCAGGCTCAATTCAAACTGAAAATCAATCCGAGTATTGATGTCAACGATTCGACAGCCATAGTATTGAACGCCAAGAGATACGAAAAAGGCAAAACTGCCGTTATTTTAATTGGCGGCGGCAGTCCCAAAAACTTTATGCTCCAGACCGAGCCGCAAATCCAGGAAGTCCTGATGATACCGGAACTGGGACAAGATTACGATATTAATATAACCGACGCCCGGCCGGACACCGGCGGCCTCTCGGGCGCTCCGCCTTCCGAGGCGGCCAGTTGGGGCAAAATCGACCCGACTAAACTCGAAGAAACCGTTACCGCTTACCTTGATGTTACAGTAGCGTTTCCTATAATGACCGCATACACAATCCAGTCCACCAAACCCAAAAAACTAAAAAGACTATACGACCGCGGCGACGAGCTTCGCAAAAAACTGATTGAGTCTTATCTCGAAAACAATAAAGAAGTTGAAAAACTAAAAGGGCTTATCAGGAAACTATCTGCATAGAAAATTTTTAATTGCAGACTCGACCGTCGAGTATTATATGGAAACCACACAAACAGAAGCTAGGTACGATGGAAGGAGGTAATTATGTGTGATCCAACACGTATTTTGGTGATCGCTACAGTCATTATGGCGTTCTTCACAGCAGTACTTGCTTATGCAACCTTTCGGCTCGCAACAGAAACTCGCGAGGGAACTTCTCGTCAGATAGGGGTCCAAACTTGGCTTGCTTTAGAAGAGCGTTTCGACTCCAATGACATGAAACGGGCACGCAAACTCCTTGCGGCACAATGCGATCCTTACAACCCATCGTATCACGACGAGATGAGTGAAGAGGTTTTAGAACTGTTTGAATCAATCGCTACCGTCTATAATGAAGGCTTGCTTAACAAGCACCTTGCTGCATCAAGCTTCAGTTGGTATGTAACTCGGTGGTGGGAAGCTGCCAAGCCTTATATTGATGAAGAACGTAGGCGAAAAGGCGACGACACATCGTTGTTCGAAGAATTTGAGACGTTCGCTCGCGAAATGAGGGAATATGATGAAAAAATAACCAGTGACGACCTCAAAAGGTTTTTGGCTGATGAGAAAGGGCTTAAGCCCCGCTAAGGAATAATTATGGACATTGAGGTTGTTGAAAAGTTTTTGGATTGATTGTTTAAGATGAAGTGCGCGTGCCATCGTTTTTTGCTAAACGATATTAGACCTAGTATTTCACTGTGGTAGTATGTCATATCGGTCTTCAAACTGATGCGGTTGCGTCCAATTAAGCCCCCATATATGACCACCTTTAGAAGTTCTTTTAAGAGTCTTGTCCTTATATTCTTTCCAGAGGTGCATTGTTGTACTACTATCTATAATGAACACTCGGGGTTTTTCGTTTTGTGGAGCGAAAACAAAAGCATAGTACATTTCTGGATTTGGCTGTCTTTCATTGAACAGCCAAAATTTTTTTTTACTTTGTCCTTTGACCTCAATTCCGAAATGTTTGCCGGAAGGGCTAACAACTAGCATATCGTACGCAGGAAATCTGCTGTCGGTGATCTGGACGCAGTATCCACGTTTGGCTAATTCGTACATGAGATAGCCACGCGCCATTTGCTCAACATTATGATTTGATAATTTCATAAATTTTACCTAACAAACTTTCTCCTGCACTATCGCGGTTTATTTTTATCAATCTGAGTTTGTTCGTCTTTAAATATCTGAAATTAACGGCATCCATTATATATGATTAGCTAAATAGTTTATCCTCAATAATTCTCATACATCGGTTCACATAAAACATGTCTGGATCATGTGTTATAGCTCGGACTCTGATAGTAAAGTCAGGATTTTTAGGATTTAAAGAATTAAAAAGAATAAGACCGATGCCAAATATACGTGAAAGAGTGTCTAATCGTGCGATGTCATCTTCTGGAGAACTTATAGGCACTACAATATATGACTTATGACTAAAAAGCCGATAAGCACAGGCTTGACCAAAAGCGGTAATAAGATTTGTCGAATCTAGTTTTATCTCTGCGGATATAATCTCTGTGGGGAATTTAATAATATCACTCTTTCGGGATTCTCTTATACCAATAACATCTGGAGTCCCCCATTTATCTTTGAAAGCGTTACCACCAACAGAAATAGCCTTAGTACATTCTTCGAGTTCATTAATAAGCCAATCTGCAAATGGCTCGTAAAAAACATTTTCTTGAATTTTCTGTTTTGCAGGAGATGTGATTTTAGATTCTACGGTTTCTGTTGTACCGCGATACTTAGTATGCAAATACATGCCTCTAGCCGGCTTGAAAACATTTTGAGGTTCTTTAGCCTCAAGATCCCAGATTGTGCCATGAACAGTATTGATAGGAATTTGAGGCAAAGCTTTATGAACTTGTTGAACGAAGTCGGTGTAGCGTATGCCTTGGGGAAGATTTTGAAGAATTTCTAAAGCACGACGGATAATCTCTTCACGTTTTGTCATAAAATTATAATCTCCTTTTGCAGTTTATTCTTGTATGAATTATATGCAATAAAGGCGGTGAAGACAAATGGAATTCGGGTGCAAATAAAACCTTTATTGTAAGCCAATTCCCGATTATTCTTGTGCAGTTACTATAAATATTAAAGATAATTATGAAAACTGAACTTGTTAAATTAGCTCAAAAGTACCGCAGGTTAAGAACAACAAGAATTTTTGCTGTTGTGTCCTTCAGTTCGGTCATCTTTCCAATTTACTTCGCCCCTTAGGGGCTGCGTAATAATAATGTTCCTCATTCCGGCTTCCGGCAGCAACAGCAAATAGGTCGCCGCGAAGCGGCTCCGCAATTTTACACTTTAAACTTTAAGCTTTAAACTTCTTCCGCGGCTTCCGGCAGCAGCAGCAATCCAAAACCAATTTTCAATCAAAAACGTTAGTACCCTTTGAGAAATCCTGAAATTTTGTAAATTTTTTTATTCCTTTCCCCATATCGAGTTACGAGATTTATCCACCTCAGGCGGAATCGATTTTTCGCATCATTCGCGCAGATTCGTCCAATTGTAGAGAGAAAGTCTCCCTGTCCGCCATAGCCTAGGCGACGGCGGATCTTGAAAGGAATAACCAATGAGTGGTTTCCAATAGCCAGTTAATACTGTTCAAAATTTATTTCTCTTTTTTCTCTGTGGCTGAAATTTCGGCAGCGGAGATTCTCTGTTTATAGGGGAAAAATCAATCAAAGTAACAAAAATATGCAAAACGAACCCAATTTAGGACAAAGTCAAATTTTTATAACTGCAATGATAACAATAAGTTACAACGAAAAATGCAAATTGGACACTTGGTTAAAACGAACCCAAACGAACCCAAATTTACCCGCCTGTGTGGCGGGTAAATTTGCCCTGAGCGGAGCCGAAGGGCCTGTTGAATTGTCCCGAGTCTTTAGCCCTGAGCGTAGCCGAAGGGGAAAGTCGAGGGATTTGTTACGAGCGACGAGTCACGAGCGACTAGCGACGGATTGCTGCTCCGAATCTCTCGAATAAAATCTTGATTACACGGCAGCTATCTGTTATTACTCCAAATTATGAAAAATGAACTTGTTAAATTAGCCCAAAGACACGGCACACCTCTATTTATTATTGACCACGCCAAGATAAGGGCCAATTTCCGCACCTTTAAGAAAAACCTGCCCAACGTGCAGGCCTATTACGCTGTAAAGGCAAACTCTAATCAGGAAATAATCGAGACCCTTTTTAAAGAAGGAGCCAGTTTCGATGTCGCTTCCTACAATGAGTTTATGCAGGTCTATAAGTATCTAAAGCTTCTTCAAAAAAGCGACAAATATTTTTTCATCTGGGACAAAATCATCTTCTCCAACACAATCAAAGACAGGCACACCTTAAAAAATATAAGAAAATATAAGCCGCTCGTTACTTATGACAACGCCGATGAGGTGAAGAAAATAAAGGAGTATTGCCCGACGGCAGGCCTGGTTTTGCGTTTGAAAGTGCCGGATACCGGCTCGCTGGTGGAACTAAGCTCAAAATTCGGTGCCGAGCCGGGCGAAGCGGCCAGTTTGATAAAACAGGTCTTCGATTTGGGACTTACTGTTGAAGGTTTGAGCTTTCACGTGGGAAGTCAATGCACAAATTTTGACAATTACTCATCTGCACTGCAGATAACATCCCAAATTTTCAACGACTGCCGGAAAAAAGGCTACAATACGAGAATTGTGGATATCGGTGGTGGATTTCCGGTGCCTTATGATTCGCAGGTCCCCAGATTCGAGCAGCTCGCGAAAATAATACGTTCAGAATGCGGGAGATTATTTCCGGAAGATGTAGAACTTATTGCCGAGCCGGGACGGTTTATGGTTGCAACAGCCGCTGCGCTGATTTCGGAAATAATCGGAAAGGCGCGCAGAGACAGCAAGATTTTCTATCATATAAATGACGGCGTCTATCAGACATTTTCGGGGATAGTTTTCGACCACTGGACTGCGAATTTCCGCCCCTTTAAGCGCGGCAAAAAGGAGGTCTGCACCGTCGTCGGCCCTACGTGCGATAGTTTTGACAAAATCTCTCTGTCGGAACATCTGCCTGCTAATCTTCAAATCGGAGATTTCCTTTATACCGAAAACATCGGGGCATACAGCATCGCTTCCTCAACAAGATTCAATGGTTTTGATGGTGCCGCAATTATACATATTAATAAGTAGTTTACTCAACGCCCCTTGCGGGTAAGGTGCTGTCAGGAATTATGCTGGATAATAACCAGGAAGAACAAAAACCTTCTGCAAAAACTAACAGGCTGGCGAGGATTATTCTCGCAACTTTCCTGCCGACATTTATGTTGGCCAGGGTCGTCGTATTTTTGGTTATGTCCCGAACAATACCGGACCTGTATATGCATTTTAAGGGGACTCACTTTCATCATCTAAATTATGGTATCTTTCTGCTTTCCGCAGTAGGTGCATATCTTATATTCCGACGACCCGAAGGAAAAATGTTGAGTATTTCCGCCGGTATTTATGGTATAGCGATGGCCCTTACCTTTGATGAGTTTGGAATGTGGATACATCTCGGCGGAGGTTACTGGCAGAGAGCGAGCTGGGACGCGGTGGTTATTTTATCTGCTTTATTTGCGCTGATAGCTTTTGCTCCGTCTTTGAAGAGGTTTCGACCTCACCACTGGATTACAGCCATTTTTTTAATCGCTGTTCTGGTCATGTTCCTGTTCTTATTTGTTAAATCATTCAAATATGCCAGTGTCAAACTGGGGCCAAAAATACATCACATAGAGTCAACCGCTCCACATTAGATGAATATATGACATCGTAAAAAAGTTGTCACTCCTCTGATTTACAACTCTTGACAAAAGCGATGTCCCAGTCCTTCCAAACCGGCTCAAACCCGTGTGCTCTTATCATCTCGGCTACCTGGGCGGGACTGCGTGTGTCGTCAATTTCAAATTGTTCGACTGCATTTGTCGGCTGTGAATATCCGCCCGGGCTGGTTTTGCTGCCCGCGCTGATTTTGGTTATTCCGACTTCGATTAAATGGTCTCTCAGCTCGGCGCTTTCGCGGGTCGACAGCACCAGCCCAGAATCTGCAAAACATAATCGTAGTGCAATTATCATTTGCACAAGATTTTTATCGCTGAGGAAAGAAAACTGTGTTCGGTCAACGTTCTTTGCCGGCCGCAGTCTCGGGAACGAAAACGAAACGCGTGATTTCCAGTATCGCTTCATAAGATAATGGGCGTGTTCGCCAAGTGCCAGTGCCTCAAGCCGCCAGTCGGATAGGCCGAGTAAGACTGCGATGCCGATTTCTCTCATCCCCGCCTGGGCAATACTGTCGGCTGCGGACAATCGATGGTCATAGTCGGCCTTGGGGCCGGCGGGATGATATTTCCGATATATATCGCGGTCGTACGTCTCCTGATATAAGGTGATGCCTTCGATGCCCGCGGCAAAAAGCTTCGCATATTCCTTGGTCGTCATCTGATACACTTCTATTGAGATGGAGCTGAATTTGCCTCTCAGTCTCCCTGCAAGCTCCGAAAGATAATCGATGCTGATGAATTTTCTGTCCTCGCTGCTGACAAGCAATATGTCTCTGAATCCCTCAGAAGCAATAACATCGGCTTCGCTAACCGCTTGTTCGATGGTTAACCTCCTCCGCTCGGATTTGTTTTCCTTGTTGAAGCCGCAGTATCGGCAATTATTTATGCAGTAATTAGATAGATACAGCGGGGCGTATAACCTGATTGTTCTTCCGAATCTTTGTATGGTAAGCTGCCGGGCCTGCTGCGCCATCTCTTCAAGGTAATCTTCAGCAGCCGGCGAGATAAGCGCCAGCAGTTTCTCCAAACTATAACTGCCAGCGGGCGTGGCCAAAGCCCGCTCAACATCACTGCCTTTGACTTCATTTGGATGTTTTTGCGTGCTAATCATTTTTCTTCTTTGTTATCTCTTAAAAAACCCGTTAATGGGCTCGAAGCGCTTGCCCGCTTGCCGGCGGCGGCTGCGCCGGCTTTATAAGCTGTTCGTCCGGCTTCAACGGCAAGCTTGAAAGCTGTGGCCATCCGGCTCGGCTCAGCCGCTGTTGCAATTGCTGTATTAACCAAAACCGCATCAGCACCCATTTCCATTGCATCTGCTGCGTGCGATGGCAGCCCCAATCCTGCATCAACTACGACAGGGACATTCGCCTGCTCAATTATAATCTCTAACGCCGCACGGGTTCTCAGTCCCTGTTTTGAGCCGATAGGACTGGCAAGCGGCATCACCGTTGCCGTCCCCGCGTCTTCGAGCCTCTTCGCCAGGACCGGGTCTGCGTTAATATAAGGCAAAACAATAAATCCATCTTTAACCAAAATCTCGGCCGCCTTTAGAGTCTCTACGGGGTCCGGCAGCAGGTAATATGGGTCCGGCGTAACCTCCAATTTCACCCAGTTAATACCTGTCGCTGCCCTTGCCAGTTTTGACAGACGGACGGCTTCTTCGGCATCCCGAGCGCCGGAAGTATTCGGCAGCAGCAGATATTTTTTAACGTTGATTGCGCGGAGCATATCGTCATTTTTGTTTTCGATGTCCACCCTGCGAAGCGCGACGGTAACGATTTCCGTCCCCGACTTTTCCAGGGCTTCAGCCATAATCTCGCACGATGCAAACTTACCGGTCCCCACAAGCAGGCGGGAATTAAACTCTCTATCTGCAATCGCTAACTTGTCCATTCAATCATCCTCCGCCGACAAAGCGCACTAATTCGATGCTTTGGCCGCTGCGAAGTTTCGTTTCGGTGAACTTCTTGCGTTCGATAATATGACCGTCAATTTCAGCCGCCGCCGTCGCCGCCTTGATGTCCAGCTGTTCTAATAGTTCTGCCACAGTCGAAGGCAGTTGCCCCGCCGGAAACTGTTTCTCAATACCATTTATTTTTAGGATTTCCATTCTTTACTCTACCGGAGAGGTATGTTTTGATTTCATCGATTATGCACCGCTCCCATAGCTTATTCAAATTTTGTCGAATATGTTATATTATAATACAAAATGAGCTGGGAAGACAAAAAATTCGTTATTCAGCAGCATTCGTCTGGCCCGGACGTTCACTGGGATTTTATGCTCGAATCCGGTGGTATCCTGCAGACTTACCGCCTTGACAAGGCCCCAGACGAAGCCCTGCACCTTGCAGTCAACGCTGTAAAGATTTTCGACCACCCGCTGAAGTTCCTCACTTATCAGGGACCGGTGAGCAAAGGCAAGGGTAGTGTTCGCATAACCGAATCCGGCACTTACGAAATAGTGCATCAGGCACACAACCGGATTGAGCTGGACTTAAACGGCAAAATCCTCAAAGGCAAATTCACATTAACCCACATCGAAGGCGACAGTTGGCAGTTTGCCCCGGATACTGGCAATTTCGAGCAGTCGTAGAAAAATAGTCTTTATGCGGTTACAATGATAGTTTCATAGGTGGTCTAAGATGGCATTAACCGAAGAACAAAGAGAAAGATACAGCCGGCATATAATGTTGGCCCAGGTCGGCGAAGCCGGACAGCAGAAATTGCTTTCATCGAAGGTGTTAATCGTCGGTGCGGGCGGTCTTGGCTCTCCGGCTGGCCTTTATTTAGCTGCGGCAGGAGTTGGCACAATTGGTATCGTCGATGCCGACAAGGTTGAGCTGAGCAATCTTCACAGACAGATAATTCACCACACCGCCGACTTAGGACTCGAAAAGGTCAAATCCGCTGAAACCAAGATGCGGGCAATAAACCCTGATGTGACCGTCAAAACTTACCATCAACTTGCAAGGGCTGGCAACATACGGGAAATTATCAAGGAATACGATTTTGTAATCGACGCCACTGATAATTTCACCGCCAAGTTTCTCATCAACGATGTCTGCTATTTTGAGAAGAAACCATTTTCGCATGCAGGAGTTCTCAGATTTGACGGGCAGTTAATAACAGTCCTGCCGGGCGAGACAACCTGCTACCGCTGCATCTTCAATGCCCCGCCGCCCGCCGGCGCAGTGCCCCCATCTTCACAATCGGGGTTATTGGGAGTATTGCCGGGTGTTATTGGCACGCTACAGGCGACCGAGGCGATAAAATATCTACTGAAGATTGGCGATTTGTTAACCAACACATTGCTGACCTATAACGTATTGACAATGGAGTTTCGCAAGGTGCGTTTGAACCGTAACCCGAATTGCCTGCTTTGTGGCCCCAATCCCACAATCACCGAGCTTAAAGATGACAGTCAATAAGTGGAACATCAAATTGCAGAGGTCAAGCCATCTCTCTTGGCAGCCCAAGAAGAAAACCGCCAAACAAATCGCGGTGCTGATGAGCGGCGGCGTCGACAGCAGCACCGCTACGTACCTGCTCAAACAGCAGGGCTGGGATGTTCTCGGAATTACAATGAAAGTCCCTCTCTCAACCAATGCGAACAAGCGCACTTGTTGTGGAGTCGATGCCGCCTTTGTCTGCGACCAATTGGCTGTCCCCCATTATTTTGTCGATGTTATCGAGGCCTTCGAAGAGATTATAATAAAACTATTTCGTCAATCTTATGCCAGCGGCCAAACACCAAACCCCTGCGTTGACTGCAATACATTTCTGAAATTTTCTCTCCTCTGGGACTTTTTGGAAGAAAAATTCGGCATCACTTATCTTGCTACGGGCCATTATGCCCGAATTTATAAAACCGATGGCCGGTTTTTTCTCGGTAAAGCAAAAGATATCGCCAAAGACCAAAGTTATTTTCTCTATGGCATATCTTTAGACAAACTCCCGAAGCTCCTCTTGCCTTTAGGCGAGCTGACGAAAGGGCAAGTCCGCGCAATTGCAGCCGATGCCAATCTGCCCGTTGCTGAAAAATCCGAAAGTATGGAACTCTGTTTCGCCGGAGAAGGTGACTACCGCGCCGTCTTGACCGACGCCGCTTTTAATAAGCCCGGTGACATAACGGATATGCAGGGCAACAGGATAGCCACACATAAAGGGATTGCTAATTATACGCTCGGCCAGAGAAGAGGTATTGGTTTTGCCGGCGGTAAGCCACTTTACGTGGGCAAAATCGATGCTCAGAAAAACACCATCGCACTGGGCACTAAGGACGAAGTAAGTTCCCGCACCGTCAGCGCAAATCAGTTAAACGTTCTTGTCCCAGATGAGCTTGTTGTCGGCGGACAATTCTTCGGAAAGATTCGCTCCTATGTCGATTCCCATCCGTGTGAGCTCATTGAGGTAAATAAAGGTGTGATGACCGTCGAATTTGACCAACCTCAATTTGCCCCCTGTCCCGGCCAAAGACTTGTGCTGTATGATAGTAAAGGTTACGTTGTGGCGGGCGGCACAATAGTTGCGGCCTTCGGGAATAAAAGAGGAGATACGCCATATTCGCATTCTTAGCTAATCGCTGGAACAGAGAGAAAAAATAAGCTAAAGCCAAAATTCGAGCTAAGCTTTAGCGTTAACAGTGCAGGCAGAGGGCGGTAACGTTGTCAAAAAATAGAGCAATAGTCGAGCTTTGGGGATATATTTTAAAAGGGCGACCATATGGTCTATCTTTACAGCCCACAGTTGCTGAGCACTCAGGCTGAGCTTTTACAGGCGGTAAAGGCAAGTCCAGGAGACGGGCAGCGGCACATCAGAGCTAATACGACGGTCGAGTGCTGCCATGCTGGAGGCGGCGAGGGAGAAGCTTCGGCTGCTTGGTTTGCAGAAGGAGCAGATAGAGGAAATTGAAAAAACGGGTCAGCCGACGGGGGCATTGTTTTGTAATCTATAAGGCGAACAAATGGCTGGCCATTTAATCGGCGGCAGAGATTTTTTAGATAGCGCCGATTTTAAACTATACCTTTCAAAAGTGTGGCAGGATTAAGATTTTTCGCTTCAATATCTTTGAAGTAATTGACTGTGCCGACTTTGAGCTCAACAGTAGTTGCATCATCGCAGACAATAATGCCCTTTGGATGTAACTGGAGGGCGCTGACTGTCCACATATGGTTGACGCCTTCTTCGACCACCTTTTGCAGGGCCCGGGCCTTGTTATGACCGTTGACAATAATCAGCACCTCGCGGGCATCCATAACCGTTTTAACCCCTACCGTTAGAGCGGTCTTGGGTACTTTGTTGATGTCGTTGTCAAAGAACCTGGAATTGGCTACGATGGTATCTTTAGTAAGCGTTTTTACTCTGGTCAAGGACGATAACGATGAGCCCGGTTCGTTAAACGCAACGTGGCCATCAGGGCCTATGCCGCCGATAAACAACTCAACGCCTCCAAGATTTGCTATCTTCTTTTCATAATTCTTACATTCGGCTTGCAGGTCTTTCGCATTGCCGTCAAGGATATTAACGTTTTTCTTCGGAATATCTACGTGGCCGAAGAAATTGTTCCACATAAACGAATGGTAGCTCTGAGGGTGGTCCTCAGGCAAATTGACATACTCATCCATATTGAAGGTAACAACGTTTTTGAACGAAACTTTTCCTTTTTTGTTAAGTTTTATCAGCTCTTTGTACATCCCAAGCGGTGAAGACCCGGTTGGAAGGCCTAAAACAAATGGCTTGGAAGCCGTTGGGCCAAATCCTTTGATTCTTCTGGCAACGTAATTGGCGGTCCATTTGGATACCCTGTCGTAGTCCGGTTGAATAATAATCCTCATAAATTGTTCCTTATTCAAAGATGATTAAAGTTAACTTAGTTTTTCCATCCGACTGATAAGCTCATCACCGAGCTTAGTTTTTCCAGCTATGTGTTTTTCGATTTCAGAAACGAAACCGTCTTTTTCAAATACGCCTCTGACCTGTGCGAAATCGCCGTGTTTTGTTTGTTCATCGCCGTCGATGCCGTATCCGATTTGAGCGGTGTCGGCAAATTCTTTTTTGGCATCGGCATAAAGTCTGTGGTCGAGTTCAACCACCGCTTCCTTCCATTTTGTGGTCAGCTCAATAATATCGTCTGCTGTTATTTTGTCGATGGTTTTACCAAGTTTCTGCTGCAGTACGCCTGCCGTCCATGCCCACTCATACTTAGGATAATCATCGTGTATTGACCGGAAAACCTCTGTTACCTGCTCCAGCGTGCTGATGCTGCCGTCTTCAATGTCACTTAGCAATTTTTGAATGCTTTCCTCGGGGGCGAACAAACCGGCCAAATCTACCCATTTACCAGTCCCTGTGCCGGTTTCCGAAGATAAAGTTGCTCGAAGCTCGTCGACACTTTTGAACTGCTTGCCCTCCAGCCGTTTAATCAGACAGTTGCCCAAGAACTTGTCGATGCCAATCTGGTATAATTTAATACCCTGGTCCAGCGAAGAGCTTTTAATCTTGCAGCTGTGGTATATGTAGTAATCGCTTGTCTGGCCGGAAGTGAACTTAAGATTGGTGAGCAATTTGCAGCCGTTGAGCATTTTTTGAATTGTATATGGGCTTAAAAGCTTGAAATTTATGTAATCGAGTTTTTTGGGGTCTTTTCGTTTGTCCCGTTTCGGCCATTTTCGTGCATCTCGAACGGTCCCTACGCTTCGTAAATTCACTCCGGGAACGAGGATGCTTTCATCTTCATGCTCAATCAGGTATGAGAAAGGCAGGTCTGAAGTATCAGAATTTCTGTAGTGTCTGCCCATTACAACGGTAAAAGCTCCGACTTTTGCCGGCCAGAGCATATATGAGTCACTGGCGGTCTTGGAGCCCCGTTCTACAATGCCCTGGTGGGCAGGGCCGAGTTTGTACATATGATTGCTTTGATTAGTTCCACTGCCGGCGTTCAGAAAGGAAAACAATCCTGCAATAAGCAGTGTTGATTTATGATGTGTAACGGTATACGGCCCGGCAAATATGGAGCATGCCTCACCGTGGAAGCCGCCGCAATTGGCGAAGAACACCGAATTTTCTGCTGAGTATTGTTTAGCTAATTCCGTGCTCTGGCCTACAAAGCACTTGGATATTATAGCGCCGTCGGAAATTTTCGAGCCGGAGCAGACAATGAAATCCTCCGCGAAAACGCCCGGGCCAATATAGACAGGGGCTTCCGGACAGCTATTGATTGAGCCGTTCTCCAGCCTGCTTGCCCCTTCGATTACAGTCGCAGGGCCTACTTTGACATTCTTGATAATTCGGCAGTTGATAATCTTGGCGCCTTTTGCCAGCAAACCCATAGATGAAGTTACGGACTTGGTGTAGTCGGCAATCATTTTTTTCAGGTTTTCAATTACTTTCGGCCGGTGTCGATAAAGAGCTATCACATAAGCGGTATGAGCGGACAAGTGGTCATAAATCGGTATTTCCCTGCCGCCGGCCTCATTGATAACGACAGCTTCGGTCCCATTTCCGAATGAACTCTCCTGCTCAACCGCCAATAAATCAACATTGTCAATAACTACGTTGTCCTCGATTATGTAATTGGCTATGTAAGTGTTAATATTGTTAATGTAGACGTTGTTTCCGATTCTGCAGTTGTGGATTGTTGCTTGGCTAATACCCGCTGGCTTTTTCAGCCCGCCGTGAAAGGAGATTGTTTCCTTAAGCTCGCCTATTTCCACATTGCCGGAGAAATGTGTGAATCTCACCCTTGCAGGGTCGAAGTTCTTGGCGACTTTAACCCCTACCCAGTCCGAGCAGCTGCATCCCTGCTCCTGCAGCTGCGTAATTTCAGCGTTAGATAATGTGCGAAATTGCGGCGCCATATTGTACTCCTTCTAACTCAAGCAACTATTGTTAGGCAGGCAGTTTACCTGTTTTGACGAGCAAGTCAATAAATATTACTTATTACCCTGGGGGTTGGATGTAATTTTCGAGAGCTCGTTGCGGACTGTATCTGCATACTCGTCAATCCTGTCAGCAAGTGTCTTACTCAGCTCGCAGCCGGGCTTTACGGATTGAGGCTCGATGCCAAAGATGATTATCTCGGCAGGACATTGGCCGAGCTTATATGCCATATTAATTATTTTAATAAAGTCGGCTTCGTGGAGTGACTGGTGTGCGAGCACCTTGATGCTTTTAATCTCCTGGGGGGTAAATTTTTTTATGTCCCCCGGCTCTTTCCCCATTTTTGTACAGTCGATAAAAATAGCTTTGTCTTTGCCCCTGATAAGATGCAGGATAGACATTCCTCCCGTTCCGGCATCTACGAAATCAACCAGAGGGAACTCGCCGGCAAAATCCGAAAGCCGTTGTACGACCCGCACGCCTGCGCCCTCATCCGACATAAGCGTATTACCAAGGCCGATTACAATTACAGCTTTTTTCATTGGCGGCTTACTTGACGAACTTTACCTCCAGCAGGTGAGTTGAGCAGGAAATACACGGGTCATAAGACCGAACGAGCATTTCCAGCTTCCCCCTGACGGCGTCCTCACCCTCGTGGATAATCTGCGGCACAAACTTTTCGAAGTCCTTCTGAATATTTGCGTGATTTTGATTGGTCGGGATACAAATATCGGCCGCGGTGCATTTACCCTTTTTGTCGAACTCATACTCGTGGAACAGTATGCCTCGCGGTGCCTCGACACAGCCGGCTCCTCTGCCCGCTTTCGCTGTGCTTGTTACCTTCTCCTCTTTCAGGCCTTTGGTCAGTATTTCGTCGATGAGAGCGATACTCGTCTCAACAATATGGAAGCACTCCACAAGCTGTGCGACCGTATTCATAAATGGGTTGCAGCAGCCCTTTTTCAGGCCGAACATCTTTGCGGCCTCTTTGCCCATCGGCGAAAGAAGCTCGCCATTATTGTTGAAGCGGGCCAGCGCACCCACGGCGTAAGAATCCCGGTGCCATTTTGCCCATTTGGCCGTAGATTGTTCGCAAACGTATTCGTTGGCCACATCGTGCCATTTTTCTACCGGCAGGACTTTGCTGCCGTTATCGGTGGACGTGATGCCGCCGTGATAGAACGTATATGTCGGCGGTTTGGTCTGCTTAAGCGATACGTATTCGGTCTGGCGCTCGAATTTCGGTATATTCCCGGCAACGCTTAAAACCACATCTGCAATTACTTTCAGGTCGGGTATTGTGTCTTTCAGCGTCTTTTGTAACTGCCGCAGTTGTTTCTCGGTTGGTATTCGTGTGAGTCCTCCGGGTATGAGCGTAACCGGGTGGGTCGTTCTGCCTGCAAGCAAGTCGGACCATTCGTTGGCGATTCTATGGACCCTGACTATAGTCTTAACTGCATCTAACGCCTTTGCGGCTAAAGGCACTACCGAAGGAGCGCCGAAGAAATCCGGCGCTGCAAGATATCCGACGTGGAGCGTATGGCTCTGCAACTGCTCGGAATAATGCATCAATATACGGATTTTGTCGGCCTGTTCGGAAACCTTCAGCCCCAGCGCAGATTCCACCGCCTTGGTGGCAGCAAGCGAATGTGTGATAGAGCATATCCCGCATATCCGCGAGACAATTATCTGAATGTCCTGATAACTGTGGCCCCTGACCATTGCTTCAAAGAACCGAGGCGCCTCAGGTACCTGCCACTGGAGTTTTTCAATCTTGCCGTTGGTGACGTTGACAACGATGTTGCCGTGCCCCTCGACGCGTGTTATATGATGAACGTTAATATTCATATTTTTATGCATTTGTTGGCTCATAACCGGTTCCAAAAAGAATCATTTTGCTCTTCAAAACATCTACTGTTAAGCCGTATTTTTCAATTACGTCCTTTGCTGCATCGACATTAGGATTATCCACGTAACCTCTGCAGCCGAAACACCTAAAACCGGAGGAAGGACATCTCGCTCCACAGCCGGCCCTTATGACCGGTCCCAGACAGACCTGCCCGTAGTCCCACAGGCAGGGGTTGCCTTTGGCCTTGCATTCAACACATACCGGATACTCAGGAATCTCAGGGGTTTTGCCCATCAGCAAACAACGAACAATATAGGTGAACTCCTTTCGGTCTATGGGACAGCCATGGACTTTATAATCCACTTTTACGACCTCATCGACCGCTTTCGTCGGCGCGGTATCAAGATGCGGCATATTCGCCGACTTGCCGTAAACACAGCGTTTGACATCCGCAAGGTCGAAATTGTTCTTGAGCTTATTTATACCGCCGATTGTAGCACAAGCGCCGAGAGCGATTAGTATTTTCGCCCTTGTCCGAATAACCTCAAGACGTTTTTCGTCTTCAGGCCTTGTGATTGAACCTTCGATGATGGCTATATCGTATTCGTTGCTGTGCTCGCTCATTGCTTCTCGCCACTCGACTACGTCAACTACGCCTATAAGGTCGAGCAGCTCCTCTTCAAGATTGACAATCTGCAATTGACAACCCTCACAGCAGGCGAAATCGAAAACAGCAATTCTCGGTTTACCCATAATTATATTGCCTCCGGCATGGTAGCCAAATCTGAATACCGAAATACAGGGCCATCCATACAGACATAACAGCGGTTAATTTGACAGTGACCGCACTTGCCCACGCCGCATTTCATTCTGCGTTCAAGGTTCAGATATATGTTCTCGCGCGACAAATCATACTCTTTAAGCGCCATCAGCACGAACTTGTACATAATTGGCGGCCCGCAAATTAGGATTACGGCTGATTTAAGCTTGGTTTCTATCTTGGGAATCAGCGTCGTGACAACGCCGACATTACCATTCCAGCAGTCGTCGCCCTGGTCCACCGTCTCCAGAAATTGAATGTCGTTTCTTTTGCTCCACGATTGCAGTTCATCAATAAAAAATCGCTGTGACTGACATTTGGTCCCCAAAAGTATTGTTACATCTTCATAATCATCGCGGTTGTCCAGAACATAGTTTATAAATGAGCGCTGAGGCACAAGACCTATCCCGCCGCAAATAAAGACAATATCCCTGCCCTTTGATTCTTCTACCGGATAAACACCCTTGCCGAAAGGGCCACGAATGCCAAGTTTATCGCCGGTCTGGAGCTTATGGATAGCGTTGGTGACGTTACCAACCTTGCGAACGACCAGCTCGAATCCGTCTTTGAAGGTCGGCGATGATGTGATAGTAACCGGTGCCTCGCCGATGCCGGCCAACGACACCTCAACAAACTGACCCGGAACATAGTCTATCGGCTCACCATTCATCGCAAGCTGCAGGTAAAGCTCGGTTTCGTTCAATAGATTGGCTTTCTTAACCGTCGCCAATAGAGGCAAGAAAATGTCTTTCTCAATTGTGCTTTGTTTACCCATCAGTAAAACTCCATAATCTTCAAAACCAGCCAAAATAATTGGTTTGCTTTATTTCAACCCTAGGTCGTCAATGAGTCTATTATAGACATTGACGGGATTTGCAATATCCGGCAGGCACGCGTGCACACAGCGTCCGCATCCGACGCACGCCGGTGTTTTACTGCCTATCTTCTCCGGCACGTATTTGCCCTTTCGGTAAAGCCGGTGTCTGAAGCGGTCTTCACGTTTTTTTCTGAACTCGTGTCCGCCCGCCACTTTGGTAAATCCATCGAGCAGACACCCATCCCAAGCGCGTTGTCTCTTACCCTTTACGAAGTCCCAGCTTACGTCGTCCTGAATGTTAAAACAGTAACAGGTGGGACATACCTGATTGCACGAGCCGCAGCTAAAACAGGTTTTTGCCTTTTCTTCCCATACCGGATGGCTGTATGCCTTTTCGAGCAGCTTGGGCAGATAAGAGCAATCGCATTTCAGCTTGTGCTTGTTAAGCCGGTTCTGATTTTCCTTCCAGACCTTTTGCCTTTTTTCGAGGTCCTTTGTGGTTGCGTCAACCGCGATTTTGGCTTTTCCGAGAAGTTTATCCCCTTTAGGTGAACCGCTTTCCATAAGATATGAGTCGCCGATGTCCGTAAGCAGCACGTCGAACCCGCTTTTGGCTGTGGCTGTTCCCATCGATGCAGCAAAGACATCTTTTGAAGGCGTGACAACGTCGCAGGCGACTACCGTGGCGTTGTGTCGCCTTTTCATATAATGGCTGTCGTAATTGTCCTGGCTGAAAATCTGGTCCATCTGGTTTAACGCCACTAAATCATAAGGATGGATGCCTAAAAGAATGAATTCGGCGTTGTCGTGGACCGACTGATAGCCGCCACCGACCTCGTAGGTAAGAAGCGTCTCAACCGGCGGGAGGAAGTATTTTCTGTTAGGCGGCCGAAGGGTCACGTCATAATCCAGCCGAAGCTGGTCTGCTGACTCAAGCTGCTCAAATTCAAAACGGTCGCCTGGAGCACTGCAGGGGCCGACGACTTTCTGCTGCCTTATCAACTCATTTACAAACTTCTTAAAAGCGTCTTTGCTGATTTTTTTGATTGTCATTTTTGCCTCTGTCAAAATCCCCTTATAGACAACCGTTATTTGATACTTGAGTTCACATTCACGGATTAAAATACGATAATTTATGGGATGTTTGTTGTGTTTGTCAAGAAGATTCGCCTGCCGGAATGGATTTGACAATGTTGCTGTAGATGCTTTATAATATTGACGTGCGAAAGTATTTTTGCGGGCGTAATTCAGTGGCAGAATGTCAGCTTCCCAAGCTGAACGTCGGCGGTTCGAATCCGCTCGCCCGCTTTTCCTTTTGCCACAAGGAGTTACAGCAAATATCAGCTTGGTTTTTCCCCTGTCTTTCGCTACTGATACAATATATAGTGGTGTTGGTCAGTCTGGTAACTCATCATTCCTGATTACCGCTTCTATTGCTTGGCGAGCATCTTCCAGAAACTCTGGACGAACCTTGACATAATATTGTCGTGTGGTGCGAATGTCACTGTGGCCGGATAGTTCCTGAACGATATACATGGGAAGCACTCCCGCCAGATTCGTACAGTAGCTCTTACGCAGGTCGTGCAAGCTACATTTCGGCAGGCCAGCTTTGGCACGAATGACTTCAAAATCGCGCCATACATTCTGCGGCTTCATGTGAGAACCTCGGTTTGAGCCCTTTGCGTTCACAAATACGTACACCTGGCCTTCTTTGGCTTCACTATGTAGGTTCGTCAGCACATTCACAATTTCCGCCGACATGGGAAGAACCCGCATATCCTTGTCTTTAGGCGTCCACTCAGCAGCGGCACGATTTGCACACGTTCAAGTTAAGACAGAAGGCATTGGAGGCAAAAGTGGCACAGGATAGAGTTATCCTGACCGAAAGCCAAATGGTTGCGCTGGAGTGGGCCAAAGATGAGAAAGAGGCACACGGCGAGATAGAAACGGAGCATCCGGGCTATCTTGGTGCGCAGGATACGTTCTACGTTGGAACACTCAAAGGCGTCGGACGCATCTATCAGCAGACTTTTTTGGATTCGATACCGTTGGCAAAGGAGAAAATGCTGAACGATACCTTACAAATACAGGAACAAACAGAAGGAACTGTCTGTCAGGTGAAGTAGTGACTATTACACCTTATGTGAAAAAACAAATAACTTTTTGGGATACAACATCGGACATAATTTGTAACTGCTCTGAATCGATATCGTAGACTCGAATTACATCTTCATATTTGCCGTCCTCGGGAAAGACATCCGTCAGCAAATTACGCATTCTCAGCAGTCTTCCTTTGTTCAATACCACGCTTTCCTTCTGGGGAAAGAGAGCTACATAAAAGATGTTACTTTCCACCAAGTCGTGGAAAAAATGAGTGCCAAACGACAGCTCGGGCATCAAGTTGCCTCCTTCATAGGCTATCTCTGCCAGCACAGTTATTCGACTGATTTCAGCAAAATTGACCGGCACACCCAAGCTTGGCGTTGTTGTGCCCCATCTGCCGGGCCCAAGCAAAATGGTCGGGGTCGTTTCCTTATTGGCTATCCGTGCGTTCAGCTTTCCTATCAGCCGTGCTACACTGTATTTTTGTGAAATAGTCAGCTCAATATATTTTGCAGGGTCGATATAGATAATCCTTTTGAGCGGCTGTGAAATGCTGCCCCCCATAGTATAACCCTGCGATTCAAAAAGGATTTTCTCAGGTTCGATATTTTTCGGAAGCTGTATTCCTGCCTTTATACCTTTGGTTTGAAGTGGTCTGCACTGGAGCAAATTAATTCTAAATATACCATCCTCGGTGAAATTTACCGTGAACTCGATATCAACAGGATATTGATACCGGCTTTCCAAAGTTTTCAGCAGTTTTTGCATAATTGAGATGAAATCAGTATTGGCTAACAATTTTTCGAAGGTCAAAACCCAGGCATGCTGGCCCTTCATGCCAAGCTCTGCCATTTTTTGCAGAGTGTGGCGGTCCTGACTTGCCAGCAAATCCAGTTTTATATCGAGGTTTTCATTAATCATCTCAGTTAGGTCTACAGTTCTTAAACAGTTTTCTTGTGTGTCGAGTATATCAACCTTATGTTGTGAGAACTTTTTTGCATCCTGCCGGTCGGCATAAGGTCTCAACAGCGGCTGGTCGAGAGCTATTGTTTGTGGATAGTCGTCTTCTGCACGCTCTACCGCTCGCGTGCCGAGGCCTAAAACCAGTCGAAGCATACCAGCTTTCGGGTCCATCTCCGGCTTCCAGACAAAGGTATTGTAAGAGACTCCAACGCCGGCAAGGTCTGGGAAGAAGTATTGCTTTTTATAAGAGCCGGACACCCGTTGCACAAGCAACGCCATTTGCTCATCCTGCTGGTCAAGTCCCCTCTGCAGACGGTAGGCGAGAGCACTTTCATCCATTGTGCTTGCATAGACTCTGCGCATTGCTTCTTCAAATTCAGAATAACGCTGTTCCGGGCTACCCTGGTTTACGAGAAACAGGCTTTCGTATTTGCCGGCAAAGGCATTACCAAAAGAATCTTCGAGAAGACTGCTTGAGCGCAGTATAATCGGGGATTGACCGAAATATTCGATTATTTCTTGGAAGCGTTCGCGGACCTGGTCGGGAAATTTGCCTCGCAACAGATTTTCCTTTAATTCGGGGGCAGCTTTGAAGTAGCCTTCCTTTGTTTTTTGCTCCATAAGCAGCTTCCACCAGCCATTTTCAACTATATAGCTGTAGAAAACATCTGAGCCGACGTAGAAGGAATCATGCGGCTCCAGGTACTGACTCCAGTTAAAAGACTTATCTAATGCCAGAATCTTTTGAGCAATCAGCATCCCTGCGGTTTTTCCGCCGATAAACCCGCTTCCTGTCAGTCTGCTTTTTATGGTCACTAGGTCTTCTATGGAGAAACTATCCCTGGCGAGATTAGACATTCTTTTCTCCCGCCCAACCATTATCCTGCAAAGCTCGCCAATCAGCTCTTTAACATCTCTGGAATCAGAAGGGGCTTTTATCAAACTCTCAGCTTTCATAAAAAGACGGTCCCAGTGGTCTAAAGCTCTTGCTGAGCCATTCCGATATTTTTGGGAAATTTGAGAAAGCACTGTACTGGCGTCAACACTGCTTGCTATCGGCAGGAAATTTTCTCCCTGCTGAAGATGCGGAAGAAACATTGTAGGTGAGTAGCGATTCCACACTTTCAAAGGGTGTACGTAGAAGCTTCCGTCAAAATTGTATGCATCCAGTAACAGCTGTGTTGTTTCACGAATGCGGGCGACCGTTTGAAACGAGTGATAATTCCGCAATATGGCAAAGTAAGCAATGGTGTCCAACTCAAAAAGATAAGGGCACGTAACCAGAAAGAAATTGCCAATCATCAGGTCGGTTGCCCATGCGCTTAGCAAATCCGAAAGACAGTCAAAGACGTAGTAAGTTTCTTTGCCTTCTTTAGAAATTATAGTATGGATTTGCTTGGAAAAACTCTCGAATCCACTACCTGCATCAAGCTGATAAATGGTGATATTCGATTGATTTTCCACCAGCGGCGGGTGTTGGGCAAATCTCATGTAGACAATATTGCGTTTGTCCTGTAAAGCCCTCGCCACATAGGGAGTCAGAAAATGACGATAATCGTCAACACTGTCTACCTGCCATACGACGTTATCGCCTTTTTTCAAATCACAAAGCAGCTTATCGAGCCCGCTAAGGCCAGTGCTCGCCCACGCTGTCATAAATTATCCTTTCTTAACGCGGTATCGCTTATAGTCAATACCAAGCTCTTTGACCTTGTATCTTATGATTCTCGCCGTTGTTTTCAGGTCGCGCGCTGCGGACGCCAGGTTTCCATTGCATCGCTTCAGCGTATCGATTATCAGGTCGCGCTCGAATAAATTTGTCCTTTCCTCTAAGGAACCTGTACCCACAGTACCTGATGTCTCGGATGTTTGCAGCGTTGGAGGCAAATGATGTCCGTGGATTACGCCGTCGCTGCTCAAAAGTACCGCTCGTTCGATACAGTTTTCCAATTCGCGAACATTGCCCGGCCAGTGGTAAGACACCATCATATTGATAGCGGACGTGCTTATCCGCCGTATCTCCTTGCCCATCTTCTTTGAGTAAACCTCGGCGAAATGGTCGGCCAATAGCAAAATGTCGTCCTTACGAACCCGCAATGGCGGCAGAAAAATCGGAAATACATTTATCCGGTAATAGAGGTCCTGGCGAAAACTCCCCTGCTCGACTGCCTTCTCAAGGTCATGATTTGTTGCAGCGATAATTCTCGCGTTGGTTTTCAATGTGCGGTTGCTTCCGACTCGCTCGAATTCGCGCTCTTGAAGAACGCGAAGCAGTTTGACCTGAATGGTGGGCGAAAAATCGCCAATCTCGTCAAGAAATATAGTTCCCTCGCCCGCATCTTCCAGTCTTCCCTTTCGAGTTTGTATCGCCCCCGTAAAAGCCCCTTTCTCGTGACCGAATAACTCGCTTTCGAGCAGGTTCTCATTCAAAGCGGCACAGTTGACCTTCATAAAGGGACTTCTCGCTCTTGTGCCGGTGTAATGGATTGCATGAGCTACGAGTTCTTTGCCGGTGCCGGACTCGCCGCGTATCAGGACGGTGGTATTACTGTTTGCCACCTGCTGAATCTGACGATACACATCATGCATAGCATTTGAATTGCCTATTATGTTTTCTGGCCGGAATTTTCCTTCCAGCTCGTAACGTAACCGCAGGTTTTCGTCTTCGAGCAGTTGCCTTTGTATGGCGGCCTCCCGTCGCGTCCTCACATTATTGGCAATCATACTTGCTACGATGCTTAGGATACGCATCTCATCATCGAACGGCGCTGTTTCTTCAAATGGTCTGTCAACCGAAATTGTCCCAATAACATCGTCGTCGATGGAAATTGGTACGCAAATGAAGCTTAACTCCTGTTTTGTTACATTCCATCTTTCGAAGCGATTCAGAAACAAGGGCTCCTGGGAAACTCTTGGGACAACCATCGGCTTGCCGGTTTGCATAACTTTTCCAGTTACACCCTCTCCGATTCGATATGTAATCCTGCGGCTTTGTTCCTCTGAAAGGTTATGTGCTGCCTCGATTCTAATCTCCTCTCCATCCGGCGCAAGAAGCGTAATTGTGCCCCTATTGAGACCGAGTTCTTTATCCAGCATATCCAGAACATCAGCCAACGTTTGTTGTTGGCGTGCTCCGGTAGCAAGAATCTGACTGACCTTATAAAGGGCTTCAAGTTGCTCTAATTGGCTACTTGCGTATGGGGCGTCCCTTTGCCGAGGTGTTGTCTTTTTAGCCATTTTTGGAAAAATCCTTATAATTCTAATGTGACATAATTGTAATATACCCCGTTAAAATTGTAAAATATTTTTTCAAGAAAAATTCGTATTGTATCCACAAAGTTACCTAACTGCTGTGTATATAGAGAGATATAAAACCGTTCTTTAGACGGTGATTCATTTGGACAACAAATTGCTGACCTAGGGCATCTTTGTAAACAGAAACAAAAATATACTTTTTTTGCAGTAAATTACAAAAATGTCGTTTTTTGCCGCCTGTTGTTTGCCCAGATTTAAAGTGTATCCCTATGTGAAATAGGGACTTACGGCTTATTAAGTAGTGTTGGCACGGCCGTTGCTTATAAAAAGGGTAATTGTACTAGTGCTGACAGCTATAGATAGAAATCTGAAAGGAAAATGACAGTGGGGTTGAGAAGGTTTGGCAGTTTTGGTTTAGGGCTAATAATGCTGACATTAGTATTGGAGCCGGTTGTGGCAGAAGAGAAAATCAAGTTCGGACTTTCAACTGACTATTACGGCAAGTATATCTGGCGCGGGCAGAATATTAATGACAAGAGCGTGTTGCAGCCAGCCGTATCTGCGAGTGCATACGGTTTTACCGGCTCGATCTGGGGTAATCTCGACCTGACAAATAAGAACAACAACCCAGGTGAGTTTAGCGAGTTTGATTATACACTTGATTATTCTGCTACGGTACCAGATGCTAACTGGCTGAACTTCTCAGCAGGGACGATTTATTATCGATTTCCCAATACTGTCTTCAAGCCAACAACCGAAATATATGGCGGTCTGAGTTTGAACGTCCCGTTGTCGCCATCATTCAAGTGGTACCGCGACGTTGATGAAGTCAAGGGCAGCTATTTTCAGTTCGGTCTTGGGCATACATTTGAAAAGATTATAGAGGTAAATGAGAAATGTTACTGCGGCCTGCAGTTGGGCGCAAGCGTCGGCTGGGCCAACTCGGCCTATAACAACGGTTACTTCGGTGTTGACGATGGTCACTTCAATGACCTTACGCTATCTGCTGGCCTTTGCACGCAGCTTTATTCTTGGATGGTCAGGCCCAGCGTTAACTACTCGACGATGTTAAGCAACGCAATACGCGAGGCCACCGACAAAAGCGACAACCTTTGGATGGGCGTTGGAATATCAACTAGCTTTTAATGCCAGATTTGGCTAAGAAATTTTAGCGGACAGTAATGGAGAAAAAAAGATGCGAATACAAACAAAACGGTTAGTGGAGTTTAAAGGATTGTTCCCGGCCGCGATTTTAGGGTTGGTTCTAATGTGTGGGGTGGTATCGGCAGATGAGCCGGTAGCAGCTACGACAGCCAAAGCAGCCATAGACACAGGGGACAGCAGTTGGCTGCTGATATCGACCGCGTTAGTAATGCTTATGACACCGGGACTGGCGTTTTTCTATGGAGGGCTGGTTCGGCGGAAGAATATGCTGTCAGTGTTGATGCAATGCCTGATGATTTTGTGCCTTATTAGTTTGCAATGGGTGCTGTTCGGCTACAGCTTGTCTTTTGGGCCCGACCACCGCTCACTTATTGGCGGGCTTGACTGGTCTTTCCTGAAGAACGTTGGGCTGGAGCCAAACGCTGACTACGCGGGAACGGTTCCGCACCAGATGTTTATGATGTTCCAAATGATGTTCGCTGTAATAACGCCGGCGTTGATTATTGGAGCGTTTGCAGAACGGATGAAGTTCTCGGCATTGTGCATCTTTATACTGCTGTGGGCGACCCTCGTTTACGACCCAGTGGCACACTGGGTATGGGGGGTAGGTGGATTTATAAAAAAGTGGGGTGCTCTGGATTTTGCCGGCGGAACGGTGGTCCATATCAACGCTGGTATGACTGCTTTGGCCTCTGCGTTGATGCTTAGGCGCAGGCAAGGGTATCCCAATGGAATTTCTCCACCTCACAACCTTCCCTTTGCGGTTTTGGGGGCGGCGTTACTCTGGTTCGGCTGGTTCGGATTCAACGCAGGAAGCGCCCTGGGCGCCGGAAGTTTAGCTTGCAGTGCATTCACTGTCACGCACATCGCCGCAGCCGCCGCCGGTTTATCCTGGGCAATTCTCGACTGGCTTAAACACAAAAAGCCCACGACACTGGGCCTGATTACCGGCGCAGTGGCCGGCCTCGTAGCCATAACCCCTGCCTCAGGATATGTTAACCCGATGGGCGCTATCTGGATAGGCATCGGCGCCGGTGTTATTCCCTGGTTTGCCGTAACTTATTTCAAAAACTTGCTTGGCTATGACGACACGCTCGATGCCTTCGGCGTCCACGGCGTAGGCGGTATGTGGGGTGCGATTGCCACAGGTATCTTCACTACAAAGGCAGTCAACCCAGCCGGGGCCGACGGCCTTCTTTATGGCAATCCCGCCCAGTTCCTGATACAAGTCAAAGCCGTGATTGTTACAGTTGTCTTCTCTTTCGTCGCAGGTATAGTGCTGCTCAAAGCCGTGGATATAGTAATGAAATTGCGCGTAAGTGAGCACGAAGAGCGCGTCGGTCTGGATTTGACACAGCATCGAGAGGCCGCATATACACTGATTGATTAAACGAAAAAGGATAAGATAAATGAAATATATAATAGCAATAATTCAGCCGGACCGTCTGGACGAAGTGCTCAGAAATCTGACTGAAAAAGAGATTCACCTTGTAACCGTGTCGGATATTGTCGGTCGAGGCCGGCAGAAAGGCATTGCAGAGGTTTACCGAGGCCACAAGGAAAAGGGAAGTCTGCTGAGAAAGACAAAATTGGAGATAGCAGTGAATGAGGCGTTTGTCGAGCCGACTGTTAAGGCAATTACTGATGGCGCAAGAACGGGCCAAATCGGCGACGGCAAGATATTCATACTTGACCTGCCTGAATGTATCCGCATCAGAACGGGTGAGAGAGGCGGCGGGGCCATCGGGTAGAAGTGCCTTATTCAATAGAATGACGGGCACCACATAGGTTGCCTTAGTCAGTAGGGGCTCTGTGCCATGGCTGCCAGAGCCCTATTTTAACACGGAAAATAACAAAAATGTAACTTTATTTAAGGGTAAATACGAAAATGTAGCATTATTCTCTGATGGCTCCTGGCTTTTAGTGAACGTAATTTGAGCTGATACAAGATGTTATGCAAAAAATGCTTTTGGCAAACTGCTTGGCACGAGGTTTGCGAAATGTCTGAATGCAGCCATTTTACGTCGACCCACAAAAAATTTGGGTTCATAGAAGCTCTGAAAGCGTGTGAAACTGCGTAGATTAAGGTGAGATTCGCTGGCTGTCGGTTTTGTCGGCTCGCCTAGAAAAGAAGCTGATTTCTGATACAGACCGATATGAAGGAGCGCAGAGAAATGAAAAAAGTGCTGGCTATAACGACTGTTCTTTTATTGATTGCAGGAACAGCGTTTTGCGAAACGAAACCGTCAGTTGAAGTAAGCTCTTTGGCAAGTCAAAAATCGACAATCGATACGGGCGACACGGCTTGGGTATTAATATCCGCGGCTCTTGTTATGCTTATGACGCCGGGGCTGGCGTTTTTCTACGGAGGTTTGGTTCGGCGGAAGAATATGCTTTCGGTACTTATGCAGTGCTTTATGGCCCTTTGCCTGATTAGTATTCAATGGATTGTATGCGGATACAGTTTTTCATTCGGGCCGGACAGGGGTTCTATAATCGGCGGCCCGGAATGGTTGTTCCTGAAAAACGTTGGTATGACACCCAACGCCGACTATATCGGCACGGTACCGCACGAAGTGTTTATGATGTTCCAGATGATGTTCGCGATAATAACGCCGGCGTTAATCATAGGGGCATTTGCGGAACGAATGAAATTCTCTGCGTTTTGCATTTTTATGCTGTTGTGGGCGACTATTGTTTACGACCCCATAGCACACTGGATATGGGGCGTCGGTGGTTTTTTGAGGAACCTGGGTGCATTGGATTTTGCCGGTGGAGCTGTCGTTCATATAAATGCCGGGATGACGGCTTTGGCGGCAGCGCTGATATTAAAGAAGCGGCAGGGTTATCCGTGCAGCATTTCTCCTCCACATAATCTGCCGTTTGCCGTACTGGGCGCTGGTTTATTGTGGTTCGGCTGGTTCGGCTTCAATGCAGGCAGTGCTTTGAAGGCATCGGGTCTGGCAGGCAACGCGTTCGCAGTAACACACATAGCAGGTGCCGTTGCCGGTGTGACATGGGCTTTGCTTGACTGGCTTAAGTACAAAAAGCCCACTACGTTAGGTATGATTACCGGCGCAGTGGCCGGCCTGGCAGCCATCACCCCTGCATCCGGATTCGTAACACCTGCGGCTGCGATATGCATCGGTATAGGAGCCGGTTTGATTCCATGGCTGGCCGTTACATGTCTTAAAACAGTGCTCGGTTATGATGATTCATTAGACGCCTTCGGTGTGCATGGAATCGGGGGCAGCTGGGGCATACTTGCAACAGGTATATGGGCAACAAAGACGATTAACCCGGACGGTGCAAACGGTTTATTATACGGCAACCCTGCACAGTTTTGGATTCAGGTCAAGGTGGTTATCATAACGTCGTTGTATTCATTCGTAGTCGGAGTCGTACTGCTGAAGCTGGTAGATGCGGTAATGAAACTGCGGGTAAGTGAGCACGAGGAGCGAGTAGGTTTGGATTTGACACAGCACCGGGAAGCCGCATATACATTGATTGATTAAGCGAGAAAGGACAAGGCAAATGAAATATATAATAGCCGTTATTCAGCCGGACCGCCTGGACGAGGTGCTCAAAAGATTGACAGAAAAAGAGATTCACCTCGTGACGGTATCCAATGTTGTTGGCAGAGGCAGACAGAAGGGCATAGCCGAGGTTTATCGAGGCCACAAGGAACAGGGCAGCTTGTTAAAAAAGATAAAATTAGAAATAGCGGTCAATGAGGCGTTTGTCGAGCCGACAATCAAAGCAATCATTGATGGCGCAAAGACAGAACAAATCGGCGACGGCAAGATATTCGTACTCGACCTGCCCGAATGCATCCGCATTCGGACGGGGGAAAGGGGCGGTGAGGCGATAGGTTGAACGGAGATTTTCGTTAAGAAGGTAAGACTTTTTGTTGTGTGCCTTCTTTTCGTTGTAACTTGCTGCAATTCTGGATAAGATGTTGCAACAGTAAAGCAGGTATAAAAAAATGAGAAAATGCTTATAAGAAGGAGAAATCCAATGACACCGAAAGAGTTTTTTGAATTCGCAAAGAAGCACAACGCTAAGATGGCAGACCTGAAATTCGTCGACCTTCTTGGCACATGGCAGCACTGTACCTTCCCGGTGGAAATCCTGGACGAAATGGCCTTTAAGGAAGGTCTTGGTTTCGACGGTTCCTCAATCCGTGGCTGGAAGCCGATTCACCAGTCCGACATGATGGCGGTACCGGACCTGGATACCGTGGTTATGGACCCGTTTTTCGTTAAACCGACGGTGAGCATACTTGCGGACATCTTCGACCCCATCACACGTGAAGAGTATAATCGCGACCCGCGTCATATCGCCAAAGAGGCGGCGGAATTTGCAAAAAAGAGCGGGTTAGCGGATACCGTGTACTACGGCCCGGAACCGGAATTCTTTATCTTCGACGAAGTTCGCTATGAGCAGAACCAGCACACCGGTATGTATGCCATCGATTCGGTGGAAGGGTCTTGGAATACCGCCCGTTTCGAGGAACCCAACCTCGGATACAAGCCGAGCTTCAAAGGCGGGTATTTCCCGGTAAGCCCAACTGACACACAACAGGATATCCGCTCCGAAATGGTCGAGGAAATGCAGAAGGTCGGTATTGTGGTCGAGAAACACCATCACGAAGTTGCCACCGGCGGTCAGGCCGAAATCGACATGCTCTATGCACCGTTAGTCAAAATGGCCGACCAGCTTATGTGGCTTAAGTACATCGTCAAGAACGTGGCCAAACGCCACGGCAAAACGGCAACGTTTATGCCCAAGCCGGTATTCCAGGACAACGGCTCCGGAATGCATACGCACTTTTCGCTTTGGAAAAACGGCAAAAACCTGTTCGCCGGGAAGGGCTATGCGGGTCTGTCTGACCTCGCTTTGCATGCTATAGCCGGGCTTATCACCCATGCGCCGGCCATCATAGCTTTCGCCGCGCCGACTACGAACTCATACCGCCGGCTCGTGCCTGGTTTCGAGGCACCGGTGAACCTGTGTATGTCCGCACGCAACCGTTCGGCCGCCTGCCGCATCCCGATGTACTCACCGAGTCCGAATTCCAAACGCGTCGAATTCCGCTGCCCGGACCCGAGTTGCAATGGCTACCTTACTTTCGCAGCGATGCTTATGGCCGCCAACGACGGAATCGAACGCAAGCTCGACCCCGGTAAACCGATGGACGTGGACGTTTACGAGCTTTCCAAGGAAGAGTTGGCCCAGACCAAGCAGGCGCCCGGCTCTCTCGAAGAAGCGATGAATGCTCTCGAGAAGGACCATAAGTTCCTCATTGAGGGCGACGTCTTTAGCGAAGACCTTATCGAGACGTGGATTCAGTGGAAACGTGAAAAGGAAATAGACGAGGTGGCACTGCGGCCTCACCCGCATGAGTTCCATCTGTATTATGATAGTTGATATGGGGTAGTCCGGTTCGTAAACTGTTGTATTGTGTGTTCCGCCTCCCTGTCGGTGCGGGTGCTGCCGAACCGGCAGGGTGGCTTTACGTATAGTTTTAACGGAATTAAATGGCGACAAATACAAAACATTTTGGTCTTTATGATTCACGATATGAGCATGGTTCCTGCGGTATCGGCGCAGTTGTCAACATATCAGGGCGGCAGGACCATTCTATCATCGAATATGGCAAGGAAATTCTTTTAAACCTGCGACACCGTGGCGCAGCCGGTGCCGACGAAGTTACAGGTGATGGGGCCGGTATCTTATTTCAGATTCCGCATACGTTTTTACAGACCGAGTGTAATCGGCTCGGTTTTTTTTTGCCTGAACCGCCTCAGTATGGCATTGGGATGGTATTTGGCTCACAGAACAAAGAACTCCGCGCTAAATGTGACCGGATACTGGAAGACTCGCTCAACCATTATGGTCTGAAAGTATTGGGCTGGCGAGACGTCCCTACATCAAATGAATGTTTGGGCAAAATAGCTCTCCAGGCAGAACCCTCAATAAAACAGATTTTTGTAGATGGAGCAGGATTTGAGAATGAATTATTGGAAAGAACGCTGTATTTAGCGCGTAAGCGAGCTGAAAAACTTGTCAGAAAAAAATTTGGTCGAGAAGGTGACGACTTCTATATAGCCTCCCTTTCCTGCAGAACCATTTGTTACAAGGGAATGTTTATGGCATGGCAGTTGTTTGCCTATTATCCCGACCTCGCCGATGAGCACGTCAGCTCTGCCCTTGCTATAGTGCATCAACGATACAGCACCAATACGTTTCCAAACTGGCGGCTTGCCCAGCCGCTAAGATGCATAGCTCATAACGGCGAGATAAACACGCTTAGCGGAAATCGCAACTGGATGCAGGCTCGTCAGATAAAAATGTCCAGTGAATTATTTGGCGACAATATCAGTGACCTGTTTCCGATTCTGACCCCGGAAGGAAGTGACTCCGCGTGCTTCGATAATGTTCTTGAGCTGCTTGTTCGTGCCGGGCGGAGCTTGCCCCATTCAATAATGATGATGATACCGGAAGCGTTCGGGTCAAAATACCATATCAGTACGGATAAGCGTGCATTTTACGAGTATCACGCATCTATAATGGAGCCATGGGATGGTCCTGCTGCGATGGTATTTACCGACGGCCGTATCGTCGGCGGAACACTTGACCGCAATGGTCTCAGACCCTGTCGCTATCTTGTAACAACTGACGGTTTGGTCATTATGGCCAGCGAAGCCGGCGTGGTTCAATTTCCAGCGGAGAAAATCTGCAAAAAAGGACGTTTACAGCCGGGTCATATGTTTCTTGTTGATACAGCCGAAGGACGGATAATTTCTGATAGTGAGATAAAAAGCAAGATTGCCCGTCAGAAGCCTTATCGCAGATGGCTGGATGGAAACAGAATTGAGCTTCGGGGTTTGTTTGATGCACCTAAACTGGTGCAGACTGCCCCTGAAACATTGGCTCAACGACTGCGATTATTTGGTTATACTCGTGAAGAGTTGAAAATGATTTTGCTTCCAATGGCGTTAAATGCGCAGGAACCAGTAGGTTCTATGGGAAACGACACGCCGTTGGCGGTGCTTTCCGGTAAACCAAAGCTCTTGTTTGACTATTTCAAACAGCTTTTTGCCCAGGTAACAAACCCCGCGATAGACCCTCTACGGGAAGGATTAGTTATGAGCCTGATGAACTTTGTGGGCAGAAAGTTAAACATTCTGGAAGAAACGCCTGAGCATTGCCGTCAACTTAAACTGCCTCACCCGATTTTAGCCAATGAAGATATTCAGCGACTGCGTACAGTAAAGAGACAAGACCTTAAAACTGTCGACATCTCAGCCGTTTTTGATATCAACGCCGCTAATATCGCCCATAGTTTGAAACTGGCATTAAGGGGACTGGTCGATTCAGCAGAAAAAGCTGTCAAGCAGGGTGCCTCGCTGATAATAATCAGCGACCGAGAAGTTTCGGAGACAGCGGCCCCGATTCCATCGCTTTTGGCGACAGCTGCTGTTCATCACGGCTTGCTTAATCGCGGCCTGCGAGGCGAAGTCGGCCTGATTGTTGAAAGCGGCGAGCCGCGGGAGGTTATGCATTTCTGCCTTTTATGCGGTTTCGGTGCTAATGCGGTAAATCCCTATCTGGCATTTGAAACGATTGATTATCTGCATCACGAAGCCGAGCTACCTGCTGATATGGAGCCTTCCCAAATAGCGGATAATTATATTGCTGCAGTTAAAAAGGGCATTTTAAAAACAATTAGCAAGATGGGTATTTCTACCCTTCGAAGCTACACGGGAGCTCAACTGTTTGAAGCAATTGGTTTGAACCGCTCTCTTGTGGATGAGTACTTTACCGGCACCAGTTCGAGGATTGGCGGGATTGGCCTGGCAGAGGTTGCACAGGAAGCATCTGCCCGTCACAGGGAAGCTTTTCAGCAGCGCCCCTTAGGGGCGATTGAACTGGATTTTGGTGGTGAATACCATTTCAGACACAACGGCGAAGGGCATCTTTGGAACCCTGTGACCATAACACGGCTTCAACACGCCGTCAAATATAACGACCAAACATCCTACGACGATTACGCAAATGCTGTAAACCAGCAGGCCAAAAAGCTATATACCCTTCGAGGACTTTTTGAATTTGCCGGCGGCAAAGCAATACCAGTTGAACAGGTAGAGCCTGCCGGTGAAATCGTCAAAAGATTCTGCACCGGCGCAATGAGTCACGGCTCAATCAGCAAAGAGACCCACGAGTGCATAGCTGTCGCAATGAATCGTATAGGTGCTATGAGCAACACCGGTGAAGGCGGTGAAGACCCTTCTCGTTACAACCCGCAGCCCAACGGTGATTCGAAAAACTGTGCTATTAAGCAGGTTGCCAGCGGACGGTTTGGTGTCACGCTGAATTACCTCGCTAATGCGAAAGAGCTTCAAATTAAAATAGCCCAGGGCGCAAAACCGGGTGAAGGCGGTCAATTACCCGGCCACAAGGTTACGGAAGAAATCGCCAGGCTTAGACACTCGATGCCAGGAGTGACGTTGATATCGCCTCCTCCGCATCACGACATATATTCAATCGAGGACCTCGCACAGCTTATATATGACCTCAAGTGCAGCAACCCCGGAGTTAAAGTTTCGGTTAAGCTCGTTGCTGAAGTTGGGGTTGGCACAATCGCGGCAGGAGTTGCCAAAGGCAATGCAGATGAGGTTCTTATCAGCGGCCATGACGGCGGCACCGGTGCCAGCCCGCTTTCATCGATAAAACATACCGGTTGTCCCTGGGAGCTGGGTTTAGCTGAGACTCAACAGGTCCTGGTAATGAACAATTTGCGAAATCGAATCCAGGTTCAGGTTGATGGCCAAATAAAAACGGGCAGAGATGTTGTTATTGCGGCCCTGCTCGGTGCCGAGAGATTCGGTTTTGGCACAGCCGCCTTGGTAACGCTTGGCTGCACTCTGCTTCGCAAATGCCACGAGGGTGCCTGTCCTTTCGGAATTGGCACCCAAGACCCGGAATTGCGAAAACGCTTCGCAGGAAAACCTGAATATGTTGAGAGATTTATGTACTTTGTGGCCAAGGAAGTTCGCCAGATTATGGCACAGCTCGGGTTTGAAAAATTTGAGGATATGATTGGCAGGGCGGATAAACTGCAAACTCGCGCAGCGATTGACCACTGGAAAGCGAAGGGCCTGGACTTTTCCACGATATTTCACCGGCCGGATGCCTCGGATGGCAGGGCGATAAGGTTGACAAATTCACAGGCAGGCAAGCTCGACGACCATCTCGATTGGCAGATATTGGAAAAAGCCGAACCGGCGATTGAGCGAGCCGAGCATACTGTTATAGAGATGCCGATTCGCAATGTGGACCGAACGGTTGGAGCAATTTTGAGCAATCGAATAATCAAAAAGTATGGCGAAAAAGGATTGCCTGACAACGCGCTCCAAGTTGTTTTGCAGGGTTCTGCGGGGCAAAGCTTCGGAGCATTTCTGGCTCCTGGGGTAACTCTGAAGCTGGTTGGTGATAGTAACGACTATTTGGGCAAAGGTCTTTCCGGCGGGCGAATCATTGTCAAAACGCCGGAAGGTTCGCCGTTTATGAGTCATGAAAATATCATTGTTGGTAATACAGTGCTTTATGGCGCCACATCAGGTGAGGTCTTTATCAATGGAATGGCTGGTGAAAGATTCTGCGTGCGAAATAGCGGCGCTACTGCTGTTGTCGAAGGCCTCGGCGACCACGGCTGTGAGTATATGACAGGCGGATTGGTTGTGGTCCTCGGAAAGACAGGGTGCAATTTCGCCGCAGGTATGAGCGGCGGCCTTGCTTATGTTCTTGACGAAGTGCAACTATTTGACACGATGTGTAACCTTGATATGGTCGAACTGAAAAATGTCTGGAAAGAGAAAGACAAAAAGCTGCTGTATGATTTAATTCAGCAGCACCTGAAGTGGACCGGCAGCGCACGTGCAAGATTTAATTCAGCAGCACCTGAAGTGGACCGGCAGCGCACGTGCAAAATATCTTTCGGATGCATGGTCGGATATGGTTGGCAGGTTTGTAAAGGTCGTCCCGATAGATTACCGCAAAGCATTGGAAAAGATGCGCGCCGCTGAGCAGCGAGATACTGAAACAATCCCCGCTACCGAAGAGGTGTTCCAATGGGCGAAATAAAAGGCTTTCTAAGATATCAGCGTCAGGAAATCGGGCACAGGCCGGTTGAGGAGAGAATACATGATTTTGCCGAGCTTGACTTGCCGCTTACACCTGAGCAGATTCACCAGCAAACCGCAAGGTGTATGGATTGTGGAATACCATTTTGCCATGGCACAGGATGTCCGCTGAAAAACTGTATACCGGACCTGAATGAGCTGGTGTATAAAGGCAAATGGCAGCAGGCCTGCGAACTGCTTCACTCTACAAACAATTTTCCTGAAATTACAGGCCGCGTGTGCCCGGCGCCTTGTGAAACTGCGTGCACGCTTTCTATTAATGATGAGCCTGTGTTAATCAGGCATATCGAGTTTCAAATTGTTGAGCGTGGTTTTCAGCAAGGGTGGATTAAACCGCTGCCGGCTAAACAAAAAACCGGCAAAAAAGTCGCTGTGGTCGGTTCCGGACCTGCTGGATTAACGGTTGCTCAGCAGTTGGTTCGCACAGGCCATCAGGTGGTTGTTTTTGAAAAGGACCAGCGGATAGGGGGCCTGTTGCGTTATGGTATTCCGGATTTTAAGCTCGCCAAGAGTATTATTGACCGCAGAATAGAGCTGCTAAGTGCCGAAGGTGTTGAATTTCAAACTGGTGTCGACGTCGGAGAGGATATCTCTGCACAATACCTGAAAAGTCGGTTTGATTGTATCTGTCTTGCGATGGGTGCTGGCCATCCTCGTGACCTTAATATCCCGGGCAGAGGATATGAGAACATACTGTTTGCTGTGGACTATTTGAAGGCGCAGAACAGGCTTTGTGCCGGGGAGCCTGCAGATGAATCCTCATTTGTAACAGCGAAGAACAAGGTTGTAGCGGTAATTGGGGGCGGTGATACGGGAAGCGACTGCGTTGGAACAGCCCGCAGGCAGGGAGCTAAAGAAATTTACCAGCTTGAGATTTTGCCGAAGCCACCGGAAACTCCGCCTCCTGACACTCCTTGGCCGCAATGGCCGCGTATTATGCGGACTTCTTCGTCTCACGAAGAAGGCTGCCGGCGTCAATGGGCTGTGATGACGAAGAAATTCTCAGGCGTTGAAACTCGGGTTGCCCAGTTGGATTGCTGCCAAGTTGAATGGATAAGAAAAAACGGCTCTTGGAAACTAAAAGAATTGGCAGGCACCGATTTTACTATTAAGGCCGATGTGGTGCTTTTGGCGCTGGGATTTCTTCATGTAACTCATAACGGGCTTGTAAAAGGATTAGGTTTGAAGCTCGATGATTCAGGTAATGTCGCAGCAGACAATTACCAGACCAGTGAACCGTGGGTATTTGCTGCCGGTGATGCAGTCAATGGGACCTCATTGGTTGTTCGGGCTATTAACAGCGGGCGCGAGGCCGCTGCGGCCATTGATAGCTGGCTTAGGGAGAAAAGTCAGTAGTGGTTAATTATGCGAGTAGCATTGGCACAATTTAACGCTTCGGTCGGTGACATCAGGGGAAATACCGAAAAGATGGAAAAGCTAAGTATCAAAGCTTATGACCTGGGTGCTGACATAGTGGTTTTCCCAGAAATGTCGATGTGCGGTTATCCGCCGGAGGATTTATTACTTAAAAAAAGTTTTATGAACAACAACCGCTCTGCGATAGAACATTTGACAAAAAACTGTCCCTGGATTACTGTCGTGGCCGGGTTTGCAGAGGGAAACGAAAAAGGCTGCTTTAATTCGCTTGCCGTGTTGCAAAAAGGCAAAATAACAAACATTTATCGAAAAAGTATTCTGCCTAACTATGGTGTATTCGATGAGAGACGCTATTTCCGGCCTGGAACCGAAGCGGTGCGAATCATAATAGACGGCAAAGCTGTAACATTTACAATTTGTGAAGATATATGGCGCCTGAAGTGGCTGGATAGCTTTTTCGGCGAAATACCGCGAGTTGATATGGTCATAAACATTTCTGCTTCCCCTTTTCACGTAGGCAAAATCGAGCAGAGGCAGGAAGCTCTTAGTCAATGTGCAAAGCACTTTAATTGTGCTGTTGCTTATTGCAATTTAGTCGGTGGCCAGGATGAACTGGTTTTCGATGGCCGAAGTATGTTTGTAGATTCGTCCGGCAAGGTTGTCTGTCAGGCCAGGGCATTCGAAGAAGATATGCTGCTTGCAGATTTATCAGCGGGTCGTGGCAATAAAGTTCAGCTTTCAGCAGTTGCTCCTTGTTCAGAGCATACCTGTTCTTCACCGGTGGAATCCGTTGCTGAAGTTTATGGTGCGCTGGTTCTTGGGACTAAAGACTACGTGCATAAAAATGGCTTCTCCAAGGCCATAATTGGACTAAGCGGCGGTATAGATTCTTCTCTGACTGCGGTAATTGCTGTGGATGCCTTGGGGGCAAAAAATGTCATCGGAATAACTATGCCGTCAAAATTTAATAGCCCCGATACCATTAAAGATGCGCAAATAGTGGCGGATAATCTTGATATCGAGTTTCATATTGTGCCAATCGAAACAGTGCTGAATCAATTTGACAAACTGCTTGCCGAAATGCCCGGCTGGGATAAAAGTACAATAGCTTATGAAAATCTGCAGGCAAGAATTCGCGGATGCTTACTTATGTCTCTTAGCAACCAATATGGTCATCTTGTTTTGACCACCAGCAACAAGAGTGAAACTGCCGTCGGATATGCCACTTTGTATGGTGACACAGCCGGCGGTTTTGCAGTCCTGAAAGATGTGCCCAAGACAATGGTTTATCAATTGGCTGAATATGTAAATAATATTCATCACAAAGTTATTCCACTTACGGTAATACAACGGCCGCCAAGCGCCGAACTGAAAGAAAACCAGAAGGATACGGATTCTCTTCCACAGTATGACCTCTTGGACAGAATACTCCGTGGTTACGTAGAAGAAGACAAAGCAGTTTCTGAGTTGGTTAAAGACGGTTTACCAGAAGATGCTGTCACTCAAGTCATCGGTATGGTGGACCGGAACGAATACAAAAGGAGACAATCTCCGCCCGGGGTTAAGATTAGCCCCAGGGCTTTCGGCAAAGACCGAAGAATGCCGATAACGAATTGTAGCGCTAAATAATGAGCTTGTTAACGGTTTTAGAAGTAGGAAAATGCCAAAACGCAGAGACATCAAAAAGATATTAATTATAGGTTCCGGGCCTATCGTCATAGGACAGGGCTGCGAATTTGACTATTCAGGCACACAGGCCTGTAAGGTATTAAAGCAGCAGGGTTTTAAGGTTGTTCTTGTCAACAGCAACCCAGCCACAATAATGACCGACCCTGAAATGGCTGACAGAACCTATATTGAGCCGATTACGCCTGACATCGTTGAAAAAATAATTCAAAAAGAACGGCCTGATAGTCTGCTGCCGACACTTGGAGGGCAAACAGGTTTAAATACCGCAGTAGCATTAGCTGAAAGTGGGGTGTTGAAAAAATACGGCGTTCGCCTTTTGGGTGCCAATTTGCAGGCGATTAAAAGAGCTGAAGAGAGAAACAGGTTCAAGAAAGTAATTCAGGATTGCGGCCTTGAGGTTCCCAAAAGTGGCTATGCCCATTCCTGGCAGGATGCTCAGAAAATAATCAAACGTATTGGCTTCCCCGCTGTTATTAGACCCTCATATACTTTGGGCGGTACCGGCGGGAATATCGCCCACAATGTGGAAGAGTATAAAAACTACGTTGACTGGGGTTTGAGTCTCAGTCCCAAAAGCGAGGTTTTGATAGAAGAATCTGTTGCAGGCTGGAAAGAGTATGAGTTGGAAGTAATGCGGGACAAAAAGGACAATGTTGTCATTGTCTGTCCGATAGAAAACCTCGACCCAATGGGCATTCATACAGGAGACAGTATCACTGTTGCTCCAGCTCAGACGCTGACTGATAAAGAGTACCAGCTGATGCGTGATGCGGCTATCAAAATTATCAGGGCCGTAGGCGTTGAAACCGGCGGTTCAAACATACAGTTTGCGGTTAATCCTGAAAACGGCAGATTGTATGTAATAGAGATGAATCCCCGCGTCTCGCGAAGCTCTGCACTTGCTTCCAAAGCTACAGGATTTCCCATTGCAAAGATAGCTTCCCTTCTGGCTGTCGGTTATACACTTGATGAGATTCCTAATGATATTACCAAAAAGACGCCGGCCTGTTTCGAACCTACCATCGACTACTGCGTCGTTAAGTGGCCTCGGTTTACATTTGAAAAATTCCCCAACACCAGCCCGGAACTTACGGTGCAGATGAAGTCGGTTGGCGAAGCTATGGCAATCGGCAGAACATTTAAGGAAGCTCTGCAAAAAGCTATAAGGTCGCTTGAAATCGACCGCTATTCACTTGATAAAAAGTATGCCAACGGCGAACTGACTCTGGCTCAGTTGAAAAAAAAGCTGCAAACGAACTGCTGGGACAAAATCTGGTATGTCGCCGAGGCCTTTAGAAGAAAACTTCCTGCGGATGAGATATTCGCCCTGACAAAAATCGACCCATGGTTCCTTAACAATATTAATGATATTGTAAAACTGGAGAAAAAAGTAAAGTCAACCACCCTTAATAAATTTGACCGCTGCTTTATGCGTCAGGTGAAAGAGTGCGGCTTTAGCGATAAATATCTCGCGTCCGTGCTGAACGTATCAGAAGGACAATTTAGAAAACATCGCCGTCGATTGAAGGTCGAACCGGTATACAAAACTGTGGATACTTGCGGGGCTGAGTTCGAGGCCCATACCCCTTATCTTTATTCGACGTTTGAAAGCGAATGTGAAGCTAATCCGAGCGATAAGAAAAAAGTTGTCATCCTCGGTGGAGGCCCGAATCGCATAGGTCAGGGTATTGAGTTTGATTATTGCTGCGTCCACGCCGCCTTTGCATTGAATGAGATAGGTATCGAATCAATAATGGTAAACTGCAACCCCGAAACTGTCAGTACCGATTACGATACCTCCGACAGGCTGTATTTCGAGCCGTTGACGTTCGAAGATGTTATGTCAATCGTCGAAAAGGAAAATCCTGACGGTGTAATTGTTCAATTTGGCGGACAGACTCCGCTCAAGTTGGCCGTGCCGCTGGAAAAAGCAGGCGTGAAAATAATCGGCACATCGCCTGACAGCATTGCCTGTGCCGAGGACCGTAAGCGGTTCAATAATCTTGTTAAAAAACTCAAACTGCTTCAGCCCGATAGTGGAACTGCGACAACTTATGACCAGGCTCTGAAAATCTCTCGCAGACTCGGGTTTCCTTTGCTCATCAGGCCTTCTTTTGTGTTGGGAGGTCGGGCAATGAAGATTGTCTATGACGAAAATTCATTCGAGACCGCTGCCAAAAACGCATTCGAAGCTTCAGGCGAACACCCAATTTTGATAGATAAGTTTCTTGATGATGCAACGGAGATGGATGTTGACGCTATAAGTGATGGAAAGCTGGTGGTAATCGGCGGCATTATGGAACATATCGAAGAAGCAGGTATCCATTCAGGCGATAGTGCCTGCTCGATACCTCCTGTTTCAATAAGCAAGAAAATCCTCGATGAGATTAAAAGACAAACTAAGCTTTTGGCCCTTGCCTTAAAAGTCAAAGGCCTCATAAACATCCAGTTTGCTATAAAAAATGGCGAAATCTATATACTTGAAGTTAACCCGCGAGCGTCCCGGACCATTCCGTTCGTAAGTAAAGCAATTGGCGTTCCTTTGGCCAAGCTCGCAACGAAGGTGATGACCGGAATGACCCTGAATGAGCTGAACTTTACTAAGGAAATAAAACCCGGCTATTTTTCGGTGAAAGAGGCTGTATTTCCGTTTACGAAGTTTCCCGGCATAGACCCATTGCTTGGGCCGGAGATGCTTTCTACCGGCGAGGTTATGGGTATCGATGATGATTTTGGAATCGCCTTTGCAAAATCCCAGATAGCTGCCGGCAACAGCTTGCCGATGAGCGGCAATGTGCTTTTTAGTATCAGGGACGATGACAAGAAAAGAGCCGTTGAGCTTGCACGTCAAATGAATGAAATGGGCTTTAGAATTGTGGCAACAAAAGGTACGTGCCTCGAACTCATAAACAATAATATTCCCTCAGAGTTTGTGCTTAAAATGAGCGAAGGCAGGCCGAATGTGGTTGATTGGATAATAAACGGCAAAATCGACCTTATCATAAATACCATAACTGGTGCTCAGTCTGTCGGAGATTCTTTTTCAATAAGAAGAACCGCCCTTGACAGACAAATTCCGTATGTAACAACCATTAGGGCCGCTGCTGCTGTCGTAAAAGCCATAAAAACAATGAAGGGGAGAAAAATCAGCGTAAAACCTATCCAGCGTTATTACGATTAGGAGTAAACTTGAGATTGAAAGCTGTTTTGTTACTTGAGGACGGCACGGTTTTTGAAGGTAATTCTTTTGGAGCCAATGGCCAAAAGTGCGGCGAAGTCGTTTTTAATACGAGTATGACCGGCTATCAGGAAATACTTACCGACCCATCCTACTATGAGCAGATAATCACAATGACATATCCGTTGATTGGCAACTATGGCACGAACAGTAGCGATTTGGAATCAAGAAAAGTTTTTGCGAGTGGTTTTATCGTTAAAGAAAACTGCCCATATCCGAGCAACTGGCGAAGCAAATTATCCCTTGGGGAGTATCTAAAGAAAAACAATGTTGTCGGCCTTGAAGGAATAGACACAAGAAAACTGGTTAAGCATATCCGCACTGAAGGTGCGATGAAGGGAATTATTTCCTCGACCGATTTAAATGTAAATAAACTCAAGGAAAAACTTCAACGTTACCCAGGCCTCATCGGCAGGGACATTGTTAAAAACGTAACTGCAGGAAAAACTTATAGCTGGAATCACGGCGTTGTCGATGTAATAACCGGTTTAGAGCACAAAGGTGAGAAAAAATATAAGGTCGTGGCCTTCGATTTTGGTATAAAACATAATATTCTCAGACTGCTTTGTTCGCACGGTTGCGACGTGAAAGTCGTTCCCGCTGACACATCGGCCAAACAAGTTCTCAGCCAAAAACCGGATGGCGTTTTTCTAAGCAACGGCCCCGGCGACCCTGCCGCTGTAAATTATGCGATTGAAACAGTGAAGGGTCTTCTTGGAAAGCTGCCTGTCTTTGGTATTTGTCTCGGCCATCAAATCCTCGGTCTCGCTCTTGGTGGGCAAACTTACAAACTTAAATTTGGCCATAGAGGAGCAAACCACCCTGTCAAAAATCTGTTGACCGGTTTAATTGAAATAACCACTCAGAATCATGGTTTCTGCGTTGACATTGATTCTTTAAAGGATAAAGACGTCGAGCTTACACATATAAATCTTAACGACAATACTATCGAGGGTATCAGGTCTGAGAAGCTGTCCGCTTTTTCAGTGCAGTATCATCCCGAGGCTTCCCCCGGCCCGCATGACTCAAGCTATTTGTTTAAGAATTTTATAAAGCTTATAAACCAACATAAATAAAGGCAACACGGCAAGACGTTAAGCCATTCACGCCACTTATGTGACGAAATCCGTTTATAGTCTTCTATCCAACTTTCTGTAACTTATAGCCTCAGCTATATGTTCAGGCTGTATGTTTTCAGAATTCGCTAAGTCTGCTATCGTTCGGGCAACCTTGCAAATCTTATCGTGAGCACGGGCGCTCAAGCCGAACTCGGTCATTGCCTGCTTGAGCAGCATTTCGCAGGCCTGGTCGAGTTCACAAAATTTTCGAACCTGCTTGTGACTCATTCTCGCATTCGTCATCGGCTTGTCGTTGCCGAATCGCTTCCCCTGGACGTCTCTGGCCCTGATAACATCCTCTCTTATTGTGGCTGAGTCGAGCTGGTCTGATTTGCTGCGCAGCTTGCTGAAACTTATCGCAGGCACATCGATATGAATATCAATTCTGTCCACCAACGGCCCGGATATTTTTGACAGGTATCGCTCAATCTGGCCGGGCGTGCACTTACATCTTCTTGCATCCGTGCCGAAATAGCCGCACGGACAGGGTTGCGTTGCCATTCTGCAAAGTGACCTTAAGGGCCAAAAACCGAGTTGTAACTACCTCAAAAACAAGGACTTAAGCAGCGAGACCAGAATTCCCAAGCTGGACGTCGGCGGTTCGAATCCGCTCGCCCGCTTTTGTTCTAACATCATCGTTATCAACAAGTTGTAACAAAATCCCCGGCCAACATAGTGCCGGGACAGGCAAGTACGGAACGACAAAAAGAGATTGTCAAGCGTTGAGTGTGGGGTTAAACTTAGTGGGACAGGTAGATGTTCCGTGTTTGAGATGTGAAAGGGAAAAAATGAGCAAGAAAGTTTTAACGGGTGTGGTTTTGGTGGTGTTGGTGTTTGTGGCGGGGATGAGCTATGGGGCTGAGAAGGTGAGTGTTGTTGCGGAAGGTGCGAAGGTGGAAAAGCTGGCAGGGGGATTTAAGTTCACAGAGGGGCCGGCGGCTGACGCGAAGGGCAATATATTATTCACCGATATTCCCAATAATCGAATTCACAAATGGACATTGGACGGCAAGCTGATAACGTTTGACCAAAATTCCGGAGGGGCGAACGGGTTATTCTTCGATAAGAAGGGCAACCTGTTAGTCTGCGAAGGGGAAAGGCGGCGGGTAGTGTCAATCGGACGTAACGGCAGAAGGAAGGTGCTTGCAGACAGGTACGAGAATAAACAGTTTAACAGCCCGAACGACCTGTGGGCCGATGCGAAGGGCGGGATTTACTTTACCGACCCGCGCTACGGCGACAGAAGCGATATGGAGCAGGGGTGTGAGTGTGTTTATTATATCTCACCGGACCGTAAGAAACTGAGCCGCGTAATCGATGATATGACCAGACCTAACGGAATAATAGGGACAGCCGACGGCAAAACGCTTTATGTTGCGGACCATGGCGGGGGAAAGACATTTGTATATACCATCAATGAAGACGGGACGCTGTCGAATAAAAAGCTCTTTGCGCCGGAGGGTTCCGACGGGATGACTATAGATAACGAGGGCAATATCTATCTGACGACCAATGTAGTGGCGGTTTATAATAAAAACGGTGAAAAGATTGAAACAATCGAGGTCCCGGAGCAGCCTTCCAATCTGTGCTTCGGCGGGAAAGATAAACGGACGCTGTTTATCACAGCTCGGACCTCGTTATACTCGGTACGGATGCGGGTGGCCTCGGGGGAGTGACCGTAGAAAGGTTTGTTGCATTTCGTCAGGAAAGACGCTATAATTGTCTATCGGTTTTTTGTCAGGAGCAGGTATGTCAGGTCATTCGCACTGGGCAGGAATAAAGCATAAAAAGGCTGCTATCGATGCCAAGCGAGGCAAGGTATGGAGCAAAGTAGCTCGAATGATAATCGTCGCCGCTAGGGCCGGCGGCGGTGACCCATCTGCAAATCTGTCTTTACGGTATGCAATTGACAAGGCCAAAGCGGCCAACATGCCGAAAGACACGATTGAAAAGGCAGTCAAAAAAGGGACCGGCGATGTCGGGGGAGTCAATTTTACAGAAGTGCACTATGAAGGCTATGGGCCGGGCGGAGTGGCTATAATGGTCGAGGCACTGACAGACAACCACAACCGAACTGCGCCGGAAATTAAGAGGATTTTCGAAAAGCACGGGTGCTCGTTGGGAACAAGCGGATGTGTCAACTGGATGTTCAGCAAGAAGGGACTGATTACCGTCAGGACCGCTGATACCGCTGAAGATGCGCTTCTGGAAATTGCGATGGCTGGCGGCGCAGACGATATGCAAAATACAGGGGAATTCTTCGAGATAACCTGCGATGCGGCTATCTATGAGCAGCTAAAGGATACGCTGAAGGAAAAGGGCATTGCGATTGCGGCTGCTGAAATTTCGATGGTGCCGCAAAATACAGTGCCGGTCGGCGATGCAGCGACAGCAAAGAAAATAATTTCCCTGATGGAATCCATCGAAGACCACGACGATGTTCAAAACACATACGCCAATTTCGACATACCAGATGAGATAATGAGCAAGGTAGAGAGCGTATAAAATTATGGGGACAATCGCTCGGAGAGGAATTTTATTCGCTGTTTTGCGTTATTGTATTTTTCTTCGCCGAGTCGGCTAAAGATTTCCCTGCCTGGGTACATTATTTTAAACTGATTACAATAGGCATCTTCAATTTCAATTGCCTTTTCATACTGGGCGATGGCGATATCGGCCTTGTCCAACTGTTCGGCGACTTCAGCCAGTTCAATTCGTAGTTGACTGGAGCCGGGATAACGCTCAACGGCAGACCAAAGAGTATCAATCGCATAATTTAGCCAATCGTTTTTTCTCTGCACGGTTGCGGTTTTTGCGAGCAGAGTATAGACCTCGCTTAGCTTCTCATAGTTTTTGAAATCCGCATTATCACGAGCAATGGCAGCGAGAAAACAAGCTTCGGCCTTTTTGAGCAAGGCTGGCTGTGCGTTCGGCGTTTCGTTGTAATGCTGTAAATACAGCCGGCCGTTCAGGTTCGGCGCTGTTGGGTCGAGGCGGTCCTGTTCGGTGGCCTGGTCCAAAAGCTGGTGGGCATATTCAAACTGTCGTCCCTGTTGAGTTGCCCGCTGAATGTAAGCCGATGTTTTTGCCACCGGCACCAGGGCATAATTTAAATAGCCACCAATTAATATCAGCCCAGCCGCTGCTAATATTATTCTTGCAAAAAGGGCAGGTTTTAGAACAAAGCCCGGCCGAGAGTTCTGCTGAAAATCCAATGCAATAAGGCAGGCGACTATCGCACAGAAAGCAGTGAACACGGGCGGCTCAAAAATGGCAAAATCTATTAAATTGTGCAAAAGCAAACCTAAGACAGCACAAAAAAGAGCAACGGGGATATACGTGCCCCGTGCCCCGTGCCCCGTGACTCGTGTTTTGGTATCTGCTGTTAAAAGCCAAAAACCAACGGCATAAGCAATCACCGGCGCAACATATAATGTGAATATCAGATAAAGCATCACCTCAAAAGTATCGCCAATGGTGACAAGCATAATCATCGGCCTGATAAACAGCAGGGCGACAGATACGATAGTTAAATAAGTTATAGCGAGGGTTCTAAAGGATGGCTGATGGTCAGCTTGTTTTTTCTCGATGCTTCCGCCTTCGCTTGCGCTTTGGCGGACAAGCGATGAGGGAATTGTTCTCCATAATGGTATAAAGAGCATAGCTAAAAATCCGACAAGGCCGAGCGGGCCATACTGAGTCAGGATGCTGAGCAAAAAGTTGTGTGGGTCTGAAACAGACTCTGCTGCAGCAGCAGGTTTATAATGTGTATAAAAATGGGCGAAGTTACCCGGACCAACACCGGTAAGCCGATGGTCGGCATACATTTTCGCAGAAACATACCAATACTGCCACCTGACGAGCATTGAATTTCCGCCCGGCAGCCGGTCGTGAGCTGATCCATAAGCAGCAATTGCGCAGCCGACGGTGATGAGAAATAATAAGCAAACAAGCAATATGGCTTTTTTGTGTAATTTCAGCCAATCGCCGAAGTAAAGGAACGCAACAAAAAAAAACGCTGCAATCAGAGATGCGGCGATAGCGCCTTTGCTGCGGGTAATAATAAGGCCAAAAACAATGACAGCCACAGCGACGCCACACTTAATAAGAGATGTCAGAGATTGGCGATTTTTGAATTTGTCGATAAATAATGCAACAGCGGCGAAGGAGGCCAATATCGCAAAGGAACCGGCGGAATTACCGGTAGTGAAAAAGCCCCGAACATCCCTTGAGTAAAGGAGATGCTCAAAAAGAAACTGCTGGATGGAACCGCTCTGTATTCCAAACGGTTCGAGTATGGTTTGGGGGGCCTGCTCGTATTGGGCAATTGTCGCCTGGTTGCTGACAAAAAACTGCTCGGCACACTGATAGGACGAGACCACTCCCAAAGCAGCAATAACTACCAGCACCAGCTTTATCTTCGACTGCGAATCCAATATCTGCACCAGCAGGACAGCCATCAACACCGGTGCAATAAGGCAGACGGCGTCGGTAATCGCAGCCCGCTTGTTAGAGGCGGCAAGTCCGGCGATTATAGCGGCTATACAAAACAGACACAGGCCGATTTCTATGGCAGTGAAGCGATATAAAAACCTCGGACTACAAAGGCCACATATAAACCATAATACAAATGAGAAAAAAAGGACAGCCGATACGGACAGCGTGTAAAGATTGTCGCTTAGATTGGCGGAAGTGGCAGATTGCGCAGCCGGGCTTTCGGTATAGGTCGTGCGAAGCGCAATCACGCAAAGGCAGAGAGCAAGCAGGATGTATTCTAAAATCACCTGACCTTTACTTTTCTCGTATTGCGTGTTGAGTATTGTGTATTGCGTATTAACCACGAATTTTCACGAATTAAAACACTAATTCAAAATTCTAAACGGTAGCTTCCAGAACGGCGATAATTGATAGCACCATTATTGTTTGAATTAAGATTAGGATTGCGCTGGCAAGATTAACCTGATAGAGAAAAATTGCGCCGAGGCCGGTGCAGAGCGTAGCCAGATATAGTGTCAGGACTGTCTGGGTATCGGTCAATCCGCGTTTTTTCAGTCGATGAGAAAAATGCTGGGTGTCACCGATAAAAGGGCTTTTTCCCTGTTTTATTCGCAGTGCGGTTACGCTGATAAAATCATAGAGCGGAACGGCCATAACAATAAGGGGCAAAAGCACCGGATACCATTGGCCGCTTTGTGCCTGATGATAATATGTGGTGCGCAGGGACAACAACGCCAAGAAGAAGCCGATTACGAGTGAGCCGGCGTCGCCTGCGAAGATTTTGGCGGGCGGGAAATTAAATACCAAGAAACCCAACAACGTTCCTGTGAAAACAGTTGCCAGGCCCCCTACAAAGACCTGGCCGCTTATAGCGGCTGCGGTGAATAAAATGGAGGACACTATGACGGCGATACCGGCGGCGGCACCATCCATATTGTCAAGAAAGTTAAAGGCGTTAATAATCAGGACTATCCAGACGGCTGAAAGGGCGGTGGTGATTATTTTGTTTTCGATGAAAAGCTCAACCCTGACATCTGCAAAGTGAGCAGCGGTTAATGCGACTGCGAACTGGACGGCAAGTTTGAAAAACGGGCCGAGGCGCTTTTTGTCGTCCCACAGGCCGAGCAAAAACAAGATAAGTTCGCTAATCAGTATAATCACAAGCTGATTTGTTTTTCCCAGAAAATCGGCTGGGTTGATGTTGGCTGATTTGGTGAGCCAGGGGAGGCGGCCGGGGACAAGCAGAATTTTTATCGCAACTGCAGCGGCAATTATGACGGTGGTTATAGTAGTGAAGATTGCGATGCCGCCGCCGAGGGGAATTGCTGACCGGTGGTATCTATCTGTGGTCGGATGCGCAACGAATCCGATGCGCTCGGCCAGCTTTTTTGCGACAGCCGTTAAGATGACCGACAGCACAAATGAACAGGCCAGCAAAATTACTGCTGATGGGATTAATGTTTCGATTTTAACTGCTCCACTAAACGCGTTCTCACTTTACTGAAAAAATCATGGTAACAATCCTGCCTGTAGTCGGGATAGGTATATTCGAAGGGTTTCCATTCGCCTTTGTCAAAAATCAATGTTACCTCGGCGTATATTTTTTTGCCGATGTATATGCGATGCGAGTAGTTTTTTGTTGTGGCCAAGACAAGTTTCGAGGGCTCAATTATGCCCGGGTCGAGATTGACCGGCCTGAGTAAATCGGAGGCAGATTGTTTGGCCAGCTTTTGTTCGAGCTTATTTGTTTTGTGTTTGATTTTGGAAAGTTTGCCTGGGTCAATCAGTTTTTCGATACTGACGAACTGCCTTAAGATATTTTCGCCGGTTTGGTCTTTGTAATAATCAGTCTGGTCGAACGGCCAGACATCGCTTACAAAATCGGTTCCGCCGAAGTTGGCGTTTATTGCTTCGACCGCAGCCTTTAGGCATTCTTCATCGGCTGCTAAGATGCCGATTATAAGTTTAGCAGGTTTAGGAGCTTGCAGCTTCCACATTTGCGTTTATTAACCAGTTTAACTATTCAACTGTTTCTTTAATAAATCGACCAGTTCAATGGTTTTATTCACTGCTTCTTTAATGGGTACTTTTTGGCTTTGTGATTCGCGGCGGAGCTTGATTTCGATATTGCCTTCTTTGACGGACTTGCTGCCAACGGTAATCCTGACGGGTATTCCGAGTAAATCGGCATCTTTGAATTTCACGCCGCCACGTATGTCCCTGTCATCAAGTAAAACATCAATACCATAATTTTGCAACTGCTGGTAGATTTTTTCAGCTTGTTTTACTACCTCTTTATCGTCCTGATTTACGCTGGTAACAATAACTTCAAAGGGGGCGATACTTATAGGAAAGATGATGCCGTTTCCATCATTGCCAGTCTCGATTGCCGATGCGACTATTCTGTTTATGCCGATGCCGTAGCAGCCCATAATGCAGGGTTTTTCGTTGCCGGTTTCGTCGAGGAATTTGCAGCCGAGTTTGGTTGAATACTCGGTGCCGAGCTTGAAGACCTGTCCGACTTCAATGCCGTGTCTGAAGAGCAGTTTCCTGCAGTTATGTGTGTCGCCTTCAACGGCGTTGCGGATATCGGCGATGATAATGTTTTCGCCTTTGAGCGGGAAATCTCTGCCGGGGGCGACATTTTTAATATGATAATCAGTCTTGTTTGCGCCGGTAACGCCGACAGCCATAGCAGCGACAGCATGGTCGATAATCAATTTTGAGACCTTGCCTGCGAGTCCCATCGGGCCTGCGAAACCGACTTTGGCGCCGGTGATTTTTTCGATAGTGGCTTCATCGGCAAGATTGGTGGTTTTGCCGCCGAGGATTTGTGTGAGTTTTTCCGGGTTAAGGTCGTGGTCGCCCCGGATGAGTGTTGCGATTACGTTATCGCCATCGGCGTGAATCAAGGTTTTTATCATTTCTTTCGGCTGGGTTTTCAAAAATGCACATACAGCTTCAATTGAACCAATATTGGGGGTATGTACCTCTTGGGGTTTGGGTAGGTTGGCGAGGGGTTTTTGTTTTGGCAGGGGGTCAACGGCGGCTTTTTCGATATTGGCGGCATAAGAGTTGTCTTCAGTGTGGACGATTATATCTTCGCCTGATTCGCAGGGGACGGTGAACTGATGCGAGCCGGAGCCGCCCATCTCGCCGGACTCGGCCTCGACGATGACGTATTCAAGGCCGCAGCGTTTGAAGATTCGGCAGTAAGTGTCATACATAATTTTGTAAGTTTCGTCGAGACTCTTTGGGTCGGCGTGGAAGCTGTAAGCATCTTTCATTATGAATTCGCGGGAGCGGATCGGGCCGAAACGCGGGCGGAACTCATCGCGGAATTTGAAGCTGATTTGGTAGATATTCATCGGGAGCTGCTTATATGAGTTTATTTCGTTTGCTGCAATGCTTGTAACGACCTCTTCGGCGGTTGGAGCGAGGACGTTTTGCCGGCCGTGGCGGTCTGTGAAAATTGCCAGTGTTTCGCCGTAGTCAACATTTCGTCCGGTTTTTTGCCACAGTTCTATCGGCTGAACGGCGGGCATAAGGATTTCCTGTGCGCCGGCCTTATTCATTTCTTCGCGGACGATTGTGATGACTTTTAGCAGGCATCGCCAGCCGAGCGGCAGATAGGTATATGTTCCGCTGGCGACTTTTCGCATCAGACCGGCACGGAGCATCAATTTATGGCTGGTTACTTCCGCATCGGCGGGGGCTTCCTTGACAGTCGGTATTAACATTCGGCTGTATCTCATAACGATATCTCGTAAATTGTTCATAGTTCATTGTTCATTGTGTGGTTTTATAACCTAAAATACCGATGGCTGCAAGATTATATTTGGTATTGGAATTTGCCGTTCGGTATGGGCCCCGGCTTTTTTATTGATAATTTATGGCTGATAATTGATAATCGTTTATCAATTATAGATTATCAATTAACGGAGCTGAAAATGGCGCATAAATTTATCAATGAAATCGGGCCGGGGGAGGCAATCAACGATATTTATATGGTAAAAGAGCCGATTCTGCGGAGCACAACCAAAGGCGACCTGTATATAGCGATGTTCCTTTGCGACCGCACGGGTCAACTGAGCGGCCGGATGTGGCAGGCGACCGAGGCCGTTTACAACTCGCTGCCGAAGCCCGGTTTTGTCCATATAGACGGAAGAAGCGAGCTTTATCAAAATAACCTGCAAATTGTTGTAAATAACATCAGTATCGTCGATGCGAGCAAAATCCGCATTGAGGATTTTCTGGCGCGAACCGACAAGGACACAAAGCAGATGTTCGAGGAGGTAAAAAGGACGATAGCGGGGATAAAACACCGCCAATTAAAGGCGATGGTCGAAGAATTTTTAGCCGACACCGAACTGATGGAGAAATTCTGCACCGCACCGGCGGCAGCGGCACTACATCATAGTTATCTTGGAGGGCTGCTGGAGCATACCCACAATATGCTGCGAGTAGCTGTTGCGATACTGCCTTTGTATCCGCAGGTGCAGGCCGATTTGGTTTTGACGGCGATTTTTATCCACGATATGGGTAAAACCGGAGAGCTTTCTTATGATATGACCTTTTCATATACCGATTCAGGACAGCTAATCGGGCATATTGCAAAAAGTTACCTTCTACTGAACCAAAAGGCAGAAGTGCTGGCTGCGAAGGGGACAAAGATTGATGAGACGGTATTAGACGCTCTTGGGCATATTATTTTGTCGCACCACGGCAAATACGAATTCGGCTCGCCGAAGCTGCCGGCAACACCCGAGGCCTTTATGGTCAACTATATTGACGATTTGGACGCCAAGATAAATCAGGTAACAGCGGCGATTGACAATGAACCAGGCGATTCAAATTGGACAAGTTACCGAAAACCTTTGGAAACACGGCTTTACAGGAAACGCATTGAATAATAGGCAAATTGTGTTTTCGAATCCCGCCGTAGGCGGATAAAAATGTCTTGAAGTAAGCCCAGCCGGGCTACCCCCCAGAAGTTAACCCAGCTGGGTTCTTATGACTTTACTGTTGTCTTGGCTTTTTTCGCTGTATCCGCCGTAGGCGGATAAATCTATGGGAAATATTGATAATTTTGGGAGATTTAACCATATTTTTATCGGCCCTGTGACAACAGTATGTCACACCTCGCAAAAAAAGTTCGTAATTCGGACGCAAATTTCAATAGCGTAAGCCATCCTGACGATTGTGCCGGTAAAAAATGGGTGCTGTTAGCAACCAAAACCCAATAAATCAGGATTAGATGTTCTGTGCCGTAAGGCCGGTATCTAAATTACGGGGCTTTGTGTGGAGTCTCGCTTCAGGACAATGCCGGAAAATCGCCAGATTTCCTCGAACTGCTTATGGGACAGCGACTTTTTGCCCAAGACAGGGTCGGCGACAGTAACCATCCTGTCCGAGACATCAAGGACAGCGACGCAGTGGTCCGACAGAAATGCGCTCTTTACCACAGCTAAGGTAAGACCGGCATCCTTTAGCTGAGCAATCGAGTCGAAGCGGCGGTACTGACATCTCAGGCCCTTGTCGCCATAGCGGTTCTGAAGCGCTGCCTGGAGGCAGCCGGGCAAAGTGCCTGCGACCGGGCTCGTGTGAGAAAGTATAGCTATCTCTCCTTCGTAGGCAGGCAAGCCCAATTTTCTCAAAGCCGTTACCGCAGCAGCCGGAGCGCAGGTGTAATCTGTGGTCTGGAAGCAAATGCCGTTGGAATCAATCTGTGTTGTGAGATTGGCCAGATGGCCCTCAATCAAGGCAGGGACAAGAAAAGGCAAAACCGAAAACCAAACTACAACCGTAACCATCAGGATGTAAATTGCGACCTTCTCGAATTTGTAAGGCAGCCGCGACAACGGAGTGGTTAAGCCCATTGTAACGGCTAAAGAAAAAATGACGAACTTTATTCGTCCTGCTGCGACCCAGACAAACGGCGGCGCAAAGGCCAGCGAATTAGAGTATGTGATTATTAGCAGAAACACAATGAGTAAAAAGGACAAAAAATAGCCTGCTATCCAATAGGCCTTGCGAGGGTGCGAAAACACTTTTCCAAGAAAAACGCCTAACAAAGCAACTAAGATGATACCTATAGTTTCAAGCCACGGGTTCATTTATACCCTCCTCAAATAAATCACCCCTATTAAACAAGGTTATTGTATCAAATTGAGAGTTGCGAATCAAGGAAATTATCAGCGAGCTGATATATCCAGTGAAATTGGAAATTGATGACAGGGACCTTTGGACTTATAATGGTTCGATAAAATCACCATTTGCATTGATGGACAAATGAAAAACAGAACCAAAATATATACAGTCAGCGAAGTTAACTGGCTAATCAAAGAGATTCTGGGGAATAATCTGCCCGGGCGGCTGACGGTTACAGGGCAGATAAGCGACTGGAGGGGGCCGCACACGAGCGGGCATTGTTACTTTTCTTTGAAAGATGAGGGGTCTGTGCTGCCTTGCATAATGTGGGGGAGCAATTTTGCGAAGGTGAAATTCAAGCCGGAGAACGGCCTTGCGATTTTCGGGACGGGCCACATTGATATATATGAGCCGCAGGGGAAATATCAGTTCTATGTTGAAAAAATGGAGCCGGCCGGTGTCGGAGCACTGCAATTAGCTTTTGAGCAGATGGTCAGGCGGCTCAAAGCGCAGGGACTTTTTGACGAGGCGCATAAAAGGCCGATTCCGCAGTATCCGCAGCGGATAGGTATTTTGACCAGCGAGTCTGGTGCAGCGATAGAGGATATTAAGGACAGCATCTGGAACCGTTGGCCATGCGTGAGGTTGTTTTTATATCCGGTGCCTGTGCAGGGCGAAGGTGCGGCGGCGGAAATCGCAGCAGGTATCAGAAATATAAATAGGCGAAATAAGAAATTGAGACTCGATATTCTGATTGTCGGCAGGGGGGGAGGTTCGATGGAAGATTTGTGGGCATTCAACGAAGAGGTTCTGGCTCGTGCGATTTACGACTCGAAGATACCGATTATCAGTGCGGTCGGCCACGAAGTTGACACCACAATCGCAGATTTGGTCGCCGATGCGAGGGCCTCGACGCCGACCAAAGCCGGCGTCGTGGCTGTTCCCGATATGCAGGAGGTCCTTCAGCAGGTAAATTATCTCGGTGAAAGAATAGCGTATAGAGTGACTTCGCTCATCCATAATGCCCAGCAGCAGACAGATGAGTTTTTTGTTAGATTATCAAGTTCGGCTAAGCAAATTCTTGCCGATGCGAGGTCAGGATTATACGCGATTGAAGAACAAGTAAGAAAAATTGAGCCGCACCGGCTTTTAGGCAGGAAAACCATCGAACTGAACGATTGGAAAAATCGGGCAGGTGCAGCAGTGAAGGCGATTATAAATAAATGCGGGATGCAATTTGAAACGCAGAAAAGCCGTTTGGCGGGCTTGAATCCCAAATCGGTTTTACATCGCGGATACAGCATTACAACCAATAAGAGGACCGGCCTTTTGGTGAAAAACTTGGCGGACGTCCAGATAGCCGATTGCATAATTACCGAACTTGCGAGCGAAAATTTGATTGAAAGTAAGGTGACAAACAAGCAAAATAGAAACAAATAAACCGAGGTCTGATTATGGCAAAAGACGAGAAGAAAAATGATATCGGCAAAATGACCTTCGAAGAGGCAATCAGAGAGCTTGGCGGGATTGTCGAGAAAATAGAGCAGGGCAAAATACCGCTGCAGGACAGCATCGAGCAGTATGAAAAAGGGATGACCCTGATTAAGCACTGCAAAGGCATCCTGGAAAAAGCCGAGAAACGAATTGAGAAAATAAGCAAGGAAGAGCAAGCAGAATAAAATTTAGCGAGAGTGGCGGAACTGGCAGACGCGCAAGGCTTAGGACCTTGTGGGTGAAAGCCCGTGGAGGTTCGACTCCTCTCTCTCGCATTGTTTAAAAGCCACAGAGAGCACAGAGAATTTTTTGTTTTTACTAAATATGTTATTTACCGAGGGCCTGTTTTATATCCATTGCGTGCTCCTGCTCGACAGCCAGGATTGTCCTTAACTGCTGGGCAAGGGCGAATTCCTTAAGCTGTTCTGCCTGCTCGACCCTGACTTTATATCTTTTAATCGCATCTTCCTCGCCGGCAAGGTCCTGCTCGAGCATCTGGTCGTTGTCCTCTGATGTATGAATTGGGCCGACTGCAACGCTGGGTGAGCCGCCGAGATAATCAATCTGGTCGGCGAGAATCATCGCATGGGCGACTTCTTCGTTGGCGTGGATTTTCAGCTCCTTGATTACGTCGCCGTATGCGGCCCCTGTCATAACCGCAGAATGATTTATGTACTGAATCGCAGCAGAATACTCCAGCTCCAAATCCTTATTTAAGAGTTCGACAAGTTTTTCCGGTGTAATAGCCATTTTTCACCTCCAAATCGGATTAAATTCTTAAAAAACCATCTTCTGTTCGACCAGTATATACAGGTATTTCCCCTTATCAAGAGAAAATCGTGGCTTCCGCCGTCGCCAGTAGCTTCCGTCTTCGTCCCTTAGGGACTACGCCGGACAAGATGGCGGAGGCGGGCCCCATTAGAGTAAACGACACTCTAAGCAATGGGACAAGCCCCATTAGAATAAACGACATTCTAAACAATGGGGCAATTTTACCGTCTTGGGCTGGTAAAATTGGGTTCGTTTGGGTTCGTTTTGACCAAGTGTCTAAAGCTACTTTTTCGTTGTAATCCATTGTTGAAATTACGGTTATAAACATTTGACTTTTTTGAAAATTGGGTTCGTTTCGCATAATTGATTCACTTTTGATTGATTTTTCCATTCTGCGCAGAAAACAAGCGCTTCCGTCGGAGACGGACAAAAATAAAAAAACAGAATTCAGAACACAGAAGATAAACTTCAGAAGACAGCAAGCATAAAAATCAAAATCATAAACGAATCCAAAAATCAACTCCGCCAGAGGCGGAAAAATGCTCTCTATATTATTTGATATGGACCTTCTGGACCTGAAACCTTGCCCTGCTGGACGATATGCGTTTATCTACTGATAAACTGGGGGAATTATACCAAATTTGTGGTAAAAGTCAAGGAAAATTAACCACGGATTAACACGGATTTAAACAGATTTTTAGCCACAAAGGACACGGAGGGCAATACCTAAGATACTTAGGTATTCTTCTTTTCACAATGCGAACTAAAGTCGAAGTCTAAAAAGTCAAAGCAAACGGCAAAAAGAGACACAATGCCTAAGATGCTTAGGTATTAGCAGTCAGTTTGTTCATACATTTTGAAAAGACGAGCCATTCGGTTCGGTTCGCTGTGAGTAACTGCCTGCCTTTGTCAGTAAGATGATAATATTTTCTTTTTCTAGCGATCCCCGCAGGTCTCCATCTGCTTTTAACCAGTCCGGCTTTTTCCATCTTGTGCAGAGTTGTATAGACGGCGGACTGGCGCCATTCAAAAAAGCCCTTGGTTTGACGATTAACGGC
>JBELAN010000006.1:0-129564 GCA_049508795.1 Sedimentisphaerales bacterium | reverse complement strand
CTCTCCGTTGGGTGTGTTAACTAACGGATTTGTAACTTTCAGGTCTTTAAGGGCGCGTTTGACCGTCATTGCGTCCACGCGGTCATCTTCAACCAATAATATTGGCCTCGAGCTTCGCATCTTTAACTCCCAATTTTTTGTTTTTATCTGATCTGCTCTTAATTCAACGGTTACTTTTTAGCTGTGTTGCCAATTGTTTCCTAAACATATTTCTGAAACAAAACATACGCTTAAATTCGTCAGATTATCGGTTGCACTTTATTACAAAAAAATTGATTGTATGATATGAAAGGCAAAATAAATGAAAGAGGTAAAGCAATACCCCCCCCTCCCCCACATAGTTTAGGTGCTAACAAGGCCAAAGGGACAAACCAATCATAAGGTAACTCCTGAATTGCTAATAGGTTATCGGGCTACCCGCCCCAAATAATCCTCGGCGAGACAGCTCACCAATCACTTTGTGACTGGCCCTCCCTTTGGCAACTACTGAACCCAAAAATACCTTTTAGGCTTCCTTCCCCTCCGTCCAGCGAGAAGTCTAAATAAATCTATATCACGCCCAAACTTTATTTGTTTTAGGGTTTTTATCGGTCGAATTGCAGAAAAGGTAGATAGGATATTCCTGAATCTAATCTTCGCTAAACCTATTATCGGACGACCAAACCCCCATTTTCAAACCCCCCAAAAGATAAGATTCCAAGAGCACATCGACAGAATGAAAAGGGGTTTTAAGCTTTCGGATGCAGATGTGACAAGAATTTTGTTCGAGATACCAACAACGTGGTGTAATATCAATACTGATAAGGCCGTTTCGCCCCGCCTGGAGCGCTCATGTTCAAGAGCGGATGTCCAGCTTTTCCATACCCCCTTGCACTTTTTCCCCGTTGCCGGTGACTAATCAAGTGTCGAAAAAAGTAAGTCTTTTAATTAATAAAGTCTTACAGAAACACGCCCGGCAGGATTCGAACCTGCGACCTACGGATTAGAAATCCATCGTTCTGTGCATAACTGCTTTGTACGAAAGGTGTACAAGTGCAAAATCGGCTGTTTTTGAGAGCTACAACTGATTGACAAGTGAATAACAAGTTATTAACAAGTGGCTATCACGTGACGACTGACCCACTCAGTGACCCACTTTTAAACCTCCGCTGACCGTACAGAACTCTCGTAGAGGTTTAATCCGACAGGAAAGAAAAATTTGATTTCAACAGAGATATGTACATGAAACGGTTATATGTTGTCGCAGGTGATGTGAAATGAAACCTTCTATAAGGGTACTTCGAGATGGGCGTTCCTTTCGTAAATCATGCATTTATACCACAAAGGGGCTCGAACCCTTAACCTTCCGATCGATAGTCTGAAATCGGAGTTTGTAAGTGTTTGTCAATAAATGAACTAACAATTGTCAAAAAAGACCTCTGTCATTCCGACTTATGAGTACTATCCCGAAAAAGTCAAAAAATCAGTTTTCTTGCGATTAATTTCAAAGTATAATTTCCGAACTATTGATATAATACGGTAGTTCTTAATCTCGGGCACATTCTTAATTTTTTGCACAATGGAGATGACATATGAATGAGGATCAAATCTGTATCTCAGCCAAAAACTTAGGCTCATTTGCAATACCTAACTGTTGCAACAGATGTCTCTGGCTCAAACTCAGACTTCAATTCAGTCTACCTTACCAAATCTTCCATGGCATCTCTTCGCCAATTGACCCATATACTAAGAAAATCATTTGGAAACATTTTGAGAAGTTTGGAAGGCTGCCCGACTGGTTTTCGGAATTTGGCGAATTCAATGCAGTAGTCCCAGTTCCTCATTATTCAAAGTTTTTTATGGTAGATGAAGAAACTAATATAAAGTTAACTGGTATGCCAGATGAAATACTTCAGAGAAAGGACAATGGTTATTCAATAATCGACTACGAGAGTGCCAGATTTAATTTAGTTAAAGATTCCTTTTCCTTATTGCTTATTTATAAAGTTCAATTAAATGGTTATGCAATGATTGCTGAATCCATTGGGCTTAAACCAGTTAAGCAAATAGGGTTAATTTATTACGAGCCTCAGACTGACGTTATTGAGACAACTACTGATGAGCTTAATAAGTTAGTTTCACATGATAATTTCTTAATGGGATTCGGCAGTAACTGCTTTGAGATTGAATTAAAACCAGATGAGGTAGTTAGGCCGCTGCTAAAAAAAGTTAGAGAATTATGGGAGTTATATGAAGCTCCAAAAGGAATAGACAATTGTGAGGATTGCGGAAAACTATATGGTTTGATTACTTTGCTGAGTAACCAGTAAGAAGACACGCTAATATTCCCCTCTTCAGTTTACCATTGAAATAATCACGTTGGCCATTGGATTATCACACTCTGTGGTCTTCACGGATTATAGTACGGTAGCCACCATCCTGGCTGTGACTCCGATTCTTCGGTGGTTTGGTTTCTTTTAGCCTGTCGAGTTGGCCGATTTCTTTGAGACGCTTATATATAAGCTGCCAAGCGCACTGGCGTTCGGGGTTGACTTCGCAGCGGTCTTCGTGGGAACTGCTGCACGGGCCATTAAGCATGTGTTTGGCACAGCGTGTAACCGGGCAAATACCACCATATTGGTGGAGGACACACGCACCACAGGCAGCGCATTTCTCTGTCCAGACCCCTCTTTCCTCAAGGATGCCGATGAAAGCCGTATCAAGGCCCGCGTAGACGGGCTTGCTGGTGTAACGCTCGGCAACGGCTTGGACGCCCGCACCGCAGCCAAGTGAAAGAACAGCATCGTTTCTCTTTATTGCTTCGGCGGCCTGTTCAATAAAGACGTTGTCGCACTGACGTTCTATAGTCAATTCTTCAACTTCAAGCGGCAGGCCTTTCAGTTTTGCAGCCATTCTTAGTGCTGAAGCGATGATGCCGACCTCACGCTGTCCGCCTGCAAGGCATACGGTGACACAGGTGCCGCAGCCGAGCACGAGAATCTTTTTGTGATTTTTTATTATTTCCAGCAGGTCGGGGATACTTTTTCTTTGCGCTACTATCATTTGCGACTCTCCTGTTTTGATGAACTGTTTTGTTTTACAGGGCTTGGGCCCAGTTTGCGAACAGTTTCCACCATATCAATAACAATATCAGCCAAAGGTCGCGCCATGGCGGCTGAAATGTTTACCATGCGCAGGCGCTCCTTTTCCATTCCGATTTCTTCAAGCAAATCTTTTGTGTAATTAACCCGGCGTTTTGCACAAAGGTTGCCTTCGACAAAATGGCACCCGCCTTCGAGGCAGCCAGCAACGAGCACGCCGTCGGCGCCGTTCTCAAACGCCTTCATAAAGTATTCGGTTTCGAGTCTGCCCGTGCACGGTGTGCGGATAATCCGCACGTTGGGCGGATATTGAATACGCATAGACCCCGCCAAATCCGCTGACGAATACGCACAATAGTGGCAACAAAAAGCAACTATCTTGGGTTCAAACGCTTCCGGTTCCATAAATTATACTTTTCCCGTTAACTCTTTTACCTGCGATGGTGTTTCTGCGAATATTTCCCCGTTTCCGCCAGCGAACAATTGTCGAATCATTACCAGGAACTGGTCCGTCTCGAAATGATGCAGTTGTATGGCCCGTGCGGGACATTCCGATGCACATATACCACAGCCCATACACTTTGCGGCCTCAATTTGACCCTTGCCGTCCTTGTTGCAGAACGGGGCCGAATACGGACAGGAATTAACACAGGTCATACAGGATATACATTTCTGCTGGTCAACATATGAGACCTGTGCACTGACTTCGAGGTGCGTTTTTGAAAGCACCGTTGCCGCCCGCGCGGCGGCGGCCCGCGCCTGCGAGATATTCTCATCGATAAACTTAGGTGAATGTGCAAGACCGCAGAGGAAAATGCCTTCCGTGGTGAAATCCACGGGACGCAGTTTCATATGCGCCTCAACATAGAAACCGTCGGCGTTAAGCGGTACTTTGAGCATATCCGAGACCCGTTTGTTGTTTTCCCGGTCAGCTTCAACGCCCGTGCTCAGCACAAGGTTATCGGCTTCGATTTCAATCGGCTCGGGTAAGTCGGGGCTTTCAAGGGTCACAACAATACCATTGTTTTCACTGACCTGCGGTGGAGCATCAGGAGTGTAACGAACGAATACGACACCGGCTTCGCGGGCATGCTTGTAATATGTCTCCCTAAAGCCGTAAGTTCTGACGTCCCTGTAAAGAACATACACGTTTGCATTAGGATCCCGCTTCTTTATTTCAATTGCGTTTTTGACAGCCATTGAACAACAAATTCGACTGCAATAGGGATGAACGTCGTTACGTGAGCCGACACATTGAATCATAACTACATTTTGCCCTTTTGCAGGATACGTATTTTCGTGCAGTTGCTTCTCCAATTCGACCTGGGTTAAAACGCACTTGGATTGGCCGTACATAAATTCGGTTGTTTGGGCCTGGCTGGCGCCGGTTGCGACGATTATGGCGCCGCCCGAAACCTCGAAGTTCCTGCCGTCTTTGGCAAGTGTCATATTAAATTTGCCAATGTGACCTGAGATGCCGGCAATTTCGGTCTCCAGATAAAGCTTAATGTTGGGATGGTTTTCAACCTGCTTTATGAGGGCTTTTGTAAAATCGGTGATGTCGTCATGCTCGAAGGTATGATAGATATCGTGAAGGGTTCCGCCCAGACGCCTGGCTTTTTCCACCAGATGAACCTTGAATCCCTGGTTGGCCAGCGCTAACGCGGCTGTCATTCCACTGAGGCCCCCGCCAATGACAAGACCCGTCTGGTCGACAGGCAGAGTTCCACTTTCCAGAGGCGTAAGCAACCGCGCCCTAACGATGGCCATTTTCACCAGTTCAATCGCTTTTTCGGTGGCCGACTGCGGTACCTTCGAATGAACCCAGGAGCACTGGTCTCGTATGTTAGCCATTTCGAATAGATACGGGTTAAGGCCTGCTTCGCGCAGGGTTTCACGGAACAATGGCTCGTGTGTTCGCGGGGTACAGGAAGCAACCACAACACGATTGAGCCGATACTCGCGTATCATATCCTTGATGTTCGATAAGCTCGTATCGGAACAGGTGAACATCGTATGAGACGCAAAAACGACATCAGGCTGTTTTTCGATGCTTTTAACAACTCGCTCGACGTCTACCACCGAGCCGATATTCATACCACAGTGGCAAACGAATACACCAATACGCGGTTCTTCATCGGTAACATCATGCTCATCGGGGTAACTTTTTTTGGTAATAAGAGTATTGCGTGCCGGCGCCAGAAGTTCCATGGCCATAGAAGCAGCGGCGCTGGCTTGTGTCACCGTTTCCGGGATGTCCTTGGGTTCCTGAAATGCTCCGCCGACGAACACGCCCGGCACTGAAGTTGAAAGAGGCGACAGTCTGTCTGTCCTGCAGAAGCCAAAGTCGTTGAGTTTTATTTCGAGACGAGAGGCGCATTCCTCCATAGAAGCCGGCGGCTCCATTCCCACCGACAGCACTACAAGGTCAAACTCCTTCTGCTTAATCCGGTTATCTTCGTCCAGGAAACAAACACGAAGGTCCTTATTGCCGAGGAGTTGAACTATCCGCGACGGAATGCTCTTAATGTAGTGTATGTTTTCCTGCGCTTTGGCACGCTCATAATACTGGTCAAAATCCTTGCCGTACGCACGGATGTCCATATAAAAGATTGTCGCGTCCAGTCCATCGACATGGTCGCTGGCGACCATTGCCTGTTTGGTTGCCATCATGCAGCATATCGAAGAGCAGTATTCGTTTCCGCAGTTTGAATCACGCGAGCCGACGCACTGAATCCACGCGATGCGCTTAGCCGGACGGCCATCCGACAGACGTATGAGATGACCTTCGAACGGGCCGGCAGCAGAAAGCATTCGCTCGAATTGAACGCTTGTAACGACATTCTGATATCGGCCGTAACCGAACTCGCCTTTTCGCGTCGCATCGAACTCTTCAAAGCCGGGGGTAAGGATAACCGAGCCCACCTCAAGCTCAACCATTCGCTCTTTCATAGCGTGGTCGATTGCCTTCTGCTCACAGACCTCAACGCACTGATTGCACTCCGAGCACAGGGCACAATTAAGACAACGCTCGGCTTCGGATATCGCCTGGGCTTCCGTGAGTCCTTTTTCAACCTCTTCGAAATTCCGCAGCCGATTCGCTGGCGACAGCTCTTCGGGCTTATTCCGGGCTTTTTTCTCTACCTTCTCTATTGAAGGAAGCAAATCTTCAGGAATCGGATTGATAGTATCCTCGAAGCGATTGGACAGTAAATCTTTGTCGTTTAAATATCGTTTGATAGATTCCGCCACCCGTTTACCGGCAGCTATGGCCTCAATGACAGACGCAGGCCCAGAAGCATTGTCGCCGCCTGCAAAAACGTCTTCCATTGAAGTTTGGCCGGTTACAGGGTCGGCCTTGAAACAGCCTCGCTCGCTCTGGACGTCGATATGACCGACAAGCTGCTCATCTATTGCTTGTCCGATGGCGACGATAATCTGGTCTGCTTTAACAGTTATAACATCGTTTTCGTCAAAGGCAGGATTAAAACGTTTCTTGTCATCGAAAACTCTCGTGCAGCGTTTGAACTCTATGCCCGTAACCTGCCCGTTACCCAGTATTTGCTTTGGTCCCCAGCTATTTCGAATCTTGATGCCTTCAGCAAGAGTCGCCTCGATTTCTTCCTTATAGGCAGGCATCTCATTGGCGTTCTCAAGGCAAACCATTTCGACGTTTTTGGCACCGAGGCGAAGAGCAGTCCTGGCAACGTCAACCGCGACGTTGCCACCGCCGATTACTATGACTTTGTCTTTTACAACTGGTTTATGAGTCGAAGCCGCATCTCGGAGAAATTCAATACCGTGAAGAACACCTGGTATTTGCTCACCTTTTATTCCGAGTTTTCGGCTTTTTTGTGCGCCGGCAGAGATGAATACCGCTTCGTTGTCATTGCGGAGCTTCTGAATGGTGACGTCCTGGCCGATACGACAATTATAAACGAACTTAACGCCCTTTCGGCGGATAAGCTCTATTTCGTAATCCAGAACTTTCTTGGGCAGTCGATACTCAGGAATACCCCAGCGAAGCATACCGCCCGCCTTATCGAGCGCTTCGTATATGGTAACGGCTAACCCAGCGTCGGCAAGGTCATTGGCCGCGGTAAGTCCGGCAGGGCCTGCGCCGATTATGGCTACCTTTTTTGCATCAGGTGCAGGTCTCTTCTCCTCGGCAAGGGTAAGCTTGCCCGTCTCTATCATTTCCATCTCTTTATCTGATGCGAACCGCTTCAACAACCTTATGGCAATCGGGTCGTCCGCCTTGCCCCTCGTGCATTCCGCCTCGCAAGGATGCGTGCACACTCGGCCGCAAATGGCTGAAAGCGGATTTCTCTGGCGAATCAGATTGACCGCTTTGACGTATTCTTTCTTCTTTATGAGCTGGACATAACCCTGAACGTTTACCTTCGCCGGGCATTTTATCTTACAAGGCGCGTGGCCGTTTTTAAGAATACCGAATATATTCGGCGTAGCCTGGGCGTAGAGCTTGGCAATGCCCTTTCGGGTCCCGAGACAGCGGTTGAATTCATCGGGCACATCAACAGGGCAAACCTGCGTGCATTCGCTGCAACCCGTGCATTTGTCCTCGTCCACGTATCGCGGATGTCGCCTGACCGTAGCTCTGAAATTACCCGGCTCGCCCTGAAGGTCTACCAGTTCCGAAAGGGTCATTATCTCGATATTTAAATTTCGCGCGCATTCGACGAGCTTGGGCGAGACGATACAGGTGGCGCAATCACCCGTCGGGAAGGTCTTGTCCAAATGGGCCATCATTCCGCCTATAGCGGCATCACGCTCGACGAGGTAAACCTTAAAGCCGCTATTGGCCAAATCAAGCGATGCCTGAACGCCTGCGATACCGCCGCCCTGAACAAGCACTGCACCGATTTTGCCATTGTTATCATTGTTGTTATTATTGTTATTTTCCATCGTTGCTTGCTTCCATCTTTTCCAAGACGTGTGAAGGCGAAATCATAAGCTTATTGAACCCGAGTTTAGCAGGGCTGATACCAAAACCAAGCCCCAGAAGCTGGGTGATATAAACAATCGGCATTTGATAGTCCCTGCCGGTTTGCTTTTTTATGTCCTGCTGGCGCAAGTCGAGATTGACCTGGCACATCGGGCAACTGACCGCGATACAATCTGCACCGGCGCTTTTTGCCATACCGAGAATCGAATCGGTGAGACTGACCACTACGTCGGTTCTCGAAAGCGACAAGCCCCCGCCGCAGCATTCGACCTTGTATGGCCAGTCGACGCTTTCGCCACCTATGGCCGTCACGAGCCGGTCGAGCGACGTCGGGTTCTCAGGGTCGTCAAATCTTACAACCTTCGGCGGACGAACAAGCAGACACCCATAATAACAAGCAACCTTGAGCCGATTAAGCGAACGCTTGACGGCACGGCCGATTGTATCCAGCCCAACATCTTCGAGGAGCACCTCGATGAAGTGCCGGACTTTAACGCAACCATCATAGTCTCGGCCAATCGCATCGTTAACGCTTCTTCGGATTTCTGAATCGGTCGATATTTCGTGGTTTGCCATTTTCATTCTGTTGTAGCAGGCCGCGCAATTTACGATGCATTCCAGCCCCATATCCCGAACCTTGACCAGATTGACGGCGGGCAATGTTGCGGCCAATATGCGATCCGTCTGGTGACCGGCGGTAGCACCGCAGCACGTCCAGCCTTTAGGTTCAACCAGTTCAACTCCAAGCACGCCGGCTATTGCCAAGGTAGATTGATGCATATCGCGTGCCGTTGATTCAGCCGAGCATCCTGGATAGTAAGCATATCTCATACCTTGGCCCCTTTACTCTGTTTTGCCTTTTTGAAAATGCGTCTCACCGTTTTCCTGTCGCCGCCAAGCGAAGGCAGCAGCGAGATTTTCCCTTTCTTCAGCATTGTCGGGAATTTTCCCATATCGTTCATTAGTTTCCCGGTGCCGAGCTTGTAAGCAACTATCATTGCGATTTCATAAGTCCGGCCGAAAATCTGGACCGTCTTCAAAAATGCCTTGTTAAACAGCGGCACATTACCTTCCTGCTTCGATGCCCCCCTGGCCAGCGCCAGCTTCCGCAACGCATCCATTACCGCTGCAACGTCAATACCCATCGGGCAGCGGGCCGAACAGGTCTCGCACGAAACACACATCCAGAGAATATCGCTTTCCAACAGCTCATTGCCTGCGCCAAGATGCAGTCGGCGCATTATCTCGGAAGGCCGGGACTTCGTAAGTTTGCCAACCGGACAACCGCTTGAGCACTTTCTGCACTGCAAACAGACGCTGAGGTCCGCTCCGGATAATTTCTCAACGATGCCCTTCAGTTCGTCGCTTGTTTTCGTTTTTTTGATTGTTATCACTTTAATTACCCTTCGCTTTTTCGCGCTATTTCACAATCGGCTCTTCAAGTACCTCTTCAACATCGTCGGTATCCTCCGAGGCGATGGCTGCGATATTGCCAGGAATAACTTTACAATAAACCTCTGCCGGCCGACGCTTATGACCCTCGACGGTCAACAACTGCTCAACCTTTATTCCAAAAAGGCGCTCGTTTTCTTCGAGGTAAGGCAGAATCAATTCCCAGTCCTTGTTAGTTAACTTGGCAATCCTGCCGCCGTTCAATTGCTCATCGACCAGGGTTAAATTAGGGTCACGGACATAGATTGCTCCACCCGAAGCAAGCGAGAAGATGTTACTGCCGGGATAAGGCAGCGACAATGGAACTAATAGACCATCATCATCGAATTTGACACCATTTAATATGCAAAAACCGCCGCCGTTATGCGGGTCGCCCGCCATAAATGACTCGGCAAGAAAGTCGAGGCAGGTTCCATTTATCACCACCTTCGGTTTGCCGACGGAGTTGATAAGGGGTCTTCCCGCAGCGTTACCCAGCACAAAGACGCTGCCGCCCTTGGCGCCGTATAAAAACGTTTGTCCCACGTCACCGTGAATGACTAATTTTCCTCTTTTAATTACCTGGCCGAGTTGGTCCTGTGCGTTGCCATGCACCGTGATGGTCAGGCCGTCCAATCCAGAGCCAAGATAATCGCCGCTGCTGCCGTAAACATCTATTGTCACACTATCGGTTTCCGGACCAAGACCGCAGCCGACGTATCGCTGACCAATACAATTGAAGCTGATGAAACATCGCCAGCCCTTCATATATGCGTCAACTAAAAGGGCTGCGTCACAGTCGGCACCTTCAGGTGGAAAATGGGCGGCGTCAATTACAAGAGTTGTTTCATTGCCTTGCAGCCCCCTCAGGTTGCCTCGCGTCTCAAAATCAATAAGACGATGCAGACCGCCATAAGAACCTTTTGCGCCTATGTTTGGAATATTCCTGAACAACCGGTTCAACTCACTACGCACGATATATAGGATATGACTGCGTTTCTTTGAACCGGTTGAGTATCTTCGGTCATTCAGCAGGGTAAAGACCTCTATCGCAGTAGCCGTCTTGGAAGCATCTTTCGCCTGATTAGCAATTTGCCGGCACGCCAGACGGAATTCATCAAACGTCCATTGAGGTATTAGTTCGCGAATCATTTCAAAAATCGCAATGCTGTTACCGGGGACAAATCTCTCGTTGATTAGTGTCTGTATATCCTCCTCGGATTCAGAGGACAGAGACAGTTCCTGTGAGAAATCACACGGCTCAGTCCCCGTCGGCATAGGAACCGTTGCGCCGAATTTATCCGTGCAGGTAATTCGCATTTTGCCGGCCGAATCTTTTTCAAGATTGAATATAAATGCTCCGCCGTCAGTATGGCTGCCGCCGCGTGCATTCCAGTATCGGTCGGCAATCGGGCATATTCTTTTGTCATCCCTTGAAAGACTCAGTAAGGTCGCATCTATGGCCTGTTTTTCCGAACAAATCAGGCCGACCTGGATCTCACCATCGCAAAACGCGAACACCTGCGGCCGAAGCATCGCGGTGTCGGTTATGCCCATCAACTGAAATTTGTTCTCGCGGACAATATTGCGAGCGATGATGAAAAACCATGGGCCGTCGGGTGAGCCGTGTATATGGGTTGCCTGAATGGCCCGGTAAGTTTTTTGCTTTTCCTCATCCAAGCGGTCGAAGTCCAGCTCGGTAGTCGGGGCCAGCGCCTCAATGATGTACTCCAGCGGATAGTGGTAAGTCCGACTGAGCAAATCGAAAAGAAGGGCGGAGACTTCCGTATCGGTGAGAAACTGCGGACATATATTTCGCTGTTTTAGATATTCGGTTACGGAATGGTAGTTGGCAAAATCACCGTTATGCACCAGCGCCATATCGATGGCCGCAAAAGGATGGGCACCGCCGGGATGCCATACGCGACCCTTGGTCGGAAAACGCTGATGGGCAATCCATATGTGGGCACAGAGGTCCTCGATTTTGTAATACTTTACGATGGCCTCAGCGAAACCCACCACCTTGAGTATCATAATATTCCTGCCGTGCGAAAGCACAAAGGCCCTTTTTTCGCCCAGAGATGCGTAATATTTCTGATTCAAACTGAAGCTGTTTTGATTGACAAATTCGTCTTCAGCTTCGCGTAGATCAAGCTGTTGCAGGTTGTTTTTCGCGACGAATGAATCAAGCACCTCCGGCTTTACTCGCACGAAGTACCGGCATACGTCCGGCGGCTTTACCTCCAGTCCCGGGATTGATTTCCAGTCGTCTGTTTTTTCGAGCTGACAAGAGACCGCGATATCGAAGTTCGGCGTAATAAATTGTTTCTCTATTTCAGGACGGACCTTCTCATCAAGGAACGCCACGTGAAGCATATAATGATTTTCGAGCACCTCCCTGCTGACACCAAGCTGCTCCGGTACAAATCCCACGGCGGCAATACCTCCGCCTTTCCCGTTTCCACGATTGTGCATCTGCCGAGACGGTGCATAAATATGCTTGCCCGGCACCGGCTCACTGCAGCAAAAACCCACAACTCCACAGCCCCCTTCTTCAGCCTCTTTCTTCATCTGCGAGGAGCAGTTGAGGTTTTTAACTAATTGCTTTCTTGAATATGCAAGTCGCTTTATTAATTCACCGTTCATTTTCTGCCTCCACCTCGTTGGTATAATCAAGATGCATCAAAAGGTCGGTGCGTCCGCGCAGTTCGCTTATACTGCGCATACCAAATTGTTGAAGAATTCTGACAAGCACTTTTCGCCAGGCATTGTAGAGGTTGATAATTCGCTGCGTGCCCCACTCGACATCCATTTTCTTTGACAGTTCAAGGTCAGTTGTAGCAATACCGCGTGGACAACCTCGTCCGCTCTCGCAGCGGCTGCATCGCACGCATCCAAGCGCAACCAATTCCGCGGTTCCTATTACAACCCCGTCGGCACCAAGGGCGATGGCCTTGGCTACGTCGTGGGCCGAGCGTATTCCACCGCTGGCTATAAGTGTCACCTTGTCACGGACACCCTCATCCGCCAGGAAATTATGAACCTTGCCGATGGCGTACTCAATCGGCATGGCGATGTTTTTCTTCGCGATATCAGGCGCCGCACCGGTTCCGCCGTAACCACCGTCTATGTGGACGATATGAGTGCCGGCAGAGTAACTGCCGACCGCAACCATATCAACATCCGTCGGCGTCGATACTTTCGTTGATATCAAGGCACGTCTGTTCACATGCTTAATCCAGTCGATATGCTTGGCGTGGTCTTCAATGGAATAGACGCTATGGAACGGGAACGGCGAAAACAGCGATATACCAAGCACCGCTTCGCGCATTCTTGCCACGGCTGGGGTGTTTTTGTCACCCAGCAGATGCCCGCCAAGACCGGGCTTGGCACCCTGGGCATACTTAAATTCTACAATCGGCACCCGCTGAATCGTCTCCTCTCGCACGCCGAAAAGACCCGTGGCGACCTGCGTAATCACGTGGTCATCGTAGGGTCTCATCCTCTCCATATACCCGCCCTCACCCGTGCAGGTAAACGTATTCCACGCTACCGCTGCCCTGGCCTTTGATAATTGAGTCACGTTACTGACCGATCCGAACGACATCCCCCCACCATACCAGGGGACGTCGATTTTGATTTTAGGCCGGCCATCGTCACGCTTGTTCAGTGATATGCCCGTATCTACCTCGCTTTCATTGAGCTTTACAGGGGGTTTTTCGGGAAATTTGAACCTTAGCCGGTCAAATCCGCCGCCGGAATTGCCGCACTCGTAGTCGTAACCGTATTCTTCAGGCGGGACATCGCCGGTTTCAGCCATTTTCCACGTCGCCAGTATCAAATCAGCCGGCCAGCGGAAATCCCCCAGCGTTTTATACATTGGATTTTCTTTAACCTCTAATGCACCCTGGGGGCACTTTGTAACGCAGTAATGACCGCTTTTTTCGCAGGTCGGCCCTATGCACAAATAATTTTTCGGCTCAGCGAAATACTTATAACCGGGCTTTAACACATGAACTTTATATAAACACACCTCGGCACATTTGCCGCATCGTTTGCAGTTGAGATTGCGATGAACAACATACTTGGCAATTTCATTGCGATACCGCGGTGGCGCAGGTTTAATGACCCGGGCCACCTCTTCCTGCGGAACAAAAGTCCTCAAGGTATTTTCAGGCAGTATATTCTTAATCGTTTTTTCTTGAACCGAATAGCTTGCCAAAGGTTTCCTCCTCGAGATTTTCGAAGAACATTGCTCGGCCGACGTCGCCTCTGAGACGACGGACCTCACGCATTCCCATCGCGCCCATAACTTCTATCAACTGGTCGTGCCAGGCAGCGATGAGGTTGGTCATTCGGCCCACGCCATAATCAAAATCTATCTTTTCCAGCTTTGCCGGACACACCATTCCCGGCCTGCAACTCTCACAAAGATGGCATTCCAGCGATATAAGAAGTGGCAGATTGATTGTCACCAAGTCAGCGCCGCATATAATCTCCTTTGCCAAATGCTCCGGCAGCGCCACTCCGCCGCCTGCTATAAGCGTTATCTCGTCCCTGATTCCTTTTTCTATAAGGGTCGTGTGAATATGACGAGTCATATCCTTTATGAATTGCGGCTTCTTTGCCCCAACTTGTAGTGAGCTTGTCGAACCTATTTCATTGCCATTGGCGTCCGCCGCGATATGAATCACTTCAATTTCTTCAAATTCAGCGAGTTTAATCGCACGCTCAACCCCCTCAGTCGTCAGCTCCACTCTAACGGCCACCACTATTTGCGGGTGTATTTTCTTGAGTTCTTTGATGCGCTCTATGACCTTGCCGCTGTCGGATATTTCCACCAATAGGGTTTTCCGCAGTGCCTCCTTCGGGACATCCGGACTGTCAGGTCCTAAATAAAATGCTATGTGCTCAAGCTGCTCGTCATCGCCAGCCCAGTGGCGCGAATCAAGTATTGCTATCAAGCCGGTGTTCACAGCAGTCTGTTTAATAATCGCATCAAGCTGCGGCAGCGCGTGTGCAGGAAAAGCCATATCCAATATCAATGGCATCGGAATCGAGACCAGAGGAGGCAAACTTGTCGTTGCCTTTTCTCCATCGACGGCCAAAAACGAAAGCTTTCTACCGATATCCACCGAGGTGCTGATGTACTCTCGTCCGTGAATACCGTCACGGGTTGGCCGAACGATTTCCGACATATCCGTCCACATCGAATCAAAACCTTGGCCGGCAAACGGCCCCCGATACCCTGCTCCTGAAACAGGGATTTTCGCAGTCTCAGCCTGAAGCCATGTCGTTTTAATAATATCAGGTGTCCAGTAACTGTTTCCCAGGTTTTCGTATACGGGATTCACCGACATACACAAAAGGCCCTTTGTGCAATCCTGAACGCATGAAAAACATCCCATGCAATCAAAAAACAGGGCGTCTACATCGCTGAGATTACGAATATAGTCCGCCTCCTGTCTGTAGCGGTCGTAAACACACGCTTTCTTAACACAATTATGACAGCGGGCGCAATCTTCCCGCCAATCCACTACACCATATTTACCTATACGCGGCCGCCGCGGCGGAACAGGTTGTGTCTTAATATGATATTTTTCAGGCATAATCTTTTCTCGTATTTACAGCCCGGATGCGGCAAGAATCTCAGGCACTACTTTTTCCTTACCGCCCGAAAGAATATGTATCCCCCTCACGCCATTTATCTCTTTAAGCTTTTTAATCATTTCGACGCAAATAGTTAATCCTTCTTTTTTCTGTGCATCATTGCTGCCTGCTGCTTTTAGCCTTTCAACTACCGTATCCGGAATACTATAATCAATATACGTACCTCGCAGCCTTTCAGTTTCAACGGCGTTATCCAAAGGTAAAACGCTGGCTATAATTGCTGCCCTTCCGGTGATGCCTTCGCTGCCGGCAGCGTCGAGCCATTGGCTAAATTGCTCAATGTCGAATACAGCATGGGTCTGAATAAACTTTGCACCGGCTTCGATTTTTTTGTTGAGCCTCAGCATGTTTAATTCCAGCGGTTCCAAAAATGGGTTCGCAACTGCTCCGACAAGCATGGAAAATCGCCCATCAATCTTTGTTCCGTCAGCAAGCACGCCTTTCTCAGACATATTCGTTACAATCTCTATAAACTGAGTCGAATCGATATCATATACGCTTGCTGATTCAGGACATCCTATCAGCGTCTGATGATAACCGGACAGACAAAGCACATTCTTGATTCCCAGGTAAGCTGCCCCGAGCAAATCGGACTGAAGTGCGATGCGATTCCTGTCGCGTGTAACAATTTGACAAATCGGTTCGGCCCCGGATTTGATCACTGCTACGGAGGCCGCAAGAGACGACATCGCTACACCATAATGGTTGTCGGCTACATTAACTGCTGAAAGGCTATCACCCAAAGCTTTCAAGGCCGCTTCGATTATCAAGCCATTCGCGGCTACACTTGGCAGATACTCTGCGGTGACAATAAAATCTCCATTTTCTATTTTCTTTGCGAGTTTACTGTCGACTTTCATACGAACATTGTCTCCTATCCATTAAAGGTGATGCTTCGGTGGCGTGATTGAGGCAGATTTCTTACCTTGTCAAAGAAATCCTTGATTTCGCCAAGGATTTGTTCGGGGTCATCTTCTTTTAAGTTGATAACAGCCATCCGTCCTTTGCCCATTCCAATCTCTTCAAGCAGCGATTCGACAGCTTCGGCTCTTTTTTGTGCCCGCACATCTCCCTCAAGGTAACGGCACTCGTTTTGTTTGCAAGTTACGATTACAACCCCGTCTGCACCGGTCTCAAACGCTTTGACTAAATAAGGGATATCCACTTTTCCAGAACACGGCAAACCGATTGTCTTAACAGTAATTCCGTTTGAACAATAAAAAACATACATTTTTGAAGCTTGTTTATTCATAAAACTTATCTTTATGTTTTATCTATTCTGCCTTGTATAAATCCTGTTGTCTTAAAGACACCAATCCCCTTCCTCCATACACAAAATCATATAACCTAAGAGCAATTAAGAACTTAAACCAAAAGACATCCTGAACATAATCTCAGTTATACACTCTCAATTATACACTTAATATCCAAATAGTTTGAGTCATTCTACTAATATGAGCCATAAGAGAATCTCATAGTGACATTTATGTTACTTATAAATAATCCTGCGTCCAAGTTCCTAAAAACCTTCTATTCAACTTAATGTAACCTCTTGTTTAAACAGTCACTTATACTATCTTTTGTTTTTTTTGCATTAAATGTGTGTCCGGGAGGATGGCACTGAACACCGATGTTCCTTCTCAACAGTCAGCAGCCTGTGAAACACGCCCGGCAGGATTCGAACCTGCGACCTACGGATTAGAAATCCGTTGCTCTATCCAACTGAGCTACGGGCGCCCAATTTTTTAAGTAATTGCAATATAAATACCTTCTGCTCATTTTGTCAACTCCTGAACGACTTAAAATGACCGAATCTCGCTTAGAAAACGCAAGGCCTAAACCGACCTGGAAATTAAACTTCCATGGCCTGCGAATTAATGTCGCAGCCCTTTTTCATTTATACAATAGTCAGGACATCACCTTGCAGTTCGGATCGGGTTCATAAACGGCAAAATTCCCGTGATATTTGACCCGCCTTTGGCGGGCGGTTTTTATGGAAATCATCGACCTACAATGCTAAAATGGCCGGCAATTATGAGCACTGCCATAAAAGATAATACTGAAACTCTCTTAAATGCACCTCTGGAAGAGCTTATCTCCCGAGCTAATAAGGTTAGAAAAAAGTTCATAGGCAATAAACTTGAGCTGTGCAATATCTTAAATGCTCGGTCCGGCCTTTGCCCCGAAGATTGCAAATTTTGTGCACAGTCGGCAAGGCATCACGCGGATGTGCCGACCTATCCGCTAAAAGGGGAAAAAGAAATAATCGAAGCCGCACAAAAAGCCAAAGCTATTGGCGCAGAAAAGTTCGGCATTGTAACCAGCGGAAACCGGCTGACCGATAGAGAAGTAAATGTAGTAGCGCAGGCAATATCGGAAATAAAAGACAGGATTGGTATCGCTGTATGCGCTTCGCTGGGCGCTATGGAAAAATCGCAGTTGCAGCTTCTCAAAGAGGCCGGCCTCTCACGTTATCACCATAACATCGAAACATCCCGTCGTTTCTACCCCCATATTGTTTCGACGCACAGCTTCGACGAGAGAGTCAATACCATAAATTCCGCCAAGCAGGTTGGCCTTGAGGTTTGCAGTGGCGGTATAATCGGAATGGGCGAGACCTGGCAGGATAGAATTGATATGGCTTATACTTTAAAAGATTTGGATGTCGATTCAGTCCCCCTAAATATATTAATCCCGATTATGGGCACGCCTCTTGAATTCGCCACACCTTTATCAGTCGATGATGCCATAAGAACAATATGTATTTTCCGCATTATATTGAAGGATAAAATTATCAAAATCGCCGCCGGCAGAGAGGCGATTCTTAAGGATTCGCAGCTTAATGCTTTTATCGCCGGCGCCAATGGAATGCTTATAGGCGGGTATCTGACCGTCAAAGGCGCAAATCTCGATGCTGATTACGCGCTCGTCAAAGAAATAAAAAAAGTATGGACAGAATAGATGATTTTCTGGCGCAAAGGAAAGCGGACGGTCTTTTGAGGGTCCTAAAACCCGCCGATTTGCGCAAAGACGGAAAAATTTATTACGACGGCGCTGAGCTGTTCGATTTTTCATCAAATGATTACTTGGCTCTCTCGGACCATCCTAAGCTCAAAGAAGCTTCTAAAAGGGCCGTTGACTCTCTCGGCGTAAGCGCTTCAGCATCGCGATTATTAAGCGGCGACCTGAAAATTCATCACCAGCTCGAAGACAGAATCGCCGAATTCAAAGGCAAAGAAAGCGCTTTGGTTTTCAATTCGGGCTATCAGGCCAACGTAGGAATAATAAGCGCACTTTACGACAAAGGCGATGCGGTTTTTTGTGATAGATTAAGTCACGCCAGCATAATAGATGCGGTGCGACAGTCCGGTGCTAAGCTTTTTCGCTTCAGCCATAATGATTTGGACCATCTCGAATCTCTGCTGAAAAAAGAAAGTCGCAAATTCAAAAACCGCCTTATAGTTACCGAAACCGTTTTCAGTATGGATGGTGACAAACCTCCCCTAAAAGGGCTTGTAGATATCAAAGACGGATACGATTGCTTTCTTATGGTTGACGAGGCGCACGCCACCGGAATTTTTGGGCCAAATGGCGCCGGCGTTGCAGAAGAGCAGGGCCTGTCCGACCGCATAGAGTTAATAATGGGAACGTTCAGCAAGGCTTTAGGCAGCTTCGGCGCCTATCTTGCCTGTTCGGAAAAAATAAAACAATATCTTGTAAATTCCTGCAGAAGTTTTATTTACTCTACTGCTCTGCCGCCGCCTGTAATTGCAGCCGACATCGAGGCCCTCAATATCGTGAGAGACGAACCATTTCGCAGAAAGACACTCCTCACCAATGCCGATTTTTTTCGCAGCCGGCTTCGTGAGGCGGGGTTCGATGTAAAGGGCGATTCCCAGATTGTTCCCTTGATTGTGGGAGACTCCGATAGGGCGGTGCGTTTCAGTAGTGACCTTCAAAAAAACAGCTTTTGGGTTCTTCCTATAAGACCACCTACCGTCCCTCAGGGCCAGGCAAGATTGAGGTTCTCACTTACTTACCATCATACTAAGCAGCTTTTGGAAAAACTCGCCGACCGGATTGTTGAAGTTATGCAGAGCAAAAAATAAGATGACCGACTGGATAAAAAAAGATTTGAAATATATCTGGCATCCCTATACGCAGATGAAAGACTGCCGCAAGTGTCCTCCAATCCTGATAGAAGGGGCCAAAGGTGCCAAATTATACGATGATAAAGGTAACTTTTATTACGACACAATATCCAGTTGGTGGTGCAATGTTCACGGCCATAACCATCCGAAAATAAAGGCGGCAATCAGGAAGCAGTTAAATTCTCTCGACCATATTTTGCTTGCCGGCTTCACTCATAAACCCGCAGTCATCTTGGCCGAAAAGCTTGTTTCTATCGCTCCCAAAAACCTCACCAAAGTATTCTTCTCCGACAATGGCTCAACCGCCGTCGAGACCGCTCTTAAGATGTCCTTTCAATACTGGCGCAATATCGGCCGCAAATCTAAAACAAAATTTCTCTCTCTCGACCTTGCTTACCACGGCGACACCATTGGTGCGATGAGCGTCGGCGGAAATACGGTATTCAGCAGGGCGTTCGACGCCTTGCGTTTCGAATCCTTTAAAGTCCCCACGCCTTATTGTTATCGCTGCCCGCTCGGCAAGCAAAGGACCTCCTGCAGTATCGACTGCATAAAACCGTTGCAAAGCGCCTTAAAAAAGCACAAAGACGAAATAGCCGCTATTATTTTGGAACCTCTCCTGTTGGCAGCATCTGGTATGATTGTCTATCCTGTCCAATACCTCAAACAGGCCGCCGCCCTTTCTAAAAAATATAATGTTCACTTAATCCTCGATGAAGTCGCCACCGGCTTTGGCCGAACAGGTAGAATGTTTGCTTGTCAGCACGCCTCTGTCCAGCCGGATTTTATCTGTCTCGCAAAGGGAATAACCTCCGGCACACTCCCCTTTGCTGCGACCTTGACAACCGACAAAGTCTATAACGCTTTCTACGACGATTACGAAAAGTTCAAAACCTTTTATCACGGCCATACCTATACCGCAAATCCTCTCGGTTGTGCCGCCGCTCTGGCAAGTCTCGAAATCTTCGAGCAGGAGAAAACACTGCAAAAGGTAAAAACCCTTATCCCCATATTTCACAGTGCCCTCGAAAAATTCAGGCCGTTGCCGTTTGTCGGCGATGTCAGATACATCGGTATGGTAGGGGCTATCGAGCTGGTCAGGGACAAAAAAGCAAAGCAGTCGTTTGACGTCAGAGAAAGAATCGGCTGGCAAATTTTTCAGAACGGCCTCAAAGAAAACCTCATCCTTCGCCCTTTAGGCAACATCATTTATCTCTTTCTCCCGCTTGGCATAACAAAATCCCAGTTGACCGACATTCTAAAAAGAACATTCAGGGTTATCGCAAACTTTGGTTTGTTAGGTGCTACTCAACCGTAACGCTTTTAGCGAGGTTGCGGGGTTTGTCGACATCGTGCCCGCGAAGCACTGCAGCGTGATATGCTAGAAGTTGCAGTGGAATAACCGTCAGCATCGGCTGCAGCAGCTCCGGTGCATCAGGGACGGCGATTAAATGGTCGGCGTGTTTCTTGATATTTTCATCACCTTCGGTTGCAACAACAATAATTTTTCCGCCGCGAGCCCTAACCTCTTCAATGTTGCCTAAGATTTTTTCGTATTGCGGTCCGGCTGTTGCTATAAAAACCGCTGGCATACCATCGTTTATCAGGGCAATTGGCCCGTGTTTCATCTCCGCAGCAGGCAGCCCCTCTGCGTGGATATAGCTTATCTCCTTTAATTTCAAAGCGCCTTCGAGTGCAACCGGATAATTAAAGCCCCGACCTAAGAAAAGCCAGTTGTCCCTCTCGATGTTCGCCGAAGCAATCTTTTTGATGTTGTCGGACTGTTTCAATATCCTGCTTATCTTCTCCGGTATCTGGGAAAGTTCCTTGATGCACGCTCCTGCCTCGCTGCTGCTGATATGTTTTCTTCTGCCGAGTTCAATCGCCAGCATCGTCAGCACTGCTACCTGGGCGGTAAACGCCTTTGTGCTGGCAACTCCTATCTCTGGCCCGACGTGCAAATATATCCCCGAATCGGTGGCTCTGGCAATTGAAGAGCCTACGACGTTAACAATCCCCAGCACCGTTGCTCCTCGTTCTTTGGCTTCTTCTACCGCTGCCAGAGTGTCAGCCGTCTCGCCGGATTGGCTTATTGCTATAACCACTGTCCTGTCTTCGATGATTGGATTGCGATATCGAAGTTCACTGGCGTATTCGGTTTCTGTCGGAATCCGTGCCAGGTGCTCGAACAAAAACTCACCAACCAGGGCGGCGTGGAATGCTGTCCCGCAGGCGGTCAGGATGAGCCGTTTGGTGCGCGTCAGCTCACGTAGATAATCAGCTATACCGCCAAGTTTAATTTTGTTATTTTTGGTATCGATTCGTCCGCCCATACATGTGCTCAGGGCCTTCGGCTGCTCAAAAATCTCTTTGAGCATGTGGTGTTCGAAGCCGCCAAGCTCGATTTGCTCCAGCGAAAATTCAATTTTGTGTAGCTCTTTCGTAACAGTAACGTTATCAATCGTTTTTGTGCGAAATCCCTTTGAGCTGATGGTAACCATTTCGTTGTCGGAAAGGTATATTGCCTGCTTTGTATGCTCCACAATTGCTGCAGCGTCCGAGGCCAGAATATATTCGTTATCTCCCACCCCCAAAATCAATGGGCTGCCCTTCTTCGCTCCGATGAGCATATCCGGAAAATCGCTGCACACAATCGCCAAGCCGTATGTCCCGCTTACTTCCCCAAGGGCCTGCTGGACCGCCCATTCGAATCTGTTCTGACCGTCTCTCTTTTTCTTCTCTTCGCTTCTGTCATAGAAATATCCAATCAGGTTTGCTATCACCTCAGTATCGGTCTCGCTTACAAATTTGGCCCCCTCATTTTCCAGCCATGTCTTCAGTGTTCCGTAGTTTTCGATAATGCCGTTATGAACAACAGCGATTTTGCCGGTATAGTCTAAATGTGGATGTGCGTTGATGCTGGTCGGTGCACCGTGGGTCGCCCAGCGCGTATGCCCGATGCCCAGCGTTTCGCTGCTGTCTGGCTCGTCTAATATCTCCTCCAGTGCGCTGATTCTGCCGCTGCATTTTTTCACCTTTATTTCGCCGCCGCTCAGCAGCCCCACACCGGCCGAATCGTACCCCCGATATTCAAGACGTTTTAGTCCCTCTATAAGGGTCGGCTGTGCGCTCTTTTTACCTAAATAAGCTACTATTCCGCACATTTGATATTTACTATTTACAATTTATTGTTTATTGTTGTCAATGGTAAATAATCAATAGCAAATAGTCAATAATAAATTATGATAGTTGTCATTGATTATAACGTGGGAAACGTCAGAAGCGTATGCAATGCCTTCCGCCATATCGGCTGCCAGGCAAAATTAAGTTGCAACCCGGAGGATATTGAATCCGCCTCCGGCCTTGTTCTGCCCGGCGTTGCCGCCTTCGGCTACGCTGTCAGCGCATTGGGTCATCTGGCTGAATTGATAAAAAAGCTCGCTTTGGCTGGCAAACCTCTGCTTGGTATCTGTGTCGGCTACCAGATGCTTTTCGACCGCAGCGCAGAATATGGCTCCCACAAAGGCCTCGGGTTAGTCGCAGGCAATGTCGTCCCCATTCCCTCTTCGCAAACTGTCCCGCATATGGGCTGGAACCTTGTAAAACTGCCCGAAGATATGGATTTGTTTGCTCACCTGCCCCGAGCGAAGTCGAGGGGTCTGCCGCGAGAAAAACATTTCTATTTTGCACACTCTTTCTACGCCAATGTTACCGACACCGAAGCTAAAATCGCCTATACCGACTATGGTTTCCCTATGCCCGCCTCGGTCCAGAAGGGCGCTATTTACGGCACCCAGTTTCACCCTGAAAAAAGCGGCAAAACCGGCTTAAAAGTTCTCGAAAATTTTTCCAAAATCTGCCACCTGTCCCGAGCGAAGTCGAGGGAAAGGAAAACAACCTGATGCTGACAAAAAGAATCATCCCCTGTCTCGATGTTAAAGATAATCGTGTAGTCAAGGGCGTTCATTTCTTGAATCTCCGCGACGCCGGTGACCCCGTCGAGCTCGGCGCAAGATACAGTGATGAAGGCGCTGATGAGCTGGTCTTCTTGGACATCACCGCCACCATTCGCTCCCGCAAAACAATCGTCGAGCTTGTCGAAAAAGTCGCCGAAAACGTCTTCATCCCTTTCACCGTGGGTGGTGGCATCAGCACAGTTGACCAGATTGATGAGCTCCTAAGGAGTGGTGCCGAAAAAGTCTCCGTCAATACCGCTGCCGTTCAAAATCCGCACCTGCTCACAGAAGCCGCCCGGCGTTTTGGAAACCAATGTATCGTCCTTGCCATTGATGCCCGCCGTTCAAAAACACAACCGGGCAGATGGCAGGTAACCGTAAAGGCCGGCTCAGAACCTACCGACCTTGACGCCGTCGAATGGGCAATCAAAGCCGAAAAGCTCGGCGCAGGTGAGATATTACTGACCAGTATGGACGCCGATGGCACCAAAACCGGCTACGATAACGAGCTGAACAAAGCCGTCTCCGATGCCGTCAATATCCCCGTAATCGCATCCGGCGGAGCGGGAAAGCTTGAGCACCTCTATGATGCCATCGTTGAAGGCGGCGCAGACGCCGTCCTTATGGCCTCAATTACACATTTCGAAAATTACACAATAAAACAAATGAAAGAATACCTCGCCTCCCGCGGAATCCCCGTGAATCTATAGCTTGAAAACCTTAGTAGCTTCGTACTCTGCTTTCAGGATGCCGTAAACTTCCACATCTTCGAACTTGTTCCATTTCTTCAGATGTTGTCTCAACCTGCCTTCGTATAACATACCGATTGCCCGCATAACTCGGCCTGATGCAGCGTTTCGTTTGAAATGCTGCGCTTGTATGCGGTTCAGGCCCAGTTCCTCGAAACCGTATCTCAAAACTGCTTTGGCCGCTTCAGTGCAATAGCCCTTGTTCCAGTATTGTCTGCCGAGCCAGTATCCTAATTCAGCGTTTTCATGCTCTTTGTTTATGGTTAATCCAATCGCTCCTATTAGATAGCCCGCTTTACGCTCGGTAATGGCGAAATCGACCACCTTGCCTTGTTCAAAATCCTCATGGTGTGTCCCAATCCACTTCTCTGCTACTCCGTCCTCGTATGGATGCGGTATGCGAAGCGTCGTGGACGCAATGGCCTTGTCACCGGCCAGACGTTGCACCTCACCGGCATCTTCATTCTCGAAACCTCTTAGGATAAGACGTTCGGTTTCAATTGAGGGATATTGCCTCGTTTCGTCCCATTGGTATTTGTATTCTACTGTCATTTTTTTGCTCCTGTTTATATTACGGCGAAATACTTTTTGACATAACTTTCAGGTCCGTTCGTTCGGTCCAGCCGTTTCTTTTCCAAAACTCCTGGCCGCCGGCGTTGTCGGCGAAAACGAATATATTGCATTTACGTATGCCAAGCATGCGCAGTTTCGAAATTACTTTATCTACCAGCGCCGTGCCGTTTCCTTTGTTGCGATGCGCCTCAGCAACGGTCAAATGGTGCAGATACCCGCGTCTGCCGTCGTGTCCGCATAATACTGCCCCGATGACTTTCCCTTTTTCAAATGCTGCGAAGCTCAGACCAGGATTGCGCTGAAGATATATCCCGATTCTTTCTTTCGTGTCAGAGTCTTTGTCTAATCCCACTCCCTCGGTGCTCTGCCACAGCGAAAGGACCTCTTCATAATTCTTAATTGTCAGTTCTATAATTTCCATAATTGCCTCCTGCGTCCTTGCTCTCAACGATTTTTGCCAAATAAAAAAGCCTTCCAGGACTTCTTTGCCCCGGAAGGCTTTTATTCTTACTTGAAAAATGTCAAATTCCTTCTAAGGGCTGTCCTCCTTAATCCGTGTGGTAACGTTAAGGTCGATGCACATCATCCCTGTCTCGGCAAACGGCCTTACCGGGCGCACACACTTCGCACCCGACCACTGGCCGGCCAAATGCTTCTGCTCGTATGTTCTGTTTTTACTCATCAAAAAAACTTCCATAGAAATATAAGAAACACAACTCTATTAAAATAATTGTATTACGTCAAGAGAAATCAAAAAAATTCCCAAAATTTTCACAGCTTCTCATCTGGTGAAGCACTCCGCCATCACTTACCTGCCTCATTGTTCACAGTGCCGTCGGTCATTGCGAGGCCTGTAGGCCGAAGCAATCTCAACCCACTAATTAATCAATCATCAATTATCAATAATCAATGTTTTGGGGGTATCAGGGCGTTATAAATCGGCTCGACCCATTGCTCTCGGTTTATATTATAGACGATGAAGTCTGAATCGAACTGCCAATATGCCCAGCTAAAGCCGGATTTTTCTGCCGTTCGTGCCACGAAAGCGGTGTAGCGAACGCGTGAGTCCATCTCGCCTTTGTCATAAGCGCCGAACTCGCCTAAAAACATCGGCCTGTTGTGCTTCTTGGCCCACTTTTGCGCCCTCTCGAAATCGTTAACAATCGCTTGCTTCTCTCTTTTCGTACCTAACCATTTCACGCCGACCTTATCTTTATACTCTGGTGTCCACGATGCCCCCTGATGTGTGAAGGCAGGAGGTTCGTAGTAGTGAATCGTCACAATGATATTACGGTCGTTCTCCGGCAGCTCAAGCTTACCCAGAACTCCTATCCGGTTAAAGAACGCTGGGCCGATAATCACCGTCCGGGTCGGATTGCTCTGCCGGATAATCGCCAGTGCCTCACTGCAATATTGGTTCCATAATTCGGGCGTCAGCTTCCGGCTTGGCTCATTCAGTATCTCGAAAAGAACGTTTTCGGGCGCATCTTTGAAATGCGGAGCGACCTGTCTCCAGAAGGACAAAAACTTTTCCTTGTTGCCTTCGGGGTCTTTACCCATTGTCTCATATTCGTGCATATCCAGAATCACCATCAGGCCGTTCTTCAGGGCGTTCTCCACCGCCCAGTCTGCAACCTCAAACCAGGACTTCTTCAGGCGATACGGGGCATCTTTATCCATATGCGCAAAGGGATACAGGTTAATCCGAACCGTATCGAACCCCCCTTCTTTTATGATTTTGAAGTGTTTTTCTTTGAAGCGTCCGTCCTTTTCTGACCTCCATATCGGGTCATAACCGATGATGTTGACTCCTCTGCCGAGTTTCTTATTCAGATTAAAAGCGTCCATTTGTTTTGCTCCTGTAGCACAGACCATTGCCACAGTTAAAATCATCACGGCGAACAATCTGCCTATGACAGGCCTGCAGATTTGAAATATACTGTTATTATTTTTACCGGCCATATCGACTCCTTTTTGAAAACAACTATGAAACCTCAAATCGAACAGGGTAAATCACCGACGCATTGTAATGAATGTCTCTTTCATAAGCAAGATTTTTTCTTGCCGTAGGCAGACTAACAGCAGACTCGCAGCGATGGCTTTATTTATGATTCGCCGTTAAGCAATAATGAAATTCGAGGGGGATTAAACGGCGGATTTATTTTATGGCGAGCGAAATCGAACCATTTGCTTTCAGATAAAAGAAAGCCCCGCAGCTTCGCGGGGCTTTTGGTTTTACAACGCTTTACTCTGGATTACCCTGGGACCACGTTGGTCGCACATGGGCCTTTTTTGCCCTGCCCGACCTCGAATTCGACCTTTTGGCCTTCATCTAACGATGCGTACCCGCTGGTCTTTATTTCCGAATGATGGACGAACAAATCTTCGCCTCCGTCATCCGGAGTGATAAATCCGAAACCCTTGGATGCGTTAAACCATTTTACTGTACCTGTGCTCACTTGCTTTTCTCCTTGGCTCTTTTTAAAGAGCGACTAATTTAATCTCTCTGCTTTTGTTATTGGGAGGTACTATCGAGAGATGAAATAATATTCCCACATTCAACTTGTGCCATTATATCGCAATAATTAAAATATGCAACAAATAAATATCGTTTTACCAAAAAAATTTAGACCCCAAATCGCATCAAAAAGCCGCAAACCTACCGCCGAGAGAACACAGATAAACAGGCACTTCGAGTCAAAATGGGTAATTTGCCCCACATTTTTGTGAATTTTCCACAAAAGTTTCCAGAAATTCCTTGCAGAATCAGTTGTTTTGTGTTAGAATATTATACAGATAAGAAGAAAAATGTGAAGGCTGGGCCAAAAAAGTCGTTATATTATATTTTTGTCTTTGCCATCATAATTCGTGCCCATTTCATACCGACCCCGCCTTCCAAATTTGACAGTTACAATTATTGAACCGTTGCACCTTGTTGCGCCGGCTTAAGAGGGAAAAATGGAATTAACCGAATACAAAGGCGCTTTTGCGCATCTCAAGTGGAGATTTTGTAAAAATCTGCAAAATTCCCAAAAAAAGGTGTAACAAATAACCCGTCTATGTGCACATAGTATTGGTATCGCACAATGGATAATAATAGAGATTACATCGAATTGGTCGAGCACGCCCGCTTCGGCGACAGGGAAAGTCTCGATAATTTAGCACAGCGGGTGCGGGGGCGGTTGTATGCGTATGTTTACAGGATTATGCTGAGGGATGACATATCTCATGACATCGTGCAGGAGAGTATGCTTGAAATGTTTAACAATTTAGACAAGTTAGAAAAAGCCGACCGCTTTTGGCCATGGCTTTGTGGAATCGCATTTAACAAAATACGCCATCACTACAAAAAAGAGCTGCGCCACAGGACAGTCTCAATATCCGATGCTGGCGATTGGCCGCAGGGCGAGCCAAGGGATAGACAGACAGGATTAACTGCTCTTGTCGGAGAAGAGTTAAAGCAGATCGTTTTTAATGCTATGCGGGAGTTGAAACCGCAGCACCGTGCGGTTTTGGCTATGCGATGTTATGAAGAAATGCAGTATTCGCAGATTGCTCAACTGATGGGCAGCAGTGAGCTTAACATCCGTGTCCTGTTCTACCGGGCAAAAGAGGCCCTGCACAAACAGCTTTCCCGCAAGGGATTTGGCAAAGGATTTCTGTTGTCAGCTCTGGCTTTATTTGGCAGGATGACAGCTCCCAGCGAGGCAGCAGTGCCTTCTGTAACTGTAACCGCAGCCGCCACCGATGTCGGTATGGCTGCTACACTTGTGGGGGTGGCATCAAGCAAAACAACCGTTATAACACTGGCGACCGCTGGTGCATTGATTGTGGGAGTTATGCTGGCACCTTTGCCGCTTGATAAGGCAGTTGCATGGACTAATGCGCTTCAGCAAAAACTGACAAAAAGTTCAAGTGTTGTGGCACACCTGAGCAGCGATCGCGACGAATATTGGTATTACTATCCAGCCAAAGCAGATGGGCCGGTGATGACACGTCTGATGAAGCAGCAACCTCAGACAAAACAATCTTACTGCCAGTGGCTCGAAAACGACCACGCCAACTATTACTTTGACAAAACCAGCAATACTATACGCATCAACAACTACCGAATGTGGCGAAGTAACCTCACGGTATGCAGACTGCCCACCGACGACCCAAATTTAACAGAGTTTCTCACGAAGGTCGAAGGCGAAGGGAAGAGCGAAAAAACCGAATATGTTACCAGCGAGCACAACGGCTTGCTGGTAATCGTCGAGCAGAACGAAACTGGCAGTCACCCACATATAACTCATCACTACAATGTATTAGACGAGGAGTATTTCCGGTACGATTGGCTGGCAGGGGCAAAAGTGGTCGACAACCGCGATGCAATGCACAAACGCGGCTGGACATATTTTAGGGTTACGGGCTTTATGAATGGAGAGGAAGTATCAGGCACAGGGCGAATCCCATTTGTCTATGCTGCCGACAGGCAATATCACCCTTGGTTAAGATTGCACGTGGCGAATCGGCTGGAGATTATAGACAACATCGCTGGCTCCGGCATTTATGATGCCGACAGACGCACCTTCATAACCTACCCCGCTGATACTTTCTTCAAAGGTCTCGCCAGACCGTGGATGGGGCTGCACACTATCGACACCATACGCCGGGATGCTGCGGAACAACAACTCTGGTTTGAAACGAAACACGCACCCGGCAGTTCCAAAGCGGATGTTATTCTTAACCATCAGCAGGACAAAATCGTCTATATCATTGATATGGAAAAGGACGTTATTGAGAAGATAACCATTCTAAAAAGTGATGGCACGAGTCAGAAGACAAAGGCGGAGCTGAAATTTTTCTACCTTGACGACGTAGAGCAGGCCGGCGACGAATTTGCCGAGCCGAGGGAAAAAGATTATGGAAAACCACAGCGGCAAGGGCCGGGCGTGCTCTGGCTTGTGCGGTTGGCAGGAGGCGACCTGAATTGAATGTGGACATCGGGAGTTACTCATAATGTAGGGCAAACGTCCGTCACTACGCAACGTCATAAGTATGGGGTAAAGATAAAATTGCGCAAAGCGACCTCTATGCTCGAACTTTTGGTATCAATCGCCCTCATTACGATGTTGGTGGCAATCATAATACCGGTATCGAGAAAAGCAATGCGAAAAGCTATCGCCGTGCAGTGTATGGATAACCAGCACAACATTGTCGTTGCCGTAAGCTCTTTTGCATCAGACAACGACGGCAGATACCCCGAATCGGTCGCCACCATAGGCCTGCTGCAGGAGAACTGGAACTGGCAGGAGCCGACAATGCTGACTGCCTATCGCCCCCGCAGTCCCGACCTGCATCGTTCGATGAGCGCATACTTGCACGACTATATCCAGGATACGAGCGTTATATTTTGCCCCGCTGCCCCTGGAAAATACAAATTTCTACAGCAGGCCTGGGACATCGGCGACGGCTGGGACAATCCCGACACGCCCACCCCGCAGGACCCGCTGATGGGAACGTATTGCTTTTACTGGAATTATACAGGTTTCCTCGATGGACGAGCGGACCCCTTCAGAGGTCCGCAGGGCATCTCGTACGAGCCAGGCCGGAGTGAACTGCTCGTAAGCGATTATTTTGGTTTCGGCCATTGGCGAAACAAGCTCATCTACGGCGACTACAAAGCTTACGGCAGTTGCGAGAGATTCAAAGCCGCCTCTGTTACGCCCGGAACGGCTGTCTCATCGGCTTTTTGGTCCCGCCGGGCTGACGATGCAAATATCACTTTAAGAACACTCAATGTTGAGCTTCACGCCGGCTACGCCGATGGCCACGTCGAATGTTATTCACCTTCGCAGACAATAACAATGAAGGTCTCGGAAACTTCCGATGGAACTATTCCCTATCCTGCCGACCTTGGCCCGGGCGACTTCTATCTGCCCGAAAACGCCCTCCATTGAGGTTTTCAAAGCTGAAAACGCAGATTTTCAGCTAAAAAGCCCGAGTCGGGGGTTTTTACGCAAATTTTTACAAAATTCTCAAAAAAAGTGTAACAAACCGCCGGTCTGTGTGCACTTAAAGATAGCAGCGAATATTGTCGGCTTAACTCGTCACGGCGACCTGTCCCGGCGAAGCATCAAGGCGAAGCCGGAAGGCCGAGCCGTAGCCGGAAAGGTAAAAATGAAACTAACCGAATATAAAGCCGTTTTTGCGAATCTTATTACTGAAAAGCGGACCAATAGTGTAGGCACAGGTACGTGCCTGCAGTGTGGATATAGGCTCGCGCCTGTGCCGTAATAATATTTTATCATAAATTTTTGAGGAGATAGAAAGTGAATAAAATAGCGGAAATTATAGTAATTTCGGCCTTTTTGGCCTTCTGCAGCACCTCTCTGGCTGGTGCGGCAAACTCTGAAACAATAACAAGAACTGAAAGTCACAGTTTCGCTTTTGATTCCTTTGACCACGGGCTTGACTGGAACACTTTACACGGTGGTACAACGTCGAGTATAGATGTTTCAAACCTTACGTTTTGGCAGTTTGAGCCAGACTTGGGAGAATTACAAAATGTAGAGATTGCGTTTGAAGGTTCCGGCGAAGTCGAATTCTTTGTTAAGGGTTCAAATTTTACGAACTGGGAGGGAAGTGGGTCATGGTCTCTCGGCGCGACTCTGGGGCTTGAATTGACCGACATTATTCCTGCTGGTCAGGTCACAAGTCAAACCATAAGTGCCAGCGGTTCTGGCACATTCAGCGGATTCGAGGACCGTTGGGAACAATACCGAAGTTTTTCACACAGCCATACCTTCAATTTTACCGGGTCGGACGTGAATCAATTCATCGGTAATGAGACGTTTGTCGTGTCTGCATTTTTTTATGCCACGGCTCAAGTATCTGTATGGTCCGAACGATTGATCGTCCAAGTCGAACCTTCCAAAACTTTGCCTGGTACAGTTACGGTTAATTATGAATATATTCCATTTCCATCGGCGACGCTTGTGGGAATTGAGATAGTAGGCCCGGATAGAGTAGAGGAGTGTTCAAGTGCGAGTTATAGAGCTATTGCCCATTATGATGATGACAGCACGAGAGACGTGACTGGTTGGGCAGTATGGTCGATCGAGCCGGAAACTGTTGCAAGCATAGATGCTAACGGATGGCTGACCACGAAGCGTATATATAAACCTGAGGATGTTACCCTTTCTGTCCAGTATACTGCAGGTGTTACCGTTGAAGCTGAGATGACCGTCGAGCTTTATTTACACATTCCTGTGACGTGGTATGTACCCTCCGATTACGAAACAATTCAGGCCGCAATAGATGCAACGTCATGTTATGGTGATGAGGTAGTAGTCGAAGATGGAGTCTACGCCGGCCCTAGCAACCGAGACATCGACTTTTTGGGCAAGGCAATTACAGTCCGCTCCGAAAATGGCCCGGAAACTTGCATCATCGACTGTCAAAGTTCCGGCCAAGGCTTCTACTTCCACAACAGGGAAGATGCCAATTCTGTTCTCGATGGCTTTACCATTACCAATGCCCACGGCAGCCCCTACGGCGGTATCTCCTGCCAGTCCAGCAGTCCGAAAATAACCAACTGCATTATCAGCGGAAACACAGCAATGGATGGTGGCGGAATTTACTGCAACGACAACAGCAGCCCAACGATTACCAACTGCACTATAACCGGCAATAATACTGTTGGCGCATACGGCGGCGGCGGAATCTACTGCTACCGCAGCAGCCCAACGATTACCAGTTGTATTATAACCGGCAATACTGCCAGCAACTACGGCGGCGGAATCTACTGCGGTTACTACAGCAGCCCAACTATTGCCAACTGCAATATAATCGGCAACTCAACAAATTACTACTACGGCGGGGGAATCTACTGCTACTCCAGCAGCCCAAAGTTTACCAGTTGTAATATAACCGGCAATTCAGCCAAGCGTGATGGCGGCGGAATCTACTGTTCTTCCAGCAGCCCAACGATTACCAGTTGTACTATAGCCGGCAACTCAGCCGTTACTAATGGTGGCGGGCTCTTCCGCTGTAAAGGCACAATCACAAATTGCATCATCTGGAACAATGCTGCAAGTGCGTATTCGCAATTATATGATTCTACGGAACCAATCTACAGTTGTATCCAGGATTGGACCGGTGTAGGCATAGGCAATATCGATGACGACCCGTGCTTCGTCGAACCCGGCGATTATCATCTGCTCCCAACTTCTCCCTGTATAGACGCGGGAAGCCCGCTCTATAAAGGACTGGGTGTGACCGACATAGACGGCCAGCCCAGAGTCATCGGCAGCGCTGTTGATATGGGCGCGGATGAATACGGGAAAATGATTGTCGTCACCATGCCCGTGGAAGGCGAAGTATGGGCAACGGGCAGCAAACGCAAAATTGAGTGGACCCAGTATGGCGCCAGCAGCGTGAATATCCTGCTCAGCACGGACGCCGGCGAAAATTGGGAAACAATCGCCGATGGGATTACTGATTCCAACAGCTACCTTTGGAAATTGCCGGGCGGCATTGACTCCAATCAGTGCGTCATCACGGTTTTGCCCGGCGACGGAGACCCGAATGTAATAGGCGTGGAAAGCGGATTGTTTTCGATTAAGCCGTATCCGCATAGGCCGCCCGTCCCGCCGGGCTGGCAACATTGGGGCCGTTTGCCTGCGCCGGATTTGAGCGATAACAAAGGACCGCAACTCGGCTGCGTTAAATGGGTCTTCGATACCAATGGGCCGGTCTCGTCGCAGGTCGCCGTCACCCGGTCAGACTACCGCGGTTACAGGATATACGTCGGCTGTGAGGATGGGTTTCTATATGCGATTAACGACGACGGCGGATTGTTATGGAGCTACGACACAAATACCCCGATTGTGGGTTCGCCTGCCGTCGGCTATTACGGAATGATATACGTGGCGGGCCAAAACGGCTGGATATATGCGGTTGATGGCTTCGGACACCTGCGATGGACGCAGACGACAGACGCCCCCATTTACTCGACGCCGGTAGTCGGATACAGCGGCAAAATTTATGTCAGCTCCGAGGATGGGCTTATCTATGCCCTCGACGATGACGGCAGCGAGTTGTGGACCTTTGAAACAAAAGGGCCCGGCAAGCTCAAGGGAGCGATTTTAGCCACGCCTGTAATTGAAAGAAACGGCTCGGTTTACATAGCCGGTCTTTATGACCCGAACCTGTATGCCCTTGACGCAAACACAGGCAGCATAAAGTGGGTTTGCCAGTTCGCCTCCGCCGGCGACCCGAACAACGCAATGGCCGGCCAGATTTTCGCACCGCCGGCAATCGGCCGCGACGGAACAATATATCAAACGCTTATTAACGACCCCAACCTCTACGCAATCGACCCCTGCACCGGCAACATTATCTGGACAACTTCTCTGCGGCTGGACCCCGACACGAATTCATCCGGCTGGTCGTCGCCGGCAGTCGGGCCTGATGGCACGATATACGTCAGCTTTGACGACCCATACCTGCGGGCGGTTAATCCTGATGGAACAATCAAGTGGATAACCCGGCTGGGAATGGTCGGCGGCTTCACATTAAGCGTCGATAGAAACGGTTTCATTTACGCCGCCAGCGACGATAGCTACGTCTGCGTTGTCAATGCCGATGGCGAAGAGGTATCTCGATTCAAAGGCAGTGGATGGGTCAGTTTCCCTGCAATCGCTGAGGACGGCACCCTGATTGTCAGCGACTCCAACAACAGGGTCTGGGCCATAATCGCAAGGGGATGCAGGGGACAACCGCCCGTTCTTCACTGGCCGGCGGACGTCCAGCCAAACTGGGCAGTGGATTTTATGGATTTTGCCCTGCTGGCAAAAAGCTGGCTGGAGTGCACAGACCCTGATGATGAATCCTGCAGCGATGCGATTTCGGGCTACGGAATGTATGCGCCAGGTGATATCGACAGGGACCTGTATGTCGATTATTGGGATATTGCTGAAATGGCCAATAAGTGGCTGACGGAAACGGACCGGTGCGTGAAAAAACACAACCTGTGGCATGGTCGACCAAGCCGCAGGCATACGAACTTTATTGGGAGGTGACTGGATTATGATTAAACGGACAGGACTGACAAGAATCGATTTGGTTGTTGCCGTGGCGTGCGCAGGTTTTGTGCTGGCTAACGCGCCGGTGATTGTCGCCGGAGGCCGGGGACGCGCCAAACTGGAGGTTTGTATGGCAAACCTGCGGGCCCTGACCGCTGCCTGGTCAATGTATGCAGATTCTAACGGGGATAAGATTGTTAACGGCGCAGCAGGTACACCCAGGCCAGGTGAGCCAGCTTGGGTAGGCAAGTGTTGGAACGATGGTTACATGGAGGGCAAACTATTGCCGGTAGCCGACCAAATAGAAGCAATCAAAGCAGGAGCGTTATGGCCATATTTGAAGAACATAGGACTTTACAAGTGCCCAAGCGGCTATCGGGGAGAGATGCTGACGTATTCTATAACTGATGCTATGAACGGTTATCCCAGAAATGCAACTAAAGACCTAGTGATTAAAAGTAGGACGCAGATTCCCAGGCCGCAGGACAGAATGGTCTTTGTTGATGAAGGGTGGGCGACCCCGGACAGTTACGCCGTTTTTTACAATACTGAGAGGTGGTGGGACAGCCCTCCGGTGCGACATGGTGACGGGGCGACCTTCAGTTTTGCAGATGGACACAGCGAGTACTGGAAGTGGAGCCAAGAGACGGTGGATATTGGCAAGCACCTTCAAAACAACGCTAATCCTGTAACCCCCGATGGCAAGGAGGATTTGTACAGGGTGCAGAAGGCTGTGTGGGGGAAATTAGGATATACCCCATCGGTACCGCCGTGAGTTTTTGAAACATCAATTTGAGAAAACATCAAAAACCTCGAAACCCGCTTTTTCCGCCAAAAAGCTGTCTAAGACCGGCAAAACCGGCTGAAAAAATTCTCCAAATTCCCCTTGCCAAATCCGCCGTTTCGTGTTATAATATTACAAAATTGAATAGAGTGTGAAGGCTGGGCCAAAAAGTTCATAATATTATATTTTTGTCTTTGCCATCATAATTCGTGCCCATTTCATACCGACCCCGCCTTCTAAATGCGGCAATTGCCTTTAATTAGAACCTGTTGCATTTATTGCGCCGGCTTAATGGTGAAAAATGAAATCAGCTGAGCAAAAAGCCGTTTTTGCGCATCTTTTTAGGAAAGCGAGCCAATCGTCTGGCCGCAGGTGCGCGCCTGCGCCGTTATAAATTTTTATCATAATCTTTTAAGGAGATGGAAAATGAAAAATGTAATCATCACAATCTTTTTAATGCTTGTCATACTGGCAACCTGCGCTCGTGGTGCAGAACTGCCTGTGCCGGGTGAGTTCCCCACCATCCAGTCAGCCATTAACGCCGCTGTTAACGGCGATACCGTCATTGTCGCCCCCGGCACCTACACCGGCGATGGAAACCGTGACATCGATTTCCTCGGCAAAGCCATAACAGTCCGCAGCATCAAACCCGACGACCCCAACATCGTCGCCGCCACCATTATCGACTGCAACGGCACTGAATCCGACCCTCATCGCGGCTTCTACTTCCACAGCGGCGAAGATGCGAATTCCATTGTTGATGGTTTTACCATTACAAACGGGTATGCCCCGTATGGCGGCGGGATCGGTGCAGCTACTCCTAGTAGACATCCTCCTCGCCCAACAATTAACAACTGCATTATCTCAGGAAACTCAGCCGATTCCTTTGGCGGCGGAATCTATGGCTGTAACGGCCCAATCACTAATTGCACTATTACCGGGAATGTGGCCCTACATTGCAGTGAAGGCGGCGGAGTGGCTTCCTGCCGCGGCCCCATCACTAACTGCACCATCACAGACAACTCGGCCTATATGGGCGGCGGAGTGGCTTCCTGTCAAGGCCCCATCACTAACTGCACCATCACAGGCAACTCGGCCTATTATGATGGCGGCGGACTTTACAGATGCGTTGGTCCTATAACGAACTGCATCATCAGCAACAACGACGCTCGTATATTCGGTGGTGGACTGGCTTCTTGCAGCAATGTTACCAACTGCACCATAATAGGCAATATAGCCGAATTAAATGAGGACTTTGACCATGATAGTTATGGTGGAGGAATCTCCGAGGGACGTAAAGCTACAAATTGCATTATAAGGGACAATTGGCCCGACCAGGTTCACAACTCTACAGTTACCTATTCCAATGTTCAGGACGGCTGGCCCGGCGAAGGTAATATCGACACCGACCCCTGCTTTGTTCAGCCCGGTTATTGGGATTCTAATGGCACACCGGCAGACTCAAACGACGATTTCTGGGTCGATGGCGACTATCATTTGAAAAGCGAGGGCTGGCGGTGGGATAGTGTACGCGGCCGATGGGATTATGATGATGTCACCAGCCGATGCATCGACGCCGGCAATCCCGGCTCACCGCTCGGCGATGAATTGCTTTCGGTCCCCGATGACCCGAACAATGAATGGGGCCAGAACCTCCGCATCGATATGGGCGCCTTCGGCGGAACAGCCGAAGCAAGTATACCGCCCTACGATTGGGCGCTCCTTGCGGATTTAACCAACGATGGCCTTGTTGACTTGGCCGATTTCGCCTATCAGGCAGCCGACTGGCTCAATTCCACCGACCAGCAGCCCGGCGACCTCAATCGCGATAGTTTGATTGACACAGATGACCTTGCCTTGCTTGTCGAAAATTGGCTCGGACAAACAACCTGGCACTAATGACAAAAATGGGAAAAATATGAAATTAACAGAACACACAACTTGTTTTCGCAATTCTTTCTTACAAAGCGAACCATTAGCTGGCCGATTCTTCTTCGGCTCAGACACCATCAGAATAATTGCTCCGCCGCCACCTCCTCCCCGACCTCTTCATAGGCACTGAATATATGCACACTGATGCTTGTGCCTCTCCAGTCGAACCTCACTCCTCCTCCAAGGGCTGGAGAGGCCCTTTTCCCCATCCCCAAAACTGTTCGTTTCTTTGCGGGCATCCTGGGCAAATTTATCCTGAGCATAGCCTGCGGTGAGCCTGCCTGCACTGAGCTTTGTCGAAGTGTCGAACCATCTAAGGAATCAGCGTTAACTTGGGTAACTTGCAGCTAATTTCTCGATGAACTACAAACAATAAACAAAGAACTAAAATCTTCAGATTTTTCCCAACGTTTCTATACAACTTTTGTAAATTTCCATACAGTTTTTGTAAGTTTCTATATGGTTTTTGTAAGTTTTCAAACGTTTTCAAATGTTTTTCGCTCGTTTTTGCCTTATCTATTTCGCCCAATCATCGCATCTTAACACCCCACCCTTATTTTTAATTCAAAAACTGACATCCCGCCCCAAAATTTCCCCCCAATTTCCCCATTTTTCATATAATTCCGGATAATTCTAATCGACAAATTTTCTGAGCAGTCGCTGCAGCAATTCCATTGGCAGACCCATCACGTTTGTCAAGCTGCCCTCTATTTTCTCAACAAACTCATCACCGTTCTCCTTGATAGCATAAGCCCCTGCCTTATCCCGCCAGGATTCGCTTTTAACGTGCTCAGCAATCTGCTCATCGGTCAATTTTTTTGGATAAACGGTCGTGGTATCGCTTTCAACAATCTCTACCCCATCAGCCATCCTGACAATTGCAACACCGGTTATCACCTTATGGGGTGCACTAAAAAGCTTTTTGGTAATCCGCTCCGCATCCTTTGCATCAGCAGCTTTGCCGACTATTTCCCCCTGGAAATCCACAACGGTGTCCGCCCCGATAACCAAACAGCCCGGAAATCTACCGGCCACCTCTTTTGCTTTCGCTAAAGCCAGCCGTTCAGCATATTCACAGGCACTTGCACCCTCAAATATAAACGCTGATTCATCTATCTCCGGAGGAACAACCGTAAATTCATAGCCGGCTTCGGCTAACAACTGTTTTCGCCGGGGTGAAGCAGAAGCTAAAATGATGAATACCGGACGCCGCATCTTTCTTTTCCACACGCTATTTTTTGAAGTGCACGTGGTAAACTATCTTGCTGCAGAACGTCAGATATTCTTTTTCGATTTGGTCAAAATCATCGCTTATGTAATATTCAAACAACTTTGTCCCGACGGCCCGGTTCCACCAGACGGTCAGCGGGATGTTTCTGTCCGCTGCGATTCTTCTGCCCCCTTCTTCGAGCGGCCATTTGCCCTCTACCCCATCTTCAAGCAACCGATGATAATTGCCAAGCCGTTTTCCATAGTCCTCTTCCCGCAGAAACCGCACCAACGCATACGATTGGCTGTAAAAGGCCATTACAGTATCATCACCCGTAACGAGCGCCTCGCCGGGGTTCATAGCTATCAATTCCTTTAGCGGTATCATCTTGTTTTTCATCAGCGTCATCTTCAATGAGCCTAATCGATTCATATTTTGCACCGGCTCAAAATAAAACAAGCCCTGCTCATATCTGTTGGTCTCAAAGAGCATTGCGGTACCTTCGTCAATCCAGCTCGGAAGACGGAACTTAAAGTGCTTGCTGTTGAACTGATGCCAGCCCTCGTGTCCGAGTACGGAAAAAGTCAGCTCTCTGCCGATATTATATGCCACGCAGGCACCATTCAGGTAATATGCCCCGGACTTTATTTTGCAGTACAGCGGCGCCTGTGGCCCGGTGAAGTTCTTCGTGAATTCCTCCCACTGTTCGCGCTTAGCAAAAATATAAACGGTGAACTTGGTTGTCGTCTCAATCGGCTCGGGCAGTTGATTGTTATAGCCACGATACGCCGATTCCATAAATCCGGGAACCTGCGAAAGCATCAAAGGTTCTAAAAGCGTGGTAAGTATCTCATAGTGAGCGGTAGTAAGTTTCAGCCCCGGCCCATATTCGTTTTGCCAGACCTCAACGGACTCCAGCGCCGGCAAATTTTGCTTGTGCAGATACTCAATCATCCCGGCAGGCGTATCTATTCGTCGAGTTTTGGAGTTGTCAATTTGAGACTGACTTTCAAGACAGCCAACGACAGGGATAACCCCCAGTATGCAAATCAACGTTAGTTTCTTCATCATAATTGGGGTTTTCCTGCTTAGATTTCTTTGAACTCCGCCCCAAACACTTCGGCGGAAAATAGATAAACCTCTGTTTTAGGGTCTTTCCAGGCATCGGGAGCTAAACCTGCTTTGTGTGCACAGCAATACGAAAGAAATTCCTTTTTGTTCCAGCCGGTCTCGGTCGCAACCTGAGGCAGAAAGCAGCCCGAAGTGCATCCCCTTTTTATATAGATGCCGTCTATCCCAAGACGCAGACTCAATGGGTCATCTGTCTTTTGCAGCGGCGAGAGCACCGAGATTTCAACATCAAGCTGCTCCAACTCGTCGGCGGTGATTGGGTCGGCAAAGAAACGAGGGTCGCCGGTTGCCGAGGCCTTTGCCATTTCAACAACCATCTCAATCAAAGGTCTGTCAGAGGTAAATTGGCCGATACATCCTCGCAACTGCCCCTGGTTTTTCAACGTTACAAAGCAGCCGCAGTGGGCATTTAGTTCAGGGTCGCCCGATTTGGGTTTGGGTAACGCCCCGCCGGTCAAAACCGCCTTAACTGTATCGCGGGCAATCTTTAACAGCGTTCGTTTTTGCGTGTCATTCATCCTGCGTTCTCGATTTTGCTTTGCCTTTTTTGCCTTATTACCTCAATCACTGCTGGAAGTATTGAAATTATGATAATTGCAAATATAACGAATGTAAAGTTGCGTTTGATAACAGGGATATTCCCGAAAAAGAAACCGCCGAAGACAAACAGCGTAACCCAGAGCACTCCGCCTATTACGTTATAGGAGAAAAACTTCAGGTAAGTCATTTTGCCGACGCCGGCTATAAACGGAGCAAACGTCCTCACGATGGGCACGAACCTGGCTATGACAATGGTTTTCGCACCGTATTTTTCGTAGAACTTATGTGTCCGCTCTATGTGCTCTTTTTTGAGAAACCAACTGCCCTCGTGTTTTAGTATGATTTGACCAAAATACTTCCCAACCGCATAGTTAGCGCTATCGCCAAGAACCGCCGCGGCGCAAAGGATGATAAATACCCATCCCACCTTGAGCGAACCCACGGCAGCGAATGTCCCGAGCGCAAAAAGCATAGAGTCGCCGGGAAGGAACGGCGTTACGACAAGGCCGGTCTCGGCGAAGATAATAAGAAAAAAAATCAGGTAGCACCAAAGTCCGAAGCTTTCTACGATGTAACTAAGATGCTTATCAAGATGCAGGACAAAATCAATTAAGTTAGTAATTATTTCCATCCTTTTAACAATAAGGCCGATTAGTTATAATGTCAACGAACAATTATGACTGACAAAGACCAATTTGAAACCATCGGCAACGGCTTATTAGTCCGAGCGCCGGCGAAAATCAATCTTTCCCTCTTGATAGCCGGCAAACGCCCGGACGGCTTCCACGAAATAGAAACCATAATGGCCAAGGTCAACTTCTACGATGAAATCTTCATCGAGCATAACATAAAAGGAAATCTTGCTCTCGTCTGCAAAGGTCCCCAATGGGCGCCAGAGGGGCAAGAAAACCTCGTCTATAAAGCCGCTAAAATGCTGCTGGAAAGTTACGGCCAAGGAGCCGACATCAAAATCACCCTGACAAAAAACATTCCCGCAGGAACAGGACTCGGCTCAGCCAGCAGTGATGCCGCGGCAACCCTTATGGGGCTAAACAAATATTTAGATTTGCAGCTTCCCAACGCTGAACTTGCCAAACTCGCAGCCCAATTGGGCAGCGACGTGGCCTTCTTTTTAGACGGCCCATTGGCGTTTTGCACCGGAAAAGGCGAAAAAATTAAAAAATTAAAGAAAGATTTTAGCTTTTGCGCCCTTTTGATTCTGCCAGATATAAGTGTTTCTACACAAAAGGTTTACGCTAATTATACACACGAGCCAGCTCTTTACGAAAGGCTCAGCGGTGAAATAAACGGCCTTATCAAAAAAAACAGGATTGATTTAGTCCCGAAAATGTGCACAAATATGCTGGAAATAAGCTGTTTCAGTTTGTATAAAGAGCTTGCTGATTTGAAAGCTAAAATTGAATCGTTAGGTATCAGGCCGCTGTGCCTGAGCGGTAGTGGTTCAGCAATGTTTCATATTATTGATAACGGCGATGTTGAAAAGGGGCAGGAAAACAGAGATAAACTTGAGGAAAAGACCGGTTGCAAAAGCGTTATCGTAAGCAACAACAGATGGTAAAAGGATGCCCCCTTTCGGGGGTCCCGACTTTTAAGCGAGGCAAAGAAAATGGAAATCACTGAAGTTAGGGTCAAATTAGTGGACAACAAAGACGACAGGTTAAAAGCTTTTTGCTCGGTAACGATGGACAATGAGTTTGTAATCCGCGACATCAAAATCATCGAGGGCACCGGCGGCTACTTCGTCGCTATGCCGTCTCGAAAAATGAGCGACCACTGTGAGAAATGCGGCGGCAAAAACCATCTCAGGGCCAAATTCTGCAATAACTGCGGAGCAGCCCTTTCAGAGAACCGAGCAAAAAAGGATGTCAAAGGCAGAATGAAACTGCACGCCGACATCGCCCACCCCATCAATGCAGAGTGCAGGCGAAAAATCCAGGAAAAAGTTACCGTCGCCTTCAAAGACGAACTGGAGAAATCAAAACAGCCGGGTTATAAACCACCCGAGATGGACGAGCCGGATGATGAAGTTCCGGAAGTAATTTCTTAAATCGAGTATTTAGCCCGCCGGCTTGCCGGTGGGTTTATGTTTAAGCGGTAAGGTCCTCAAGAACCTTATCGAGAGCAATATCCAGCCGCTCATTGAGTCTGTATTTACCTTTGCTTAGCTGCCGGCGGAGGTCAAGAACTTTCTCCTTGCGAACCTCAGGCAGTGAAGCAATCTTTTTTAACACCTGGCCGATGGGCGTAGTATTGATATTCTCAAGTATCTGCTCCATAAGCAAATCCTGGTCTGCAACCAGGTTCTCGTTGGCAGATTGGTCTTCAAAACGGTTATTAGAATCAAATCCTGGCATTTAATTACCTTACATGTTACAATGGCTTTCAGACGAAAGCATCCATATTTTCGCCCGAAAGCCGATAACCACTATATATTGTATGCCCCCTAAATCCATTCGAGGCACGAAACAGCTTTCACAGTATTGCTATCGACAGAAGCAGGCAAAAAACTTTAGCGAAGTTAGCTTTTAATTTAACCATCTAAAGGGCATAAAGTTACATAAATTCAGGGAGACAAAACCGGCTTATTAACATTAAAAACCGCCTTTTTAAGAAAATCATTTTTTCACCTCAAAACCAACCAAAGATGTGTATTTAGGTAATCTGGGTAATACACAACATATAGTGATAGTCGATAAACTGGTCTCCCGTCGCTCGTCTCTCGTCGATAGTAGAAGGATGTTAAGATAAGTAAAATGGGGGATTTAGGGTAGCATCAAACGCGCAAGTTCGTATTCTGAAACGGTTGAAAACGGTCAAAAGTTGTAGAAAAATTTGGAAAAATGTGTGGAAAAGTGTGAAAAACGTATAGAAACGATTGAAAATATTGGACAATTTTTTACCCCCCTGCGCGAATTGTTCGAATCGAACAGTTCGCGCAGTTTTTAGTTTTGAGTTCTTAGTTCATAAAGAAGTTCAGGCAAAAGTTGCCTAAGTTAACAGGGATTTTTTTAAGGCAAGTTAGAAAGAAGAACTGTATTTTATATGAGGCAAATTTTCGCCGGGTTTGGGTTTTCGAAAGACAAAGAGATGCTCGTGCATTATTAAGTAAAACTTATCTTGTTTGGCTTTGACTTGCCAGTGTTTGGTACAAGAACAATTGTGCTGAATCATCCCTGTTTTATTTCAGCGGGAGAATAACGTCACCTGGGGTATATTTGCCGTTTGTTTTTCCTTCATATAAGTTAAAAGGCGATGTTTCCTGGGCACGCTTCCATTTTTTAAGCGGTCAATTATAACCTTGTGATACTTTGGGTCTATCTCCGCAGATATGAACTGCCGACCAAGGTTTTTACAGACTTCAACCTCGGCGCCGCTCCCACCGAACAGAACCAGCACAATATCTTTAGGTTTTGTACAAGACTTGACCAGTAATTCCGAAAGAGTCTGTGGTATCTGACAAGCATGGAAAGTTTTCTCGCAACTAACATTTTTCACCAAGTCAAAGTAGAGCCAATCATACGGCATTCTCCCTTTTGAACCGTTAGCTAAATTATTTCGAATTCTTCTGTCTGTCGGGTTTTTGTAAGGCTCGGCCACATTATCTTTATAAAAGTTGTTATCTTTTGTCTTTCGGCAGTGCAATACACTTCTGTGAGCAGTTGTGAATCTTTTAGGAGAATGCCCCACATTGGTATTGTAAACCCAAACGTAGTCCAAAACCTCATAGCAGACCCTGTCTAAATATCCGGCTCGGAGATACGCATTTTGCTTAGGGTAATTTATAAAAAACATATTGCCGGTATCTTTAAGAACGCGAAGCGATTCTCTCGCCAGCTCTATGTACCACTTAATATATTCGTCAAAACTTTTAGTGTAGGACTTGTCCCCGTATTTTATGCCGACGTTATAATCGGGATCGCCGTAAACCATATCAACACACTTATCGGGCAACTCTTTCAATATTGCCATAATATCTCGTTGGAAAACCTTGTTTAAGTAATTCTCAATAGTCATGGTTTACTTACCACACGGCACCCATTCAATACCTGATTTCTTCATAAAGCTCTTCAGCTTGTCAGGATTCTTCACACTGTCTAATGCTTCTCTGAGGGTTCTTTCACATTTTTCCTGTGCAACATACCTCAGGAAATTAAAGAGAAAAGCACGGCCTTCATTGTCCCAGTAAACAATATCCTCCATAATAAATAGCCACTTTATGATTTTCAAAAGGGCTTCAACGGGACCACCGGTCCTGAATGAATTCCTGAGGCGGCGATGTTTCTTTAATAAAACGTCAACATCATTTTCAGTGCAGTTGTATACTTGAGTAATTGTCTCCAACAACTCTGCGAAGTTTCGTGGCTTCTCTTTTCTTTTGCGCCTTAAATCCATCGCAATTTCTTTGTGACTACCTTCCCCAAATCCATGATTCGGAACGACGTCTACCTTGAAATCAAAGTTTTTCTTGTGCCCTGGCCTGGCGATACAAAGTATTTGTTTTTTCGGCAACTTTTCTACGGGGTATTGGAACTTAACGCCCTTTCCCTTTCTCTGATACTCCGATTTGATAAAAGTATTGACCACTTTCTTAACTATGCGGTGACGAGGCAAATTTCCTTTGATGACAATCCACGGTACTCTAATGGAGGGTTTTTCTGTTTTCGCCATTATTTATAACCTCAAGAAAAAGACCAAATTCTAACTTGAGCACAATATATCATTGCTTACTGAAAAATCAATCAGACATAGGAGTATTATAAAAAAAACAGGAAATAGGTCAATATGTTGGGAGATGATTAGTTTGAAACTTGCGAAGTGTTTCCGGAGGGCGTTGGTAAAAATCAATCAAAAGCGCGGCTACTTGCACACCCAAAACGGCTAATTTGAATTTTTTTTATTTCTTTAACTGCAACGACTTAGCAAAAACCGCAACTCCTAAACGAGCATAATTTTCGCATCAATCGCGCAGGTTCATCCAATTATGAGAGAACGTATGTTCTCGAGACTGAAACTCTACCAACGAGCGGTTACCAATAACCAATTAATACTGTTTATAATTTACTTCTCTGTGTTCTCTGTGGCTGAAACTGCGGCTACGGAGATTTTCTGCGCTGAGCGGAAAAATCAATCAAAATGAACTAAATTATGCCAAACAAACCCAATTTTCAAAAAAGTCAAATGTTTATAACCGTAATTTCAACAACGAATTACAACGAAAAATGGAGAATGGACACTTGGTCAAAACAAACCCAATCAAACCCAATTTTACCCGCCCTTATGGCGGGTAAAATTGCCCCATTGTTTAGAATGTCGTTTATCCTAATGGGGCCCGCCTTCGGCGCTTTAATAATAATACTTGAAATCGAGGTCCACGTCCCAAATATCAGGCAGGCCTTTCTTTTTGGTCAGCTTGACCTGAGAACACTGCAAATTCGCCCAGCGAAGCTGAAGCGTCGAGAGAAATTTAGCAAATTTTGTTATGTCAACCTGCTTCAGGCCTACTTTGGCACTTTGGCTTTTTTGTCCGCCGGTGGAAGTTATAATTCCCGAACTGAGCTTGTAATTAGTCGGTGGTATTCCGCACGAACCGGCTGTTTTCTCAATGGCGCTGGCATAATCAAATTCAGCGGCGGTGTTATTCGAATCAACAAACTCCAGCCGGTCAGGGTCAATAGCTAAAATCTCCGCTATTATCCCCTGGGCTTCGCTATATTGTGCTTTCTCGACCTGCCAGTTACGTCCCGCAGCGGGTAAATATACGCCCCAAATAAGTAAAGGCCATAGGGCAACTAATACAGGGGCGAGTATATAATACAAAGCCGGATTCTTGTAAATCTGTTTCATAGGAATCTATCCTTTCCGCCTTCGCCCTTTGGGCTACGGCGGATAAAAACTATTTTTTCGGCATAACCGTTATGCTGAAATTGTCACGGCCACCTTTTGCATCGAGATACTGCTGCAGGATTTCCAGCTTGCTTTCCCTGACTGCATCGAACAGCTTTAGCGTGTTTTCCCTGCTGGAGGTATCGCCTGCGATAGTAATGGTTTTGGTTGCAATGGTAATTGAATCTATACCTAAATTCGTCTGTGCTGCGCATTTGTTAAACGCCTCCAGCACCAGAGTTAACTTCGCCGATATGGACTCTTCGCCTGTAACACTTAACAGACCTTTCTTAACATTTTCGATGCGCCTTAATTCACCTGCGAGTTTTTTTACGGCGTTGGTTTTGGCCGGCGGTTTCTTGCCGAACATAACGGCCGAGTACTGTTTTTCAAATTTCTCGTATAGATGGTTACGGTACCTGTTTTTCTGTAACAATTGAAGCTGAAAATACACCCCTGCAGCAAGCATAAGAACGGCCACTGATATGCTCGAAAATTTCATTGCTTTCTGCAGTCGAACCTTCCTGCCCTGATAGGGCATAAAATCGCTGCGGAAATTTACGCTCTGGGCTTTTTCCAAATGGGACAAGGCCGCCCCGTAGGCAATCGCAAAACCAACAGGGCCGGCACAATCAGCCAGGGCCTCCGGGCTGGTCGCAGCTGCCTCAACCAAATCTACCGAACTAACTTCGATGCCAAGTCTTTCGCCAAGCTGCTGATAGTTCACAGAGCCGGTAGAGTCGAACACTTTAATGCAATTTACCGGCTTATCGCTTTCAACTAAAACGGCGGTTACCGGCACTTCTCTGGCCAGCAGCTCGTTTCTCTCTTGCGCCGGCCTGACCAGGAAAGTCCGCATAGCCGATGTTTCCTGTGATTCTGCAAAGGCAATAAAATAACCGCTCGATTCAGAAAGTACGCAGAAAAGAGGACGCAAATCCGGCGGCAAGGACACATTTTGCAAAATAAATCTCGACAGACAATTAACATCGGGTTCAATGGTTACAGGGTCGATATTATTACTTTGCAAAGAAATAAGAATATCAGACAATTGCTTCTTCGGGGCGGTGAAGACAGTCAGCGACGAGCCGGCAGGGCTGCTTGAAGTTACTTTGAAAGCGAGCGCAAGCTCGGTTATGTCCATAGCAAGAACTTCCTCGGCGTCGAACCTGATGGTCGCAGTGATTTGCTTGGGGTCATTAAATTTACTGTGCACATTATGCTGCATAAACATCGAGCAATCTAAAGCTACCGCGACATCGGAAAATTTCAATTCCCTCTTGGCACAACCCTCTGTAACAAGACGCACCAGCTCCTGCGGCTTCTGTTCCTCCGTTTCTCCAATAGTAACGCTGAAACAGCCCAGGACGCTTCTACTCTTCCCTTCCAAGCTGAGACAGACCGCTGTTGCGGTGTCTTTGCTTAGATAAATTCCCAAGTAGTTCGGACCTTCCACTTCGAGCAAACTCCTAAAAAAGCCGGCCTCTCAGCCGGAGATTGCGGCAATTCTTTCTATCTTTTTGCCGTCTTTAGTTATTGCAAAAACAATCGATGCTTCTGCTACTCCACTTACCGCAGTTATTTTAATAGTAAAAAAACTGCTGGCCGTCGTAATGTATTTCTCACATTTTCCTATCGAATCGGAATATCTAAATAGCGATTTCCTCAAATCTTCCATATCCGTAAAGGGCTTTATTCGCCTTCGCTGTATAATTTCTTCAGCGATTTTATCAGCATCGCCGCCGAAAGTAAAAGCTGCTTCCAATACCTGTCGGGGGGCGGTATTTATATTAACCTTGCTCGAAGCCCACAGCCCCATATACTTCAGAGCCGATTCTTTTCTGCTTTCGCTGACTATTGTCGGCCTGGCAAGGGCCTCGGTATCAATCAACGAACTGTGAAAAAGTTTTGCAAAATCGGCGGTGTGGACGGAGGCGGGCGCAATTGTTTTTTGGGCCGTCTGCCCCTGGGAAGACCTTCTTCTGCCTCTGGCCACACGGGTGGACACCGCCGCCGCATTCGTGTCTTGGGTGACAGTTATCGGTTCAAAGTCAATCTTGAACGTTTTTATTTCACCTATTTCCTTCAGCCCCTGTTTTAGCGAATCTATCTCCGCATTGTTGACATCCATCCACTCGCAGAAAGTTTTAAGCCCCGCCTCGGTTTCGCGCTGCACGTCGTTAGTATCCAGCAACATCCAGCCGAGGGGGTATTTTGCATTTTCGTCTTCAATTACAATCCTGACTGTAGCAGAACCAATCTTGAACTCAACCGGCTCGATTACAAACGGCCAGGGTGGACCATACGGGCCACGCACTATCAGAGAATTAGGGTCATTAAAATCGGTAACATTGCCGCCCTTGTTAGCTTCACTTACGCCGTTGATGTCCCCTGCAGCATTGATATCATTACTGTCATTAATATGATTGGCGTCACGGACGGCGTTGGCATCATTAACGTCGTTGCTGTCACGCCCGCCATTAGAGCTTTTGGTTTCGCCGGAAGTGTTCTTTGCGGCCCAATCGGCCAAAAACTCTTTGTATTCAGCCTCATTAAGTCTGAATAAATCCGAAAAATCCGGCTCATTCGGGCGGTCAACCAACGGCAGTGTATTAATATCCTGCAACTTGGCGAATGTATACCGAGCTGCCGAGTCACAACCGTAGCGGGCAGCTTGATAATCTATGATATACTGCTCACGATGACGCTGGGCGGCAAGGCGGCTGGTCAAGGTATAACCCAGCGCTGAAAGCATAACCAACAGCACCAATGTCACCAAAAGCACAATGCCCGGGCGGTTTCGACAATTACTTTGATTGGTTAGGTTCTTGTACAACACTGCCTTGTTCATTTCCATCTTCTTTTTTTACCAAGAATTTGATTGTTCTGGTTCTGTCAACAGCTATGTTTCGTATGACTTTTTCATCCTCCGGCACATCCAAAATACCGGCTAATGTCTTAAAAGGCTCGGCAAAAGAAATAGTTACCACAATACCAGGAGGCAGTGAATCGCTCGTCCAGTTATCCTGAAAGTTTTCACCCGTGGGAACCTGTATCTTAAAAAAAGTAACGCCGGTGCAAATCGGCACAAAAAGCTCTTTCTCCCAATCCTCTTTCTGCTCGTCAAGCAGCTTATCTTCTAACGCAATTCCACTGTGACTGCGATATAAAACAAGACTCCTGGCGTCGTTATCGTAGTTAGTCTGCCAAATAATCCTTTCAAATGTCTGCTTTTCGTTCTTGCTGTTGTAAATAGTCTTTAGAACCGTTAGCCGGGCGGTCGAGAAACCGTTTTCAAATTTATTCTCAATAGTAACTTTCGTATCGGCGCCAGGCGCAGCTGTTCTGTCGAGGTCTTCAGCAATGCGCTGCAGAACTTCGCAGGGCAGCCCGGAGCTGTCAAGTTTGCGTGTAATTGCAGCGGCGCTGTTTTCCGCCCGGCTATAAATACTCAGCACCGCCACCAAAACCATCGCCCCTATCGTCAGTGCCACAAGCACCTCAGCCAGCGAAAAAGCCGGCTTATTTCTGAATGTGTTAAATGCTTTCTTCATTGCTATTCGCAGTTCAATAATAATTGATAGAGCTCATCCATGGGCATCTGCACAATCTCTTCTCTGGTGTGTCCGCATATCAAATCTACATAACCTTGCTCATTGGGCTTATTCACTTCGGCAGGTTTATTCGCCTCATTAGGCACAACTACCTTATTAGGTTCATTCACTTCATTAGGTTCACCAAGCTCGTATTTTTGCTCTTTTTCCTTCTGTTTTTCCTCAATCATTTGAATTATTTGCTCTTTCGTCAAACCGGTCAACCAGTGCGTTAGCTCAACCGTTTGCACATCACCTGCCGTGCCGGTATATTCAGCCGAGCAAACCCCCCTTACCCATATCTGCTCCGCCGCCGGCTCGTAAAACGCCTCAACGGTACTCTGCCATTTAATTTCGGGATACTTATCGCTGCTGCCATACTCAACCATTTCTTCAACCGAATCTTTGGACAGAATATTTTCCATATTATCTCGTGCGACCTCAAAGGCCTGCATACGCAGCGCCGAATCCGCAGCGCAGGCTATACAGCGGTTTATAACAACCAATACACTCACGCTGATTATGGCCAATATAACCAAAGCGGTCATAACTTCAACGAGGGTAAAAGCAGTGTTCGTATTGCGTATTGCGTATTGCATATTGCGTAACGCACAACGCATCACGCTCGACGCATAACGAATTTTAGAACGGCACTTCATCTTGTCTTCTCGGCATCAAAAGTTCGACATCCCCTTCCTGTAACGTAACAATTCTGCTCAGTCGATTAACTACTACCGAATATGGCTGCTCGTCCCCGTCGAGCAGAACTATCTTTCCGCCGGCCTGCCAGCCGGCGTGACCTGCGCGAAAAAATGCCTTTTGATGGTTTTCGTCGGTCTCAACAAGGTCGTCGAACAAAACATAAATAACCCGGCAATTATCGCTAAAATCATTCTCGACAATAATCTCTTCTTCCAGAACATCCGACGGCAACTGGGGAGAAGTAATCTGGCGAAGCGTATAGCGCTGCTCTGCGATATCAATAATAACTTCGTATCTTCTGTCACTTTCAGCAGCGGCGCTGGCCGCCATCTGCATCGTCGAGACAAACTCATTGGCCTGCGCCTTAAACGTGCTTCTTCTAAGCAATCCCGAAAAATTCGTTACCGCCAAAAGCACAAACAGAGAAACTATCAAAATCACCACTACCAGCTCAGTAAACGTAAAGCCGCATCTTGTATTGCGTAAATCGGATTGCCCACGCTCGACGCAATCAGTATGCATCAGTGCTGTACAGGTCGGCATCGTAGCCCTCACCGCCTTCTTTGCCGTCAGCGCCAAGACTTTTGATTACAAACGACTTTCCAGTTTCTGGAGAAATCTCGTAAATAAAATCGTTTCCCCAGCCGTCTTTGGGTATTTCAGTAGTTTCCAGATAACCGCCTGGCTCATACCTTGTAACATCACTCGGCTGCTCGATAAGCGCCTTAAGCCCTTCCTCTTCAGTTGGGAATCGGCCGGTGTCCATCTTGAACTGATTAACCGCCGAATGAAGAACCTTTAAGTTGGCCTTGGTGGTTGTAACACGGGCCTGGTCTATCTTCGTCGCTACTTTCGTAACTACCAACGTGGCAAGCAACCCGATGATAATCAACATAGCCATCAATTCAATCATGGTAAACCCTAATCTATTTTTCCTTTTTCTTTTTTTCATCTTTCTATGAAACTCCTAAAATAAATTCCTCATTAAGCGGAACGCCCCACATCGAGGGGGACTTCCAACAGTGTCAAAATTTACCCGCCGAAACTTCCAAAATCGGCAATATCGTTGCATAAGCAATCAAACCTATTATTGCAGCCATAACAATTATAATAAGCGGCTCAACCGCAGCGCTCAACCTTTCAATAACTACATCTGTTGAAGATTCGAGATTTTCGCTGATATCTTTAAGCATTTTTTCCAGCTCGCCGCTTTTTTCACCGACAGCCACCATATGAGCAATCGCAGGGTCGATGACACCGCTGTCCCTAAGCGGCGTGGCGATATCGGTGCCGGCAAGAATCCTCTCACGTGCCTGCTGAACGGCCTTTCTCATAAGACTATTGCCGGTAACCTCCGCCACAACACGAAGAGACTCAGCCATAGCAAGTCCCGAACCGAGAAGCGTCGAAAGAGTCGAGGCAAAACGTGAAACCACCCGCTGTTTTATCAGCGGACCAAACAAAGGCAGCGACAGCAGGAGTTTATCCCGCAAATACGCACCCCGCTGCGTCTTTAGAAAACGCCTCATACCCCAGACAATTCCAAAAACCACTGCAATAACAACAAGCAGCCACCAGCTCGTCAGTATGAAGCTGACGCCCATCAATCCCCTGGTAATCAAGGGCAGCTCCTGCCCCGTTCTTGCAATCTGCTCAGCTATTTTCGGGATAACAAACGTCGTCAAAACTAAAATTGCCGCAATACAAAATACAATCAGAACCATCGGATATATCATCGCCGTCATTACCTTTGATTCGACCCGCTGGCGCTTCTCCATAAACTTTGCAATGGTCGAAAGGCTCTGGCCCAAAGAGCCGGTTACCTCGCCAACGCGGACCATACTCACATATATAACATCAAAATAATCACTGTAATCGCTCAAGGCATCGGTAAAAGACTCACCGCTGATAACCCGGTCGCGGATGTCGGTAATGGCGTTCTTGTATCGCACATCGGATGTCTGCAAAGTAAGAACCGAAAGCGCCTCGGTCAGCTTAATTCCTGAATTAAGCAACGTGGTCAGTTGTTTTGTAAAATCAATTATCCGGTTTTTGCTACCCTTGGCGAAAAATGAAAACAATGCTGCCTTCCTCTCGGAACCGGAGCCGACCTCTGCGACCGAGGTAGGGTGAATACTTCGGACCCTTAGCTGTTTTCGCGCAGCATACGGGCTTTCGGCTGTGATTGCGCCTTTGACTTTTTTGCCGTTTGCCGCCACCGCCGTATAGTTATATCTCGGCATAGACCTCTGTCCTCTACATCACATCTGCCTGCGTTACCCTCAATACTTCGGCAATAGTTGTTACACCGGCGAGAACTTTTCGAGCGCCATCCATTCGCAGCGTTTGCAGTCCTGCGTTAAGGGCGGCTTTCTTTATAGCGCCGGCAGGTTCCCTTTTGTATATCATCTCCTGAATTTTTTCATCAATCAGCATTAGCTCATAAACGCCGGTTCGGCCGCGATAGCCGGTCTGAAAACATTTATCGCATCCTTTTCCGATAAAGAACTTTCCGCCGTTTTGCTCCACATCGGACGCTTCGACGTTCCCAATCCCAAGTCCCCTTAACTCATGAGGCGTCGGTTTATACGGCTCTTTGCAATCCGGGCACACCTTTCGCACCAATCGCTGGGCCATTATGGCAATCAACGATGAGCTTGCCAGATAAGGCTCAACGCCCAAATCCAAAAGCCGGCTCACCGCACCTGCCGAGTCGTTCGTGTGCAGCGTGCTGAAAACCAAATGTCCCGTCAGCGAAGATTGTATCGCCATTCGCGCCGTTTCGACATCTCGAACTTCGCCGACCATTATAACATCCGGGTCCTGACGAAGCACGTGCCGAAGCGATGTAACAAAAGTCATCCCTTTTTTACTGGCAACCTGAATCTGGCTGATACCTTCCAGTTGATATTCGATAGGGTCTTCTATGGTTATAACATTTTTCTCAGCCGAATTAATCCTGTTAAGGCAGGCGTAAAGAGTCGTGCTTTTTCCGCTGCCCGTCGGGCCCGTAACGAAAATAACCCCGTGCGAACGGTTAAGCAGAGAATCGAACTTCTTCAAATCTTCTTCCCACAGCCCCAGCTCATCTAATTTGAAAAGCCCTGTGCTTTTGTCCAACAGCCGCAGGACGCTGCGCTCGCCGAAGCTGGTCGGCACCGTGCTGATACGCAAATCGACTTCACGCTCGCCCAGCCGCACACTGCACCTGCCGTCCTGTGGAAGACGGCGTTCCGCAATATCCATCCCGGCCATTACCTTTATACGAGAGATAACCAGCGGCAGGACATTTCTGTTCAAACTTAAAACATCATATAAAATACCGTCTATACGGTAGCGAATCTGAATCTTTGCTTCGTAGGGGTGAACATGAATATCACTGGCCCGCAATTGCAGTGCACGAAAAAGCATATCGTTAACCAATCTGATAACCGGCGGACGATTAACCACATCAAGAAGGTCATCGGAGGTGGCCACTTCATCAATGAGCTGGTCGATATTTTGCGAATCGAGCTCTTCCGCCACTTCTTCAATGACCGTCGTCCTCTGCTCGTAGGCAACATCTATTGCAGCGGTAATGGCGGCGCGGGTAGAAATCGCCGGCCTGACGGGCAAACCGGTCATCTTCGAGACATTATCCAGAATGTTGGAGTCTAAAGGTTTGGACAAAACCACGGTAAGCTCTCCGTCATCGGCCTTAGGTTTTACGCCGATAAGATAATGCTGCTGGGCATAGGTCGCTGGGATAGATTCTATGAATTCGGCCGGCACAGACTTGGCAGATATATCCTCTAAAAATTCCCACCCCAGCGCAGCGGCAAACAGCTTCAGGACCGCTGCCTCGGTAAAATACGGACAGCCGAGCAACAGCTCATCAAGCCGGGATTTTCCTTCGCTGTTTGCTTTCAGAAACTCGGCCAATCGCTCAGCGTCAATCAGCCCCGTCCGCTTAGCAGTTTGTATTAATAATTCCTTCATGAAAACTAAAAACTTAAAGCTAAAAGCGAAAAACCACAATTAAAAATTCAAAATTCCACAGCTTTGCATTTTTCGCTTTACGTTTTTCACTTTTTGCTATTCCGACTCAAGAACACGCAGCGGCTCCACCGGCTCCGGTTCTATCCCAGGGAAGTCCTGATGGGTCTGGAAATCGCGTTCACCCGCTTCAAAGCCGGCCATATTCTTTTCCGACATTACCCTTATGTCTGCCAGCCCTGTCCCTTCTACACCCGGCCTGAGGATATTCGCCTTGACAAACACATAAAGCTTCGTTTGGTTGTTGATGTTACCTACTTTCCTAAAAAGTCCACCCGCAATTGGGATGTCGCCTAACAGCGGCACCTTCCAGTTACTCTTGGTCTGGTCCATGGTTATTATGCCGCCAAGAATTATCGTGCTGTCATCAGGCACAGTAACTACCGTCTCAACATTGTCTTCGGTCTTATCGCCTGGCGGCTGATCCGGGCCGCTGGAAGACGGGGGTGGTTGGTTTGAACGCGTCATTTTCAGCTCAAGGCGAAGCAGACTGCCTTCGCTAATATGGGGTGTTATGTCAAGCTTGATACCCGATGGAAATTGGTCGAAAGTGAAGCTTGTACTTATGGGAGTCGTCCCAGCAACGGGGGTTCCCCCCGCCGTAGGGGCGTAGACGGTAGATGCGCTCCTTGCTATATATATGGTTTTTGTTGTGTCAATGTGGCCTTTTTCGTTGTCATTGACGAGTATCTTCGGCCTGGCAAGAACACGTCCATAGCCCTTTTTCGCCATCAGCGTCAATAGTGCCTGGATATGACGGTCGGCATAAAAACCCTGTCCGCTTCCTGTGCTTCCCAGTATAGAACTCACCCCTTTAACTGTACCAGTATATTGATTCGGATCAAGTAGAACGGGAAGAATTGACCCGCTCGCCATTTGCGGGAGCTTGGATACCAACTGTAAATCATAGTTGAAGGCGTCATCCTCGCTGATTCCAACAAGTGTAACATCAATCAGCACCTGTGGTCTTCTCTTATCCATAATGTCTTCTTCTGTTTTCTTTATTGTTTGCTGGATTTTCCCCTCTTTGTCCTTAATGGTCTCCTGAATAAACTTCTGCAGAACTTCCGCCAAATCCTCCGGCTTCTGGTTTTCGAGCGGGTAAATCTCATAAGGTATTGCCCGCTTTAAAGTCTCGCTGTCCACATAGCTGATAATCGTAGCTATCCGGACGTGCTGCTCATCCGTGGCATTTACCAAAAGCGAATTTGTTGACTCAATTACAACTACTTGCGGCTGTTCCACAAGAGGCGCCGTCTCAGCGGTTGCCGCGGCTGCTGCAGGCACGGCTGCTGCAGGTGCAGGGGTTCCCGGGGCTCCCAGGCCGGAGGGTTTGGCCCCGGCAGTAATTCTCCCCCCAGTTGTCGTGCCGCCGCTAATTACGCCGAGCTCTTGCAGTTTCTTGACCACCTCTTCGGCTCCGACATGCTGGATATCGTATAATCGCAAAGTCCTGAGGTCCTGCTGTTCCACATCAAGAGAATCTATCAAACTATCAACAACAATCAATTGTTCTTCAAGCCCTATCATCAGGATGCGGTTTGTTCTCTCATCGGCATCCAAATATACTGCCGGTTTAGCCACCGATGACGGCGCAGCGGCTGGTGTTGGTGCGGTTGGTGTGGGCGCTGGCGCAGCTCGCCCTCTGGCGGGCCTGGCCGGCGACGCAGCCGTTGTAGGGGCTGCAATAGTAATTGATATGGTTCCTAACTGCTCAGCAAGGGCCTTAATTTTCGGAGCAAGCGTCGTCGCCATCGTGTATTTTAACTGCCTGAACCTGAATTGCCTCGGCGCACCCGGCTGGTCAATCATTTCCAAAAGCTCCTCTATGCGCGCCATACGGTAGGCATATTCGGTAATGATAAGCGTGCCTGTTTCGGGAATCGGCGAGATGTTTGTGCCGAGCTTCATACTATTCAAAAGATTTTGCGCACTGGCCGTATCTATATGCTTCAGCTTAAAGACACGCGTTATAACCACATCTCCAAGCCGGACCTCGCCTGCCTCAGGGTGCAGAACAGGGTCGATACCCACAGCTTCACCGGCAGGAACAATGGTTACAAGATTGCCCCTGCGAGTCATCACAAAGCCCCTGAACTTCAGCACAGATTCAAGCAGAGGATACAAATCCTTTACCTTGATAGGCCCTTGAAGCTTCAGCGAAACTTCGCCTTTCACCTGCGTCTCATCATACATATAATCTAATTGTAAATACTTACCCACCAAATCCACCAAATCTATGATATTAAGCTTCGCTGGCAAATCCAGCTCAAGCATTTCATTCCCATCCGCAATGGGCGCCGGCTCATACGAGTGAACTTTCGGTACCGCATTTGGTTCCGATTCCGGTTCTTCGGCAGCTTCATTAGTTTCTGAGATTCCAACAGCAGCTAAATTCGGTTCCACCGTAAGGTGTCCTGTGGACTGTGGTTCTTCAGTAGCTGGCGGCGATGATTCTTCCGCCTGTTTCAAATCAACAGAATTCGGCCCATTTGTCTCCGGTACCCCCGCTACTGCTTGCGCAGCAAGCGCGGGGGCAACAGCGTTTGGCTGACTCAGTTGTTGGGTCTGTTTCTCAACTGCCGTCTCCTCGGTTTTCATCTCGCCTTCTTTTTGCAAAATAGGTTCCTTCTCAGTCCTGGCAATCGAATTGAGAAGCTTATCGAAAAGCTCATTCGGCTCGTTGCTTTCTGTATTGGCTTGACCGGCAGCTTCTTGAGGGCCCGCCTTCGATGATTCTTCGGCGGGTAAAGCGGCGATTCTTTTAAGCTCTGCCTCTGCCTCCACTTTGGCTTTTTCAAGCTCATTTTCTGTGACTGTTTCTGTTTTCGCTCCGCTTACCTCATTCACCTCAGCCGATTTGTTCGGCTTGGCGCCTTGCAGAGCTTGTGCTTTACTGCTTCGCAGCTGCTCGATAGCAGAAATAATCTTTTCAAGCTGCCCCACTGGAGCAACAGCTATCACGGCATCATTGTGAACGTCTATAATTGCTTTGGTCTTTGCAGTGCCGCTTGGCGGATTAGAAAAGGTCCCTATTGATACATCACCAACCTTGGCTGCTATTTGCCCATTAGGGGGAAAATTCGCAATCTCTGAGGCAGCGGTAATTGTTTTTATATCAAAAGGTTCCTCACTATCAACAAGCTCCAAAATGGCGCTTGCTTTAATCAAATCCTCCGGCTGGGCCGTTACCAAAAGCGCATTGACGCCGGGAAGCTGCGAAACCGTGCCGACCCCGGCCTGGGCAAGATATTTTTTGCCCTGCTCAGCGGATATGTGTTTTAGGGAAAAAACCCTGTATCGCGCAGCCACAGAAGCAGTTTCTTGTTCAGCAGCAAAGAGGAAACTACCGCTCAGAACAACTGTTACTGCACAAATAAAAATAACAACTTTTGCCCTCCAACGGCCTTGAATTTGCCGCTCTGTTACCATAATTTACTCCATAGTTTGCCAAACTAAAAATCTACATATCTACATCAACACTTATCGGACTCATCGTGCTGAAAACCGCTAATATAAGTCCTTTTTTCATACCTGCCATATCAATTCAGACACAGAAAACGCCAAAAAGTTCCTCATTTTCAGCTAAGAATCCGGGGAAAACTGAAATTAAATGACGGCCTTCTTCGCTAATAGCTAATACCGGCCTTTTCGCGTGTCGGCGAGGCGGGAACATCCTTACCGCGGAATATTCACATCATTCAAGTCTGGCTTATTCAAGTTTGCATCACTTTCAGCTCTATTGTCCTCGACTCGATTCGGCTGCCGCTGAACGTTCTCTAACCTTCGGCCCAAACGGCCCAGTTTCCTTGCCTCTCTGGCGCTTATACGCATAGTTTTAAGGTCGGAAACAGGCCTTTTCCTCGCCGTTGTGATTTCATCAGACTTGGTGCCCCCATCAGTTTCGCCAGCTTTAACATCTGCCTCGGCAGTTTCCATCTCGGCCTGCATAGCATCCAGCTCAGCTAAGGCCTTTTTCCTCTCAGCTTCCGCTTCTTTCATTAACGCCGCTTCTTCTTCGGCGCTCATTGGAACTTCAGCATTTATCACCGGAGGACTATTGTTGGTACTACGGCCGCCGGATGACGGGTTCGCCTTAAGAATACTTCTTTTTTCCGGCCTTTCCGCCACAACCTCGAAAGTGCTTTCGCCGTCTCGAACAACTACGAGACCGTCTTTTACCTGCTCAATAATTAAATGGTCCACCTTGCTGAATTGTCTTACCCAGTGCAGGCCCTTGCCGGGCTCGTCAATCAGGGCCAGTGACAGTTCCGGGTGCAACTCATGACGACTGGTGCCAACAAGCCTAAATTTAGGTGAAACAGCCACCGGCCTGGGTTCGTTATGGGACACCGAAGGTTCTGGCTTTGGCTCAGGGGGCGGATTCAAATACAACGCAAAAGCTTCTGCCTGCTTTACAAGCGGCGAGATTTCCTGCCGGCTATCCTTGACTTTATCACCCTTGGCCCCCCTGAACTCCTCAATTACGCCGGCAGAATTCAAAAATTGCTCAATTTGCTTATCGCCGCGAACACCAAAAACCGCAGGAAAAACAAAGAAAATAACCGCCAAGACCACCGCTATAATACTTGTTATCCGCAATGTCTTTATCATATCACGCTTTCAGGTCCCCTCATTTTTTGACATCGCCGACAACATTTGGTTCCCCCCAATGAACTATTTTTCCAAAATAAAGCCGCCCGTTTCCTGCACAGCATCCAGTATCTCATCAAGCTGTGGGGTTTCGGCTTCCCAGGATTTGACCACCAAACCATCCCGTATCACCACAACCAAAGGGGTTTGAATATACCACTCCTTGCTCGAATCGAGCCTGCCTCGCAGGCATAGCGTATCGACCGGAACAATACTATCTTTCCCTGAAGCATACGGAGGAATCTCAATAAATGCGAACCGTATCGAGTCCCTGTTACCGGCCATATCGCGGCTCATCTGGTCGTATAGTGGAATGGCATCCTGACAGGCATCGCATCCGGTATTATAAAACACCACGACGGCAATATTCGACCGCAGGGAATCGGCGATATCGATGTGCTTGAGCATCGACCATTCCTCGCCAATCTGCTTTTCGCCCAAATTTTCTTTTCTAATCCATTCGTTGGGTTTTACCACCTCATATTTGTCTGTCTTATCAGGCGGCTTATAGAGTATCAGAACCGGTATGATAACGCCGATAACGATAAATGTCGGAATAGCAACGCCAAAGAAGTGTTTCGCCGAAGGCCACGGCGGCGGCAGGAGCTTCAACCCCCTCGGCCGGAAAATCACCAGCCCAAGAAAAAGCGGTATATCAATCGCCGAAAGGGTTATCCACGGATTGACCTTAACCCTCCCAAAACAGCCGCAGGATTCTGCCCCGATGAGCCCTTTTTGCAGCGTTACCGCTATAAACAACCCGAAAGCCAGCACCGCTACCATCCAGGCCGCCTTCCTGAACAGTCCGCAGACAAGCCATATTCCCAGCCCAAGTTCCAACGGTATCTGGATTAAAAAGAACTCCCAGGACTCCAAGAAACCTTTGCTGATAATCGGCTCGGTTAGCAATTGATGGATTTTCAGCGCCGCTGCGACGATAAGGACTAATCCTGCCACAACCGTAATGATTTGGTTAGCTATTTTCATAAATCAAGATTTCACAATTTGCTGACATAGCCAACACAGAGACGACCCCCACTGTCAACACACAAATTTATCGGCCTCCGGCTGACGCAAGCTACCAATCGCATAATAAATATGCCAAGTCAGCTTATTACCCATCAACCAGGCGCAAGCCAAGCTCAATTGGTGTGGGATGATTCCCCTGTTTTTCTCGAATAGAATACCCTGCAGGCAACCTTCAGTTTCTCACCGCCTTTTATATTCACAAAAAACACATCTGTGAAAAACCCTTTTTGGCCTTTTTCACTGGCTGGTGGTGTTATCTCCAGCTCAAACTTATAACGATTGTCAGTCTTTTCCTGGCTTAAAACCTTTATAGCGCCTTCTTGTGTCGATGTTGACTCAACCTCGAAATCCTCATCATAGTTGTTAAGTATCCAGACCTCCTTTGTTACCGCCTTTCCCGGCTCGGCCTTATAGACAATAAGGGACGGCGGAGTAATCTTAAATCTCGGCAGCACTTCAAAAGGAATGATTATCACACCACTACCCGGATAGGTGGGAGTAATTTCAATACTCCCGCCTAATTCTCCCTGCAGTTTTTCCACATCGACCTTCGGTTGAAGAACAAATTCCGTCGCTTCTGCTGAAGAATTATAATCTGCGGTAATAACATTTTCTATCGGCTTGGGCTGCACAACTGCCGCGAACTGCTTTATCGCAAATGGCTTACCATCTAAACTCTTAACCGTAATCGCCGGACAGCCAGCGTTTTCCTTATTGAGCACAAGGTCAATTCTCTTCGGCTGGTAATCTATTTTCGCTACAATCTCGGCCTTTATGACCAGTTCGACCTTGGGCCTTGCCTCATCGTTGCTGGACACAAACAGAGTTTTCCTTACCGTAGTTGGCTGTGCGCTCGCATTGTATTCCACTTTCAAGGTCCCGCTTTCGCCCGGTTCATATTCCATTTTCGCCAGCGTATATGGCGTGCAGCCACAGGTCTTGCTAACCTCTGTTATTTTCAACAAGCTGTCCCCTGTGTTTGTAAATTTAAACTCACAAACATTTTTTGACCCCGGCTCGATGTTACCGAAATCGTGAATCACTTTTTCAAACGTAATTTCCGGCCTACCTTTAACAGCCGCAGGGGCAGTTTCAGCTTTTGCCGAACCACCCGCTGGCTCGGACGCCGTTACCTCAGGTTTAGACTCCCCCGTCGCCACAGACTGCTTTTCACAGCCAATCTGCAAAAGGCAGGCAGAAGCAACGATAAGGACGGTTAAAATTAAACAATAGCGTTTCATATTCTCGTCTCCAATCAAATTACGATACAACTTACACCTCGTTCATAGAAATTTTTACCTTAACAGAAAAGACGGCGTTAAGCAAGAAATTTCCGATTAGATATTGAAAGGGCAGGGCTTTTTTGTTGCAACCAGAATATTTACTCCGTTAATCTTCTATCCTCTCGCGCCGCCTAACGACTGATCTCACCGGCCGTGGGGCTTCCACACCGTCAGGTACTGCGCATTGTTAGTGATTTCTCGAGAGTCTCGTAAGATGATGGATGTCCAGATGAGAGACCGCTCAAATAGTATCGTGCCGGCTCATAATGATTTTCAGCAGAATACGGCTCCACGAACTTGTCTGCAGTAAGGTCCTTTCGAACAAAGAAAGCATTTGCACCGGTTAAGTTACAGCCGACAAGATTGTAGCCTTTTTTGGCAAAGTTGTTCTCCAGGTACTTCAAGGATGCTCCAAAGCAGTCATCCCTTTTCCAACGGTATGATTCATCGTATTCCATACAAAACAAAATTGGCGGCGGAAACTTCGCATTGTATTCAATCACAACAACTCTCGGTTTGATGCAGGTTATTGAGTTAAAGACATGCACATCATTGCCGTCAATATCTATAGACAGAAGGTCTATTTCTTCGGCAGTTATTGAAGAAGAGATTAAACTGTTTATGTTACTTTTAGTGACAAGAGCTTCTATTATGCTTAAACGGCCTTTACTTATGGTATTATGAAAAGCCTTCTTCAGTTTACGTACAGATTTTGAAGAAGCTTCTATCCAAAGTCCACCCCAGTTATCAAAGAGCAGAGCCAATGTGTTATTTTCTAAACCGTTTCCGACCCCAAATTCTACAAATACCCTGTTATTCACTCCTATCCTGTTGAATATCTCTCTTATAATTCCATCCTCTTCATTCTGGGAATATACCTTGTGCCCAAACGGAATCAGGCTCTTAGGATTCCGATGACGTGAATTCCTTTTTAGTGTTTCAATCTCGTTGTTCGCAAGTTGCTGATGGATGTATTTCACGTTTATCCCAGCCATTGCGTTTGCTACAAATACGTTTTTGAGTGCTTTCAGTTTATTTAACATACTCGCTGTTTCTCCTAAGCGATAATCATTTATTATACAGGGTTGGGTGGTTTGCAGCAAAAAATAACACAATTCTGCAACTTTTTCCATTAATTTACCCGCTTATTGGCGCCCTTTTGGTGTATTCAGCCTGACAGGTTTCAGTTATGATTTGTCCAAGCTGATATACAGCGAAGATAACAACACAAGCAATATAAGCAACGATTGCAAGTCTTGTATCCTGTGCTGCCCAACATTTAGATACATTCACAAAAAAACTCAATGCCCGTCAATAATGGCTTTCCCAAAGGATTTATATATAAAATGCCGAAAAATACATTGCATCCTTTGTATTTAGACTTATGATTAGTTTTTTTATGACAGGATGTTAAAATGAGCAAAAATATTCAACCAATTGCAAAACAAAAGCCCACCAACTTCTGGGCGATATTCGGCTTATTGGCGATTTTGCTCGTCTGCGAGATGGCTCGTGATATCAACCGGCCGTTTTACGGCCTTCACAGCTGGGGCGAGGCAAGCACAGCTTGGGTCTCACGAGCACATGTAAAATACGGTTTGGCCTATACAAAAGGTGTAACCACCTGGGCCGTCGGCAACCCACCACCGAAAAATCCATCCCGATATTGGGACCATCCACAGCTCAGCAACTTGATACTTTCAGTTCTTATGCGGGGACTGGGGGTCAGTGAACAAACTGTTCGCATATACATCATCAGCTTTGCTTTGTTGTCCCTTTTGGTATTTCTGATACTTGTCAGACAATTAACAGACGACAAAACCACCTTGCTGTCAGGATTGTTTTTTGTTCTGTTTCCTCTCGTCCAGTACTTCGGTACGGATGGCTCACTGATACCATTGGCACTAGCGGCTTACTGGTTTTACCTCAAACTGATTGGTGTCATAAGCAGCAATCCCGAAAAACGTTCTTTGCATTATTTCGGCCTGGCTATTACCACTTTCCTTGGACTCCAGTTCGGCTGGTCCGCTTTCTTTTTTGCAATGGCTGTAGGCGTTCATTACGTCTGTCATTGTATCCATCGCCGAAGCCGACCGGATAAAATACTTCTCGCCATTCTCATCTTTGCCCCTTTTATCAGTCTTGCGGTAGATCTTACAGTAATGGCCGCCGGCTATGGCTGGGACATCCAAAAAATAGTTGACCTCTATAAATGGCGCTCAGCAAAAGGAGAAATGCCGGAATTTGTCTGGGGCAAATGGTTTGCTGTATTCTGGGAATATGCAGTGTCAAATTTTACCATTCCTGTTTTGATAATAGTTATCGCTTATTTCACAGTCGGTCAGTCGATTGTATTTATGGAACCAAAACCGGAAAAACAAGACTCCCGTCGTGCATTGCAATTCCCTCTGTTCTGGCTTTTTCTTATGCCGTGGGTATTTCAGCTATTCATTTTAAGAGGTTGTCTGTGGGCACATCAGACATGGGAATCACCTATGCTGCCGTTTATTTCGATTTCCTGTGCTCTGGGCGTATTGCTGATTAAAGACCTGCTGGAGCGCGCAAACCGCCTCTTGGCCAATGTCTGCACAACTGCAATTATCGCGGTTATCGTTATTTTCTGCATCGGCGGCGCTAATTACTATTACGGCATCCGATGGCAGCCGACAGGCAAAATTGAAATGTTCAAAACCCTTAATAGTGTGATACCACCCGATAAAGCCCTCCTGAGTTTTGAGGATTTCATAGTGAACCAGCACGCATCAAAAGGCGGTTTCTACCGTCCCGAATATGCGTATTATCTTGATAGAGAAATTGTACCCGCTACAAGTTTTGAACAGATAAAACAATTAGCTCAAACAGGCCGGTTCCCCTATTATCTCATTCCAAGCGTCCCGCAGTTAAATCCGCTTATAAACCAACTGCAAAAGGAGTATGAGTTGTTCAGTTATATTTGCGGCGACCCTGGCGAAACAAAAAACGGCAAGTTCTACAGGGCTGGAATGCCGCCCTATATGATTTTCAATCTGCAAAATACAAAACCAATTAACAAATAGCCTGATGCATTTAAGAGAGCACAAAAGACTCATTCAGAATATCATTGCTGCGGTTTGCATTGTATATATTATAATTTTCTTCATCAAAAATAAACAGCAGCTTCAGCTTGCTTTCAATCTGCGCCCGCTGTTCATAGCCGCTCTGGTCATACTGCTTGTCCTCGACCTTGCCGTAAATGGTCTTTGTATGAAAATCGTTATGGAAAAATGTAGCAATGTCCGAATCCCCGTCGGCGGGTGGTATAAAATATTTCTCCTCGGACGATTCCTCAACACTGTTATTCCTCAATTAGGAAACCTGTACCGCGGCGTAACACTCAAGCAGAACCACAATATTTCTTACACGCACTATATAAGCAGTCTTGCATCTTTTGCATGGATGGAAATCAGTATCAATCTCATCTTTGCGCTGATAATAGTACTGCTGACAAATCGCCGGCTGCAAATCGCCGGCATTGATGCATGGCTGTTTTTAAGCGGATTGGTTACTCTTGTAATAGCCGGACCGATTATCGCTGATGCGGTCATTCGCCTTTTCAAGGTGCAAAACAAAGCTCTTGTGTGGAGTCATTCTAAACTTTCCCATGTTTTTGCAACTGCTGTAATATCTTTAAAGGACGGCACTTACATCCTGTCAATCGTTTCAGCCACCCTGCTTGCCTTTATCATCACCACAACAATGTTTTATGTCTGTTTCCTGAGTATCAACGTCCACATCAGCATTACAGCAACAGTCATTTTTCTGGCTGTCTTGAAAGTTGCTGACGTTGTTGTAATCACTCCTGGAAACATCGGCGTAAGAGAAATCATTTTTGGAATAGTTACAGAACAAATTGGATTAAGTATGATGGAAGGAATTCTCGCCTCTACCATTTTGCGAGTTATCGGCACTGTTTTGGTGCTTGTTTTAGGAACATCTCTGGGAGGCGTTGGAATTCTGCAGCGGCGTCGCGAATATGCCGCCCAAATGCAGCAGCAGGCACAGGGAGATTCAGAATGAAAATCCTGATGTTCTTCTCGTCGGGCCTTGGTGATACACTTTTTGTCGCCCCGACAGTCCTTGCATTGCGGGATATTTATCCATCCGCTTATATTGCCGCTGTTGTGCCGCATATAAGGTTCAACAGGTTTCTGCTGGAAGATGTTCTTAAATTCGATGACGTCATACACCTTAAGAGATTAAGAAGCCTTTCACCTTTGGCAGCAATTCATTACCTGAAAGATTTTTATAGACTTTGCACAAGCATCAGAAAGCAAAAATTTGATATGGCCATTTTAACCATTCAAGCCTGTTTACCTGACGAATATGTTGTCGCGATTGCTTCAGGAGCGAAGGACAGAATCGGCCCTAAGTTCTGGCGGCAGCAAAAAAACAAATTCCGTTTCCTGCTGACAAAACAGGCAGTATCAGATTACAACGAACATCTCATTAATATGCACTTTAATCTTGTTCGCTGTCTTGATGACAGTCTTAAAGCTGAAAAATACGTGAATAAATTAAATCAAGCACTTATAAAAGCATCTTTGCCGTCAAACTTTATACCTTTAACCGGCAAACTGATGCTTATCCTGCCGGGCAGCGGCTCACAGTCATACAAGCGATGGCCTTTTAAAAACTTCGTCAACGTGATTGAAACCGTCCTCGGGAGTGGAAACTGTGATGTCGCGATAGTCTCTGCACCCAATGAGTACGACCCGAGTATTATCTCCGCAACCGTTAGAGAAAACAAAAAATTTCACGATTTGGCCGACTCGCTCACTATCTCCCAAATCATCGATTTACTCACAAAAACCAGTCTGGTCTTGAGCAATGATAATGGTCTATTGCATCTTGCTGAATTCTTGAATGTCCCGACCATTACTATTTACCCGGGCGAATGGAAATACGTATCAAGAAGGTATTTTGATAACGATACAAAACATATAGTATTGCCCAAAAAAAACCAAGACCCGATAGCTGAATATATGCTTAAGCACATCTGGCGAACCAAAAAAATCCATAATCTTTGCCAGGAAATCGTGAACAGCGTTCATCCCGCTGATGTAATTGCTGGAATTCATAACACCACCCTGTTAAAATAATCAGTATAAAGAAAAGTAAATAAATATTAGTTTCTAGTAAATTGTTTAAAAAATAAAGGAGCCTAATCTCACCCTATTTAATTAATTGTCAATAGGGATTCACAAATTAAAAAAGGAGTCAGAGGTTATGAGGCAGAAAGTGGCAGAATGGATAAATTCCACCCTTTCAAGGTTTGGTTTGACAATCCAGAGGATGCCTGCTGGCAAACCAATCTGGAGCGATGATAATGCCTTTTGCACATTGGCAGAGCAAATCGGGCATCGTACGCTTATTGATAGAACAAGATGTTTTATGCTTTATCAATTCGCACTGCAGTGTCGCAGTTTAGAGGGAAATATAGCTGAGATCGGCGTTTATAAGGGAGGAACTGCCAGATTAATTTCAAAAGTTTTTGCCGAAACCGATAAAACCGTACATCTTTTTGACACCTTCACTGGGATGCCACCGACGGATAAAAATAAAGATCTTCACAGGAAGGGTGATTTTTCCGACGTGTTGCTCGACGACGTCAAAAAATTTCTGAAGGACTGTGATAATACTCGTCTTTGGCCGGGAATTTTCCCTGATACCGCTTCGCCGATTATGAATATGCGGTTCTGTTTTGTTCATATTGATGCCGATATCTACAAATCTGTAATGGATTGTTGTAGATTTTTCTATCCAAGAATGAAGACTGGTGGCACAATGATTTTCGATGATTATGGCTTTGCTACTTGTCCTGGCGCAAAAGCTGCAGTTGATGAATTCTTTTCAGAAAAACTAGAGTTTCCATGTAGTTTGCCCACGGGGCAATGTATCGTTGTCAAGCTTTAGATGGTTTACGCTTTCAGAGATCATATATTCACAGCTTTATAAACTAATTTTAGAGTTAGGAATCACATTCGTTTTCAAAAAGAAGCGGAAATAATTTTTCGAATGGATAAAATGATTTGTTCGTGTCAATAATTGACATATTATTGACTGCAGGAAGATTTGTATCCATATTTAAAGAATAGTTAAGAATATCGAATGAAACTTTTAATAAAATTGCTGAAGAGTGTTTTGCCGGAGTCTCTATATCGTTTTCTTTCGATACAATATGTAAAATTTATATACAGATATATCAGACGGCCTTTGAGAGTATTGGAAACAAGTAAGGCAAAGCCCCGAAGAATAAGGGAAAATTTTTTTGAGAAATATTGTCAGGGTAAAGGATTAGACGTTGGATATGGCGGAGACCCTATAACTAAAGAATGTCGTGGTTGGGATATTGAGGACGGCGATGGGCAGTTGCTGCAGGGTATTGAGGAAGGGGAATTTGATTTTGTGTATTCTTCGCATTTGTTGGAACATATGAATAACGCCAAAATTGCGATTAAGAACTGGTGGCGGGCTGTGAAACCAGGGGGTTATCTGATTCTTTATCTGCCCGACAGGGAATTGTACGAACGAAAAAAGACTCTGCCGAGTCGCTGGAATCCGGAACATAAGCGTTTTTTCCTTCTGGATAGAGATGAACATCCTGATACTGTTGGCGTGATTCCGCTGATAAAAAGATGTTTATCTGGTTATGAAATCATCGAGGCAAAAATATGTGATGAAGGTTACAGGATTGTGTCTGATGATGTTCAGAGCGAAGGTGAATATTCTATTGAAGTTGTTATCAAAAAGAAAAACGGATAAGATCATTCTTTAGTGATAAATTTCGCAGACTCCAATCCCTTACAGCATTCTATTCCTTATCGGCTTTTCTTTTTGTAACAACCAATAATAATGGCACCTGACTGCCTGCTCGTATCATATTTATAAGCATATTGCGACGCAAATAGTCTTGATAAGTCTCGATGGATAAAATCACAGAATGGAGGCAATTGCAATAAAAACGAGGCTAACCTTCTTTTGAGGCCTCTCTGTTGCTTTATAAAACCTTGCTTATCGCACGGAATAGTATCTAAAACGCAGGTTTGGCCAAAAGGCAGCATACCATACTTCATAAAAAGCTTGTCGAGCACAGCCGTATCAAAATAAAGTATGTGCTCGAGGCCAAAATGGAGAAACAGCCAGTTCTGACGATATTTATAGTAACTTTCAAAATTAGGCGTCTGGACAAACACTAATCCGCCCGGCTTAAGCAGTTTCATAAGATTTTTCATAAAGCCACCAAGCTCGGCAACGTGTTCTATAAGGTCTATCATCGTTATAACATCGAAAGAATTATCCGGTTCATCAATATCAGTAATTGCACATTGTCTTAAATCGAGGTTAAGATTTTTCTTGCCCCATTTGATACATCCCTCAGCCAAATCTATGCCGACAGCTTTTGCGCCTGCCTTGGCCATCCAGTAAACCCATTTGCCAAAGGAACATCCTATATCGAGCGTTCTTCTGCCGTTAAGCTCAACTTTTTCAGTTAAAATATCAAACGCATAGGGCTTGTAATACCGGACATTTACAACTGAGGCCGGTAACCCCTTAAATGACATTTCTCCGCATACCCTGTCTGAATAATAATCCTGTTCATACAATTTACCTATGTCCTCCAAAACAGGCCGTGGATTAAGAAAGACCAGACTGCAGTTTTTGCATTTTACTATATGAAGGTCGTCGGCTCGCACTGCTATCTCGTCAAATCCTTTATTGCCGCATAGGGGACAATCAATCAATTCGGTCCTGACCCACATAGCGATTATTCCGACTTTAAACAGATCTTATAAACCTCTAATATTTTTTCTGCCCATTCGGACCAAGACAAATTAAGTTCCTGAATCCTTTTTCGCATATCCTGTCCTGCCTGGCGTAAAAAATCAGGGTCTGCGAGCATTTTTTGCATTGCTTTGAGCAATGCTTCTTCACTGCCAGGTTCAACGACAAAACCCGTTTTCCCATTTATAACCAGTTCAGCGGGAAAACCAACCTTTGTAGTAATGACAGGCAACCCATAAGCTGCGGCCTCCACCACGGAATAGCCGTGTGTCTCCACCATAGTAGATGAAACATAGATATCCGACTTGGCCAGATACCAGAAAACCTCGTTATGCTCTACCCTTCCGATAAATCTGACTCTGTCTTTCAAACTAAGCTCCGCAGATAATCTTTCCAGTTCAACTTTTGCGGGTCCATCACCAACCACCGTCAAAAAAACACTATTGTGATTTGCACACAGTTTTGCAAATGCCTTCAACAGAACGTCATATCGTCTTTCGGGTATCAATCTTGCGACGCTGATAATGTTTATAATTCCGTTGTTTTTTTTACACTGACTGCGAAGTTTTGCTATATGTTCATCCGACGGATATTCTACACCATTATTGATGTAAAAACAGTTGCCTTTATCGCCTCGCATTTTTACGATGCATTCATAATTTTCCCGGCAGTTTGCAATCACAGCGTCAGCTTTTTTTATGCACCATTGCGTTACCAGTCTTATGAGTTTATTGCTTGTGCTCAAGTCGGTGCCGTGAATTGTAACGACAACAACTCGGCGGTGAATAAACTTTGTCGCCGCTGCAAGAGCCCCCGCTATGCCCCAATGAGCATGAATAATATCAGCTCCGCGACTTTGCAGAGACAGCCTCGCCGCGAAAAAAATAAGAAAAAAAGGGACATTGAACAACGCTATTTTGCTTTTTTTGATATTGGCCGGTATGCCATCGCCGTATGCAAGTTTCTGCAGTTGCCTTGGCCAGAAATATCGTACTCGCCGAACCGTTACGCCTCGCTGAACTTCGAACGACTTTACTCCACAGTCAGCAGGGGCAAGCACAGTCACCTTAATATCGGGTTGCTGAGACAGATTATATGCCAGCTCAACTAGAAAAAACCCTGAGGGGTCTCCCTGCCATCTCGGATAGGATGTAGTAACTATATTAACCCGCATAGTCGCCCCCCTTAAAAATGTAAGATGCAGCGAATCCGGCTCATTTCAAATCCTTGTTGCTCTCCATATCGAACCACCTCGCAAAGAGCGTGAACTGCACAGCCGAGATGAAGGAAAACATTGCTGCCGGCGCATTTATCGGCGGAATATGCCCTGTGGAAAACCATATATAAAACAACCTGATAAAAAGAAGCACTGTAACTATATCAAATAAAAAGCCGAATGCATAGAAAAAAAACAGCGGATGAAAATCCCTGATAATATATTTCTCCTTAAGCCGGTACAAAAAGTCCTTCAAAAGCAACCACGACAGCGTTACTATGACCTTTTGCATCTTCATCATGGATTTTTCGCCGATGTTGTAAACCGGTTTGACCTCAACATCCCTAACCCTCAAGTCATAACTGTCGAGCAGCTTATAAGATACGTCCTTTTGGCTGGCGGTTACAATCACGTTATGTCCGTGTTTTCGGAGCTCTGCTATGACATACTTAAACAGGTGAACCTGTGACGGATGATTGATATCAACCAGTACTTTCATTTTTTCACAATAATCAATAACCACGGACTCAATGAGACAAATCTGCCAAAAACAATATCAATCCATTTCAGCAGGGGTATCAAAATAGAATTGCTGTCCCTGCGAAACGGCAACCACCCATACCCATAATAGCTTATCGATGAAGCACCGAGAGTTTTAAGAAACTTTTTTAATGCCGAATACGATTCCTGATAGGCATATCCTTCCTGATAGGCATATCCTTTTGAATATAACAATCCTTTGTAAGAATTTTTGTTTGTTGCGGTAAATAACATCAAGCCATTCTCAGCAAGCAGCGAATACGCCTTAGTTACCATCTTCCTGATGCATTCCGCGTAGGTGCTTAATTGAATCATAAGTATCAGGTCGTATTTCTTCTCAAGGTTCAATGCAAGAAAATCGCCTTCAATAAAATGCCCTGCCGGGTATCTATCCCGAAAAATCGCAATGGCTGCAGGTTCCATTTCCACCAGAGTATAATCTTCACAATCTACGGCAAACTTATGTCCCGCCCCGCCGCCAACATCAAGGCAGGACTGTATCGGGCGATTTCCGATTACCCGTGCGAAAATTCTCCGTTCAAACCATTTGAGCGATTTGCCGAACCTTTTCTTGTCAACTTCTTCCCAGTAGTAAGACACAACTAATCAGCTCCACTTTTTTGCAGTATCTAAAAGACAATGATATAATAAAGTCGGCAAGTTGGCTTTGTAAATCAAATAGTATGGAACCAGTTCTCCGCCGAAACCGCGATAAAACTTTTCTATCTGTTCGTGCATCGAACCTTCAAAATCAAAAATCCCACACTTTTTTGATGCAAACTCAATCATAAAATCAATCAGCATGCTGTTGCCGCCGAATTGCCTGTAAGCAGGGTCGGTCCCATTCAAAATCAGGTTGGCGGAACGCCTGTCATAAACAATTGCCGCAACAGAATGTATATTGCCTTCTCGATCTTTTGCTGATTTCATACACAGACACTTTTGTTCACTTAACTGGTTTAGTAAATTCACCAGTCTTTTCCTGCTGTAAGGCTGCCGACCTCCTTTACCTTTGTATGTCTTTTCATTTACTTCGGCAAAAGCAGCGGCATCGATGTCATCCACTACCAGTTCCGCCTTGCGGGCCGCACGTAAAGGAGATTTGACTTTTTCCCCGTAGTTCGCCCTGAAATCCGATGTCTTCGAAAAATCAATCTGATAAGTGTATCGCGTCGTCTGTTTATACCTACTCCAATAGAAATTGAGCCAATTCTTAAAATTCGGATGAAAAGAATATGACCAGATTTTCCAACCACTCATATTTGAAATAATTTCTCTGTCAATCTTATACTTCAAATCCCGCCCTTTTCCCGATTTTTCAACATCATCCGCATACAAAACGCCAAGATGCTTAACAAAAAGCGGATTCGAAAGAACACCAACTTCATTTTTAGCCAAAACGATGCCGCCGATTACCTTACCATTTTCTTCAACAACACCAATTTTAAACGGGTAGCCCACACTTTTTAAATAGAACGATTTGGAATAAATGCCCCCTTGAGGCGAAAGGTCGACAAACTCATCCCACCTCGGATAATCACACTCTTCAAAAATCCGATAATTCATCGCAGGCACCACTTGACTATGTTAACAGCCGTATCTGAAAAATACTGAATTACCCAGCTTATCACGTCGCTCTCCCATCTTTCGGGATGTATTTGAAAGGCCATCTTTGAAGAAGGCGAGGAACCCAAATATCCTAAAAGACTTTCTCCGTTTTTAAAATCAACTTCAATATTCGACGCAACTTTATCTCTTCTATTAAATCTTCCGGATGTCCAGTTGCGTCCTGTGTCGTTGATATAGGCGATGTCCGTGTAATCAATATCAAGATAAACCTCACCTAAAATCCCATATTTTTCGATTAACCTGTTATGATTGTCGTCGCTTCTCCACATATCACGGTTATCATAGGGTTTTAATGGCCGGCCGTGCATAGATATAGTCCGTATGGACACAATTTCCCTCAATTTCTTCAGGTTATTCTCAAAATCTTTCAATGCCAGTGACATATCGCCGTTAGCATCTGAAAGGGATTCATAGTGATAGCCGATTTCATGTCGTAAACCCGCAATTTCTATTATTATCTCAGGTTTGAAGGTATGAGACTTCACACGAAAATAATAGGTCGATTTTATGCCCATCCCATTTTCAAGTTTGGCCATTCGAAGCGCATTCCCCGGTTTGCGGTCCACATCGTGACGGATGAGACAAAAACTTTCGGGCTTGGGCTCTGCACAAAAGTATTCGCTGAACGTCAATATATTCTCGTATGAGGATTTAATAACTTGAAGGTATTCTTCGTAAGCAGCTAAGGTAAAATCTCTCATTTCAAATCCTTATTGCTTTCCATATCAAACCACATTGCAAAGAGCGTAAACTGTACCGCCGAGATGAAACAGAACATTGAAGCCAGAGCGTTTATCGGCGGAATATGTCCGGAGTTAAACCAGATGTAAAAAAGGCGTATAAATAAAACTACCGTAGTTATATCAAATATAAACCCAAACAGATAAAAGAACACCAGCGGATGAAAATCACGGATGATATATTTTTCCTTCATTCTGTAAAGAAAACATTCCAGCAGCAGCCAGGAAAGTTTCGGCACGATTTTATGAATTCTTATGCCGCTTTTTTCGCCGATGTTGTAAATCGGCTTTATCGGCACATCACGAACCCTCAGATTATAGACATTGAGTTTTACCAGCATATCATTTGGCATCCCGTAGTCTTTATATATCTTGTCCAAATCTAATATCTTTAGCGCACGCAAATTAATCACCGTATATCCTGTCTGGGAATCCGCCACGTGCCAGTAGCCCGATGCAATCTTGGTAAGCAAAGACGTGTAAGAGTTACCTAAGTACCGCACCTTCGGTATGATTTGCCAGGCATTACCGGTAAAAAGCCGGTTCCCCTTGGCGTAATCGACCTGACCTGTTACTACTGGCTCCAGAAGATTTGACAGGTCATCAGGGTCCATTTGAGCGTCGCCGGCCATAACAGCGGTGGCAGACACCTGATTATCACGGGCCCATTTGTAACCGCTTACAATGGCGCCTCCGACACCCTGGTTTTCATCGTGTTGTATCAGAACAATCCGGCCGCCCGACTTATCCGCTGCCTTGCGAACTATTTCTGCCGTCTCGTCTGTGCTTTTATCATCCACCACCACTATTTTGTCAACATACCCCGGCATAGTTTCAAGAACTCTGCCGATAAGTTCTTCTTCGTTATATGCCGGAACAACCACACAAACCGTATGCTCTTTATACATTACAACCTCCCTATGACATCCGCTTATTGGAGCTGTTTAAGAATTCGGCCCACAATGCGGCTGTCTTGAGTAAAAAAGCTAACGCATTGGAAACTTGTCGCATAATTCGGCCACTTCGGCTCTTATCTGTTCTCTAAATGAACTGTCTATTTTGTATTCGGTTTCACTTATTATCTCTATGCGTTTTAGCACCGCATCTATCAGCCCCGCTATACTCTGCATTTGTTCAGTCCCCATCCCATTTTTCGTAACGATAGGCGTGCCTAATCTGATGCCGCTGGTAATCGCAGACGCTCTCTTGTCATAAGGCAGCAGCATTCTATCGACGATTATACCGCACTCTTCGAGGCACTTTTGTGCTGTCGCACCCGTCAAGCCCTCTCGCGAATTCCCTGTGTTTATCAGAATCATATGATTATCTGTCCCTTTTGTGAGCACGTCAAGTCCCGAATCAAGTAAATCCCCTGCCAGTCTCCTTGCATTTTCTATGATTTTGAATTGTCTGCTTCTGTATTCGTCGGCAAGCATTTCTTTGAAGAATACCGCTTTAGCTGCTATGTGGTTCAAATACGGCGTCCCCTGCACTCCCGGAAATGTCGCATTTTCGATACGTTTCCACAGAGGCATATCTTTTCCTTGCACTTTTATCTTTTTTTCGTAGTCTCCCCCCATCAGTATAAGGCCGCCTCTGGGCCCTCCCGGCTTATATGTGCTCGTTGTTGTAAAATGCGCATACTCCACCGATGACGGATGGGCGCCGGCCATCACCAATCCCGATATGTGCGAGATATCCGCCAGAAGATATGCTCCCACTTCGTCCGCAATCTCTCTGAACTTCTTGAAATCTATCGTCCTGACGTATGCGGAAGCGCCGCATATAATCAGTTTGGGCTTTACCTTGATTGCCTTGTCTCTGATAGCATCGTAATCTAAAAGAAAAGTTCTCTTATCGACGTAGTAATTCTCTACGTCAAAAAACTTGCCTGTGAGGGAAACCGCATCTCCGTGCGAATAATGTCCCCCCTGTTCCGAACCGAGACTTAATATCTTATCCCCCGCTTCCAGCACTGCGGTAATGACAATATGGTTGGCGCCCGTGCCGGAATGCGGCTGCACATTTGCATATCGAGCGCCGAATGCCTCTTTGGCTCTGCTGATTGCAAGTCTCTCCACATCATCAATAACTTCGCAGCCCCCGTGAAGTCTGGCCCCTGGAAAACCTTCAGCCGTCTTGTTCTGAACAACTGAGCCAAGTGCCGCTAAAACCGCTCGTGAGCACTGATTCTCCGCAGCGAGAAGCTCTATGTTGTTTTGTAATCTTTCATACTCTCTTGTCATCAACTCATAAACTTCAGCATCCGCTTCTCTCAGGGTGCCGAATTCCCCTTTATGATATTCTTCAAAGCTCGTCATTCCACACCCGCTAATCACTTAGCTGAAAAAACTCCTGACAATATCGTTAAACGTCACGTAAAGAACAAGTGCAAGCACCAGCACCCAGCCGACAGATGCAATTTTCTCCTGAATGCGCACGCTGACCGGCGAACCCTTGATTTTCTCAATCAGCAAAAACACAATAAATCCTCCGTCAAAAGGCAGCAGCGGCAAAATATTAAACACCGCAAGAAAGGCGCTTATCAAACCAAGAAAATAAACGTAGTCTATCAACGGCCGCTCAGCAACAATTTTGTAACTCAGGCTGACGATACCGACAGGCCCCATAAGACTTTTCGGGCTGACACGCCCGCCTGCCAAACCCTTTATCGTTATGTATGCTTGAGCGATAAACATAACGGTCTTTCTGTATCCCATCCCGATTGCATCAACCGGACTGCTGGCCTTATAAAGTCTCTCTAAAGGTTTAAACGGAACAAAGTCAGCAAAAACCGATTTGACAGCCGCGAAATCCTCATCCGCCTTCACATCCAGTGCAACGCCGCCGGTTATTTTCTCATCCAGACGATATTTAATCATAATACGCTCACCAGCTTTTCGTTTGATTTCGCGGACAACATCGTAAAAACTTGACACCTTGACTCTGTCAACAGCGGTTATCACTGCGCCGCGGGGAATTTCCAGTTTCACCGGCCAATCTTCAGTAGTAATAGTCTTGGCAACAACCGGATGCTCAGCATCAAACGCCGGCACAAGGAAAATGCCAATTACTACCCGTCCATCTTCCTTCGAACGTTTTGGCGTAACCGTAATAGTAAGCTCCTCTTCCACACCGTTCGAATCTGCACGTAATACCCTTATCGGCAGTTCCTTATCTTCGTATTTTGTGGTAACCTCGCGAAGCTCCTTATAGGTGGGATTCTCGACCTCACCAGCCGCAAGAACAATATCGCCGCTTCGCAATTCCTCCACAGTCTCGATGTTCTTGTCTTCCTTCTTACCGATGAATAATGCCTTGAGCCTTTTTTCAGTGGACGGTGGTTTTTTAGAAACCGCTTCTAACCGCAAACGCGGCACCATCGAACAAATATGGCTGGTTTCGGATTCCGGTTCACCTCTTTTCTCATCAGCAACCAGCTTTAGTTTAATTTTCGCTTCAACTTCACTTTTGCCTGACTCTCCAATACGCTCCGCCTTAACCGTAACCACCGGTGCGATAGTGGCTCGAACTATTTCTTCAAACTCCCAATAGGTCTGCACTCTCCTGCCGTCAACAGATTTAATTCGGTCGCCGGGACGCAGCCCCATCTTTTCGAATAGTTCATTAGCATCATTAGAGTCGGAAACCTTTGCAACAATCAAACTCTGTGGCAGAACGATACCAAACTCTTTTATTTCACCCCCCGGCTTCTGCTCAGCCGCAAGTGCATAATCTTCGATGCTTCCATTTTCATGCCTGACCTTTAATGCAACCTTTTCACCCTTGCCAGACAAAGCCGCCTCTACCGCAATATCGTAAAAATCCAGGTCCTTGCTTCTGCCTGCTATCTCAATCACCTCATCTCCGCCTGTCAGACCTGCACGGGCCGCAGGCGAATCCGGAACCACTCCTCCGACCACCGCAGGCACTCGATTTATACCAATCATAAAAACTATCATAAAAACTATGAGGGCGCTGATTGCGTTAAAAACCACGCCCGCCGCTATGACAGCCATACGGGCGCCGACCGATTTGTTCGCAAACGAACGCGGGTCATTGCTCTCTTTCACCGGGCCGACGTCTTCCTGACCGAGCATCTTGACAAATCCGCCGAACGGAATAACTCCGATGCGATATTCGGTCTCGCCAGGCTGGTGCACTTTTTTGCCGACTGTAAAACTTAATCTGCCGTCGTCTGACCCGTCTCCTTTGGGAAAAAACTGCGGCAAAATACGAACACGCCGGCCTCTCTCGGTCCGCAAAATGCCCACCAATGTAGGGGGAAACCCAATCGAAAATGCCTCGACCTTTATTCCGAAAAGCTTGGCAAAAATGAAATGCCCGAATTCGTGGACCAGCACAAACGCACCAAAACCAATCGCAACTAAAAGTATATTGCCGAAAGCGCCGATATTCCGGACCGCAAAATAGATAACCGCCGCAATAACAGCTACCCACAAAACCGCATAAATATACTGCTCTAACGCTCCTTTCGCTTTAGACATTAAACAACCCTTAAACTAATTATGCTCTTATGTGCTCTTGTGCACTTTGTATAACCTCTCTTCTCGCCCAGGCATCTGCTTCAAGAAGCTCTTCAAGCGACACCCGCCTCTTAACATTATGCTTATTCAGACAGTGTTCGATAAGTTCGACTATACGGCCAAATTTAATTCTGCCCGCCAAAAACTCCCCCACCGCCGCCTCATTCGCAGCGTTAAAAACAACCGCAGCCGTCCCGCCTATTCGCGCAACCTCGAAACCTAAGACAAGCGCACGAAACGTCTCCGGATTAGGTCTCTCAAACGTAAGCCTGCCCAGTTCATCAAGCTGCAGATGCTCAGTAATCCCCGCCACACGCGCCGGGTACGTCAAAGCATACTGAATCGGAAGACACATATCCGGCTTGCCGAGCAGTGCTATCAGCGAGCCATCCACAAATTCAACAAGCGAATGGACTATCGATTCAGGATGAACCAGAATTTCTATCTTCTCGACCGGCATATCAAAAAGCCAGTGCGCCTCGATGACCTCAAGCGCCTTATTCATCATAGTCGCCGAGTCAACGGTGATTTTCGGCCCCATGTCCCACACTGGATGCGAAAGCGCCTGCTCAAGCGTTACATTTTCAATATCCTCCGGACTCATCTTCCTGAATGGCCCGCCCGAAGATGTTAAAATGATTTTACTGACCTCATCGTGTTTGCCCGCCTGCATCGCCTGAAAAATCGCCGAATGTTCGCTGTCCACCGGCAGAATAATCCCCCCGCTATTCTTTACAATCTGCATAAGCAGCTCGCCCGCGATAACAAGCGGCTCTTTGTTAGCGATTGCAAGTGTCTTGCCCGCCCTTGCCGCCGAAAGGACCGCAGGCAGACCCGCCGCCCCGACAACCGCCGTAAGGACAATATCAACATCCTCATGCTGCGCTATCTCCGCCAGCCCTTCCGGCCCGGCTAAAACCTCAACTTCCAAATCACCAATCAATTCACGAAACTGTTCCAAAAAATCAGTGTTTGTAATTGCCGCAAATCGCGGCTTATACTTCCTGACTTGCTCAGCCAACAGTTCAACGCGGCTATGTGCGCTCAGCGCAACAACTTCATACCCAGCCCCGAGCGAGTCGATTACTCGCAGCGCATTCTTACCAATCGAACCCGTCGAACCCAGAATCGCTATACGTTTCACCATAATCTAATACTATGCCGCCAACCCCTTAATGTCAAGAAATGAGTTAAGTGATGCGTTCTTTACAGAGGCACCGACAGCTTCTCTCTTCGCAGGTTTTTAACCCTGAACTGTCTCGGCGTCACCCCTGCAAGTCTTTTGAATGTTCGCGTAAAATAGCTTTGATTATTATAGCCGACCTGAAAACAAATCTCCGTGCAATTCTGCGTCGTCGCCAGCAATAGCTGCTTCGCTCGCTCTATCCGAACGCTGGTCAGGTAATCTATAAGAGTGATACCCATCTGCTCTTTGAATATATGGGCCAGTCGGGAAACGCTCATATACGAAGCTTTGGCAACATCCGCAAGGCCTATCGGCTTATCATAGTTGGCATCGATATAATTTATCGCTGGCCTGATTTGTGTCACCTTCTTGGCATCTTGTGATGAATATACCAGTTCGATAAATTCGTTCAGCGCAGTGCTAATCCACGCGCACAAATCGCCCTGGTCGTTAATTTGCATCACTTTATTTACAAAGGTCAGATTCTTTTTAAGCATAACGTCAATATCCACCCCGCCTTCCACAGCCGAGCGGCTCAGCACGCTTAGCAGCTCCAGCAATCTCGCTTTAAGGATGCCGATATCGCCGGGGTTATGAAACAATATCGTCCCGAGTATGGAATTCAGAATCTCTTTGGCGCCCGTCCTGTCGCCGATTTTCACCTTCCCAAGCAGCTCACGTTCACTTTCCAGCGGATATTCCCACTCGGTTCCTAATTTCTTCCTCTCCTGGATAAACTCGCCTATCTGCGACTGCTGTTCCGACCGCTGCTGCCGCCATCGTATAACACGCGGGTCGAATCCTCCAATTTCGTAAAGTAAATCAAATAAAAACTCCGCGCTCCTTTGTATTTGTCGCCCCTGTATAACCGGCAAACCCTTTATTGCTGCCGTTAACTTTCTCGCCTCTGTTCGAATACCATTTAATCGTCTTTTGATATCCTCCACCAGGGTTGACGTTACAGGTTCCCAAAGGCACTTGCCGAAAAACATCCCTCCCAATGCCTTGTCTTTATCCATAACCGGCACACAAACCAAAACTATACCTGAATGGCAAAGTGAAATATAGGATTGCCCCGTCTCTATCGCAATCTTCAGACTTTGCCTTCGTTCCTTATTACACCTTCTAAGGCCCGTCGTGCTGCTGCGAACAATCCGGCAAAACTCCGGATGGCAATCGCCGCTGCACATCCTTTTTATTTCTTTACCCCTGACGCTCGTTGTTTCAAGGCCAAGCTGGAAATGTTTGCGGAAAACTCGCTCGATTTCTTCAAACTTTTCCTTGGCAAACAATTTGGCTAATTGCGATTTATCACCCATCTGACACTATCTGCAATATGTTAATCGAATAGCAAGATAGTGTCATTATAGCAATTTAGGGAAAAAGACCAAATCAAATTTATCGCCCCTCGTAGCGCAGATCCTCGGAGCAAAGCGGAGATCCCCGCATATCGTTGGCGGGGACCCAGTATCTGGGACCCACACCAACATTACAATCCAACCGGCTCACACAGATTATTCGCACTATCAGCTACGCGTCCGCAATGCCGGCATTTAAACTTCGGGTCTCCGACAAGGGCATCGTATTCTTCCGCATTGCTGAGATGAAAGCCCTGCGAAATAATGTAGCACAGGTGTTTATTGTGCGATTCGCTTTTGCAATCCAAATTTTGTTGTATCTTTTTTCCCGCCATTTTTACCTCCGAGCGAAGCGAGGATCCCCGAGTGCTGCCCTCTTGACCAAGAACAGGGGACCTACTCTCCAATTAACTAATTAACCAATTCACTAATTAACCAATTCACTAATTCGCTACTCTTCCGTCGTCTGCCCTATGCTCCCAGCGCTTCTTCTGCAGCATCACCATCAGCAGCTTCCACCACAACCAGCATCTGGTATTGCCCGTCGCAAACCATCGCAGCGCCGGCTACTCCATTAATACCGGCATCTGCAAGGCCCTTTAGCGACTGCCCCGCAGCCCCTGCTCTGTCTCCGCCGCTGATGATAAATCCGGCTGCTGCCGATGCCTTAATCCCCGCCGTCCGTGCACAGGCTTCGAGTGCATTAGGGTCCTTGGCGCTCAGATAGAGTCGTCCACGGCCGCCGGCGGCGGAAAATGCCGCAAAACAAAGCAAATCGACCTTCGCCGAAGCTATCTTCGCTAAAAGCTTCTGCAAACTTCCCGGCTTATCCTCAATTTCGACACATTGAACGGCAATTCGTTTAACAGCCATTTTTTCCCCTTTCATATCGGAAGTGTTTATATTTATCGCACGCTAATCTACACCCAAATCATCACTTGTCAACACAAATCCCTCCTGCTTCTCGTAGCGCAGCGCGGCAATCTCAAAATCGGTTAGCCCCCAACTTTATGTTGGGGGTTTATTTCTTGGGGTGCAGGCGCGAGGAATGCTTACCCTTCAACGCCCGCCGTCCGGGCATTTGTATTTAGTCTGGGACAATAACTATTATGGCCGGCTTCAAAAATCCCCTCATTTTTAGTGTTTTTTTACGAATTAAGGGACAAATTATGGGAACACTTAAGCGCTTTTGCGCATCTTATTAGTAGTACTGCTCTGAATAAAACCGGAAACTATGATATAAAAAAGCAAAGTACACCCGCAGTCAGCAGTCATTTATAACAAATAGACTGGCCTAAAAGGCCATTACTTGTCCGCCGGAGGCGGAGTCGAAGGAGATGGGGAATGATTAAAAAAAGACAAATTATAACGGCGATGGGGCTTTTGGCTCTATGTAGTTTGGCTTTGGCAACCGAGGTTAATGACCCTATTGCGCACTGGAAGTTTGACGAAGGCAGCGGCAGCATGGCTTACGATTCAGCCGGCAGCAATAATGGCACGATAACCGGTGCATCGTGGTTCAGTGACCCGTTTCGTGGAATGTGCCTGAGCTTCGACGGCAACAGAGATTACGTTCTGATAGGCAATAAGGATAATCTTGAGCAGCAGGCATTTACTCTTTCATTTTGGGCAAGACTGAATAACCCATCAGGAAGCTTGCAAGGAGGAGTTGCAAAAGGACGTATATTATGTTTTGGAGATGGCACACAATTTTCTTACTCATTGGATTTCAGCGGTGGAACCGCGAGGGCAGGTATAACAAATACCTCAGATACGGCTTTTAGTGTTACCGGTCCGATAGTGGATGCTGGTTGGCATATGTGGTCGATGACAGTCGAAGGTGGAACGTTAACATTATATAAAGATGGGGCTTTTGTAAATAGCACGGGATATACGGGAACTATAGATTATGCCAAACTTCACAACAATTTTGTGATTGGGGCCAGGGATAACGGCAGTTGTGCCTTCAACGGCAAAATCGATGATGTTCGCTTCTACAACAGGGCCTTATCTGCCGGGGAAATTGGACAACTCTATATAGAAGGGTTGGGGCCAAAAGCATTTAATCCTAATCCGGTTGAGGGAGCAGCAGGCGTGGACCCGAATACCATCCTTGGCTGGTCGCCGGGAAAAGATGCTGCCTCCCACGATGTTTACTTAGGCACCGATTACAATGATGTAAATGATGCTGATGTTGGTTCACCAGAGTACAGGGGTAATTTCGATGTCAGCCATTGGGACCCGTGCGAACTTGAGCTTATGACCACATACTACTGGCGAATCGATGAAGTCAACGATTCTAACCTGTGGAAAGGGTACGTATGGAGTTTCGAAACAGCCAGGCCTGCCATTGAGCTTTCGGCAACGCAATTTCAATTCACGGCTATCGAGGGCGGGACAAATCCAGACGGCCAGATACTCGGCATATCTAATAGTGGCTTTGGAACTCTCAACTGGCAAATCAGCGAGGGCTGCGGCTGGCTTTCAGTCGAGCCGACCAGCGGCAGTTCGACAGGAGAAGTTGATAACGTTAATTTAATAGTGGACATATCAGGTTTGGCTGCAGGCATATATATTTGCAATCTGACAATTTCGGACATCAACGCGTCCAACAATCCACAAATGGTCAGCATAACTTTGCATGTTGGCGACTATGACGGCATATTGCACGTCCCATCGGAATATTCAACGATTCAGGCAGCAATTGATGTGGCGCTAAATGGCGATGTTGTCATTGTTGCGCCAGGTATGTATACCGGCGATGGAAACCGTGATATTGATTTTAAGGGCAAAGCCATCACGGTCCGCAGCACCAACCCGAACGACCCTGATGTCGTCGCTGCCACAGTCATCGATTGTAACGGCACAGAATCAGAACCGCATAGAGGTTTCTACTTCCATAACAATGAAGACGCAAATTCAATCCTTGCCGGATTGACTACTATTAACGGTTATGACAATTACGGCAGTGGAATCACGTGCTCCGGCAGCAGCCCAACGATTATCAACTGCACCTTCAGTGGAAATTCAGCCGATTACGGCGGCGGGATGAGTAACTACAGTAGCAACTCAACCGTGACCAACTGCACCTTCAGCGATAGCTCGGCAAGCAAGTACGGCGGTGGGATGTTCAACTCCTCCAGTAGGCTGACCATAACCAACTGTACTTTCAGTAGGAATTCGGCTGGAGAAGGCGGCGGCGGGATGTATAACGACTGCAGCAACTCGTGTCGCAACCCGACGTTAATCAATTGCACGTTCAGTGACAATTCGGCATCCGAAGGCGGCGGAATATTTAACTTCTACAACGACCCGACATTAACCAACTGCATTTTCTCCGGCAACCAGGTATATAGCGACGAATACGACAGCGGCGGCGGCGGAATATATAACGACAGCAGCAACCCGACGCTGACCAACTGCACTTTCTCCGGCAACCAGGCATATAGCGACGGATACGACGGCTGCGGCGGCGGAATATATAACGACAGCAGCAACCCGACCGTTACCAACTGCACCTTCAACGGCAATTCGACAAATTTCCGCGGCGGCGGAATATATAACACTGGCAGCAACCCGACGCTGACCAACTGCACTTTCTCCGGCAACCAGGCATATAGCGACGAATACGACAGCTGCGGCGGCGGAATATTTAACGACAGCAGCAACCCGACCGTTACCAACTGCACCTTCAACGGCAATTCGGCATTACGCGGCGGCGGGATGTATAACTCAGAAAGCAGCCCAACTCTGACCAACTGCACCTTCAGCGGCAATTCGGCATTCTACGGCGGCGGGATGTATAACTTCTCCAGCAGCCTGATTTTAGCCAACAGTATACTCTGGGGTAATACCGCACTGAGGGGGGCGGAGATATATAATCATTCAAGCACTGCGACCGTTAGTTTCTCCGATGTTCAGGGTGGCTGGGCAGGTACCGGCAACATCAACACCGACCCTTGCTTTGTTAAACCGGGCCAGTGGGTGGATGCTAACGACCCCAACATAATTGTCGAACCTAATGACCCTAATGCCATCTGGGTTGATGGTGACTATCATTTGAAAAGCGAGGGCTGGAGCTGGGACGTTGTGCGGCAACGCTGGACCTATGACGATGTCACCAGCCGATGTATAGATGCCGGCAATCCCGGCTCACCGCTTGCTGATGAGCCCCTTACATTGATCGTAGACCCTCTGAATAGGTGGGGACAGAACCTTCGCATCGATATGGGCGCCTTCGGCGGAACAGCCGAAGCAAGTATACCGCCTTACGATTGGGCGATGCTATCTGACGCAACGAATGATGGAATTTCTGACTTCAGCGACCTTGATATACTTTCATCTTTGTGGCTGAATACTGGTGAGCAGTTGTATGCTGATTTCAATCGGGATGGAATTATCGACCTCTTTGATTTTGCCTTGCTTGCACAGGGCTGGCTCAAACAAACAACCTGGCACGAATGACAGAAATGAGAAAAATATGAAATTAACAGAACACACAACTCGTTTTCGCAATTCTTTCTTGCGAAGCGAACCATTATCTGGCCGATTCTTCTTCGGCTCAGATACCATAAGACTCACATCTCCTCCTCCAACACGCCCTTGGTGGTGGCGCCGGTATTAGTAAATTCCTTATATGTCACCAAGGGCAAACCGAAAAGCTGGGAGCTTAAACCTCCCAGCTTTTTCTTTTCCCACTCACCACTGCGTCCAAAAAATCCACAATAAAAAAATCATCCCTTTGGGATACCGCAATTTTGCTTTTTGATTTTTAATTTTTGATTTTCTTCTTACGTCCCCGCGGTAAAAAAATCTCTGTACTTTCTTGCGCTATATGGCATTGCCACCTACTGAAAAAAACCGTCTCACCTGTCCCCCTTGTGAATACCTGCGCTATGTGGTATTACCACCTACTGAACACCAGGCCGACCAAAACCCCTCTGCGTCCCCAGCGCTACCTGTCCTGAGCCTGCCTGCCCTGAGCATCGTCGAAGGGTCGAAGGAACTTAGGCAACCTGCGCCTAATTTCTCTTTGTCTTTTTTATTTCGAGTATCCAGTATCGAGCATCTAGTATCCAGTCAAAAATCTTCCAATATCCTTGTAAGTTTGGTATCAGTTTTTGTAAGTTTCTATATAGTTTTCGAACGTTTCTATACATTTTTCCAAATTTTTCTACAGTTTTTGACGTTTTTCAACCATATACTCTTAAACCCTTGTCCGCCATAGCCCTTTGGCGACGGCGGAAGCGCCGTTACCCCCTTTCTCCTTAAAATTCTACATTCTATATTCTGCATTCTGCATTCTTAATCTTACCTATCTTGCCCAATCGTTACAATTTAACCCCCCCGCCTTCATTTTTATCCAAAAAATCAACGTCTCACCCCAAAACTAACCCTTGATTTACAAGAAATTTATGTTGTAATCCCACACCATAATTTTGTAACATTTTGTTTTCTACTGGTAAGTTTTGATTCGTTTTTTGAAAGGGTTATGTAAATGCCAGCTAAAGTAGACAAGAAAAAATGCACAGGATGTGAATCCTGTGTTCCAGAGTGCCCCAGTGAGGCGATAAAGATGACTGACGAGAAAGCAGACGTAAATATCGACGCTTGTGTCGATTGCGGCGTTTGTGTTGACGCCTGCCCTGTTGAAGCCATCACTGTGGAATAATTAATATCAAAAATTAAAAATTAAAAATTAAAATTGTGGAGTTGCCGCTTTGCAGCAACAGCTTCCTTAGTTTTGCATTTTTCTCGCTTGGCCCCATCGTCTAGGCAGGTCCAGGACACCGGGTTTTCAACCCGGCAACAGGGGTTCGAATCCCCTTGGGGCTATTTCGCAGTTGATTAAACTTTCATACCCGATACAACCGTATCAAATACCATAGTGCCGTCAACAACCCCTTGTATGTTGGCAGTGTACTTTCTCCTATTGACAGTTGTAAGATGGCCGAGCAGATACAACCTCTTTCCCGGCTCAACGGTTGAGCGGAACTTTGCTGAATCTATGCTCGCAAATCCGATAAACGCATCTACTTCATAAATCTTTCTTACGAAGAAGCTCAAAAGCTGAGCTGCCGCCTCTATCATTATCACCCCCGGCATCAGAGGCCGGCCCGGAACGTGGCCCCGAATCCAGAATTCGCTCTCCGTTACATCCTTATAACCCAGAATCAGAAATTTTCCCTTGTCGTACCAAAGGATGCCGTCGAGTTGCTGCATCTCAAACCTTTGGGGATTTACTCTGCCAATCGCTTCTTTGTCGAAGATTGGCCTTGCCGTCAGGTCTATTCGAGTCAAATCAAACAATAATGCTGGTGGCATAACTGTCCCCAATGCAAAAACGCTTAGCGCATTCGGACCACTAATGTCCGCCCGGTCTCAGCAAAAGAACTCTTTGGCTGCAGCCGGGCCGAAATATGCACTGTGTTCAGCAGGTGGTGAGGGCATTCGACCGAGCTCAGCCGAATGCCAAAGTCGAACCACTTTTACAAATCTTAAGGCGTTTCTACTCGGCTGACCTGATTTCAAGAATGCGGCTGCGAACAACCTGAGCAGACTGTTTGACCTTCTGCATTTGCTTGCGAACTCGCGTTCCTGCCGCCTTGTTTCCGCCTTCGGCTTTGCTGATATCAGCTTCAATCTCTGCGACCAGTGCTTTGAGGGCTTCGTACTCTTGCATCAAAGTGAACCTCCACTTTGTGGGTTAAAATTGCTATTTTCAGCTTAAAATCGCTAAAAATTTAACTGCCCATTGTTGATTTGTCAAAGAAAAACGCTTTTTTTGCAAAAAAACAAATATTTTTTTGTTTTTTGCCGTCGAGATACAGAACTACTTAAGGCCATAAAACAAAAGGACTTACCTACCTCCGTATCCTTACCTTTGTGTATTGGGCTTTCGCGGCAGAAATTTAATGAAGTTTTTTAGTCAGTTCCGCAATTCTCTGGCCGCGGCGTTGACATTGTCGCTTAACTCTATCATCGGGCTTGTTGATAGATACTGGGCCGTAGTGGTCGCCTTGCGGGTCGCCGTGGACAACCATACCGGCGATGAGCATCGCTTCTATTATGCCCATAATCGTCGTTTCATTACCGCCGCCGATATTTGCAGCGCTACTAAAGGCGGCGCCGACTTTACCGTCGAGCTGGCCATGAAAGGCAACGGTGTCATCGAACAATTGCTTTATCGGCCCGGCCATATGGCCGTAATAAGTCGGCGAGCCGACGACTATCGCATCGTATTTAAGCAGGTCATCGGCTTTAACCTTTTCGACAGATTCGCAATCGGTCGACAAACCACCCTTATTCATCGACGCTGCTATTATCTCCGCCATTTCTTTTGTATTACCGCTTCTCGAATAATAAATAACTATCCCTTTCGCCATTTTTCTAACTCCTTCAATCTGAATTTCCTTTATCCTTTTTGCTTTTCTCTAAAGGCTCTATTTCAACGCTAAAGCCCTTGGGGATTTCGAACTCGAAGACCTTTTTATCTATTTTCTTATTAATGGCTGGTTTTAAAAATTTTATTTCATAAATATCCTCTTCGGTAGAGACGGCAATAACTTTTGCCGGCAGATACAACTCCTTATCAACCCAAAAATCAATCGATGTATAATCATCTTTATAAATCGAATCCGCCTTAACTTTCAGATGCAACTGAATAAAATCCTCTGCTCCACCCCCCTGCTGCTCAACCAACCCTATTTCAAACTCTTTTCTGAGGTCCTCTACTTTGCCAAAGCCGATTATGGGAAAATTTTCACTGACTAATTCAAAGGCATCCACGGGTTCATTCGGCTCAGCTTTTTGATAACGCTTGACTTCTTTGATTTGGTAATCAATGTGCGTAAGCCAGACGCCGTCAAAAATATATTGCTCGATGTATTTCTGCTCATCTTCCTCATCCTGTTTAAGCGTTTGAAAATTTATCCTCAGCACCGATTTCCCGTCTGACCTTTGATAGTACAAAACACCTTTCCTTAGCGTCTCTGATTCCAATAACGGCTGGCTGAATTTATATTCAATCTGGCACTGGTAAGATTTCAATTCGGCGGTTTGCTTCTTTAATCGTTCTAAGACCCCATCCACCTGCGGCTTAGTAACCGAATTAGAATCTTTCTGTTCGGCTAAGCAGTTCACAAAACAAATTCCCATTGTTATTACCAGCAGGAAAAGAAACTTCGCTACTATCTTCTCGTTCATCAGCCGATTTTACTCCTATTTTTCTGACTTCTTAATAATCTCAGGTATCTGGTCTATTCTTTCAATGCAAAAATCCGCGTGTTCGGCAAATTCATCCGCCTGTTCGTGATTAGTCAGCAGCACTGCAACAGCGCCTGCGGCCTTGGCGCACTGCAAATCAAAAAGATAATCGCCAACCATCAAAGTTTCTTCCGGCCGGACGCCGAACTCCTCACATATCCGCAGCACGCCGAACGCATCAGGTTTGACCGGGCCGTCGTCCCTGTCAACAACAGCATCGAATTGTAGGCCGTGCTTCTTGGCGATAGCGAGAGCATTGCGACGCTTATTACGTGTCAAAATCCCGATTTTAATCTTTGCCTTGCGAAGCGATTCAAGTGTTTTCTTGGCGCCTTCGTTAAGTTTGGATTCTATCACCGCCCTTTGTTCGTAATGGTGTAATATTTTTTCTGCACGCTTACGCTGATGTGGTAACATCTTCTGCATCGCTTCCAGGATTGGCCCGGAGTTTTTATCCAGCCCCATCTCTTCACGAATGGCATCAAAGTCAAAAAATGGCTGGGTTATTGTCCCATCCAAATCAAATATTACAGCTTTAATTGGCATAATATCATCTTGTGTAAATGCACGAGCACTTTTACTCATCCACCCATTAACTCATTAACGCTTCTTTCGAAGCAGTTCGATAAAGTATCGCCCTGCCTGGCCCAAAATTTTATCCTTGCGAACGATTATGCCGGTCGGCCTGAAAAATCTTTCATTCAAAAAGGGTATCGTCTTTATTGTTCCGCCGGCAACTTCCTGAAGAACTACCGCCTCCGGCAATATGCTTATCCCTGCGTTTATTTCTATGGCCCGTTTTATAGTTTCAACATTGTCAAATTCCATCACCGGCCGAACAACAATATTGTAACGCTGTAAGATATTGTCTATCCATCTGCGAGTGGGAGTGTCTTTCTCGAACGCAATAAATCTCTCGAACTGCATTTTGTGAATATCGATTTGTGATTCACCTGCCAAAAGATGGTTAGGACTACAAACTAAAACCAGCGGCTCATCAGCAAAATCATAAACTTCCAGTCTTTTATCCCGCCTCGGAACAGCTACAAGACCAACATCAGCTTCGCCGGACAAAACCAATTCATAAATTCGGACCGAGCTTAAATATTCAATATGGACATTAACATCAGGATACTTGACCATAAATTTTTTAACATAATCCGGAAGAGTATGCATACCGATACTGTAAATCGCAGCCACATTTATTCTGCCTGCGGAAGGTTTCTGCAGGGTGTTCAATTCGCTTTTGAGTTGCTCATACCTCCCAATGATGTCCTTGCAGGCGTCATAAAATAGTCTCCCCGCTGCGGTAGGTACCATAGGTCTTTTTTTCCTGTCCAGCAGTTGAACCTTGTGGGTTAATTCCAGTTGTGCAAGTTGCTGGGAAATCGCAGATTGGCTTAAAAGATGTTTTTCCGCCGTTTTTGAGAAGCTTTCCAGCTCAACTAAATCGCAGAATATCTTTAACGTGTCTATATGCATTATAAGCTTTTCTGATAGATTATATTATTATTAATCCCTTGCCCAACGTCACCGAATACAATATATTATTTCATCTGTCGGTTGTCTTCAAAGTAATTATCCAGATTTTTTATTAGCGTAGCTTATTACAAAGACTGGTCATGGAAAACTGAAACTTAATCTTTTTTCGGAGGTTTCTCAAATGGCTGCAAACAATGCTACACAGGCCGTTTATGAGCAAGTTCTCAAACGCAATCCCGGCGAGGTAGAATTCCATCAGGCCGTAAAGGAAGTATTGGACTGTCTCAAGCCGGTCCTCGACAAGCATCCGGAATATGTCAAGGCCAAAATCCTCGACCGCCTTGTCGAACCCGAAAGACAGATAGTCTTCCGTGTCCCCTGGCAGGATGACAAGGGCGAATTCCACGTTAATCGCGGCTTCCGCATCGAGTTCAATAGCGCTCTGGGACCATACAAAGGCGGCATCAGATTTCATCCGAGCGTCTATATCGGAATCATCAAATTTCTGGGCTTCGAGCAGATTCTAAAGAATTCGCTGACAGGCCTGATGATGGGCGGCGGCAAAGGCGGCTCTGACTTCGACCCAAAAGGCAAGAGCGATGGTGAAGTGATGCGATTCTGCCAGAGTTTTATGAACGAGCTGTTCAGGTATATCGGCCCGGACACCGACATCCCCGCAGGTGATATCGGCGTCGGTGGACGCGAGATAGGTTTTATGTTCGGCCAGTACAAGAAACTTCGAAATGAGTTCACCGGCGTCCTCACAGGCAAAGGCCTCGAATGGGGCGGTTCACTGGTCAGAACTGAAGCTACCGGTTACGGGCTGGTCTACATTATGGATGAAGCACTTAAAGATAAGGGTAAATCCTTCGATGGTATGACGGTCGTTGTTTCCGGTTCAGGTAACGTGGCTATTTACGCCGTCGAAAAGGTCCAGCAGCTCGGCGGCAAAGTAATTGCGATGAGCGATTCAAACGGCTACATTTACGACCCTGATGGCATAAACCTCGACACCATCAAGAAAATCAAAGAAATTGAACGAAAACGTATCAAGGAATACCTCGCCTATCATAAAAAAGCAAAATACACCGAAGGTTGCGATGGTATTTGGAACGTCAAGTGCAATATCGCGCTGCCCTGCGCGACTCAGAACGAACTCGATGAGGCCGGCGCCAAAACGCTTGCCAAGAACGGCTGCATCGCAGTCGGCGAAGGCGCAAATATGCCCTGCACCCCTGAAGCCGCAGACGTTTTCCTGCACAACAAGATGCTGTTTATGCCCGGCAAGGCCGCCAACGCAGGTGGCGTCGCCGTCTCAGGTCTTGAAATGGCACAAAACAGCCAGCGTATCCCTTGGACCTTCGAAAAGGCAGATGCCGAGTTAAAAATTATAATGACTACCATTTACAAAAACGCCAGCCATGCCGCTAATGAATACGGCCAGTCCGGAAACTTTGTCCTCGGCGCCAATATTGCCGGCTTTCTTAAAGTCGCCAAGGCAATGTTAGCTCAGGGTCTTGTATAAAAAATCCTGACAGCAGTTTATAAAAGGACGCCACCTATTAACGGGCGTCCTTTTTTATTGCATAACTCTAAAAATACCGCTACAATTTTCCGTGATGGAAAAAGACATAGATATAACTAAAGCCGCTCGGCAGCATCTTGAGATGGATGACTTTTTTACCGGCGGCTTTACTACCAGGGCCAAAACTTCAGAACCAAAACCACGCCAGCGTGACAATGCAGCTTCCGCCGACACAGCCGCAGAGCTTGAGAAAATCGCCGATGAAGTTAGCCGGTGCCGCAAATGCAACTTGGGTTCGCTGCGAACTAACGCTGTGCCGGGTGAAGGCAATCCAAACGCCCGCATACTTTTTGTCGGCGAGGGCCCTGGTGCTGACGAAGATGCTCAAGGCCGACCTTTCGTCGGAAGAGCTGGAAAACTATTAGATAAGATAATCGCTGCTTGCGGCCTAAAACGCAGTGATGTCTTCATAGCCAACATCCTGAAATGCCGGCCGCCTGAAAATCGCGAGCCACGCGCAGATGAAATAATAAACTGTTTTCCATACCTTCAAAGGCAGATTGAGATAATAAATCCTGATATTATTGTAGCTCTGGGTGCTCCCGCAGCCAGAACATTATTAAACACAAACAAATCGATTGGTCAATTGCGGGGACAATTCTACGAATACTACGCCGGCCTTGGCAGCTCACCAATAAAACTTATGGCGACATATCACACCGCATATCTTTTGCGCAATTATTCGCAGGAGAATCGCAAAAGGGTCTGGGAGGATATGAAAAAAGTCCTCGCTGAGCTCGGTCTGCCAGTTCCACAACATTAGCGCAACAATCAATTCACATCACCACAGGCAAAACCAAATAATGTGCTATGCGCTTCTGTGCTAAAATAACTTGGTTCCCTAAGAACCGCGTTCAGAGTATCTATTTTATCGGACAAACAAAAAAGAAAACAGAGTACGTACAAATCTTTCTTGACTCACGAAAGCGTTTTGAATATAATACAATCGTAGAATTGGGGCTGGAAGAATGAGGGGGTAGTTTTAACTCAACCCACATCTATCACAGCGAGTATATGAAGGGGCTTAGAGCTTTGCTGTTTGACGGTGTCATCAGATACCAAGCAGGGTTCTTCAGACCAAAAGGGAGAAGAGGGGAATATGAGAAGTATATGGTTCGGTGTAGTAATTGTATTAACTTCGACTGCAAGTGCGACGATTCTCGGCACTGTAGACATCCAGAATCACAATAATGGTCTTTCTGACATAGGCACCGTCTGGGGTGGCGGCCTGTCCGGTCTAACCGGATACACGGGCATCTATTCGTGGACCAATGCAGGCGGTACCGATTTGGGTGCGCTGGTTCCTGATTGGGGTTTCTGTATAGAATTAATTCAGGGTCCATATACTGGCTGGCACAATGTTATCCCCCTGAACGAAGCGCCTCTGCCGCCTGCGCTTTTATATGACACGCCTATGGGAACTACCAAAGCCGACTATATTCGTGAGCTTTGGGGTAGAGACTTTGATCCGTCGTGGTTAACGGGCGGAACAGCCAACAAGCGGATGGCCGAAGCATTCGGTGCCGCGGTCTGGGAAATTATCTATGAAGCTTTGCCTTCTTCGCCGCTAATCTGGGATGTTAACACTGGTACAGGTTTCCATGCTACAGGCATCGAACAGGCTGCTACAGCCAATACCTGGCTTCACCAGTTGAATGGTGACACGGCACACTTTGCAAAGAATTTGTACGCAATCAGTACACTTAAGGGTCAGGACTACTTGGTACAGGTACCCGAACCGGCAACGCTGTTACTGCTGACATTAGGAATAACTCTAATAAAGACTAAAAGAAAATAACCGACCCTTTTTGACGTTTTGCTTATAGTGAACTTTACAGGCAGTCATCGGCTACCTGTTTTTTTACTCTTAAAAAGGCGATATATCACACCACCAATACGCTAAAGTAATATGGCTCCCTAAAAGTTGCGTTCAGATTGCTCATTTCCTCGGATAAACGAAAGAAAATAGGGGATATGGATAGATTCTTCTTGATTTATGAGGACGTTTTGGGTATAATATATCATCAATAGATTTGAGACTGGAAGAACAAGGACGTGATTTCACTCAACTCATACTTATCATAGCAAGTGTACAGGAAAGCTCTTCAGATTATCGAGGAGAGAGATGAAAAAGATTACTCGTATCTGGTTACTGGCCATAATTGCTTTGGCGGTTTTTGCCAACAACTCGATGGCTACTCTTGTTAAGTTCGACTTTGATGCTCTGCCATGTCTTGGCGGCCCGACTGCTATCGAGGACTATATGGAAAACATCTATGGTTCTGACATAACGGTAACCCATGGCATAGTAGGCGACGGAATCATTCCAGGCATATTAGGCCCTGACCATTATATTCAGACATTTCCGCTTTTGGGGTCACGATGGTTTTCCTTTTCGTTTAACGAAGTTCCAATAACATCAGTATCATTTGACTGGGGTGTAGAGGCAAGCGCTTTCTATGCCTATGCTGATGACACCGAGATTTTCAGGCATAAATTTGGTCTTTGGAGTTCTGGTACCACTGAAACCTTTTTATTCGACACCCCTGTTACTACCTTGAAGTTTAGAGGTTCACGCCCAAGCTTTGAAATTGAAATTGACAACCTGACTGTCACCCCTTTTGTGAATATTATTAAACCTATTCCAGAACCAGCTACCATCGCCTTGCTTGGTTTGGGTACTTTGGCTTTGTTAAGAAAACGCAGGGCTTGAACCAACAGTAAGAACCTTAACTAAAACTAAAAGCCAAACCGCTCTGAGCTTTCTCACAGCTTTTTTGTGAAACTATTCACAGGAGAACTACAAAAGGCCGGTATTATAGAAAAGAACCTCGTCGAACTCAGCCTGCTGATGCCGGAATTTAGGTGAAAAATAATCTCCTTCATTAGTATTAGCAAGACTAAGTAATGCGTTTTTGGCCCAAAAAAACGCCTTTTTAGAAAAAAGTTGCTTATCTCAGCTAAAAAATGCAAATTTTAAGAGTTTCTCCTTGATTTCTACTTTTTCGTATGGTAGATTGCATAGATAATATAAGTTTTCAAAACTTTGCTTTAAACCATCGAGGCAAAACTATTTTGTAGTCTGGTTTGGAGTGCGCTTAGGGGGCATACTAAATGACTCCTGTAGAGGAGGAGTAAAATGGTGGTGGTGATGAATAGCAAATTAAAGCTCATCTGTTTTGCCACGCTTGTGCTTCTTTTCTTTAATGCTGTCTCTTCTGCTGACCTTTTATTCCAGATGACCGCAACAAAAAACACTCTCGCAGTCGGTGAGGAGGTAACGATTGGAATTTGGGCCAATATCGAAGAGCAAACAACTGGATTGAACGGTCTCAATCTCTGGCAGCTTGACATGGTTGCTGACGTTCCAAGCGTGGTGAAGGTCAAGACCGATGGTACAAAATCGGGTACGGAAATCAACTTTATAGCGCCATCGCCTCGAGACCTCGATGGCACCGGCTGGACATCGATAAATAAGGATTTAGATGCAAATGTCTTTGAAGGTAATGTGCTCGGATTGGGAGCTACCATCGCCTCAATGCCTGACGACTCCGATACCGGCGTTGGCGGCTTCACTCTGCTGGTAGAAGTGACAATTGAAGGGATAGCCCCCGGAACAGTCGAATATAATCTTGTCGACGCCCTCGGAGTTGGTGGTGGTTTCTACGGAGTACTTCGGGACTACTTTGAAGAAGGGCCGACAGGCAACTACTACGACATTATGGATGGCAACCTTCGATTTGTGTCTGGCAATAATGTCTTTACAGTGGTGCCTGAGCCTGCCTCGGTGGTTTTATTTGCGATTGCTTCGGCGTTCGCCCTGCGACGCCGAAAGTAATATTCAACCGCCAAGTTGGCAGTTCCCTCTATCAGCACAGCAGGAGGAGGGAAAATATGCTGAACAGGAGAAAACTCGTCAGAGGGAGGATGCAGGGGGGAAGACTTATCATCTCTATGCTGTTGCTGATTTCCTCTTACGCCTACGGCCAATTGGGACCGCAGGATGTGGTCATACTTGTAAACCAGAACAGCCCAACAAGCAGGTACATCGCCAAGCTTTATCGCCAGTATCATCCTCAAATCACTGATTCGCAGGTGCTCTATTTGTCAGGCCTTCCTGATGCCAGCGGCCCCGTCGCCACCCCAGCCGATGAAATCCTCACTCGACAGCAGTACAACGATTTAATTGCCGGACCTGTCCGCAGTTACCTGGCCGACCCGGACCATCCGGAGCGTATCACCACAATTAAGGTAATTATCACTACCGCCGGTATGCCCTATCGAATCAAAGACACTGTCTTCACCGATGCCGTTTACGCCGCCGGCTCAAATTACAATACTATCATTAACCAGGAGGCTTCAATAGATGCCGCTTCTGTCGAGTCGGAGTTGACCTGTCTGTGGTATTGCGATTATAACGTTTATGACGTCAACTTCGGCCGCACCAACCGAATGGTCAACCCATATCAGGGGTATCACAGTAGTATGTCGTTGTTTCCGAGGGTGACTCCGGGAACAAAGCAGTTTCGCTTCGGCACTGCTCTCTCCGCGGTCTCGACAGTGGAAAACCCGCGAATGGAAGGAGTCCTGCTTCCGCCTAAGCCGGGCAAACCTCCTGATTTCATACCAACGTATTACTATGGCACAGTCAACCGCAGATTTCACGTCGGCGATATGTATCTCACCGCTCGCCTTGATGGGCCGAAAGCCACGGGCCAAAGCGCGGTTTTTGCAGTCAGGGCGATGCTCGAAAGGGCAAAAAGGGCGTCAAGCTCACAGTTCGGCGTCAACCCCGCACAGGCCGTTGCCGTCTTCGATGATGCCCCCGGTAGGAGTGAGAATTTCGATAACAACCGCACTTTTAACTTAAACTATGGCGTTGAATATTTGGAATACAGTGATGAAGCCAACCTGCCGCCTGATGCCGACCAATGCAGGGTCAGAGAAGACTATATCAACGGCTATATTATGCTGGCCGACAGCGACCCCCACGAAGGAATTCTTAACATCGGCGCGTTTCCGGTCCCAACCGGTGCGGTCGGTGTGATGCTCGACCGGCGAAACGCGGTTCGCACCTCTCAGGCAGACCTCAACGATTATGCTTTTGCAAATCCCGGCAGAGTCAATCCACAGGGTGTTATACTGCTGGCGACCTTTGGAAAAAACGGCGACGAAGGCAACCCGCCCAATTATCTGCTGGTAGGCGGCCCAGGCGGCGGGCCGCTGTTTAACGTCGTAAATGGGGCGGTTTTCACGTCGATTGAGAGCTTCAACGCCGTTACGATGTTCTCCGATGTGAATACCTTGCCTCTCGCACAGGGCAAATTGGTCAATTTCATATCAATAGGCGGGACCGCCGCGGTTGGGCATAGCTTTGAACCACAGCCCGATGCCGCCATAGACAATGAATTTCTCTTTTATAACCTCCTTGCCGATGACAATAACGATGGCAGGGCCGATTTGACCCTCGTAGAAGCCGCCTTTACGGCAATCCCATACCTAAGCTGGTCGGAAGTCCTTATAGGCGACCCACTGATGCAAATTGCATATGGACCCGGTGGAAAAGCTTGGACTCCGCTATATGGTGACGCAGATAATAGCGGCAGGGTGAATTTCCTCGATATCGCTCAGATAAAACTAAAGATGGGCGGCGCCCTGACTAACACAAGTCAAACAGCTTTCGATCTTTACAACGACCTCTGCGACATTGATAAAAACGGCAGAATAAATTTCTTCGATGTAGAGTTTGCAAAGAGTAATATGGGAGCCGCTGCAGACTGGTAATGCCGATTTTTAGGCCAAAAATCAACAAGGTAACATAAAAACAGGGAAAATTTAAAAAAAATATGCATTTTTTTAAATTTTTCTGTTGACTTTATTGTTACCCTTGATTTAGGATAGTGGCAAAGGAAGAGGTGGTGAAGAGAGAGAATACATACCTTCCCTCCACCACAAAAATTGTTAGGAAGAGGATTTTAGTACAACCTCGCAAAGGAAAGAGTAGAGAGAGCTAGAAGAGTGTGAAGATAAAGAAGCAGGAGGAGTTAGAGGTATGAATTGCACAAGAACCAAAGGATTGGTGATTGCCTTCGTAGTGCTGATTCTCACGGGCGCTACTTTCGCTGCGTTCATTGAGAACATTCAAGGGTCGCTTTCCTCCACAGATTGGTATTACGGAAACGGCGACTACTTCAAACCCAATTATGTAGGGGGCGGGGACGACGCACAAATTAACTTGCTGGGGCTCTACACACAAGGACAGGATGTCCCGAATTATTATATGTACTATGGTGATTTTGCTATGACACAGTCGGCCTTGGTAGAGGATAAAACTCCAAGTGGTGGACTCGCACATGGCGTTTTTGCCTCCGGCGCTACGTTGACCATCAATGGTGACTTATATCGTGACTTCGACGACTACGGCCTCGCTGCCAGCGGTGATTTGATAATAGCCGAAGTAACGGCCCAGTGGGAGCTCAGAGAGCTGCCTCCTATGGCCCCGGCAAATACGGTCAATGGTCGTGCATTCTTTCACATAACCGGCGGCGCACTCTCAGACCCGTCGCACAACGACGATGGCCTGATTCTGGGCGACTTTTATCTGGATTTCATGTTCCAACCCACCACACCAACGGTAACTGATTTTTCTACCTTGCTGGGTAACGCCACATACAATTGCAACGCCCCAATTGTCCAGGGCGGTGCTGTTCCTGAGCCGACATCCATTGCACTTTTGGCTCTCGGTGGACTGGCTCTGATTCGAAAAAGAAGATAGAAGGTAAATAAATCCTCTGATTTGTGTCAGAGGTCTTTATAAGGAGAAGGGTGATAGATTTTTATTGTAAAGAGGAGAGCGTTATGAGTAAACACGTAATCGTTTTATTTTTGGCATGTCTGTTTCTAACGGTTCCGGCAGCAGCCAACCCTGGTATTGTTCAATCAGTGGACGTCAACGAGGTCTCTGAAATAGACAACCTCGCTGTCAATTCAAGCTTCGATGCTGTTACCGGTACCCTGACCTGGTCCAAGGGCGGTATTGCGACTATGTATTATGATTCGGGCAACCAGAAATACCGCGTTAATGTTGACGCCACGTTGAGCGGTATTACCGACAACAGTTCCGGTGGCTTGGCTTCCGCCTCATTTTCAAGTGGTACTTTCACCGTAAACTTCTATGCACTGACGGACGGGGGCAAGACCAATTCTCTTGGCCATTTGGACGGAGAGCTTTATCCCGGCTACAGTTATTTAGAGGGCGAAATCCAGGAAAACCCAAGCCAGCTATATGGCGCTGTACCTATGCGGCTTACCGACTTTGATTTCAACGGTTATGCCTGGTTCGAAGGTCTGGGAGCTATGGGTGGCCTGACAGCCACCACATCCAACCTGTTCGGCAACTGGGGCAACATCAGCAATTATCAATCTCCCTGGTCGTCAAATAACACGGTGGTTAGAATACTTGCCGATGAGACTGGTATACCTGAGCCTGCGTCAATACTGTTGCTCGGCCTGGGCGGGCTGGCTTTGATTAGAAAACGCAGGGCATAAATTCTGATTTTAGTTTGGGAATCGAAAGGCTGTGAGAAAACCTCACAGCCTTTTTTATTTGCTCCCATGTGGGTTCGGCAGAGAAGTTCTCCGCTTAACTACATTCACATTCACGCTTGCGGAGCTTGCGTGATTTGTTTTGTCAGTTCGTCCAGCACTGCATGCATTTGGGGGTCGCAGTTTTTGGCCTCACCTATCTTGTTGCAGGCGTGCATAACGGTCGTATGGTCCCGGCCGCCCAAATGACCGCCGATTTCCTCCAAGCTGTGCCTCGTCAGGTTCCTCGCTAAATACATACAAATCTGACGCGGCTCAGCTATACTTTGGCTGCGCTTCTTGCTCTGCAAATCAGTAAGTCGAACGTCGAAATGATTAGTTACCACTTCGATAATATCGGTAATGCTTATATGTCTGGCCGCTGCTTCAATCTGCCCTTCCAAAGCCCTCTGAGCCAACTCAATGGTGATTTGCTCACCGGTAGTGGTCGCTACAGCGTAAATCGTTGTCAATGCGCCTTCCAGTTCCCTGATATTTGCGTGCACTTTGCGGGCGATATATTCCGCTATTTCATCGCAAATACTTAACCCGCGAAGGTGGGCTTTTTTCTGAACGATTGCAATTCTTGTCTCATAGCTCGGCGGGTCAATCCTCGCAACCAGGCCCCAGTTGAATCTGCTGATAAGCCGCTCTTCCAGCGAAGGAATCTTCCCCGGCGGGCTGTCGGCGCTGAGTATAATTTGCTTGCCGTTGCTGTAAAGGGTATTAAAAGTGTGGAAAAATTCTTCCTGGCTTTGCTCTCGCTCACGCAAAAACTGAACATCATCTATCACTAACATATCAACGGTGCGAAACTGCCTCTGGAAGCCGGCCAGATTTCCTTCCTCTATCGCCCTGATGAACCTGTTGACGAAATCCTCACAGCTTACGAATTGAATTACCGCCTTATCAGATTTCCGCTTGGCTTCGCAGCAGACAGCGTGCAAAAGGTGGGTTTTACCCATACCGGAACTGCCGTAAAGAAAAAGCGGATTATAGGTGTTACCCGGTGATTGACTTACCGCAACACAGCTTGCCTGAGCAAGGCGGTTGCACGGTCCTACTACAAAATTATCAAAGGTATAATCAGGGTGCAGGTTAGGCCCGCCCTCTCGCCGGCGAGACCGGCGCAAAAAGCTTCTTCGCTGCTCAACGTTGAAATCTACCGTAACAAGATAACCGGTTACCTGCTGGGCTGCACGCGTGAAACTATTTTTGCAGTTGTCGCGTAAAAACTGCACCGTCGCCTCATCGGGACAGTTAATCTCCAGGGAACCGCCGTCTAAGTGTGAAACCGTTAGCTTCTCGAACCACGTGCGGGTATTGACAGGGTCAAGCGCTTTTGCTCGTTCAAGTATATCAGCAAAAATACTTTCAACTTCCCTCGTTGCCAAACTTCGCTCCACTCCTTTCTTTATCGCTACTCTACGTAAACAGCAGCTACCCGCCTAAAACATCCCTGCCAAAAATTCCTATAAGGCTGAATCTCATCACCCTCAGTGATTAAATTATGCCTTACCCGGTAAATGCACAACCATGGCTTGCGCCAAGTGATAACGGAACTCTAACCTCAATCCCCCAGTTTGTCAAAGAAAATATCTGTCTTGCAGCAAAAAGTCTGCGCTTGAAATTTCCCCTGATTTCTGCGAAAATCCACCTATAAGTATTTTTTATCTATCAGAAAGTAATTATGTCTATCTTCGCTAAAACCGCCCAGTTCTTCAAAGACCGCCTGAGCAAAACGCGGGACAAAATCAGCTCCTCTCTTTCGCTGGTCTTAAAACTAAGCAGAAATATCGATGAATCCCTCCTCGATGAGCTTGAAAAAACCCTTATCAGCGACGACATCGGCGTCGAAACTACCGACAAGCTCATATCAGACCTGCGGACGGCTTACAGCAGCAGGCAAATCGCAACGACCGACGATATTATCCCCTTTCTCAAAGAGCACATAAAAAGCTACTGGCCGCATCAGGATAGGCAACTGCGAATGGCCGCAAGCGGCCCGACAGTGATTTTAATAGCCGGCGTAAACGGCTCCGGCAAAACCACGAGCATCGCCAAACTTGCCTATATCTTAAGTCAGAACAATAAGAAAGTTATTGTCGCTGCCTGCGACACGTTCCGTGCCGCCGCAACCGAGCAGTTGAGCATCTGGGCGGAGCGCATCGGCGTGCAAATCGTCAAACACAAGATGGGTTCCGACCCCGCCGCCGTCGCCTTCGATGCCTGTGAAGCCGCTGCCGCGAGGGGTGCGGATTTTCTGATTTTAGATACCGCAGGCCGGCTGCATACGCAAAAAGACCTGATGAGAGAGCTGACTAAAATCCGCGATGTTACCGCCCGCAAAATCCCCAATGCCCCGAATGAAGTCTTGCTTGTTCTCGACGCCACAACAGGCCAAAACGCTATCGCTCAGGCAAAGATGTTTACCAAAGCCATCGACGTTACAGGCATATTCCTCGCTAAACTTGACGGCACCGCCCGCGGCGGAATCGTTATCGCCATCAAGGACCAGCTCGATATCCCCGTCAAATTCGTCGGCCTCGGCGAAAAACCCACTGACATCGCCGAATTCGACCCCGACACCTTCACCGAAGCGTTATTTGCATAAGATAAATCGGTTAGCCCCCAACTTTACGCTAGTGGGCTATTTTCCCCCGTTGTAAATGAGAAAATTTTGCGGTAAAATTTTCTGCACCTTTGGAGAGGAAGCATCGCGGGATTAATAAATTTCCGACTTGTGTTTGATGAGAATTAAGGGGATAATAGAATTAGTTGAAGATGCGGGAAATTTTTTGTATGAGCAAAAAATGTTGTGTATTATTGCATTAAGCGTGAAACGATGAAATTACTCATATTGGGAATATTTTTAATTATTAACGCATTGGCTTTTGCTATTTATTGGGCTACTGGAGATAATGCGCACAAAGCATGGGTAATTCCACTCTGTATTGTTTGTGTAATCGTTGGAATGTTTTTTACTCTCCATGATCGTGCTATAGAAGTTACGTTTAAAGGCATAGGCAATATAAAGGCCGCGGAAAAGCAAGCAACGACAGATGCTGAGGTTATTTCCAATATTAAAAACAAAATTGAACAGCAAGAAAAAATAACAACAGAATTACAAGGAGCCATTGAAAAAAGCGCGATTCAAATAAGTCAAGCACTGGATGAAGTTAGATTAATGCAATCCCAACTTCAAGAAACACAAACAAAAGTTGCAAAACTAGATAAGGAATCGAAACGCAATTCACAAACAAGTATCCAGCCAAAACTTGTATATTCTACTCATTCCGTTAACAAAGTTTCTGATGGGATTGAGGTATTGTTAGTTTTTCAATCCTCTGGAAACATAGCTCTTGGAAAAGTCGAATTTTCCCTTGATCTAAAAGGAGAGACAAATTCAAAGTTTCTTTCCATTCTTCCATCTGAGTCTGTGTCACTTGCAGTTATGAGTAAAATAACCGAAAATAATAGGAAAGCACAATTGAGCTATATTACCACAAGCCCCTCTTCACCTAGAATTAAAGTCAAGATTTCTGCCCCAGCGAGTCTAATAATTCAGGGAAACCCAGGGTTAGAACCCTTTGAGTTAGATATTAAGTGAAAATCCCTAACAACTAAAACTTGAAAACGATAAAAACTAAGGACAGCCACCTATTTTTGCCTTATAACTCTTTGATCTTCTTTCTCCTCTAACTTTTTCCCAACCTCGAAAACTCCGAGACAATTGGCGAAAGACTTAATCGCCAATTGTAAGTGCCTCGCCAGCATGCGTTTGGCTATACCCCCTTGGCCGTAGCCTAATGCGAGAGAGTTATAGCACCCGCTTCTGCCAGAGGCCGCAATATCTTACATGTCTGTTCTTCGAAATCCTATCGCGAAGATTAATCGGTGGTTATCGTCTTTTAGTAGTTCGATATATATTCTATGAAGTGTACCCTGTGGCTTTACAGGGAATATATATTCTTTACCACATGGTCTTCTCTTGATTGTCATGGTCATACCTAAGAGCAAAGTATTTAAGGGCTTATAACGGATATTAGGTAATAAAATTGTCAAAGAGCTTGAAGTCAATTTCTCTATCTTTACTTTACTCCAATCAAACTCATATTCTGATAAAACCTCTTTCCCATATGGAAAAACAGAGCTGGAAAAAGTTCCCGAAGAGTCAATTCCGAACGATACATATCCTGCTGGATATTTTTCTAATAATTTGGTTTTATTTTCACTATCTGTGGACTCAAGTAACTGATCTAATTTTGAAATTATTGTCTGTTGAATTACAGACACATCTTTTTTGCCATAATAGTAAGACCCAAAACCGGCAAGGCCGGTTACTACAATCCCAATAGCAAACACGATTTGACAAATGGTCTGTAAGATTCCAGGACTCATATTATTCCTCAAAGATTTTCCAATTCTCACGATATTGCTCAATTTTGTTTCGATAGATAGAATACCAAATCGTTTTTGTATCGGAAGGCTTGGACACCTTTATATTGGCAGCTACTACTTGGCTTGGTACTAAATAGTATTCTGTTTCAGTTTTACGAAGGTTAACTAGGGCATAAATGAGATTATTTGAGACCATCTGCTTTGCCTTGGAATTAAGGAGCCAAAAGTTGAACGTCCGAGCATTGGTCTTTACTTGAACGGTATAGGAACGTTGACAGTCAATGTCTGTAACAAGAATGTCAGCACCTTGAGCGCTGCGTGATGTTAGCGCTGCTATCAGACCCCTCTTCGAAAGTTCTGCCGCGGTGAGATAAACGCCAGTCATCCCTGTGAGTTGATTTTTTGATGCCATTTTTAAGTACCGAATATAATAATATACATCGCAATTTGTCAGTAATTTAGTATAGTGGAATTAAAGAGGGAGTAAAGGGAAAATTGCCCTAAGGCGGTTAGAAAAAATCGATCAAATGCGCAGGGGGGTAAAAGCAAAAATCCATTTTTTCATAATTTTTTTTATCCCTTTATCTATAACGACTTAGCCAAATCCGCACATCCTAAAACCCCAGAATTTTCGCATCAATCGCGCAGGTTCCTCCAGTTGTAGAAAGATAGTTTCCCTGTCCGCCATAGCCTTGACGACGGCGGATCTTGAAAGGAATTACCAATGAGCGGTTTCCAATAATCAATTAATACTGTTTATAATTTACTTCTCTGCCTGCCCTGAGCGTAGTCGAAGGGTTTTCTCTGTGGCTGAAACTGCGGCTTCGGAGATTGTCTATTTACAGCGGAAAAATCAATCAAAATGAACTAAATTATGTCAAACAAAGCCAATTTACTAAGAGCCAAAAATGAACTTAAACTTCTGTTCGACAATGACTAATAACAAAAAAACAACGAATAATGAACTATCAAAAACAAACCCAAACAAAGCCAATTTAGAAAAGCACGATGTTACTATTGACGATATAAAAGCTATGGATAAGAACGGGGCAGCAATAATGGAAAATGAGCAGGAAGCAATAAACCTGCGGCCAAGCGATTTCGGCGAAGAAGGTCTCTACCTGGTTTGGGAAGATTCAAAACCTTTGGCCCTGACAAGAGACAATATCGAGCAGACCGCCAAAAAATTCTGGGAAGACCCCGGCAGGATTAGCCCCAAAGTCAAGGCCGCCGCTGAGTTTCAAAGATGCGACTTTTGCCCTTTAAACAAAATCGGCGGATTGTGCGACGCCATAAGGCCGACGTTTCCGTTTTTGGATGCTTTGGATAAATATGTTTCGCACGACCGGGTGGAAGCCGTCTATAAAGACAATAAGGGCGGGTTTTGCGTCCACAAGACGACTATGCAGCAGGCACTGAGATATCTTTCCATACTGAGCTTAGTGTACTATTGCCAGGTAACGAGAAAATACTGGAAGCATTTCTGGGGGATAATGCCGCTTATGGATGCGCAGGAAATGGCGGCGAGACTGTATCTGAATTTCTTTTATCTGAATGGCGGAAGCAAGAGGGCAGCCAACAAGAGCATTTCGAAGTTCAAGGAAGAGCTAACAATTACGAGCGGAAACCAGGTCAAAAGAATGAACCTTGTCTGCGACAACGACGCTTTTATGAACGCGTTCGTCAACACACAGATAATCACGGATATTTTGTCTTTCGATATCGATAAGGTCGTGAGTGAATGGTTTGATATGAGACGGCCTGCGGATTTGCCGAGCTCGCTTAGATTAACGTAGAGCCCCGATTTATTATGATTCGATTTTGCGTCGCAGCTCCCTGCCCCAGGTAATCAGGCCGTTAACTGCCAGAGCGAGGAAGAATATATAAAGGAGCATAACGAATTTTACGCCCCTCGCGTAATACAAGCCGATGCAAATGACATTCACGCAAATCCACAAACACCAGCTTTCGATTTTCCGCTGTGCCGAAAGTGCCGCTGCGACAAACCCCATCACCGTTGCAGTCGCGTCGATATACGGATATGCAGCCGGTTGTGGAAACAAGCTCGGCAGGTATATATGAATCCTGCTCATCAAAAATCCCAGAAGTGTCCCCCCTGCCGCTATGAGCAGAACGGTTGTAAGCCGGGCCTTGCCTGTGGCGTAAGTTACATAAAGCTCTTTCTTTTTATCTTCAGCTTTTTTCCAGCTATACCAGCCGTAGAAACAGTTGCCGATGTAATAGAACTGCTCGAAAAAATCAGAATACAGACGCACCTGGTAAAACAGGACGGCAAAAAGTGAGAAAACAACTAACCCCAAAGGCCACGCCCAGATAATCCTTCGGGTAATAAACAGGACATAAACGGTAATCAAAAGGGTGGCCGAGAACTCGATATAGCTCATCGGGTAGCCGAGAAAGGTAAAAAACACATTATGGACGTTAAAAACGTTCATAAAAAGAAAAAAGAAGGTCATGAGCCTTTTTTTGGTCAGTCATTAAGAAAAAAAGAAATCAAAACGGCTCCTTACCTTCTCTTCTCGGCACATAAAGGCCGCCTTCTGCGCTGCCTAACTCCCAAATGGGTCATCACAGGCCTTGTTTATACAAAGGAACTCTATCCAGCGATGGTTCCACTGAACCTCTGTAAAGAATTATTTTTTGGGGGGAATGGGTTTCGGCTTTGGATTTGCCAGCGGGGTCTCTCTCTTCCCAACCAGCCGGAATTCGTGAACCGTAATCCATTTTTGGTTGTCCTTCTCGGTAATCACACACCGCACTTCAACCTCTTTGCCGTTGAGACCACCGAGCTCCTTGCCTTTCTCGTCGAGAGTAACATAATAGACGGTCTTTCTGGCGGTGGTCAGCTTTATAGAAGTGACAACATCGTTGGAGTCTTTGGTAACACTAACGGTCCCTTCCAGCCTTACGGTTTCGGGTTTCTTCGGCTTAGGGGCATTCGCATCAGCAGCGAAAACATTCGCAGCCATAAATGCAGCCGCCACGCCCAGCACTACCACGAATTTCCTTATCATAGTCAATTCTCCTTAAAAACATATACTCACCTTGGGAAAAGACTACGCATCTTTCCCTCTGGGGGGTATCAAGGTTTCCTTATAAACTCAACTCTCGATATAATCCATACAGATATCTAAAGCACAATTTATCCTGCGATATTCAAGGTGTCAATAACCAAGTAAAAGAAAATAGAAAAAGTCAGGAGCTCCGCTGGGCTGCTACACTCTCGGACAACCGCCGAGATAAACGCCCTTCGGCACCCCCCCTGTCAACGGCATTGCATATTCGACAAAAGCGTCCGTTACGCCGTTGCCCTCGTCATTGATAAACTCATCAGGCATTGGTTTTGTTTTTTCCGCAACATTGCTCAGTTCGGTGCGGAAGTATTTAACTGCGTATTTCTTCCCGCTGCCGATTCTCTCTATTGCGACCGAGCCGCTATTATCTTTCATTGCAAATTTCACAGCTATTTTGCCGGATTGTCTCGCCTCTTTGACATCGACCGATGACTGCAGACCTGCAAAACTCCTCTGCAGATACCCGAACGTGTCGGCTCGCACTCGTTTTATGCCAATCTTGCCTCTGACCTGCGCCGCTAAATAATCAGCCAGCGCTCCGCTGCCGGAAAGTTGTATATTGCCGTGCGAATCCCTTTCCTGCTGCTGTATAATTTTTTCCGTCCACGTAACGCCGTCGGTATCACATATTCCTTCGCTTACCGTAACGACACATCGGCCGAGTTTTTTATACACGCCTTCGACATCGCCGAGGAATTTGTCCATCGAAACGCATCTTTCGGGAATATATATTAGATGTGGCCCGTCATCGTCTCTCCGTTTGCCCAAAACAGTGGCCGCAGTCAAAAAGCCGGCGTGCCTTCCCATAATCACATCTATCTTTATACCCGGCAATGCACGGTTGTCTAAATCATCACCTATCAAAGCACACGCCTCGAATTTCGCCGCAGTCCCATACCCCGGACAATGGTCGGTTACCAGCAAATCGTTATCTATGGTTTTGGGTATGTGGAACGCCCGCAGCTCGTAACCGCTTTTGGTCGCTATTGTATTGATAATGTGCGCGGTATTTGCCGAGTCGTTGCCGCCAATGTAGAAAAAGTATCTGATATCACGCTTCTTGAAAACCTCAAGAATTTTAGCGCAGTATTCTTCGTCGGGCTTATCCCTGCTGGAGCCAAGCGCAGATGATGGTGAAGCGATGAGGTCTTTCATCAGGGCCGGCGATAATTTCTTCAAATTTATAAATTCATCTTTGACCATCCCCGCTACTGCGTGGACCGCACCGTAGAGATTTTTGATTTCCGGATGTTTTTTTGCCTCTTCGATTACGCCGACTAAAGATGCGTTTATCACCCCGGTAGGCCCGCCCGACTGCCCCACTACCGCGTTCGCCTTCGCTGCCTTTGCCATTTCTATATCTTCTCCATAAAAACCCTTATACTGCTTTTTGACTACCAGCTCGTCAAGGCGAAGGCCTTGCCGCAGCTCTAAAAAGGCCTAATTATACAAACACAACACCAACAGACAAGTGCAATTCAGAAAAACTCAACTCGGTAAAAATTTGTTTCGAACTTCGTATTTTGAACGTTTGAATTTGTCTCGGATTTCGTGCTTCGGATTTCAAACTTTTAATTAAATATTCTCCGAGCCCTCTGTGGCTAATTTTTAGACCTCAACCGCACATCCCGGCTTTAGAAAATACAGCCATTTACCGATTGTCTTGACCTTCAAAATCGTCTCCGCCGCCCTGCCGTAAAGCTCCAACTGCTCACGATAAAGTTCCGCCCGTTCAGGTGCCTCCTTAGCAGTTACATCATCGGTCTTAAAATCTATCACCAGCAAACCCTCCGGCGTTTGAACCAGCATATCGATAATCCCCTGAACAATAATGATTTCGTCGCTTGAACTACTTAATTCAGAAGCAGGTAAAGCAAAAGTAAATGGCCATTCGCGGTAAACGGTATTCTTGGCGTCAAGGGCCACCCTGCCTAACTCGCCTTCAAAAAATGCGATTATCGAATCTGTGTTAATATGCTCGGCAACCGTCTCCGTTATTGCGCCGTCAATTAAAAGCTTTTCCTTTGTCTTCTCAATTATTTCTTTCGTTACAGGCCCTGCCAAATCAAGCTGTGAAATCACAAGGTGCGCAGCCGTGCCAATCACTCGACCGTCGACAATCTCCACTGATTCCGCTGACAAAACCGCCCTCGGCCTTCGCTCCAATACCCTCGAATAATCGATTCTTACGTATTCGTCCTCTCGATGTGTCAGTTGCGTTACCGATTGCTTGGCTGGCAAAAGTGGCACATCGCCGAAGCGGTATCGCCACGACAAAGACTTCTTTACTTGTGATAACAGCTTCGTTTCTTTTGGCTTTGCCTGCGAGCTTCTTACAGCCGCTTTGGGCCGGCAACATTTCCTGTCCTTTAGTTTGCGGATATATCCGCAAAGCCCCTCAAGCTCCTTCTGGCCGTAAAGTTTCACGCTGAACAAGTCATTGCTGCCCTCAGCCGTTAATCCCGTTTCAAAGGCCTCGTGCAAATTCTTCCGGTCCGAAAGCCCGTAGAGAACCCACTCCAAGGGACTGCGGCACCGCCGAAGCTGCCAATCGCTAATCGGCTCATCGCCAGTGAAAAAACCATCGCAAATAATATCCTGGCAACTTTTCTTCTTTTCCGACGCGCTTAAAATAAGCCGTTCTCTCGCACGCGTCATCGCAACATAAAGAATACGCATCTCCTCCGCCAAAGCTGTGGCTAATTTCTTCTCCGCGATAATCTGGTGCGCAAGCGAGCTCAGTTTGGTATTCGACTTGCGGTCGATAATCTGCAATCCCAGCGTATCACTGACATCAGCAAGAAAATCTTCCTGAATATCTGTCTTATTAAACTGACTATCCAGTTCAGCTAAAAAAACAACCGGAAATTCCAGTCCTTTGCTCTTATGGACGCTTATAATCCGCACGGCATTTTCGACTGAGCTATCCGGCTCGGCAGGCGCCCAGTCCTGCCCTATCCCCTGAAGCTCCTCGACAAATTCAACGAAACGTCCCAGCGACGGCCTGCCGGCACTGCTGACAAAACCCTCAAACTGAATCGCCCGCTCGTGCAGTTTAAGCAGATTCGCCCTGCGCGCCTCCCCGCTCGGCAGGGCCGATACAAACGACAAAAAACCAGTTTGGCGATAGACGTGCCAAATCAAATCAGCCAAACTGCCGTCCCTCGCAACACCACGCCAACCCTCAATCTGCTCAAGCACCTTTCTAAGCTTTTCCGCCAATCCTGCATCAGACCCGGATTCACTATAACTGACAACGCAATCGTAAAAATTCTTATATCGCTCATCTGTCTTACTATAGACTTTTATCTTCGCCAGTTCCGTGTCGCTGACCTTGAAAAACGGACTTCGCAATACGGCTGCCAATTCGATATCGCGCTGTGGGTTGTCTAAAACTTTTAGCAGGCACAAGACATCGGTAATTTCAGTCGTCTCAAAATAGCCCGCCGTAGCCTGGCAACTGACAGGCACGCCTGCCAATCGAAAAATTTCAACATAATCGTTCGCCTTTTTAGCCAGCGAACGCATCAGCACTACGATGTCACGGTATTCGACCCCTCTTTTTTCGCGCTTTTGCTTATCGTATATTTGAAACTCCGGCTGCCCCGTTTCCGCTCCGACCATTTGCTTTATACGCTGGGCAATCATCGCCGCCTGACGCTGGCGAGAGCTGAAAACATCTTCACTTCCTTCCGCAATCTCTGTCGTCTCGTCGCCTTCTAAATCTTCACCTTTATTCTTCTCATCAAGAATATGAAACTCGACAACGCCTTTTTCGTTTTCACTTTTAGCTGCCGGCCTTAGTTTAGCCGACTCATCGTAATCTATCCTCGCGAAAGAGGCCGTCATTATCTTTCCGAATACCTTGTTGACAAAATCGAGGATGCCTTTGGATGAACGGAAATTCGCATTTAAGTCAACCCGCAGCCCGCCAGAGTATGCTGGTTTCAGCCGTCCCAGGAAAATCTCCGGCTCAGCCCCTCGCCACGCATAAATACTCTGCTTAACATCCCCTACAACAAAAACATTGTTGCCGGAGCTGAGCATATCGAGTATGGCTTGCTGAACAGCATTTATATCCTGATACTCGTCAACAAATATATACTTATATCTCCGCCGCAGCGCCAAAGCGCTCTCCGACGGTAGCAGCTCCTCACCCCGAGAATTTTCATCCGCCAAAAGCTTCAGCGCATAATGTTCGAGGTCGGCAAAATCTAAACAGTTAACTCCCTTTTTCGCCTGACTATACAACTGGTCGAATTTCTTGACAAGCTCAACGAGCACTCTTGTTTGTAGGCTCACTGCCCCACCGACTCTGTTGAGATAATCAGGATTTAATATGGCAAATTCCGAAAGTCCCACAAAAACATCTAAAGCCCTTTTGACCCTCTTTCGAATAAGCTCGGCAACCATCTCCGGCACATCTTTCGGCTTGTAGGTTGTGGGCCTAGCAAAATTTCTTATCCCCTCGGCGCATTTATCCCACTCGCCCGCTTCCAGTAATTCGATACATCGCACAACGGGTTTAATATGACTTTCTTCCAGTTTCTCGGCCCAGTCCCCGCCGGAACAGCTGTTCTCGTAAAGCTTTTTGGCCTGTTGAAGCTGATTGACAATGCTCCTCAATCTCTCCGCAACAATTTGTTTTTGTTCTTCACCCAGTCCGCAGGCAAAAGGGGTGACAATCCCGCCAAGCTGTATCGCTCGCTCATACCAGCTCTCTCTCGAAATTACGCCGTCTAAAAAATTGCTCAAATTTATTATCCTTGCAAGAAAACCATCATTCGTCCGAAGGTCTCGCCGCCGGAAAAGCTGTTCCAGCCCTTGCACTAAATTACTCTGCTGCCACGCCCACTCAATCGTCTTTTCGAGGGCCTCCGCTTTCAGCAGTCTCGCCTCGTCGCCGTCGATTATCCCGAAAGTCGGGTCGAGGCCGAGTTTGTAAAAGTATTCCGTGATAAGCCGCTTGCAGAATGAATGTATCGTGCTGATATCGGCGCTCTGCAGCAGCATAAGCTGTAGCCGAAGATGACGGTCGCCGCTTTCCACAAACGCATCTTTTAATTGCTCGGCGATTCGCGACCGCATCTGCTCGGCTGCCATCTCCGTAAAAGTCAGCACGAGTATGCTCCGCACATCGGGACATATACTTTTATCGGATACTATATCGACGCATCGCCCCGACAGCACCGCTGTTTTCCCCGTGCCGGCTGAGGCGCTTACCAAAATGTCGCTGCCGCGCGCAGAAATCGCACGCCTCTGCTGCTCAGTCCATCTAATCTTTTTTTCAGCCATTACTGCCCTTTATCTTTTCGAGCGTCTTAAGTTTGTCTAAGGATTCTAAAAAATTGTACTCATTTATCTGCCAGTCAAATCGGCAAACCGGCTTATACTTGCAAAAACTGCACGGTGATTTCTGGTTTAAACGGTATGGCTTGACTTCGATTCTGCCCGAGAGAATCTCTTCGGACAACTGGATTATCTTTTTCTCGGTAAAGTTAAGAGTTTTTTCAAAATCAGTCGGCCTTAACGCACCTTGTTTTTCATAATTGCCGTATGGTTCGCCGTCCTTAGTAACGTAAAAATTATAAAACCTGCTGTTTTGGGAAGCCCCACTATCAAGCTGTCGAAAAACTTCGCCGTTAAATATTCCTTTCGCTTTGTAATTGAAACTTTCGGTTTTCTCTGACAATTCATCGATAGTGCTTTTCGTAGGACTTACTTCGACCGGCATATAAAATGCGCCTAAGGCCTTGTGGATACTAAACTTAGGATTGTCAACATTTTTAACTGCCAGCATATAAATCGGCAGTTGCATATCCAGACCGTGGTAAAACTCCGACCAGTTAAAGGATTTTGCCCTCCGTTTATAATCAAAAACAATCGCAGTTTTTTCGCCTTCCGTTTCTGCAATATCAAGCCGGTCGATTTTACCGTCCAAGAACAATTCCCGACCATCAGAAAGAGTAAGTTTATACTCACCGATGCTTTCAACAGCCTCTTTGGGTTGGCCGAATGAAACCTCCGACCAGCGAGGCCGAAAACTTCCCGCTCGAACCATTTCCGCAATTGCCCGAACACAATCCTCAAGCACCTCGGCTGCACAGTGAATGATAAAAACGTTATGTGCCGAACGGCGCAAAAAGTTCGATATAAAAAGGTCTTCCCCAACAAACTTCGCTATTTGTTCTCTTAGAAGTCTCAGAAGCTCCTCATCCGCAACTGTTGCAAAATCTTTTTTCACCGAGTTAAGTCGCTTTAACAAAGCATCCAGAACACGATGATAAAAAATACCCAAATCCAGCGGCTCAAACTTAAATTCTTCTCTCTCCTCCAATTCCAGTATATATCTGGCAAAATACTGATATGGACACGCCGCAGAAGTGCTCAGTTTCGTCGCTGAGCTTCTTACCGCCTTTTCCCCCTTCCCGCCGAAAAGTTCCTCAACTATGTCCCCATCTAACTGTGCACGATTGTCGTAATTTATCGCCGACAAAACCTCCGCCCCCAGCTCCGCAAACTCCTTATCCGCGGTAATATCACCTAATAGCTCGCTAAGCTGCTTTCTTCCCTTCGCTTCAGCCAAAAAAGCATCCTTACCCAATTGGCCGCAGAGTAAATCCGCAAGCTCACTTCTGCTATGAACCTGCTCAACGGCATTCCTGTATCCTGCAATTGACTCCTCCTCGAGATTTTCAAATAGCGCCTCCAGATTATCTATAAATTGCGAGCGAGTTGCGGCGCTGCCCCTTTCATCGGTCGAAGGATACGTAACGCACAGAAGCTCTCTTGGTCGTGTAAATGCAATATAGGCCAGATACTGCCGCTCAGCCAGCTTTTGACCGGCCGTTGCTGCCAGCTCAAATTTTGCTTCTTCGGCGGCCTGCCGGTCCTCATCTGTCAATATGCTCTCGAAACTCACCGGGACCGGAAACTCTCTTTGAGTGGCGCCTATAAGGAAAACTACCTTCAAATCGGGATGTCGGCTTCGCTCAATAGAGCCGACAAGCACCTGGTCCAAAGTCGGCGGAATAAATGCCATCGCCATCTGCGAAAATGCGGAGCTGATAATCGCAAAATAATCCCCAGCCGTCTCTTCCTGGCCGCCAAAAACCTCGACAATTTCATCGAATATATCTAAGAGTTTATCGTAAAACTGCCGATGTTCGTCGACCGTAGCGTAATCTTTTTGCTCGGTTGCTTCCTCAATCCTTTTCCCGATTTCCCCACGAACGCCTAAGGCCTCAAGAAAATCAAATATAATCCGCACAAATTCTTCCGCGATTATCGTCCTTGCCGGATTATCAATAGGACAAAGTTTATCTCGAAGTTCAAGCAAAGGCCCGCTGACTTTCAGCCGGATTCGGTTCACACGCTCCTCATCAAATTGCTCGTTTCCGTCGCCTGCAAAACGCCATTCTTCCCCGCCTGTCCAGTCGCTACCTGTCACCCCGAATGCAAGACAGTAGTTTTCCAGCAAATCAATCTCGTCCCGCCTTATCGGCACTAAGTCCGTCTTAAGAAAGCTGAATATGCCGCTGTGAGAAAAACCGTTCAGCACAGTTTGCAGAGCCGAGCAGATAAGCCCGATTGCCGGGTATTGATTAAGACTCTTCCGCTTATCAATAAAAAACGGTATTCCGTAATCTTCAAAACAGGCCCTTATATAGTGTTCATAACGGTCGATATCCGATGCGATGACCGCAATGTCACGGTATCGATAATCTTTTTCCTTCAGTATTCGCAGTATCTCTCTTGCAACAAATTGGACTTCAGCACGAATGTTGGGCGCCGATATAATACGAACGCCGCCCTCCGCCGGTATCTTTGACGGCTCAAACTTAAAAATATCACGCTCGATATGAGTAAGCTCTCGGCTGAGCGAAAATCTGATTCCCTCCTTTAGGATTATTGGCTTGGCTAACCGCAATTTGCTTTTTTTTACTATCTCGATAAGAGCAGCGTATGTTCGTTCCGTCGAGCTGAATATGCTCACCGCTTCGAGCTTCGCTGTATCGGGATTTGCCAAATCAATATTTGACGGGTCCAGGCAGAGTGCAATTTGAGCATCCGCCGCCGCTTTCAGCAGCTCCGTTAAAATTGCAAGCTCAGACGTCGTGAACCCTGCAAATCCATCGACCCATAACTTGGCGCCTTTAGCAAAGGTCGCAGTAGCCACACCCTGGGTGCTGCGCCTCAGTTGAACATCAGGGTCGATGAACCTGCCCTCGATAAATTTCAGATATTCTCTGAAAATCAGCCCGATATCGGCAAATTTAAGAACAGCCAGACTATTACGTTCGTCTTTTTGCAATTGGCTCAGTAACTGCTCAATATCTTCCGGCGTCTTTGCATACCGATGCAGTTCAGCCACGGTTTCCGCCATTTGCCGTCCCAGCCCGGGGAAATTTGCCGATGAGCCAAACACTTTTAATTTACTTTTATTATCTCGCAAAATCCTCTGGATTATCATTTGCTGCCCGATGCGTGTTACAGCCGGCTTTGCCGTTCTTTTACCTGACAGTAAAAATTGCAGACGCGAAAATGAAAGCACACACAATCGGTGATACCCCGCAACTGCTTTATCGCTTAAAATCGCACGCTCCGCCTGATATGTTGCTTGTTCCGGAACTAACAGTATCAACTGCTGACTATCAGCACCTGCTGCCAGCTCATCCGCTATCGCCTTTATGCAATAGCTCGTCTTGCCCGTCCCGCTTCTGCCGAGAATAAATTGAACCGCCATCTGAATCGTTCCCGATTTGGAATTATTCTTCCCCCATTTTTACCACAACTGGCTGTTGTTTGCAATGCACTGCAAAGCCGAAAAACCGCTTGTTGGCAGCATAAGGCTTTGCTATACTTCCACTCAATATAAAAATAAGTTAAGGATGGATAAAAATGAGCAAAAACAAAAGTCTTCCCTCAATTCTCATCCCAGGCGCAACCGTCTTCTTCTCAAGTGCCTGCATAATGGTGCTGGAGCTTGTTGCCGGCCGGCTCATAGCTAAGAATCTCGGCTCATCCCTCTATACCTGGACCTCGGTAATAGGCGTGGTCCTGGCCGGCATCACCGTAGGCAATTATCTGGGTGGCCGTATCGCAGACCGCTTTCAGGCAAGAAAGGCATTAGCTGTGCTTTTGGGCATCTCTTCTGTCGCCTGTGTGGTAACCGTTATCCTGAACAATCTCATCGGCGAATGGAGTTGGCTATGGAAGTTAAGCTGGCCGGCCCATGTGCTTACGCAGGTATTTTTGGTCTTTATGCTCCCATCTACATTACTGGGAACAATAAGTCCGGTAGTTGCGAAAATGGCCCTCGACCAGGGACTGCCTACCGGCAGGACCGTCGGAGACATATACGCCTTCGGCGCCGCAGGCAGTATTGCAGGGACGTTTCTTGCAGGGTTCTATCTGATTGCTGCGATAGGAACCATTGCTATCATCTGGACGGTCGGGGCAGCCTTGTTGCTTATGGCTGTCCTGTACTGGTCAAGACTCTGGGTGCTGTACATCTGGGCGGCAATATTCATTGCTTTAATGACTATGGGAATGGCACCTCCCAGCTGGGCTGAGAGTACCGCCTCGTCTCTCGCATTGAGAGAAAAACCGAATCCCACCGTTCTTTATGAGGACGAAAGCCAATACTCCTACATCGCCGTAAAACGCACTTTAGAAACAGTGGACAGACGTGAATTTCTGGAAGACAACCTGTTGCACAGCGCAATCATAATGGGCAACATACTTGATTTACAATACCCCTATGAGCGGGTCTATGCTGCAGTAACTCATCTGTTGACTCGGGACAAAACTAAAATTTCGGTTCTGTCAATCGGAGGTGGAGGGTATGTCTTTCCTCGATATGTTGAGAAAATCTGGCCGGGAAGTCACATTGATGTGGCCGAAATCGACCCGCGGGTAACTGAAGCAGCCATCCAGGCTTTCGGCCTGGACAGGAATACTTCCATTAATACATTTCCGATGGATGCCCGCAATTATGTCGACGAGTTACTCCAGAAAAAACGAACCGATGGCCAAATACCTCGATATGACTTCGTCTATGAAGATGCCTTCAACAACTATTCGGTCCCCTACCAGCTGACAACCAAAGAATTCAACGACAAAATCGCTCAAATCCTCACCGATGATGGGGTATATATGATAAATCTGATAGATATTTACGACAGGGGGCTGTTCCTGGGGGCCGTTATCAAAACTCTCCAGCAAACATTCCCCTGTGTTTATGTCGTTGCTAAAGACAGGTCACGTTTAGAGCGACGGGATACTTTTGTAGTTATCGCTGCCATGCGAAAAATTAATCTTGAAAACCTGGACTCACAAAAGCCGGTAGCAGGCTCAAATTTATGGATATTAAACGATTCTGAAATAGAAACACTCAAGAAAAAAGCACACGAAATCGTATTAACGGATGACTATGCACCGGTGGAAAATATACTGACGCCGGTAGTTTGCCAAAGCGCCTTGGAGTCTCTGTCAAGTAAATATCTGAAGAGGATACCAAAACTTGAAAGCAATGGCAAACTGGACGAGAGTGTCGCAATGTATAAAGAACTCATTAAGGTCGACCCAACAATGTCGATTATGGCATACAATAATATGGGGCAGATTCTGGCAAGGCTGGGTAAATGGCAGCAAGCTATCGACGCTGCCAAAGGCGCCATTGAATACAACAAAAAGGCCAACGCAATGGTCAGTATGTCGGATATGTACTACAATATCAGTATGGCATCGAAAAAACTAGGAAGGGATAATGATGCCTCCGAATATATGAGTAAAGCGATTGAATCTTATCGGAAAGATTTGGCCCAGGAACCAAACTCGGCCAAGACTCTTAGAAATTTGGGCTCCGCCCTGGCGGAAATCAATCGCTTCAGTGAAGCAACCGAATATCTTCAGCAAGCCGTAGATATGAATCCACTCAAAGTAGAAAATCATTTAGCGCTCGCAGATGCTCTTTCAAAACAGCAGCGATACGATGAAGCTATCGAAGTCCTGAAAAAAGCAATTGTCTCCTTCTCAGATGCCAGGAATGAACAGGCTGTCGTTGCACTACAAAGACGTCTTTGGTCCATTGAAGATAATAAAAAAGCAAATAAAAAATAAATCACCCCTCTCGCAGACTCTCTCCCCGGCGTTATAAACTAACCCCGCTCTTGACCTCCGGAACCGCAATCACGAAGCTACATGCCGGCTGAATTCAAGAACCTTTGGCCCGACCAGCTTCCGGTAATCTGCCATACTCATCCGTATTGATTTCTCGTGTGTGCCGCCCTGGAACATAATATGGTCGTCTCCCTCTAACACCTTGTCCATAATTGTAGGCAAATTATACAAGTTCCCAAAAGGTGGCTGCGCCCCTACCTCACAGTCGCCGAATATCTTACCAAGCTCTTTCTCACTTGCCAGCTTCACCGTCTTGGTCTTCAGTTGACTTTTCAAGCTCTTCATATCAATGTTGTAGCACGCTGGAAGAACACACATCACATATTTGTCATCGGCCTTGACGACCACCGCTTTGGCCACGTATTTCCCCGGCTCATGTTCCTCCGCCGCCACCTCTTGCGCCGTAAACGCCGCTTTGTGCTTCGTAACTTTGTATTTTACCTTCGACTTTTTCAAAAACTCTATCACTTCCATCTCAATTCTCCCAAAAATGCCAAAACCTTCTTTCTTAAACCTCGCCTAAAATTACTTTTATCTGCAAAAATCCCGCCTGTCAATCGCCGACATCAAAATTCTTTTACCCCTGTTGCTTTTCGCACCAAATACTGATAGCTTACTGCTGATATGGCTCTGAAAGTAATCGGAATCTCGGCAAGTCCGAGGGCTAACAGCAATAGCGACCTGCTTCTGCGCCGGGCTTTGGCAGGGGCCGAATCGGTCGGCGCACAAACCGAATATCTCCGATTGGCAGATTTCAAAATCGCACCCTGTATCGAGTGCAACTCCTGTTACAAAACGGGCACCTGTGTCGTCAAAGATGATTATCACCTCATCTCTGCAAAGATGCTCGACGCCGACCGCCTTATTTTCGCAACACCGATATTTTTTATGGCCGTCTGCGCACAAGCAAAAATCCTCATCGACCGCTGCCAGTGCCTTTGGGCACACAAATACGTCTTGAAAAAGCCCCTCATCAACACCGCCGGCCGCGATAGACGCGCAATGGTTATCGCCGTTGGTGGCTCAAAAAGCAAAAAGATGTTCGAAAGCGTCCGCCTGACAATGAAATACTTCTTCGACGTCCTCGATATAAACTACGCAGCAAATTTATTTGTAAATAAGGTGGAGGACCCCGGCCAAATCAAAGAACATCCTTCCGCAATGAAAGAAGCTTTCGCCCTCGGCCAAAAGTTAGTTGCCCCCGACTCTCCCCCGCCCGAAAAACCCCTCGATATCGAACTCACTTGACCTGCTACGACTCAAAACTCCTCTCCGCCCTCTGTTTCTTCAAAAAACCTCGCCGCTTCTTTCTCTCTAAGCGTTTTCTCTTGGCTGCTTCCGGCACTTTTGTCTTTTTCCGCGCCGCTTTCTTTTTTAGTGCCTCCCTCAATAGCTCTTCTAATCGCTCGACCGCTGCCTCCCTGTTCGCCTTTTGTGTTCGACACCGCTGCGAAACAACTCTTATCACGCCGTCCTTGTCGGCTCGGCTCGCAAGCCTTCTGAGTATCTGTCCTTTCTGCTCATCGGAAAAACTCCTCGAATTGGCCGCGTCGAAAAGCACTGTTACCCGCGTATTGACCTTATTGACGTTCTGTCCCCCGGGCCCGCCGCCACGCGAAAACTTGAAAACAAGCTCATCCTCCGAAATAAAAATCCCTCTGCTAATCTTAATCATAATTCCTTCAGCTTTTACTCGGACGTTTCCCCACCTCTTGAAGGCAGCGCAACCTTCCTGCAGGTAATCCGTCTTTCTCCGAGCAGATTGTCCTCCGCAAAAAGCTGAAAACAATACTCGCCCTCCCTCGGCAGCACTATGCCTTGAAGGTTCAGTGCCAAACTAACAACCTGTTTAACATCTTTAAACTCACCTTCTCCCTTTTGCTCGAATATAACTTTTTCTTCCTGCTCCTCAACGAGTCTTATTGTTGTTTTAGTCTTCCCGTGACCGTTTGTTAATTCACAGAAGAAAACAAGCGAAGGATACCGAATCGGATACTTTGGCGCATTGATATTTTGGATAATATTTATAATGCTCGGCATGCCGGTGATTCTATCAAAAATAACTCTCTCGCAGATAATCGCTGACAATAGAATTGGCGGCACTTCTGTCATCTTAACCTGAACTTTCTGTTTGCATTTCTATCTCATATCCATCTTCAGCTAAATACCCTCCTTTAGCAAGTTATTTTAGGGGAAAAATAGGAAAATTAGCATGGCAAAAAACAAGGGAGAGCTCTGTAGCTCTCCCTTAGTCTATGTGGCTCTTTTCTTTATTATTTTTAGCTCTTGCTTTTTACGCCCGCATTTCGCTCTGCCTTGCGTGTGTACCGAAAGTGGGCAATATAAAGTTCAGCTACTTTATGACCGCTTGGTCACCTGCCAAAGAGCCACTTTTTAACCTTCACTTTAACTACATCGACAGACCTCTTTTTCTTTCTTGAATTTTTCCCAACACCACCTCGTGGCGTAGCAGAAACCCTATAATATCGTTATCGGGGGCCCAAAAATATTTATAAATTTCTCAAAATACTGTATCAATTTGCCTTCTCAGAAACGCCTTTTAGTTGAACACTATGTTTATGCCTCTCCAGTTTCACTCCCCCCTCCTCCTATATGACTGGAGAGGCCATTTTTTGCAGCGCAGCAGAGACCCCAGAACTCTTTTATCTGGGACCCAGTCTTTCCCCTGCTCCACTGCTCAACCTTCTCCGCTTCGGCGGTGCCTCGCCAGAACGCTTTGAAGATAACTTCTCCGGATATACTTATCTTCGAGAGAGTTATAGTTAAAAAATTAGCATGGTGTCCCTAATGGTGTCCACAGATTTCTCATAATTTAGATAGCCGTCACCTAATCCGCCTCGGCTATGGCCACTTGTATATCCTTAATTTGATTGAAAATTGTGTACAGAATCAAAATTCCAAGTATTGATCCAAGAACGATAGATGAACCGATAGTACCAAGGTTAAGTCCGCCTAACTCTCTTGACTTTGTAAGAACATCCCCCATGGTTGCACCAAAGGGACGGGTGAGGACAAATGCAATCCAAAACAGCAGGGTTTTAAAAACCTGTGTAAAATATTTGGCAGCGGCTGTCAGTGCCAGTAAACCGCCAATAAGAATCGCTCCTCCCGCAAACCCAAGACCGGAGCTATCAGATAGAAAATCACCTAGAGCGGTACCCAAAGTATTTGAAAATAGAATAGCAATCCAATAAAGCAATTCGACTTTAAATGTTCTAATATTTAGGACAGAGAAAGAATGACCGCTATATCGCCAGTACACAAAAATGGTCGCCAAAATGGTAATTAAAATAAGTGTGCCCTTAGCATAGCCAAGCCCTAAAGTGCGGTCCATAAAATCTGACATCGTTGTACCAGCCGTACTGGTAGAAAGGATAACAGTCCAATAAAGCAGCGGGTGATATTTTTTTGATTTCAATTGAGTTACCAGTGTGACCAAAAATACTCCGACCAAAATCGTTGAACTAATCGCATAGCCAATATTCAGCGTCATGGATAAAAGGTCTCCTGCCGTTTCACCTAAAGTGGTTGCAGCTATCTTCATGATCCAAAAAAGCAAAGTGACTTGTGGGAGTTTGTTCTTCATATGATACCTTTCATCTGGGATTCCCCATATCAAACGTTTGGCTACACAACCAAGCCATTCAATTCTTTCCTTTACTGGTATTTCCCATATTAAACGCCTTCGGAATTTCCATCGACCATCCGTGGCATAAATGCCTTCACCTTTCAGAATTTTCATCCCATACAATATGTCATTACTCGTTTCCTTTTTACATGCACAATTTTGGAGTTTCTGGGCATAAATGCAAGTAAGCAACCGAGCGTTCAATAATAGTATTCGGCAAAAGTAATCTTACCGCACGATTATCTTTTGGTAATGTTGTCTTTGGGTTAGTTCGTGTTAGATATGCAAGGTATAATAATGGTAAATGTGCTTCCTTTGCCGGGTGTGCTTTCTACGACAATCCTTCCTTTGTGTGCCTGGACAATTGTGTGAGCCAGACTAAGCCCCAATCCGTTTCCGGCTGTGGAACGGCTTGTGTCCACCCGATAAAAGCGGTCAAAAATACGAGTGATATCTTTCTCATCTATACCAAGGCCTGTATCGCTAACTGAAATTTTTGCCTGTGTCTGCATCTGCTCGACAGATACTGTAACTTTTCCCCCGGAATCTGTATATTTAACAGCATTATCCAGCAGGTTCGCCATTGCCCTCTGAAGTCTTGTTGTATCTCCGGCAACCAGAACTGTTTTTACTCCGTTCTGAACATTAAGCTCCAAAGTTATATTTTTATCTTCAGCCACGGGTTGAAATAATTCATGTGCATCTTTGACTATCTTTACGATATCGACGGGAGCATCTTCAAAATTAGCCGCACCCGCCTTAGTTTCTGCGATTTCCAGCATAGTGTTGATCATCCCCACAAGCCTGTCACACTCCTCAATGATGGTTGCTGTCATTTCGCGATAAGTGTCAAGCTTCTCATTGCTGGTTAGTGTTGTCTCGGCAATACCCCTGATACGGGTAACGGGACTGCGCAGATCGTGTGCGATATTATCGGTTACCTCTCTCAATTCCGATACAAGCGATTGGATACGCTCCAACATATTATTGAAAGCCAAAGCAAGATTACGAATCTCCCGACCTTCATTACCTACGGGAACACGATGGATAAGGTTGCCCTCGTTTGCTATGCTGACCGCCGTCTGAGTAACTCGCTTGACCCCTGACATGGCCCGCTCAGCTAAAGACCACCCTCCTATACTACTGAGTGCCAAAATTCCGAGAAACCCCCACCCAAAAGTTTGCCTGTATCTATTCATTAATGCGTCATTATCTCTGAGTGCGTGACCTGCCTCGATAATGTTACCATTAGCAGTTTTTTCATAAATCACCCGGACTTTATGTTCGTAGCCAGGCATTGATACGGTCATCAATAACTCTTTGTTACTTGAGGAGCTTTTCAAAGTCGCCGGCGGTAAACCTATATCTTTCCAATGTTTCATATCAGATGTAGCAAGCACATCCAGCTGGGGGGAGAACATCCGGAAGAACACCCTTTTAACCCCTTCATACGTTGCTTCAAGTTGAAACTCCTTTTTAAGTGAATCAATACCGTCTCTTTCATAAATCGACCTGAATTCCTTTGCATCATCAAGAAGTACTTTATCCAGATTATGTTGAAGGCTTATTGCCATCCAGATATACACAAAGATAAAAACTGATAAAGACAACACCGCCAGCAGAATCGAATACCAGAGGGTAAGGCGGAAGGTTACTGTGCTAAGTATATTATTTCCTCTCTTCGAGAACATAGCCTACGCCCCTGATGGTGTGGATAAACTTATTATCAAATGAACGGTCGATTTTGTCTCTCAATCGACAAATACGGGCCTCAACCACATTTGTCTGAGGGTCAAAATTATAGTCCCAGACATGCTCCATAATCATTGTCTTTGACACGACCATCCCCTTATTACGCATAAGATACTCAAGCAGAGCAAACTCGCGGGGCTGAAGTTCAATTTCTTTGCCAGACCGTAATACCTTTCGTTTGAGCAGGTCTACCATCAGCTCACCTATAGTTAAAGTTGTCGGTTCCGATATCGAATTAGCCCTGCGGATTAGAGATTGAGTGCGAGCTAATAACTCAGAAAATGCAAAAGGTTTTACCATATAATCATCTCCACCGGCCCGAAGACCTTTAACACGGTCGTCTACAGTACCTTTGGCACTTAGAATTATTACAGGAGTCATAATCTTTCTTCTACGGAGCTCTTCTATCAACGTAATACCATCAAGCTTTGGCAACATGATATCGACTACTGCCGCATCATAGGAGGCCGTCGACGCTAAGTGCAATCCTTCTTCACCATCGCGAGCATGTTCGACAACAAAGCCTGCCTGCTTTAGTCCCTTCATGATAAAAGAAGCCGTTATTGCATCGTCTTCTATAACAAGTATTCTCATTTTATTTCTCTGCTCTTACTTGCAACTTCATGGCCCTACCATGACCTTGCCCCTTTTATTGTACCACTACGAACTGGAGTATCCATTAATTAATCCTGCCGGTCTGATTAAATTGTCCACTTAGATTACCAAGAAGTAATTTTCAGGTAAGCTTGTCGTTAACAACAAAGCCTTAAACTTTGTCAAAAACGCTTACGCAAAAAAACTTTTACATAATTAGCCTGCTGATAATAAGACCATATGAAGTTAACAAATTGCTTTTGTCGAATACTATTATTGAATGCTCGGCTACGACATATCGTATGAGATGTAAATCCTGAAAAGTGAAGGCGTTTATGCCACGGATGATTGACGGAAATTCCAAGGTTGTCAAAATTGTTCCGCACACGGAGAAATTTGTCGTCGTCAGCAGAGGAGAAGTGTCGGAAACAGCGGAGAGAAAATTCGAATTTACCGGTCGGCATTTTATTGCGAATTATTTCGGTTGTGACCATGCTGCGATGTGCAATCATACCGGCTTAGTTGATGCGATGCGTAAGGGAGTGGATGCGTCAGGAGCTACTTTGTTGAAACTTATCGAATACACCTTTTTGCCGTCAGGTTTTACAGCTCTAATGCTGTTGTCCGAGAGTCATGCGAGCATCCACACTTATCCCGAGCATGACGCATGTTTTGTGGACCTGTTTACGTGCGGTCAGTTATGCGTGGCGGAGAAATTTCATTCGGTACTGCGGGAATATCTCCGTCCTGCGGGCTATCTACAGAAGATATTGCTTCGTGGAGATACGATTGAAGAAGATTGTTTTTAGAACATTATAACTTGTTGAAAGTATGCAGGATGTTTTTATGAAAGGCGAGAAAATATACAGCCCGCGACAGTCCAGTCTTATTAATCGCCCTTATCCGCTGCCGCCGCTTCCAAACAATTCGTTTTATGCAGAAAGTCCCGATCCGACTTCAGCAGAAGATAACACTTTGTTTCTGATTGAAAACAGTAATCCCTTTGATTTTTATCATTATCGTTTATTATCTGTAATTTATAGAGGTAAAACTGCATTTCAAAATATTCTGATTGCGGACACATACAATTACGGCAGGATTTTAGTACTTGATGGAGCCATTCAAAGTGCTGAATGCGACGAAGCTTTATACCATGAGATGCTCGTTCAGCCGACGATGCTGTGTCATCCGGATCCCCACTCTGTTCTAATTATCGGCGGAGGCGAAGGAGCCACTCTTCGCGAAGTGCTTGCTCACCGTTCCGTCAAGTCTGCCACTATGGTAGATATCGACCGCGAAGTTGTGGAACTATGCCGTGAGCATCTTACCCGATGGCATCGCGGGGCTTTTGATGAACCGCGGGTGCAAATGGTTTTTGAAGACGGAAGAAAATTCATTGAAAATGACGACGCGCATTATGATGTAGTGATAATCGATATTGTAGATATGCTGGACAACGGGCCTGCGCAGGCGCTTTATACAAGACAGTTTTACGAGATACTTCGTCGGCGGCTTCGGCCTAACGCCATTGTGGTGGTTCAGGGGCTGGAATTTTCATTCCTTGATTACAAAGAGCATGCGGCGTTAGCCAAGACGCTGCGGACGGTATTTCCAGAGGTTCACAGTTACCGTGTTCACATACCGTCATTTCTTTCTTCGTGGGGTTTCTTAATCGCCTCGGACTGGTTCAGACCTTCTGAGATATCAGCTGACAAAATTGATACGGCCATTGCGAATCGTCTGGGCAACGATCGGCTACGTCATATCACCGGTGATTATATGAAAAGTTGTTTTTGTTTGTGCAAGAGGACGCGATTTATGCTTTCTCTGCCCGGGCCGCTTTTGGAGGATAATGTTCCATTTGTTGCACCCCCAGATATAAAAGACGTAGAGCCGCCGTGCCTGCCATAAATTGTACTTTGATAAGTCCAGGGAGTTTTTAATATGTTCCGGCCAGCCGGTGCCAAGGAAATCCGTGACCTCTTCAAACAGTATCTGAGCCCCACCTACGAGCCATTCTTCGTTGATATTTCGGGACCGGAACTGCTGATGAACTTCCGTGATTTTAGTAAGTACTGTCGCCAAGATGCCGCGTTGTGGATTTCAGCACAGGATGAAACAATCGAGGGCTTCTTCCTGCTTTTTGATATTCAGCCGAGCCTCGCCCTGGCAAACTTCGACATAGTCTACTTCTCAGGTTTTCCCCGGGCCGGTTCGGTGGAGGTCGCGGCCTTGGCAACCGCGTTACGGAAGGCGTGTCGTCAGACCCGGGTAACCCGGCTTCAACTGTTGGCTTTGGCTCGCGAAAGAGAAAAACTGACACTGGCCGCCGCTCTTGGTTTCCGACGAGAAGGCACTCTGCAGCAGCACTTCTTCCATAAGGGCGGATATCACGACCTTATTGTGCTGGCGAGAATGGAGCGTGGACGCGATGCCTCGTAGGTCCGAAATGAAGGAATATCGTCTTGTCGCATGTCGTGTGGAAACACGGCATCGAAACCTGCTGTCGCGATGGTACGGTAGTTCATCAATCCAAAAGGCATTAGAAGACGAACCGTGCACTGCAGCGTATCTGCGCCGGAAGATAGCAAAGCTTATATCCTCTGACCCGTTTCGTGACGGGCAGTGTGCCGTCATTCTGGAAATGAATTCCCGACCTATCGCCTTAGTCCACTTCATGTGGATTAACTGGATCAGCCGGACCGCCGAAATCGACTTTACACTCCTTTCAGAAAAGCCGCGTGGACTAGTGTTGGGAGCCATTGCGATAGACAAGGTCGCCCAAATTGCCTTCGAAGAATTCAACTTGCGCAAGTTATACGCATTTATCTACGGCGATAACCGCAGAGCCCTGCGATTTCTGGGGCGTTACATGCACGTTGAAGCTGTCTTGAAGGCCTATCTCAAGCGCGGCCGTCGGTACGAAGATACGTACGTTCTGGGAGTAACACCTGCCGAGTACTATGCCGCAGTCGGGAGGCATTATAAATGAACGTGGAAGAGCACACTGTCTCATCCCAATCTATGCGACCTTTGCTATCGTTGCTGTGCCGGTATTTCTTCTCGCGCTCGCAGTTGGCCCTTTCTTTTGTCTTGGTCCTCTTTCTGGCAGCTACGGACCTGGTTTGCCCTTGGCTGGTCATGCAGGCGATCGACATCATCGTCAAGCCGTACGAGCATAATCTCGGGACTGTTGCATTTTACGAGATTCTATGGGTTGCTGGGGCTCTGGTTGTCATTGTCTTGGTACAATATGCGGCTCGTTACCTGCTTGTCCGAATTCAGAACCGGCTGATGTACCAGGGAGGGGCCAAATTGCGCGCGGAACTTTACGGTCGGCTTCAAGCCCAGACCCTCGCCTTTTATGCCAGACGCCAGATGGGAAACCTGATTACCAATCTCGTCACCGACGTTCAGATGCTGCAGGACATGACTCTGGAATTGGCCTCGGATATTCCGTTCGATGCTTGCATCCTGGGTGGCCTGCTAGTAGCAATGTTCATTATCAATAAGACTCTGGCCTTGCCCGTGCTCATTTTTCTGATGATAGTTTTCGTTTTGGCGGTAAGGATCGGACGGGGGGGATGGAAAAACCAGGAACGGGCCATGAATGCTGTGGCTGCGTTTACGTCGCGGGTGCAGGAATCCCTGGGTGGTATGCGAGCGATTCAATCTTTCGGGGCGGCGGCGCAGGAACAAGCAAGTGTGGAGGCGATGGCTAACAATCATGCCCAGGAACTACAGGAAGCCGGCGAGGTCCGTGCCACGGTGACACCGTTTTTTGGCCTTTCGGAGTATACGGGCATCCTTATTGTCCTGATTATCGGTGGTTGGTGTGCTCTGCATGGGACATTAACTGCCGGCGGGTTCGTCGCCTTCTTGGCCTACATGGAAATGGCGGCGGATCCGATTTCTCGGATTGCCGAACTGCTCCCCAAGGCCTTGAAGGCAGCAGTGGCCGCCCAGCGTGTAGAACACTTACTGGCAGAGACTCAACTCTCGGATACGCCGACGGTGGCGACGTCCAGGAACATCGCGGGAGAGATTCGCATCAAAGGGTTAAGCTTTACCTACCTGGGCGAGAAAGAAGCATTGCGTGACCTGAACTTCGTGGTCAAGCCCGGCGAACGCGTTGCTGTGGTCGGTCCAAATGGCTCCGGCAAGAGCACGCTCTTCGATATTCTTTTGAAACTGTCGGCACCCACCCAGGGAAAAATCGAGGTTGATGGCATTGACTTGCGGGGCATTTCCAAGGAAGAATGGTGCCAGATTGTCGGAGTGGTTCCCCAGGATGTTCTCCTGCTGAACCGAACCATCGCTGAAAACATCGCCTTGGGCTCAGCCAGATTGGGAGATGTGCAGCAAGCTGCTCGGCTCGCCGGCGTATATGAGACAATCATGCGTCTGCCGAGGGGATATGACACCCTGCCCGGAGAGAGGGGTGCATGTCTCTCCGGTGGTGAACGGCAACGTATCGCGATTGCGCGGGTTTTCCTGCGCGACCCACGCATCATTCTGCTTGATGAGCCTACGGCGGCATTGGATTTGCTCAGCGAGGCCCAGATATTGCATCCTCTTTGTACGCTCTGCACGGGTCGAACAACCTTTATTGTATCTCATCGTGCCGCCCTGTTAGAACAGGTGGACAAAGTATTGCTGCTCTCCGAAGGCCGGCAGGTAGCCTTCGACACCCCTGCGAATATCTGGCGTGATTGGGTTCAATATCGAGCCCTGTTTCCCCCATCCTGGAATGGCCAAGATGAAGACCAATCAGTAAGACAAAACGGAGGACCTGCCATGATGGCGAAAACCATTGGTTCCTGTAAAAGTAAAGGTTTTTGACGCCAGTGTGGAATTGAAAAACTTGGTTGTGTAGCCGAGCGTTTAATATGAGAAATCCCGTTTTAGTATTTACGATGCTCATATGATAAAGTACAAACATGTTCTTGCCTTGGATCCATACTTCGGGGATGGCACCTTCGCCATGGGGGCATTACCTCCGACAGGTCTTGAGTACATCGCCGCAAGCATGAAGGGCCTGGTAGGCAAGATAACGCTTCTGGACCTTCGGAGTGAAAAGGCCTACCAGGACCCAAAGAAGCTCAGCGAGTTCATCAGGGCCGAGATAGACCTGTTCTGCATCAGCATCAGATGGGAAACCAAGTTCAAGAAGATATGTGATTTCGTCTCTCAGCTACCGCCTGAAGTCACCACGATTGTCGGAGGTTACAAAGCCACCTTGGAAGTAGAATACCTGTTTGAGCGTTGTCCTAATATCGAAATGGTCGTACGAGGTGAAGGTGAAGAGGTCATCCGGCAGATTGTCAAGGGGGTCCCGCACAAGGACATCCTGGGGTTGTCCTATCGAGAGAACGGAAATATCATTCACAACAAAAACCATCCGCTGCCTGACATCACAAACATTCCGTTTCCCGACCGGTCCCTGAGAAGGCACGATTATTACGCAACTCAGCAGGGTGTTCGTCTCAGCAGT
>JBELAN010000005.1:0-147082 GCA_049508795.1 Sedimentisphaerales bacterium | reverse complement strand
CGGCAAGAGCATGTCGCAGGCCCAGAGTTCTGGGTCGAGCGGGATGGCGAATTAGCCTTCAACCCTTGACTGACGCCGCGCCTGTCCCCATCCCCGTCTCCATGCCCGGCGGTGGGGGACGCGGCGGTGCTCCCGGCGCAACTCCCAGCGGCTATATCTGCGTGGACAAATATGGCAAACGCTTCATGTCCGAAAATCAGCCCTCCCGCCACGGCTTCGGCCAAAAAGAATACCTGATGTTCTTCGACGGCATCAACGGCACCCTTTCCCGCATACCCTGCTACTACATCTTCGACGAAACCACCCGCACCCGCAGCCCCATTGGTCCCAGCGGCGGTGGTGGCCGGGGGGGCGGCCCTGGCGGCGGCGGCATGGGCTGGTTCTCCAATCACCCCACTTACCAGTGGTCACGCGATAATTCCGCCGAAATTGAAAAAGGCTGGATCACCAAGGGTGAAACCGTCGCCGACCTTGCCACCAAGCTCGGCATGAAAGAACTCGAAGCCACCCTCACCAAATACAACGAAAACGAGGGCGAAAAAGACATCCGCGAAATAGATATAATCAAAGACCAAAAAAGCGAGGACCCTCTGACCGAAGCTCAAAAGCGAGACCTAAAAAGCCTGCTCACCAAGGGGCTAACGCGGGCGGAACGGCTGATTGTCGTTTTGTATTATTACGAAGAGATGACAATGAAGGAAATCGGCGCAACATTGGATTTATCCGAGTCTCGCGTCTCACAGATGCACTCATCCATTATTGCACGTCTAAAAGCTCAAATGAACACCCGCAAAAAGGAATTTGCTGTCGAGTAATTCGCGCCTCATCACTTTCTATCAAGTGTTTGCTATCTGCTGTTGATACACCATACAAGTCTTGATTTTATTCTCACTTACGCCTATAGTAAAGCGGTTTTGCAAGGAGCAAAGTATGCGATTTACGAAGATGCACGGGTTAGGCAATGACTATGTTTATGTGAACTGCTTCGAGGAGAAAATTGCCGACCCTGCAAAGTTAGCTCAAATCGTCAGCGACCGACACTTCGGCATCGGTTCAGACGGCCTGATTTTGATATGCCCATCACAGAAAGCCGATGTGCGGATGCGCATCTTCAATGCGGACGGCTCAGAAGCTGAAATGTGCGGAAACGGTATTCGATGCGTAGCCAAATATACCTACGAACACAAATTAGCCAAAGCGGGAGGTCCTTTTGTCGTGCCCGGCCAGCCCCCCTGTTCTGCCTCATTGAATATAGAAACCGGCAATGGCGTTATACACGTTGGGCTTATAATCGATAATAATGACAAGGTCCAAAAAGTGTGCGTCAATATGGGCCCACCGGCCCTGTCACCAAAAGATATACCTGTAAAAATGCCGGGAGAAAAAGTTATAGAAGAACCGATAGATATTCTCGGGGAGAAGCTGCAAATGACGTGCGTATCAATGGGAAATCCACACGCTGTATTTTTCTGCGATGATGTCAGCTCAATTGAGCTTGAAAAATTTGGCCCTGCTATCGAAAGGCATCGCATTTTTCCCAACCGTACTAATGTGCATTTTGTTCAGGTCGATAACCCTGTGGAATTTACTATGCGGACGTGGGAGCGGGGCAGCGGAATTACCCTGGCCTGCGGAACGGGCGCCTGCGCTTGCTGTGTGGCAGCGGTGCTTACCGGACGAGGTGAGCGAGTATGCACCGCACATCTGCCAGGCGGCGACCTCGATTTGAACTGGTGCAGGGAAGATAACTGTGTCTATATGACCGGCCCGGCAGTTGAGGTCTTCGAGGGCGTCTTTGACTGGCCGGGAAAATAATCCTATGTGCAAAGTTTTGGGGACCGGCAGAATTCCAAAGCTACGCCATACCTTCCGGAATGCAAACAAGTTCTCAAGACCCTGCCGAAACCTGAAATCCTGCCGCCAAATTCAAGCAGACCTGCCGTAGGAGGTATTGTCAATTCCACCTTCAAGAGATTTCCCGGCTCAAAGACGTTATCAGCAGTTTCAAAATACAAACCGCCCGGACTTACGTTCACCGTGCAGCCATTATGGAGTTTCTCTTCTGTCGAACCAACTTTTCGGCACGATAAACCAAGCGATATTTGTAATCGCTTAAACTTTCGCTTTTCAAAGCTTTCCATCACCTGCCTCCCCGTGCCGTAAGGCATCCCCAAGCGGACTCAATTTTCGATTGCTCTTTATGACCGCCTTGCAAAGCACATACCAAAATAGTGTCGAGCAAATAGCCCATTTTTACTTTTACAACTACTTACCCGCCATAAAGTTAAGCAGAATTAACGCCCCATCCACAACAAATTCGGCCAGGAGGACATCCATAATGTTGCGAAATAACAACGCAAAAAGTTCCTTGTCTGTGGTTTAAGTCGAACACAAGGGCCGAAAAAAACCGTTTAGCTGCTTATCCTACGGAATGTTACGCTTTTTACTAAACAAGCAGCCCTTTCAATCCGAAAAAAGAACAGGCCTGTTGCTTTTTCACAACATTTATCCGCGAGAGTGTGGAGACAGGATTATTATCTAAAGCTATGCCAAGCCACAAGAAACTACCATCTGAAAAGGCAGACATCACCGAAAAGGCCGGTATTCAGAGACAGCTGGCTGACACTGAAAGACTGGCTACCCTCGGCAAGCTCACGTCTAAAGTGGCACACGAGTTAAATAATCCTATGGATGGAATACTGCGCTACATCAATCTTACAATGAGAATTGCCGAGCAGGAAAATCTCGAAAAAGCCAAAGAATACCTCACACAGTGCCGGCAGGGACTTATGAGAATGGTTCAAATCGTAAGTGAGCTGTTGGAATTCTCTCGCAGCACTTACCCGCCTTATGAACACGTCAAAATAGAGCAGATTATCGAAGATGCCATAAAAACAATGGATGCCAGAGCAGAAACCCTGAATGTCCGGATATTACCGAGCTACGTTGCCGGCATACCGGAAATCGTAAGCGGCAATTTATTTCAGGTCTTCTGTAACCTCATAAAGAACGCACTGGATGCTATGCCGGATGGCGGGCAGCTCCGCATCTCCACACGCCTTGCAGCGGATAATACCGCCGTCGTGGAGTTTCGCGACACGGGAGCCGGTTTCGCCCCGGAAAACGCCAAAGTTATATTCGAGCCGTTCTTTACTACAAAAGATAAAGGCAAAGGGACAGGATTGGGATTGGCAATATGTAAAGACATAATTGAAAGATACAACGGCCGAATAACTGCTGAAAATGCACCCGGAGGCGGCAGTATTTTCACTGTATATCTGCCTGCTGCGCCAATAGGAAGCTCATAAAAGCTGACAAGAAAACTATGAGAGCAAAAAACATTCTTATCGTGGACGATGATAGAATCATATTGGATTCGCTGTGCGAATTTTTATCACTCGAAGGATTCAGAACAAATGGCGCCGAAACGTTAAAGGCCGCTTTAGCCGAGCTGGAAAAGCAAAACTACAGTCTCGTTATAACGGATATTAATCTGCCGGATGGAGACGGCTTCGAATTATTAGATATCGTCGGGAAAAACTATCCGCAAACAGTGGTAATTGCGATAACCGGCTACGGCAGCATTGAAAGCGCAGTCAAAGCCATCAAGCGAGGCGCCTACGAATATCTTACCAAGCCAATCGTTGACGATGAGCTGCGGCTGGTGGTGGAAAGAGCGATTAAACAACACTCGCTTATGAGTGAAAACGAGAGTCTGCGATTACAGCTCGAACAAAAATACAGTCTGGAAAACATAATCAGTCACGACTACAAGATGGCGAAGATTTTCGAGCTTGTAGATGCCGTCGCCGACAGCAAAACAACAATACTAATGGCGGGCCCATCAGGCACCGGCAAAAGTATGTTGGCAAAAGCAATACACCATCGCTCAAGTCGGAGGAACAAACCGTTTGTAGAGGTCGGTTGCGGCGCACTGCCGGAGACATTGCTCGAAAGCGAATTATTCGGGCACGTCAAAGGTTCGTTCACCGGCGCCGTAAGCAATAAAGAAGGCAAATTTCTGGCGGCAAACAGCGGCACGATTTTCCTCGACGAAGTCGCCAATGCCTCACCGGCTCTTCAAATCAAGCTCTTGCGGGTTCTGGAAGACAGGCAGTTTGAGCCGGTCGGCAGTAATAAGACCGAAACCGTCGACACACGAATATTACTTGCTTCAAATAAAGATTTGAATGAAGAAGTAAAACAAGGCAGATTTCGGGAAGATTTGTATTACCGTATAAATGTGGTAACGATAGACCTTCCGCCTCTGTGCGAGAGAGTGGGTGACGTTCGGCTGCTGGCGAAGCATTTTTTGCAGGTCTATTGCGCACAACACAACAAAGAAAAGCCCGGCATTACCGATGAGGCGATGGAATATCTGGAGCGCTATTCCTGGCCCGGCAACGTGCGCGAACTGGAAAACACAATTGAACGAGCGGTCCTGCTGAGTAAAGATAAATTCATCGGCCCTTTCGATTTGCCGGACTCAATTAAACAGAACCAGCGGCAAAAGGCGTATAAGCCAATGAGCTTAAAGGAGGCGATGGCTGAGCCGGAGAAAAATCTCATCCGGCAGGCACTTGAAGCAAATCACTGGAACAGGCAGGAAACCGCCAAAGCGCTACAGATAAACCGCACAACTTTATACAAAAAAATGAAACAATACGGCCTCGACGCCGAGGCCGAACGATTAGGCCTGACCTGACACTTGACTATTAGAGGATTTGGATTATGAACCAGAAGCAGCTTATTACGATGTGGTGTGGAATAGCGGCTATTGTATTGGCCGGCTTTACTGTAATAGAGAACTACGGTCTTGTATGTTCTTATGGCTTCTCTGTATGGGTATTCATAGTAGCTCTGGTAACAGGCGGCCTGATTTATACCTTCAGAGGCCGAAAAGCGAAAAACGCTATTCAGGACATACGGAATGATATCCTAAAAAAAAGACAATTCAAAGTGAGAAAAGACGACCACAACACGGATAAATAACGCCCTGCATAGCGAAAACCAAATACCGTAAAAAAACCCCTGCTCTGCGGAGGGAGGGGAGAGAGGAAAAAAGCAGGGGTTTAAAAGGCTGTCGCCATTATAGCTGTCCACCCGGCGTGGTCAAGAAAATAATGCCAAAAAAAATTCTATCCACTGCCCGGGACAGGATTCGAACCTGCAAGGGATATTCCCACTAGCACCTCAAGCTAGCGCGTATGCCAAATTCCGCCACCCGGGCGAATCAATTTATTATTTACTATTTATTATTTTCTATTTCATTTGTTGTCGGTTGTCAATCGGTAACTCGGAAGTTCACCAAGGTTTAGTTACATTCCTCTTTTGTTATTCCAGAGCAAAACTTGCAGGCGGTTGCAAAATGCAAAGCCGGTGCGCTTGCACATTTCAGCCACCATCGGTGATTTGGCTAAAAGTTCATCTTTCGTAGCCCCCTGCGGCATTAACATCACCTTTTCTGAGTTGACGTTTCCGAGTTTCTCTATTATCTGCTGTATTTCCGCCAAGTCGTCCTGTGAATCCACAACAAATTTTAGCTGATATTTATAATTGTCAATCAGCTTGCATAAGATAGTTTCCTCCGGCCTCGACCCTGCGTTACTCAGTTTCGGACTGATACTCATCAAATCGCAGGCTAAATCCGGCACAAATACAATACCTGCCGTTTCAATTGTTATATGCCTGCCGGACGCCTTTAATTTTTGCACCAGCTCCGGCAAATCCGGATTCGTCATCGGCTCGCCGCCGGTTATTACAATGAATTTACTCTGGCCTTGTTGAACTGCTTGGAAGATTTCTTCAATGCTGTAATTTTCGCCGGCCTTATTATCCCAGGCGTATTTCGTATCACACCACTTACAGCGTAGTGGGCAGCCTGCCAGACGCACAAACACGCTGGGAATACCTGCCAAAAATCCTTCACCCTGAAGCGAATAGAAAATTTCGCTCACTTTCATTTGTTATTCATTATTCGATATTCAATGGGGTCTTTCAGACCTGCTTCGGCGAAGCCCTTTAATCTCAATCTGCAGGAATCGCACCTGCCGCAGCTTCTGCCCTGCTCGTCGGGGTCATAACAACTGTGCGTCAAAGAATAATCGACGCCGAGCTTTGTGCCGGTGAGGATGATTTCGGCCTTTGTCATATCTATAATCGGTGTGTGAATATGGTATCGGCCTTTATGCTCAACTGCCGCTGCGGTGGCGAGATTGGCCGCTCTTTCAAAAGCCGTTATAAATTCAGGTCGGCAGTCAGGATAACCGCCGTAGTCGATTGCGTTGGCGCCTATGAAGATATCAAACGCACCGAGCGCTTCAGCCCAGGCAAGTGCGTAACTTAAAAATACTGTGTTACGGGCAGGCACATAAGTTGATGGTATTCGGCCCGGCTTGCCTAAATCGGCTCTGTCCTTCGGCACCTCGATAGCCGAATCGGTCAGCGCCGAACCGCCGAACTGGGCTAAATCGATATCGATGCAGCGATGCTCGATTACTCCAAGAAAATTAGCTACTTTCTTTGCAGCATCGACTTCCCGCCGGTGCCGCTGACCGTATCTGAAAGTCAAGGCGTAGCACCGGAAACCTTCACTGCGGGCTATGGCCAAAGTTGTAGCTGAATCAAGGCCGCCGCTTAGTAGAACAACCGCCCTTCTTTCTGCCACCACTCATTCCCCATCAGATTACTCAGAAAGTATTTCGATGCCGTTAATCTCGGGATTTTCTATATTACTTACAAATCCTATAACCAGCTCCCCTTTAGTTACCGCCACGCCCTTGAATTCCTTGACTACTGGTTTTTCCGGGCCGCCGGCTGCCTTATAAGGGTCGAAGTCTTTAAGAACGGTCTTATCATTAATGGTCACGGAAAAGACCCTTTCACCTTCGCTCCCTATCCCGGAGTACGTCTCAGCAAAGTGCAGCCGGACTGTATATTTACCGTTGGGCACTTTGAACTTGTATTCTGACATCATGTAGCGTTCGGTCTCATAAATCTTTGGTGAGTTGGTGCCGGTAATACCCAGCTCGCCGCGGTCGACGGTCATGCCGTCCGCAGCACCCCACGTCTTTCCTTCTTCCATATATTGGTCCGGCTGCCATAGATTGCCGGCCTTATCAGTGTAGGGCTCGGTGGCCGCACAATTTACTCGCAGAACGAATTTTGGAGTTTCAGTCCCAACCTTGGCCTTCCCAACCTCGGCTTTCCCAACCTCGGCCTTCCCAACCTTGGCTTTCCCAACCTCGGCCTTCCCAACCTTGGCTTTCTCCGTCGTTGCACAGCCTGAAAACGCTAAAACCATCACTGCAACAACACAACTTATGATAACCCATCTTTTAGCCATTGTGCTTATCCCTTTCAAAAAACGACAAATGCACTATTACATCTTTGTGCTGTTTAACTCTACCCAGACCCATCGCCCGGGATTTCGGCAGCTAATATACCGAAAGTGATTGTCTAATACAACGTTTTTTAGAAAAATTGACGCAAAAACCACTCCTTCGGGAAGAGGTCTGCTTATCTTTCCTGTAGTTCATTACTACTTGTTTTAAGTCAGCATTAGAGTTATATTAATATACAGAAATTGTATGGGCGATAGCAATGAGTAAGCAGATAAAAATAGAATTATTCGATAATCCCAATCCCGAACGGGACTATTGGATAACAATCAGATGTCCCGAATTTACCAGCGTTTGTCCTCGAACAGGTCAGCCGGACTTTGGCGAGATTGTCATCGAATATTGTCCCGATAAACTTTGCATCGAGCTAAAGAGTCTGAAGTTCTATATGCAAAGCTACCGTAGCAAAGGCATCTTTTACGAAGCCCTGACAAATGATATATTGGATGACTTATCCGGCGCCTGCAGGCCGCGTCAGATGAAAGTTACCTCGCGGTTCACTCCCCGCGGCGGGATAACCACCGAGGTAATTGCAGAGTATCAAAGAGATAAATAATTCGGAGGTAACAAAATGGCTATAACCTTTCACTGTGAACATTGCGGCAAAAAGATAGAAGCGCCGGACGGCACCGGCGGCAAATGGGGCAAATGTCCGGCCTGCCGTAACAAAGTGTACGTCCCCGATTCGGACGCCGGCGAAGAGCTTAAACTCGCACCGATGGATGCAGCCGCCCTGGAAGAACAAAGACGCCTATTGGATGAAACCCGCAGAATCGAACAGGAAATATTGAGCGAGCAAAGTGAGGTTCTGGATGACTCGCCTGAAAAAGCCGTCCCGGTATATGAGATAAGCGATAATGAGCTGACGAAAAACATAATTGTCTATTTACGGCTAATGGCCGACGGTGACTTAGAGCAGGCCGAGAGAGTCTCCAGTTCCATTATCCACTGCGGTAAGCGTGCTTTAAAAATTCTCGACGGAATAGCTGTCAGCGAAATACCTGAGCCGGAGCTGGCCGACATCCCCCAGCAAATACTTGCGGGACTGGTAAGGACCTTACGCACCAAAATAAAATAACGCAGTCGGAAAAATCCCTAAGCCCGGCTCAAACGTCTCAAAAAACACTCCCAAGCTGCAAATCTGCCACGATTTTTTCAGACTATAAAATTTAATGGGCCGGACAAACCCACCCAATTTGGCCGTAATGAAACTATTTCTTATATTTTATATGGAGGCAATCCTTCGACTCCGCTCAGGATGGTGAGCAAAGTCGAACCACTAAAACAACCTGATTAAGCTTCATATTACAACTACGGAGGGAAATTTATTATGGCCAATGAAACAACGGTAGTGCACGTTACCCACGAGGCGGTGGGAAAAATCGGCGGTATAGGCGCTGTTCTACAAGGTTTTTTCACCTGCAATTCCTATCTTGATGCGGTTGGCCGCTCAATCCTCGTTGGCCCATTGTTTTCCACCGAAGGGTCTGTATCAAATCGGCTGGGTGATAATAGCGAGGTGCTCTATTCATCCGTGGATGGTCTCGTAAAAACGGGATACCTCGAGGCCTTTCGGAAAATCGAAAACTTCTACAATGTGGGTATCGTCTATGGCAGGCGAACGTTTGTTGACAAGCAGACAGGCGTAAAAAGCTCGCCTGAGGTGCTGCTTATCGACGTAACACACGCGGATAAGAATGTGGTCAACGATTTCAAAAAACGCTTGTTTGAACAATTTGGTATCCGCAGTAATCTGTATGAAAATCTGTGGGAATACGAGCAGTATGTCCGGCTGGCGCCGGCGGCAATCGCAGCGCTAAAAGCAATCGGCGTAGCTAAAAATTCGACAATCATTATCTCGCACGAGTTTATGGGGATGCCGACGGCATTGGCGGCTGTTCTCGAACCAACGAGTGATTTCAAAACCATTTTCTATGCCCACGAAGTGGCCACAATGCGCCGCATCGTGGAAAATCATCCCGGCCACGATACAATGTTCTACAATGCTATGAAACTGGCTCACGAAAATAGACTCTGTGTCAACGAAGTATTCGGCGACCAGAGTTCTTTTTTCAAACATGTCCTTGTGGAAGCTTCAAAACATTGTGACGCTATATGCGCGGTCGGCGATTACATAGTTGACGAGCTGCGGTTTCTGGCGCCGGAATTTGAAACCGCCGATATTGACATAGTCTATAACGGCATACCGGCTTATCAAATCACTCTTGCCGATAAGCTGAAATCGAAAGCAAAACTGCAGCAGTATTGCGAAAAACTGCTGGATTATTCGCCGGACTTCATCTTCACACACGTTACACGGCTGGTCCAAAGCAAGGGGCTGTGGCGCGATTTGCAGGTGCTCTACACAATAGAAAAAGAGTTCAGAACGCAGGGCAAAACCGGCGTCCTGCTCATCCTCTCCACCGAGGTCTCGCAGCGGCGCAACGGCGATATTTATAAGATGGAATCGGCCTATAACTGGCCTGTCGCCCATCGCGAAGGTGCGCCCGACCTCTCCGGCGGAGAAGCGGCTTTCTATACGGCTGTGCAGGAGTTCAACGCCAAAAGCAAAAATATAAAAATCATCTTCATTAACCAGTTTGGATTCAGCCAGGTCGATTGCGGCCAAAGAATGCCCAATGATATGGACTTTATGGATGTCCGCAAAGGAAGCGACGTCGAATTCGGCCAGAGCATTTATGAGCCGTTCGGCATCGCCCAGCTCGAGCCGTTGACCTTCGGCGGAATCTGCGTCGTCAGCAGTGTTTGCGGTTGTGCCGGCTTTGTGGCCGATATTGCCGGTGCCGAAGGCGCAAAGAACCTCGTCATCGCCGACTACACCCGGCTGAATGGTCACCAAACCGACAACATTGAAGACCTGCTGAAGATTGACGATTCGGTGCGCAAACAAATCGAGCAGAACGTCAGCGAAAGGGTCGCTATGCAGGTTTGTTCTCGCCTGGCGAAAAGTCAAATCGAGACCGAGGATATGATTAAGGCCGGCTTCGCGCTGGCGAAAAATATGAGCTGGGATGAAGTGGTGAAAAATTACCTTCTGCCCTGCCTGCGATCAGTCCTGAGCAAGCATAGCGCAGTCGAAGGGCCTGTCTTTAGTTTATCGAATCCATCCTGAGCAAGCGTACCTGTCCTGAGTGAAATCGAAGGAGCGCGTCGAAGGGCAAAAGACCCTGGCCAAATCTCACGCTCCCGCTGAATATGCAAAATCATTATAACCACAAATTGTATTTAGCCCCCTGCACTGCAGGGGGTTACTTATTCCTATGTGTTTGCCCAAATCCTCTTTATATTTAGCCCCACGTTTCACGTGGGGTTTCGGTTAGCCCCCAAGTTTATCTTGGGGGTTAATGTCCTTATCGGTTAGCCCTCAACTTTACGTTGGGGGTTAATGTCTTCCCCTGGATTCATCCCAGCGGTCAATACTCTTTGTTGTCATTCCCGTGAAAACGGGAATCCACTTTCCTCTATCGACTATCGACTAATTTATGCACCGCTTCTCCGCTTCAACGAATTGTCTGTCCTGAGCAAAGTCAAAGGGTCTGTAAATAGAAAATCGAGACATTTTTAGAGTTCAGAAATTATGTTGTTGTTTTAATGAAAGATTCCCCAAATAAACGTAGATGATGGCGAATTTCATCGTTTATTTTTTCCCCTTTTTCAGGAAAATCAAAATAAAGCTGTGGGCCTTCATCAAGAATTATTTTGTGTTTTTCTGCGCCCAAAAAAAACTCTGTACCGGTTTCCAGCGTTTCTCCTGAAGGTCGAAGCCACTCTTGGAGTTGATCACATAAAAACAGTAGCCATGCATATGGATGCTGGCGATAATCTATAGGTCTTTGCTTAAAAAAGTCAATGTATCTCTTCGTATTATGTAGATAAACCGCAGCAGCAGCATCTACACATTCTATATAGAAAAATTCTATGGCTGAGGCTGGATATACCTCATTGATTCTTCGATTCGGGTTATCACGAACAAGTTGTCCGTGTTCTTGAGTTTTCAGTTTTGCTCGTAATTCATTATCCATCCACCTTAACATAAGCAAAGCGGAAAATACCCCATGATCGAGTTTTCCGACATTTAGCCCTCGTTCTAGAGAATCTAACATCATTCGTCCAAGGCTTTCTGGAGAATACTCTACATGAAGTTTGTGGTTAATGTTAGTGGCAATTAACTGAATTGAGTTATCCGAATACATATGTTTGTTAACTAGAGGAGTACACAAAATTTGAACTAACGGCAAATTAATTAAGTCACAAAGTCGATTAAATACGATTGAGAATGGAGTCGGACATTGCGAAAAGGGACATCCTAGACTACTTACTGTATTATTTAAGTAAACATCAATCTGTCTTGTTGCTAATTCCAATGGATACGCGCAATCATGCATAATAGCAATCTGCCCCCATCGTCTTCGAAATAAGGCATCAATATGTTCTAGTCCGGTTAACGCATGATGCATTGCAAAAAAGTCGTTATCATCTATTATACCTGCCGTACCATTTATTAAATCTTCAACGCTTATGCCACAGGTTGGACAATCCTCTGACAACACATTAAAATTATAAGCATCACCAGCTATACGTTGCTCAATCAATTCTCGCAGTTTAGGTAACGATATTTCTTGTGGTATTATTCGTTTGTAGCAATCATACTGAAAATCAAACCAAGAGAATAAAGCTTGTGCATCTCGAAACTGTATATCTACTAATACAGAAAGGAGAGCTTTATCTGTTCGTATCATTTTCAAATACATCGCAAGACCAAGCAAATAGAGATTAGCAGAATGAATTACGTGGTCTCGGTGAGTAGGCAGTAAAATTCTCATGGCCTCCTCAGCGGGAATCAAATGATCGGCTACCAGTCTTTTCCAAGCTTCTGGACATTCAGAGTTCTCAGAAACCTTTTTAAGCAAAGCTTGCGCCAAAGTCATCTTTCCCTCGATAGTATCCTTTTCAGAAAGAAATCCTAACGCAATTTCTTTTTCATCGAAAAAATCCGGGGCATCTTGAATCGCATTTTTAATCCATACATTTACGCTAGGCATGGAGTATTTCTCCCAAAACAAAAATTTCTTAGCGGAAATCCCCTACTTTTCACCTTCAAATCTTTCTAGCCATACAATACCCAAAACTGCAATTCCCGCCAACTAAATATCAAATAATAAATACTAACCCCACGATGCTTTTTCTCCGCCGTTGTGCGAAGCATGCCCTAGGTGCTCAGCCAATTTTACCCTCAATTCCCCCAACCCGTCAAACCAAAACTGTGGGTTTAGCGGCCTATCTATTACCTTGTGGTTTACTCACCACCCCATTAAAGTAAAATGCTTGTCTATTCTTTTTTATATAATCCGCCAAGGCCTCGTGAGTTTCTTCTTCTAATTCATAATATGATTCGTCAAGGTCATCAAAATTCGGCTTTATATTTTCCAATTGTCTTATTCTTTCTTGCCTGTCTTTGCTCGGGTTGCCGCCGAGTCGTTTCGCAGATTCTTTAAGTATTTTCTGAACTTCTAATAAGCCTGCTTCGCCAAATCCTTCTATTGCGTCTTCCCATGCAATCCCTGCTGAATTATAGTAAAATTGTTCATGCCCTCCGTTATCAACTTCGCACATATACCAAAACATTGCGAACGCATATTTTTGAGGTTTAGAAAATTTCTTCAACTCATTTATGTACTCATCCTCCCCTTCACACATATAGACAGATTCCCATACCGGCTCTATAATCGCCATTATGTCACCAGTGTCTATAACACTATCATCTACAACTATTCTAATCTCTTTGTTGGAATTTCTAGCCATCTTTGTCCGCCTAATTATTGTTTATATCAATCCGCACATTTCTTATAAAACCACCATAATCAAGAAGTCCCCTCTCCGCCGTTGCTCACCCAATTTTACTCCCTTTTTCGGTCTCCGTCAAACCAAAAAAACGCCAGCGTTTTCCCACGCTGGCGTTATAACTGTCAACTGCCCGATATTTGGCTGCGAATTAACGTCTCTTGCGGCGTACCAGAGCCATGCCGCCCAAACCAAGCAGCAAAATCGTCGCCGGTTCTGGAACCGGTCCAAAAGCTAAATCTATTGGGCCGGACAAACCTGATGCGTAAACTGAACTATTTCCACTCGGATCGAACTTCATAATCGTCCCATTGCCATAATTGGCCGCGTAGAGGTTGCCGCTGCTGTCAAACGCAAGCCCCCTGGGGATGCTCAAACCTGAGGCAAAAACCGAACCATTCCCCTGCGAATCAAATTTTCCAATTATTCCACTCCAATCATAGGAAACAAAAAGATTACCTATGTCGTCAAATGCAAGAAATGTAGGATTGCCGGGCAGACCTGAGGCAAAGATGGTTCCGTTTCCGCTCGAATCAAATTTAGTAATCGTCCGGGCGGCCCAGCTGGTTTCAAAAAGATTGCCGCTGTCATCAAATGCAAGACATGTAGGATAGCTCAAATCCGAGGCGAATATAGTCCTGTTTCCGCTCGAATCGAATTTTAAAATTGTCCCGCCTTCGTTATTGCCCACATACATATCACCTCCGCTGTCAAATTCAAGACCCATAGGACGATTTAAACCAGAAGCGAAGATAGTTCCATTTCCGCTCGAATCAAATTTCTCAATCGTATTATCGTAATTCACAAGAACAAAAAGATTCCCGACACTGTCAAATCTAATACCCCAAGGTTCATTTAAGCCGGAGGCAAAAGTGGAGCGGTTTCCGCTCGAGTCCAATTTCTCAATTGTCCCATTCATGGAACACGACACATAAAGATCAGCGCGAACAAAGGTGCTGGTCAATAAGACTAACAAGATCATAACAAACATTACTCTGCCAGATTGTTGATTTGTCTTTTTCATCGCTCTTCTCCTTTAAAAAAATTATTAGATTTTTCCGGCATACCTGCCGCGCAGGAACACCACTGTAAAACTTATGGAAACTCAAAGAATTGTTCACCCTCATCTCTCATACTCTCCTCTTCTGCTTTTGCAATAAGACGTCGCAAAAACCGATACAAATTTTACCACCAAATCTCCCATTCCGTCAACTCAAAAATTCCCTGTTAACTTAGGTAATCTTTGGCTGATTTTTCTATGAACTATGAACTAAAAATTCTCTGTGAACTCTGTGTTCTCTGTGGCTAATTAAAAATCAATCAAATGCGCAGGGGGGGTGAAAAACTTTCCAATTTTTTCAACCGTTTCTATACTTTTTTCTCACTTTTCTATACATTTTTCCAAATTTTTCTACATTTTTCGACGTTTTCAAACACGAACTTGCGCGTTTGGTGCTACCCCATCTTATCCATCTCCCCTATCTTGACAGCAGCTAAAAACATTTCATTTGACAGTTTTTCGAATTGTCTTTAAGCTACGGAACCGTGGAGAAATCCAAGAAAAAGCCAATAATAGGGATTTTAGGCGGGGTCGGGTCAGGCAAAAGCACTGTTGCAGGGCAGTTCCGCAAGCTCGGCTGTGCCGTAATCGACGCCGACGAAATCGCTCATAACCTCCTTGAAAGAAAAGACTTACGAAAGAAGATTGCCGCCCGTTTTGGCCGCACCGTTTTGAGCCGCGATGGCAAAATCAGTCGGCGGAAATTAGCCAGAATTGTCTTTGCCGATGCTGATAAGCTCTCAGCACTTAACAAGATAATCCATCCTCTTGTCCACAAACGAGTTAGGGAACTTATAAAAAAGGCAAAGGGCCAAAAACGGGTCAAGGCAATCGTCCTGGATATGCCGCTTTTGATGGAGGTCGGCTGGGCCAAGCGGTGCGACAAACTCATTTTTGTCAGGTGCAAACAGCGAATAAGGGCCAAAAGGAGCAAAAAAATGGGTATTTTAGACCTAAGGGAGCTAAAAAATAGAGAAAATTTTCAGATTTCTCTGGACAAGAAGAAAAGCATCGCCGATAATACCATTGATAACAATTCTGGCTTCTCGGCGTTGGCCAGGCAAATCACTGATATCTTCTCTGGTATAATGGGTAAGTAGGGTTTATCAAAAAGAAGTGCTTGAATACCCGCTTTTAATATATTAAGCTTTATTTCTACATGTTCAAAATTCAAATCTTAGTGAATTCCTACTGGAATGCTGATTAAGCAAACAATAGGTGTTCGGCAAATCCGCCAGAGGCGGACAAGTTAAAAAAAGGAGTAGTTATGGCTAAGGCCTCTGCAAAAACAACAAAAAAATATAAAAGCACAAAGAAAAAGGCCGTCGTTGAAGAACAGGCCGTCAATGAACAAGTGAATCCTGACGTATCGGCACAGCAAGAGGCGGGCACCACCGCACCTACGGCTGAGGAAGAAGCCCAGAAGGCCAAACAAGCTGAAGAAGAATCCACCCACGCTAAATATGAGCGGATTAAAAAGGGGAGTCTGTATTTGACAGACCTGCAGAAACTGACCGTAGCAGAGCTGCACGATATTGCCAAGAAAGAAAATATACAAGAATACACCGCGTTAAAAAAGCAGGATTTGATTTTTAGAATTCTCAAAGAGCGTATTCGCCAAAACGGGCTACTGTACGGCGAAGGCGTATTGGAAGTGCTGCCGGACGGTTACGGATTTCTGCGAAACCCGGATTACAACTACTTGTCCAGCCCGGACGACATCTACGTGTCACCTTCTCAAATCAGGCGTTTCGGCCTGCGAACGGGAAACACTGTGTCCGGGCAAATCAGGCCGCCTAAAGATTCGGAAAAGTATTTTGCCCTGCTGCGAGTTGAAGCGATTAACTTTGAAAACCCCGACAACCTTGCGGAAAAAGTGGTGTTCAGCGACCTGACGCCCCTGCATCCGGAGCAACGGCTCATACTCGAAACGACACCGGAAGAATTGAATATGCGAATAGTCGATTTGATAACACCTGTGGGCAAAGGTCAGCGAGGTTTGATTGTCGCTGCACCACGAACCGGCAAGACAATCCTGCTGCAAAAAATTGCGAACGCCGTCAGCACAAATCATCCTGAAGTAAAACTAATAGTGCTGCTGATTGACGAGCGGCCTGAGGAAGTTACGGAAATGGAGCGCAAAACCGCTGACGACGTTGAGGTTATAAGCTCCACTTTCGATGAACCCGCTGCTCGTCATTGTCAGGTGGCCGAGGTCGTAATCGAAAAGGCAAAGCGAATGGTAGAATACGGCCAAGATGTGGTCATTCTTTTGGACTCGATAACACGTCTTGCCCGCGCCTATAATACCGAACAGCCACACTCAGGCAAGATTCTGACCGGCGGAGTCGATTCCGGTGCGATGCAGATGCCCAAGAAATTTTTCGGCGCAGCAAGAAACGTCGAACACGGCGGCTCGCTGACTATCTTTGCAACTGCATTGATTGACACCGGCTCAAAAATGGACGAGGTTATTTTCGAAGAGTTCAAGGCAACCGGAAATATGGAGCTGCACCTCGATAGGCGCCTTGTTGACAGAAGGACCTGGCCGGCTATAGACATCAGCCGAAGCGGAACCAGAAGGGAAGAACTGCTGCTCGATGCCAAGGAACTCGAACTTGTATATCGCCTCCGGAGGGTACTTAGCGAACTGAATCCGGTTGAATCAGTCGAACTGCTCAAAAACAGGCTCGCCAAGTGCCGAACCAACGCAGAGTTTCTAATGACAATGAATATCGACTAAGCTAAACACCGGTGCAAAACTAATTGCTGCAGCAGCGAGCGAGATGCCTGGTTTGTTCACTATTGTTTGCTTTACATCTCCATTCGGTTTTATTAAGATAAAATTCCGGTATCTTATCATTACGCCATATGCGTATGAATTTGCCGGAATTTTTTATAGGCCGTCATCTGAACCAAAATAGTTATGGGCGAGCAACTTTCGAAAGTTTATGAACCAAAGGCGATAGAAAAACAGGCAAACGAAATTTGGTTTTCGCAGCCGTATTTTCACGCTGAAGCGCCGCCAGCGGGGAAGAAAACCGCCCGCAAACCCTACACTATCGTGATTCCGCCGCCTAACGTAACAGCGCCACTACACCTCGGCCACGCACTGAATAACACATTACAGGATGTGTTAATTCGGTTTCGCCGGATGCAAAATTATAATACGCTATGGATGCCGGGCACCGACCACGCAAGCATTGCCACCCAGACGGTTGTTGAGAAACGAATTCTGTCGGAAGAAGGGAAAAGGCGCACGGATTTTGAGCGGGAAGAATTTGTCGCCCGCGTGCAGGCCTGGAAGGACGAATATGAGGCCACGATTATCAGCCAGCTCAAGGCGATGGGCTGCTCCTGCGACTGGCAGCGAACGCGTTTTACAATGGACGAGGTGTGTACAAAGGCCGTTCGTGCCGCATTTTTCAAACTCTTCAAAGACGGACTGATTTATCGAGGCAAACGATTAGTCAACTGGGACCCGGCCACGCAGACAGTTCTGGCTGACGATGAGGTCGAATATGAAACGGTAGAGGGACATTTCTGGTACTTGAGGTATCCCCTTGCTGAATCTGTTGAGATTGAAGGCAAACAAATAGAATATGTTACCGTGGCCACAACCCGGCCAGAGACTATGCTCGGCGATACGGCTGTTGCGATGAATTCGGCAGACAGTCGAGCTGAACATCTTGTCGGGAAAAAAATTCGGCTGCCAATCGTAGGCCGGATTATCCCAATTATAGCGGATGAGCACGTTGTTTTGCCAGACCCTGATAGTGAGGATGAAAAGGCACGATTTTCTACCGGCTTTTTGAAAGTTACCCCGGCCCACGACCCGGACGACTGGGAGATTGGCCAAAGACAGGGGCTGGAAGTCATCAATGTGATGGCTCCGGACGGCTCTATCAGTGACAAATTCGGCTGGTCGGATGCCGGGCCGGATGCGCAATTTCTACTCGGTATGGACCGTTTTGAGGCACGTGAAGCCATTGTTGAATGGTTCCGCCAGGAAAATCTTCTTGAGGACACCCGCGAATACACCCACGAAGTTGGGCATAGTTACCGCAGCCATGTCCCTATCGAGCCGTATTTGTCGGACCAGTGGTATATCGCCGTCAAAAAACCTATCGAATATTTGAAAGAAAAGTTCGGTGAAGGCCTGATTGAAGGAACCGATGTGCCGGTAAATTCTTTAGCCGGCTTGGCATTGAAACCGCTGCTCGATGGCCGACTGCGTTTTATTCCCGAACGCTATAAGGAAACATATCGAAGCTGGCTGGAAAACCTCCGTGATTGGCCTATCAGCAGACAACTCTGGTGGGGACACAGAATTCCTATTTGGTATTGTCAAAAATGTGGTCTAACCGGTACCGGTATGGAGGACCCGACAGACTGCGAAAAATGCGGTTCTGGTGATTTGGTTCAGGACACGGATGTTCTGGATACGTGGTTCTCATCGGCACTTTGGCCATTCAGCACGATGGGCTGGCCAGATGAGACGCCTGAACTTAAGATATTCTATCCGGGTGATGTGCTTTGCACGGCCCGCGAAATTATCACGCTTTGGGTATCGCGTATGGTAATGATGGGCCAGTACTGCGCCGGCGATATCCCATTCAGAGACGTTTTCATCCACGCAATGATACAGGATGGCGAAGGCCGCAAAATGTCCAAGAGTCTCGGCAATGGGATTGACCCGCTTGTGGCCATTAACAGCCACGGGGCCGATGCGATGCGGTTCACGCTGGCCAGTATGACAACGCAGACGCAGGATGTCAGGATGCCGGTGGAGAAAATGAAACTGCCCGATGGACGAACGGAAAATACATCACCGAAATTCGATATCGGCCGGAATTTCTGCAATAAACTCTGGAACGCTTCTCGCTTTGCATTGATGAACCTTGATGGTCTTGAGCCGGATAAATTCGACAAAGATAAAATGACAATCACCGACAGGTGGATTCTTTCCCGGCTGGCGAAAACTATTACTGATGTTACGGAACAGCTGGACGAGTTTAAATACAGTGAGCCGTTAGCGCAACTCTACAAATTTTTCTGGAACGACTTTTGCGACTGGTATCTTGAATGGATAAAACCGCGAATGCAGGATGAGCTGCAAAAGCCAATTGCTCAAAATGTGCTCGCATTTGTGCTGGACCAGACTTTGCGTCTGCTGCATCCGTTTGTGCCGTTTATCACCGAAGGGATATTCCAGAAGCTCAACGAAATTACACCTGTCAGGCAACTTAAAGGCCTCGCCGAAGCCAAAAAATCTAAAGCATTGGTCGTTGCCGAATGGCCAAAACAACTAAATTCTTTGGTAGATAAAGACGTCGAAAAACAAATTGAGATTATCCAAAGTCCGGTCCGGGCGTTCAGGGATATGAAAAATAAATATAACATCCCCAATTCGGAGATGGTGTCAACTTCGGCGGCAGTACCAGCAGAGGTTGTCTCCTCCCTAAGAACAAACGCTGAACTGATTTGTCAAATGGCAGGTCTTAAGGAATTTAATCCCGGCGCTAATATTCCAAAACCTGCCAAAGCCGCCGTCTCGGTAGTGGAGGGGATGTCCTTTTATATGCATGATGTGATAGACCCAGATGTTGAACGCAGAAAGCTGGAAAAGCAAAAGGACGAAATAGAAAAAGCCAAAAAAGCCGTAGAGGCCAGGTTAAACAATGAAAATTTTGTTAGCAAGGCCAAACCGCAAGTCGTGGCACAGGCCAGAGATAAGCTGGCTGAACTGACGGAACAGTTGAAACTACTTGAAAAACACCTTTCAGAATTGTAAGATATAAGCATACAAGTTCCATTACGCTCTCATTTAGCAAAAGTGGTTCCAAAAATGGACGTTGAAGTCGAATTATCGCGGATAATCATTAACGAAACATCTGACCAGCAGGTGATTGTCTTAAAAGAGCGAAACGGCAATCGCAGCTTTCCTATCGTTATCGGCATAGTTGAGATTTTTGCAATTGACCGCCGACTAAAGGGCATCAAGCCGCCACGCCCAATGACGCACGATTTATTAGACAGCGTAATTGAAAATCTCGGCGTTAAAATAGAAAAGATAGTTATAAATGACCTGCGCAATCACACTTTCTATGCGAATATATACCTGAACTCGGACGGTCGAACCGTCAAAATCGACTCCCGCCCTTCCGATGCGATTGCGCTGGGCGTCGCATCAAATGCCCCTATTTATGTCGCCGAGCACGTCTTCGAGAAGACTTCTCAGTAAAACTATGAACCCGACCAAATGCTATAAAGAGCTAAAAAACAGAACTCGAATATCGCTTTATAGCAATAAATAAATCCGGCGAAGGTTCAGAATCAAATATGGTGATGGCGGTTTTGTAAAAATCGGAAGTTTAGCAGAAAGGGAAAAATTATGGCACAAAAAACAGAACATTGCGAACATTGCGGTAAAGTGTTGCCACAGGAGGAAAAGGCATATGTATATGAAGGTCAAGTTGTTTGTCATCGATGTAATGACTCCTTAAGACATCCGACATACGTGACGCAAACAAAAAGTGTAAGCGGTTTAGGTATAGCTGCCTTAGTTCTTGGTCTTATCGCCTGCTTGGGATGTTGGATTCCAATGTGTGGTATATTCAGTTTACCCTTTGCCATTTTGGGTACCCTGTTTGGCGTTATCGGAATAATAATAGCAAAGCTAACAAAGAAGTCTTATGTTGGGCTTCCAATAGCAGGGACGATTGTTTCTATTACTGCTGCTTTTATAGTCATAGCAGTTACCGGTTCAGTAGCATCTTCTATTGAAAAAAGTAGAACGACTATCACCGAAGGTTTAGACAAAACAAAAACCACTTTAAGCAAAGCAGGAGTTGAAAAGACAACAGAGCGAAATCAGGAAAAGCAGGCTTATATAGATAAAGTCAAGATAATGAATTTGGATGTCGAGAAAACGGTCTTAGGTGGGTGGGGAATATTTGGCGAAATTAAAAATACAGGTGACCGAACATTAAGTGAAGTTGAAATTAAAGTTTATTATCTTGATAACCAAGGACAAACAATTTACGAGGATACTTATCATCCAGTTCTTGTATCAAGTTGGTCTTCTGACAGCAAATCATTAAAACCAAATTATAGCGAAAAGTTTGGTTATGATGCCGACAAAGTTCCTTCTGAATGGTCAAAGAAAATCAAAGTATATGTCACTAACATTGAATTTGAGGAATAAGTATTAGAGTTTTAGAATTAAGTTTACATTGAGGTATTGCGGCTTTACATCGTGGCATTGTAAGGCTTGGTTATGTAGCCGGGCGTTTAATCCGCCTTCGCCAAGGCTACGGCGGATAAATGTGGGCATTGTCGGCTCAAATATGAACCTGACCAAATGCTATGAAGAGCGTTTGGGAACCCAAAGGCACGAGATAACCCCCAACAGAACAGCGATGCAAAGCATACTATCTGCGACGTTGAATGCCGGCCAGTGATGCTGGCGGTAATAAACATCAATAAAGTCACGCACCAGACCATCATTAAATATTCTATCGTAAAGATTGCCGCAAACACCGGCAGCAAAAAGTCCAAGAGCAACGTGAACCAATCTTTGCTTGGTCCCGCCGAAGAGAAAACATGCAAAAATCACTGCCAATGCAATGCACGAAACTACTATCAGCCAAAAGGGGTGCCCGGAGAATAGTCCAAAAGCGGCGCCGTTGTTCGACGCCCTTACAAATCGCAGTAAACCATCTATAATTGAAATGCTGCCGTGATGCTCCAGCCAGTCAAACACGGCTTTCTTACTCCACAAATCCATCGCTATACCGAAGACCGTCAAAGGCCAGAAAATAAGATGTGCCGAGGAGTCCGGCAGTGCAAAAGATTGCTGTTTCGAAAACGATCTCGGATTGGTGCTATTTTCTTCTTTCTTCAATTCTCCCGCTCCTTAAAAACTTGCCCGCCGAAGCTTTAGCGAAGGCGGGTCTGCCAAAAACAAGGTTACCATACTACTTCGTCCGGAGCCCTGCAACTCTTTCTTCCTTTGAATAATACTGTATTAGTTTGAGTAATCTCTCACGATTAGGCTGGTCGGGCTTGATTTCCAAAGATAAACGCCACTGCTGGATTGCCTTTGTCTTTAGTGTCTCATCTACTGTCCCATCCGCATTTTTCCCTTTTAATATATAAGCAACTCCAAGCCCCCGATGTGATTCCCAATCCTTATCATCTATCTCAATCGCCCTGCTGTAGCTTTCTATTGCTTTGTCCACATCTTTGAGCTGCAAGAAACAGAATCCAAGATGTTTATAGGCGGTGTTGTTATCAGGCTGGATTTGTATCACCGCTGTTAACAGCTCTTTTGCGGTGCTGGTACGCCCGGTTTTCAGGTATGCAACCGCCAGCGAAATCATAATCTCAGGGTTGTTGCTGTCTATTTCCAGCGCGCGCTTATAAAATGCAATGGCCTGGCCATAATCTTTTCGCGATTCGTAAATATCGCCGAACATCTTTTGGATTTCGCCCACATTAGGGTCAATTCGTTCGGCGCGTTCGCCATAAATCAAAGCGCTGTTATAGTCCTTGATTTCATAGTAGGATTTGGCGGCATTGATATGCGCCTCCAGATAGTCTGGTTTTAGCTCACAGGCCTTATCATAAGCCTTGACCGCTTGTGTAAATTTTTTCTTTATCTGGTAAACCCGCCCAAGATTGAAATAGTCCTTGAAGGACCAGGGGTTCAGCTCCGTTGCTTTTTCGTAAGAGGCAGCGCTTTTTTCATAATCCTCCATCTCCTGGTAAATCTCGCCGAGCAGGGAATAAGCCAGCGAAAAACGTTTGTTTAATTTTACAGCCGAGTCGAGCTTTTTGACGGCCATTTCATTCTCGTTAAGCTCCTTCAGCATCACAGCGTCAACATATAAATCAACCGACCGTTGTTCCTGCCCACAACCGGCAGCAAGCAACAGACAAATTATACATATACAGAGGGCCACCATAGTCGCAAAATATGGCTTGATTATAAGGCGGACATCCATATTATTGGACATCTAATCTTTCCTTAACATAGTAACTACACTTTTATCGGCACAAAAACCCCCTGTTTTTAGGCGTTTTTACTAAATGTTTGACATATTTAATACGGCATTATATTATATTTGTTTAACTCAAAAGAGACCACAAAATGCAAAAGCCGGTTTGGCTCTAAAAATACCTCGTTTCTGTTGCTTTATCGGAAAGGTTGCTGTTTATGGCAAAAGCGGTTTTGAAAAACAAACCATTCATACTGATTATCCGCGACGGCTGGGGCTACAATCCTAACAGTACTGAAAATGAGTATAACGCCATTAAGTGCGCCAGCACCCCTGTTGACGATATGCTAATGGCCGAATTCCCCAACACGCTTATCCATACCAGCGGCGAAGACGTAGGACTGCCGGACGGAACTATGGGCAATAGCGAGGTAGGACACCAAAATCTCGGAGCCGGTAGAATCGTCCCGCAAGAATCCGTAAGAATAAGCAGGGCTATTCGCGATGGGTCATTCTTTGAAAATAAAGAGTTTCAGAATCTAATCAAGTTTATAAAAGATAATAACGGCAGGATGCACATTATGGGTCTTTGTAGTAACATCGGCGTGCACTCGCTGCTGGACCACCTATACGGCCTGCTCGAATTGGCGAAAAGAAATGACATAAAAGACGTTTTCATCCACGCTTTTACCGATGGGCGGGACTCGCCGCCGGATAGCGGAGCAGGATATATAGCTGAGATTGAAAAACAAGCCCAGAAAATAGGCACAGGCAAAATTGCGACCGTTATGGGCAGATTCTATGCGATGGACCGTGACAGCCGGTGGGAGCGTGTGCAAAAGGCCTACGATTGTATGAGGATAGGCAAAGGCCTTAAAGCCGCCAATGCAGCAGAGGCAGTGGCCAAAAGCTATGAAAAAAACGTAACGGATGAATTTATTGAGCCGACCTGCATCGTGAACGAAGACAACGAACCAATAGCAACTATCAAGGACGGCGACGGCGTAATATTTTTTAATTTCCGCGGCGACAGACCTCGTGAAATTTCGCGGGCATTCGTTGAGCCGGACTTCAAAGAGTTTCCGAGAACTACCAAGCCCAATATATATTTCGTATGTATGACCGAATATGATGCAACGATACCTGCACCGGTGGCGTTCCCGAAACCATCCAAAATGAAAAATATCTTAGGGGCATATTGGAGCTCTCTGGGTCTGAAGCAGTTTCGCTGTGCCGAAACAGAAAAATACGCACACGTTACCTTCTTTTTCAATGATTATACCGAAAAGCCTTTTAAGGGCGAGGACAGGCAAATTGTGCCTTCACCGCGTGTCCGAACTTACGACTTAAAACCCGAGATGTCGGCTTTCGAGGTTACTGATATCGTGCTTCAAAGACTGGATTCAAATAAATACGACGTAATGGTGATAAATTTCGCTAATCCGGATATGGTCGGTCATACCGGCGTATTGGAAGCGGCAATCAAAGCCGCTGAGGCGGTGGACCAATGCGTCGGCAAAATCCTGGACAAAGTCAAAAGTATGGGTGGTGCCGCAATAATTACAGCCGACCACGGCAACTTCGAAAAGATGTGGGATTTCGAAACTAATCAGCCTTTCACCAGCCACACCACCGGCGACGTGCCTTTGATTGTATTCGACGAGCGCTATAAAGGGAGAAAATTGCGAGAAGGCGGCAGGTTAGCCGACATCGGGCCGACCTTGCTGGAAATGATGGAACTGCCTAAACCCGAAGAAATGACAGGTCAGAGCCTGATAGAATAATGAGTATCGAGCAAAGGAGTTAAACCCTGCGTTCGATATTCGGTTGCTCTTTGGAGGAGCATCAGAAACAATGGGCCGAATCATCGTTCTTGACCAGAATATGGTAAATATGATAGCGGCAGGTGAGGTGATTGAACGGCCTGCCAGCGTGGTCAAGGAACTGGTTGAAAACAGCATCGACGCAGGCGCAACCAAAATAACCGTCTCGGTCGAAGACGGTGGCCGAAAACTAATATCGGTTACCGATGATGGCTGCGGGATGGACGGCGAAGACCTGACCAAGGCATTTGAATCACATACCACAAGCAAAATCAAAACCAGCAAAGATTTGCAGAGTATATCGACGCTCGGCTTCAGGGGCGAGGCCCTGGCAAGCATTGCCTCAGTAGCACAAGTTAAAGCTGTGAGCAGAACGAAAGATTCGCGCGGCGCCAACTGCATTGAGATTGATTGTGGTAATAAAAGCAGCGTCAGCCCGTGCAGCGGAGATTACGGCACGATAGTCCAGGTCAGAGACCTTTTCTATAAACTGCCTGCCAGACGTAAATTCCTCAAAACCGCCAACACCGAAATGGACCACATCACCGAGCATTTCATCCGCATCGCATTGGCTAACAGCAATTTGGATATGATTCTGAACCATAACGGCAAAGAGCTTTATCGGCTGTCGGGCAAACAAGACATCCGCCGGCGCATAGATGAGCTGCTCTCTCCTGAATTTGGTGAAAATTTAATTGAAACCGAAAGCAGCGAAAAAGGACTGCATCTTTTTGCCCTGCTGGGCAAACCCGCTATTTCAAGAACGAACAATAAATTTCAATACGTATTTCTAAACGGACGATTCATCCGTGATAAATTTATCTCACACGCAATCAAGGAGGCGTATCGCGGCTGCATTGAGCCAAACAGATTCCCCGTGGTCTTTCTGTTCATTCAGATGCCTTATGAAGACTACGATGTCAATGTTCACCCCACGAAAATTGAGGTGCGTTTTTACAATGCCAATTTGATTCATTCACAGGTCCTTGGTGCTCTGCGGGAAAAACTCTTAGGAACAAATCTCCAGACGCAGGCAAAACTGCCATCCACAGAAAGTCCCCGAAAAGAAGAAGTTTCGTCCATCGGCCACCGAAGCCGGGAAATTGCCGATGCAATGGCTGAATTCTTCAAAAGGCACAAACCTGTTCAAACGCAGCAGCAGTTTGGCCCACCGCCCAAAAAACAATTCGTTCCGCTCCATCCTGCTGCCGGGCAAATAACTGAAAGCCAAATTGCGCCGTCCCAGCGTTCTGGAACGAGAGAATTTTTGCAAATACACGACAGCTTCATAGTTGCAGAAGCTGATGATGGATTTATCATTATTGACCAGCACGCACTTCACGAACGCATAATCTATGAGGATTTGTGCAGGCGAATACGGGAAAGCAACCTCGAATCACAGAAACTGCTGATACCTGAAAGTTTCCAGTTGACCGACATCCAGGCCGATGCTCTTGGCGCCAATGCCGGGCTGCTCGAAAAGTTAGGAATCGAGCTTGCACCGTTCGGCCCAAAGACTTACGCCATACAAGCATTTCCCACCCTGCTGGCAAAAGCAGCGCCGCTCGATTTTGTTCAGGACTTAATCGATTTACTCACTGATAAGGGTCTCGGCCTCGATGCGGAAGAATTGCTCGATGAGGTTTTGAATATGGCTGCGTGCAAGGCGGCAATCAAGGCAGGCCAAAAGCTCACCGACAACGAAATAGAACAACTGCTCGCAGATAGAGAAATAACCGAAAGAGTAAGCCGCTGTCCGCACGGCAGGCCCACCACAATAAAATTCTCGATGACCGAGCTGGAAAAACAATTTAAGAGAACTTGATGAACAAGTGGTCCTGCTTATTACTGATAACTTTAAGCTGGATGGGTATTGGTTTGGCAATATCCGGTTTCCGGCATAAACAAAAATGTGATACCACCCCCCTGCCGAGACAGGTCCATAGAATTGTTTCTATGGCCCCGGACTTGACCGAAATACTTTTTGCCATCGGCCTGGATGAGAAAATCGTCGGCGTTACAATTGATAGTGATTATCCGCCGCCGGCAGTCCGGAAATCAAAAATAGGAACCTTCTGGCAACCTAATATCGAAGCGATTATCGCCGCCAGGCCAGACCTTGTGATTACGCTCGGCTTTGACCAGCAGAAAGATACCGCAGAGCGTTTGAAACGTATTGGTTATAATTGCCTGACCATAGATGTATGGAAAGTCAGCGACCTTTTCGAGGCAATCGAAAAAATCGGGATAGCAACCGGCAGGCAGCAACAAGCGACAAAATTAGCAAACGATATCAGAAACAATTTAGACAGACTTTCAAATCTTGTTGGAACACAGAACAAAATCAAAGTCCTTTGGGTTGTGCAGAGAGAGCCGTTGAGAATCGCCGGACGCGACACATTTATAAATGAGCTAATCGAATTGGCCGGCGGCGAAAATGCAATTGGCCCAACGCTGCATAAGTATCCACCCATTGGGGCTGAGCAGGTTATCGCTTCTGACGCAGAGGTAATAATTGAACCTGCAATGGGACAGCAGGACATCGCAATGCAACAAATCAGCGCTTTTAACTACTGGAGCAGGTTTAAGAACCTCCCGGCTGTGATAAACAAGAAAATTTTCGTTATACCAGGCGATACGGTCTCCCGGCTGGGACCACGAATCTACCAGGGAACCGAAACTATAGCCAAATGTCTAAGGCCGGAGCTTTTCCCGAACTAAAGCAATGAAAGAGCTGCTAACAGCAAAAAAATTGGCTGTGCGAACTGCACTGGCGCTTGGAATACTGGCCGGTGTGATGCTCGTATGCTCTCTGATTGGCACGGAGAGCGTTTCGTTAAAAGCCGTATTCAGCACCGACACACAAAAAGCAGTAAATCCTGATTATGAAATATTTGTCCGGGTCAGATTGCCGCGAATCGTTCTGGCAGCGCTTGTTGGGGCGGCACTTGCAAGCGCCGGCGTTGTCTTCCAGGCCATTTTGCGAAACCCTCTCGCCGACCCTTACATACTCGGCATATCCAGCGGAGCCGGCTTAGGTGCTACTATCGTGGTTGTCAGCGGATTAAGCTGGACACTATGGGGACATTCACCGATAGCTGTCTTCGCATTTGTCGGCGCTCTGGGAACAGTTTTGCTGGTTTGGTTTATTAGCCGTTTAACCGGAAAATTTCATATAACAGGTTTATTGCTTGCAGGGGTCGTCGTAAATGCCTTTTTCTCATCGGTCATTATGTTTCTGACGTCCGTAGTAAAAAGCCAAAAAGTTTATGCAACCATATTCTGGCTGATGGGTAATATGACAGAGGAAGGGTTTCTTGTTTTATGGCTCGCTGCTGGATGTATAGTTGGCGGGATATCCGCACTATTTTATATAGGGCCGCAGCTAAACGCACTCAGTTTCACAGACGATGACGCCAGAAGTATGGGCGTCAACCCTGCCAAAACGCGTATCATAGCTTTTGCCGCGGCAGCTTTTATAACTGCCATCGCAGTAAGCCTGAGCGGATTAATCGGTTTTGTCGGATTGGTTGTTCCACATAGCGTAAGACTTATTTTCGGCCCTGACCACCGACAGTCGATACCCCTAAGCGCTATAGCCGGTGCGATATTTCTCGTAATTGCTGATACAGTGGCCCGCCTTATCGTTGCACCTGCACAATTACCTGTTGGTGTGGTAACTGCAATTGTTGGTGGGCCTTTTTTTCTAATTTTACTCGTCAGGTGCAGTAAAAAAGTCGGATGGCTAAAATGAACGGCATTATAGAGGTTGAAAATCTGAGATTCGGTTACCTGCCGCACAGCGAGATTTTAAAAGACATCAGTTTCAAAGTAAAACGAGGCACGTTTTTGGCCATTGCCGGCCCCAATGGAGCCGGCAAAACTACCCTTCTTAATTTACTGTGCGGAGCGCTTGTGCCGCAGTCAGGCCTAATAAGAATTGACTCGATGCCGACGGAGTCTTATGGAACAGAAGCCCTCGCGAAAAAAATGGCTGTCGTTCGGCAGGAATTTATACCCGTTTTTGCCTTCTCAGTTAGCGAAACAGTCTTAATGGCAAGAATACCTTATTATAACTCAATCGGTTTTGAGGCCGAAGCCGACAAAAAAATAGTCAGTGAAGCGCTCGAAGCCACCGACACGGCACAGTTCGCCGCGCGAACACTGGCCAACCTGAGCGCCGGTGAAAGACAACGGGTCTTTATCGCCAGGGCCCTCGCACAAGATACCCCTATTCTGCTTTTGGACGAACCCACAAGCTTCCTCGATTTGAAACATCAGGTTGGCATATATGATTTGCTCAAAAAAATGCAGCAAGAATACGGCAAAACAATCGTGGCCGTAACACACGACATTAACCTTACAATCCAGTATGCAGACGAAGCTCTGCTTCTCGGAGCAGATAGCAACTACCATATCGGCAAAACTAACGATGTTTTTTCGCCGCAGCAAATTGAAAAAGTCTTTGGGGTCAGGACGTTCACGGGTAAGGTTGGGCAGGAAAACTTTTTCCTTCCTTTAGGTAAATTTGCAAAAGACAATCAAATAATCACCCGCAAACCACCCAGCAACCAATAGAAACGTTTGCAGGAGGTTGTTTCTGTAACCCCTTGTTTTTTATGAAGTTACAGCCACTGAAATAACCCGACTCGAATAATTTGATTTGGGTTATGACAAGACAGAATAAACATCATATTATATAGCATACTTTAATATGCTATAATGACGCTTTTCGTAAATATGCAAAGAAAAGGTCAGCAGTAAGAAAGGTATGAAAACAGGTGGCGCAGAAACGCAAAAAGGTATTTAGGAAAAAAATAAGCCCGCCTCAGACAAAGGAAGTTCCTTTGACTGCTGCTGATATTGAGCATTTCAAACAAATGCTGCTGGAAAAACGCATGGAAATTTTGGTAAACGTGAACGAAATGGAAGATGAGACCCTCAAGAAATCCCGGCTGGATGCAGCCGGAGATTTATCAAGTATGCCAATCCACATGGCCGATATCGGCTCTGATAACTACGAGCAGGAATTCACTTTGGGCTTGATGGATAGCGAAAGGAAACTACTGAAAGAAATCGACGATGCACTGCAACGCATCGAGCAAGGCACCTATGGCATCTGCGAAGGTACAGGCAAGCAGATACAAAAAGCCCGGCTCGAAGCCCAGCCCTGGGCCCGCTACTGTGTTGAATATGCCCAAATGCTGGAACAAGGTCCTGCAACAGAGCCGGAACAAAAAACATCAGATTGATATCTTAGTATGAAACACAGATGTCCAATCTGCAAAAAAATAATTAAAGTATCACCTGAGAAACAATCCGAAGAAGCAAAATATTTTCCTTTTTGCTCGCGGCGGTGTAAACTAATAGATTTGGGGGCCTGGCTGGATGACAAATACAAGATAGTTTCAAAACTCTCTGATACTCCTTCAAATACCTCCGCTGATGAGCGATAAATAGCAATACTCAAAGACAAAATATTATAAAATTTGTTGAAACCAACCGATAATAAATTATAATTCTTTTGCACAAGCGTGAACAATAGTAATCTTTCTCGAAAGGGCACAAAATGGGCAACGGAAAAGAATCTCCCAAAGTTTTTGATAACTTTTTATTTCCAAAAATATTCCAAACTTTCCGTATGGCTATTCAGCCAAGCAAATTGATAATTGCTTTTGTGGCATTGGCTATTATATGCCTGGCCGGTTGGATTATGGATTTTAGCAGAACGGTTATCGCCGCACCAAAGACACAAGGTGAAATTACAGAGCTGCAGGTTTATATAACCAACGCCGACAAATTAAAGTCGCACATTGAATATTACAAGAAAAGCGGCGAACGTAGAGGCGTATTTTCCACACTTTGGCGCTTCGGCTCCGAAAAATTTCACGGAGCGCTAAAGTCGCTGTTCGCATTCGACCTCCCCGGCGTGGCGAAAAATACCGCAGAGGGCTTCAAAGCGATAAGTTGGGCTCTCATGTATCATTACATTTATAGCATCGTATTTTTTGCAATAACGCTTGCTGTGATTTCCGTTGCGGGCGGCGGCTTATGTCGAATCGTAGCGCTCCAATTTGCCCGAAACGAAAAACCCGGCATAACCGAGGCGCTGCGCTTCAGCGCAAAAAGATTCCTGAGCTTTTTCACCGTGCCTTTGGCGCCGGTCGGCATAATTATCTTTATAGGCCTCTTTGTTTTTCTCTTGGGACTGATAGGCAACATCCCAAGGGCTGGTGAGTTGATAATGGGTATATTTATGCTGCTGGCTTTGATTGCAGGAACGTTGATAGCAATCGTTTTGATAGGAACGGTTGCCGGCTTTAATCTGATGTTCCCCGCTATTGCCTATGACGGCTCAGACTGTTTTGATGCGATAAGCCGTTCCTTTAGTTATATATATTCAAAGCCATGGCGGATGGGCTTTTATACTGCGATAGCTGTGGTTTATGGTGCAATTTGTTACACATTCGCTCGGTTCTTTACCTTCTTGCTGCTCTGGGTTACTCGCTGGTTTTTGCAGTTTGGCGTCTGGGCCAACAATAGCAGTAACAAGGTCAATAAACTTACCGCAATCTGGCCGGAACCAAGTTTTATGGGTTTGCGCGGCTCACCAAGCTGGGTAACAGCCAACTGGTCGGAATCACTGGCATCCTTTCTGGTTTATTTAGTCCTGTTGGTTGTTGTGGGCCTATTAGTTTCTTTCGTAATAAGTTTTTATTTTTCCGCCAGTACCATAATCTACGCACTTATGCGCAACAGAGTTGACAATACCGCTCTGGAGGACATCTATACCCCCGCCGCTGAGTCCAAAACGGAGTCGACTGCCGCCGAATTCGAGTCTGAAAAATCACAGGCACAGCCGTCAGCTTCGGACCGGCAGTAGAACAAAAGGCTTCCCTATATGCCCCCGGCTGCACGGCGACAATTTCTTGACATACGCCTAAGTTCTTGCTAAAGTTAAGCTTGCAAAAAGTCGTATGAAATAATTATAGCACCAATAAAATATGCCTGACTCAGATACACAGCTAAAAGATAAGAATCAAAACTCATCGGAGCCATCGACGCTTCCGGCATTGATGCGCTATCGCAGGCCCCTGATTATATTCGCCCATATAGTTGCCTTCGCCGTCTCTTTGATGCTTTCTTTCCTCGTGGCGAACAATATGCAGTTCAATCGCAGCTGGCTTATAGGCCAGTACCCTATTTTGCTGTTTTTCTTTATTATCACCAAGGTGGTGGTATTTGGACTCTTCAAGCAATACCGCGGCTGGTGGCGATACGTCGGCATATCAGACCTCATCGGGATTCTGCGGGCCTCGCTGGTAAGCACCTTGATAATCGTCTCGTTCTGGGCCGCATTGATTTTTGCCCCAACTGCAGTCCGTCAAAAACTGCAGAATGTAACTTTCGTCGGGCAAAGTGTATTTATGGCCGACCTGTTCACCACGTTTTTGCTGCTGGCCGGGCTGCGAATGCTGATTCGGCTATACCACGAGGAGTTTCGCACCGTCGAAAGCGGCCGGCTGAAACGGCTCCTTATAGTCGGTGCAGGCAACACCGGCGTAACATTATTAGGAGACCTCCACAAAAAGGTGGTCGCTGAATACGAGGTAATCGGTTTTATCGATGATGACCCCAACAAACGGGGCACGTTTATCCTCGGCCTGCCTGTGCTGGGGACTGTGGAAGAATTGCCGAAGATATGCAAAGACCGCGACATCGAGGAGATTGCAATCGCAATGCCCTCGGCGACCCACCGTCAGCGAAGACGCGTCATTCAGGTATGCGAAGGTATTAAAATCCGTTTCCACACGGTGCCGTCAATCTCAGATATTGCCTCGGGCAAGCTGCGGGTCTCTCAGATTAGAACCGTGGATATCAACGACCTGTTAGGCAGAGAAGCAGTTGAGCTTGACCTGCAATCAATCGAGGCCTTTCTAAAGAACAAAGTCATTTTCGTCAGCGGCGCAGGGGGCTCTATCGGCTCGGAAATGTGCAGACAGGTCTGCCATTTCGGCCCAAAGCTGCTGCTTCTCGTCGAGCAGGCAGAGAACCCGCTGTTCTACATAGAGCGGGAGCTGCGTTTTCGCTTCCCTGGCCTCCAGATAAAAGCAATCATCTGCGACATCACCGACAAAACCCGCGTCAACGAGATTTTCGACAAATTCAAACCTGAGGTTGTTATCCACGCTGCGGCTCATAAACATGTGCCGTTGATGGAGCTCAACCCCGGAGAAGCCATCAAGAACAATGTTGTGGGAACACAAACCATTGCAGATGCCGCGGACCGCTTCGGCAGCACTAATTTTGTAATGATTAGCACCGACAAGGCCGTTAACCCCACCAGCATAATGGGCTCATCCAAGCGAATCGCTGAAATGTATGTCCAGGATTTAGCCAAAACAAGCAAAACTCAATTTGTAACCGTCCGCTTCGGCAATGTCCTCGATTCCGAAGGTTCGGTCGTGCCTATATTTAAGAAACAAATAGCCGAGGGAGGCCCCGTAACTGTTACGCACCCCGAGATGAAGCGGTATTTTATGACCATACCGGAAGCCAGCCAGCTCGTCCTGCAGGCCGCTACTATGGGAAAAGGCGGAGAAATCTTTGTCCTCGATATGGGAGAACCCGTAAAAATCGTCGATTTGGCAAAAGAGCTTATTACCCTTAGCGGGTTTAGTCCTGAGGAAGATATAGAAATAAAATTTACAGGGATTAGGCCGGGCGAAAAACTTTTCGAGGAGCTTTCAATCAAGGGTGAGGATATGCAGCCGACAAGCCATCCGAAAATCGCTATATGGAAAAATATAGTAAAAGACCGCGATAAACTGCGGGCGGGAATAAATGAGCTTGTAAGTATCGCTAAAACAAGCAGTTGCGACGAAATATTTAAGAAACTCAAAGAAGTCGTGCCGAATTATATTGGGGAAAATCATAGTTAGGTGATAGGGTTTAGGGGGTAGGGTTTGGGGGATAAAAAACAGGCCTGTCTTCGTGTAAAACTACGCCGAGGTCTTCGAGGTGTTAAGTTAAAATAGGCAGAATGGGTAAGGTGGGGTAGCACCAAACGCGCAAGTTCGTGTTTGAAAACGTCGAAAAGTGTAGAAAAATTTGGAAAAATGTACATAAAGTTGCGAAAAAAGTATAGAAACGGTTGAAAAAATTGGACAATTTTTTATCCCCCCTGCGCATTTGATTGAAATTTGACTCCGCCGAGTGGCGGAGTAGTTCATAGTTGATAGTTCATTTGTTCATAGAAAAGTTCAGCCAAAGGTTACCTAAATTAACAAGAAGAAAATCAAAGATTAAAAATCAAAGAGCAAAAATTAAAAATATGGAATTGCTGATTCAATAAATTGTTTATACCCAGAGGGCGGAGATGGTGTCGGAGATTTTCTTTCCAAAGATTTCGATGAGTTTTTTGTTTTCTATTTCACAATCAGAGTTGTAGTATATAAGCATATGCGTATATACTTATATAGTGATTTAATAAGCAAGGTTTTGAGAACACTGGGATTTGAGAAGTGGGGCTTTTTTTAGGGCGGATTTTTGTTGCGGGATTTTTTTAAGATGACTTTTCGACAATGGCGATTTCGTCGGCCGTCAGGCCGTAAAGATTATAAACCATCTGGTCGATTTGTTTTTGATATTGCTTAGCAGAGGCTTGCTTTGCAGAATCCTTGAGATAGTCCTCAGACTCTGTTGCGAGAAGGATATTTTTGACGAGGTCAATTAAGACTATCTGCTCGTCAGGAGATATTCTCTTGACCGGGAAATTTTTCAACCCCAGCCCCTTGTTTCTTCCCATTGGCAACCTAATTGCAGATCCGGACGAACCTTTCGTTAAGATGTTCTTGGCCCTTGCATAGTAGGTCATAAGTGGCGAATTGAGTAGCGCTAGGAGATAATAGAGACAATACTCTTCTGATTTTTGATTGATGACATACACACTATTGTCACAGTAGCAATCCCGATCTTGTGTGTAAGCCGCCTCAATTATTTTCTTGCCACTTAAGGATTGCCTGATGAAAATCTTTGGTTGCTTGTACCTTAATTCATCCCTGCCTATAGACACCCGTGAACGTTCGCCTCTTTCCTCCAGATACTTGTTCATCTTTTTCGCTAGTTTTCGATCATAACAAATGTAAAGATATTTCCTGCTATTGCTTGATTCCAATTGTTCGGAAATTGGATAAGTAATCCTGTATGCTGAGATGTTCCCACTGAAAATAGCTTTGTGGTAATTTGCGTTCAGCCTCTCCGACGACAAGAAAGGTGGTAAGCCTGATTCCGGTCTATTCGTTACATTCATACCTGATATGGGATAATATAATTCGTCAATGTTAGAAGACCCCATCTCCATCTTGTCAATAATTGAATCTTTGCGAATTCCGCCAATAATAGAATTTTCACTGTCAATACATTCCTGTTGGCTAACGAGTTCAGCTACTCCTGCGGTACCTTCTTTCAGTCTAAATTCACTCTTCTCAATTCGCCCATTCCTCAGCATTAGAATTGTTTGTCGTGAATTCACATTTTCGAAGGCCTCCAAGTTCTCAACTTTTTCGAGCAATGTTGTCTGATCCAGCAAGTATTTCCTTATTTCTCGATAAACAGTAACATCAAAGCCAGCATCTACGATCATATTTATCAGGCCTTCGACAGAACAAATGTGTGTCGCTTTCTCAAGGAAAAACATCGTAAGGTTATACCTTTTACTGCTCCTATTTTTCGAGAACTCATAAACCTCAGCCAATTTCTTCATATAACTATGTATTGTCTTGATTGATTTTCGTGCGTAGTTAGTCGCATATGGTGGATTTGCAATGACTATATCAAATCCTTCAATTATTCCAAACATCCATTCGGGGTCAAACCATCCACATGGTTCCCCCAAGAACGGGTTCCATTGAGAAAGTTTCGCGGTCTGGGTCTCTTTTCCGCCCCAGTTGAGGGAGTGCTCAAACATTTTTGACTGGACTTTGCGGAATCTATCTTCGAGGTCCTTTTTTTCTTTACCGTAACTATTGAGGTATTCGTCGCGAAGTCTTTTCAATTCGCTTATTGAATCCTCGTCTTCGAACATTGTCTGCTGCCTACCATGATTTGGCAAACCAATTAAGGTGTTTGCGCAGACAAACTTAAATTCAAGATTTGGAAGCGGTTTAACGGCTCTGTTTGGCTCTTTATCGCTGACGTTTTCATCGACAATCAAAGAGAGGAAAAAACGCAGCTTAGAAATCTCGACAGCAATTTGTTGAATATCCACACCATAGATTGAACTTTGAACAATTCCGAGTTTATGAACGTAATTCCAATTTTCTTTTTTAAGTTTTTTTTCAAACTCTTTACGAGCAGTCACATTTTCTATCTTCGAGAGAATTTTGTTTAACCACTTTTGGGAATCGGTATCGATCTTTTGCAGGATCAGTAATATCTTCTGCAAAATGCCCATAGGAAAAGCACCGCTGCCGCAGGCGGGGTCTATTATTTTTATCGTATCAAGGACATCAAGAATAGTATTTTTATCTGCTTCAGATAAAGTGGTGCTTTCATCACTATAAGACAAAAGCGGTAATATTTTTTCTTCCGGCAGGCCGGTTTTAGTTAAAAGATATTGTTTCAAGCTTTCATCAACCATGTATTCAACTATTGGTCTTCGGGTATAATAACTGCCGGTCGCTTTGCGGGCAGTTTCACCTGTTTCCGGGTTGATTTCAGCAAGGAGGTTCTCAAAGATTCTACCGAGCATTTCAGGATCGATTGACAACTCAACATCGACGGGCGTATTTTCATCGATGGTAAAATTATAGGTTTCAAATATACCAAGAAGGTCTCTAAGCCAATTATCGGGAATCTGTAAAATATTGGCGAATTGTGTTTTTTGTTGCTCATTTGAGCCGTAGTAATCATCTTCGTGTGGCGTAAAAAGGCCACCGTTGAGAAACGGGATTATTAACCAAGGTTTTGATGTGAAATCCTTGGCCCGTTCTTCCGCCGGCGTGTTCAATACCTCAAAGAAAAGTGGCTCAAGTGTATTGTGGTAATAGCTCTTGCTCTTATTGACGGCGGCCATCGAGAGTAGTTCCTCTGGTAATAGAGGGACATTCTGCTCGGAGTGTTTCTTTTTTAGAAACCAGCAAAAGACAAGCCGACCAATGAGACGGACGGCAAATTCCTTTTTCTTTGTATCGTCAGGTGATGGGAATATAAGGGCGCCTTGTTTGACCTCAAAACTTTTGCTGCCAATTTTTCTTTTACCGCCAGTGAGCTTTGTAAAAAGGATGGCAATTTGCGTGTAAAAGTCCTTGTTCACAACTTCTATTGAGAACCGCTTCTTTAAGTCCTCGAAGCCCTTAACCCTGCCGGGCTTTATTAGATATTCCTGCGGGGTGTGAACCTTTGCATCAGGACCTAAGAAAAACGAATATCGTCTCGGGTTGGAATATTCCCTTTTCACTTTTTTGCCTTCAAGTTCAAGATCGACGGTTACAAGCGAGAAACGATAGTTTGGGGTCTTAGATATGAAAAGAACCAATGCTTGCTTTTGGCCGTGCTCAGCCAATAATCGAAAAGATTCCTTTGAAAGAGAAACGCGAGGGTCATTTTCTGAACCGTGCTCAACCTCATAAATATTCATTTCAAGCGATGGCGAATGGCCAATTTTTGTTACCTGCCGGATATATTGGGGTTTGAATTCCAGCCGGATGGATTCGTCCGCTTTTTCAAAATCTTCAGGCAGTAACGTGTTTCGCAGAAAGTCTATGTAGTTTGTTCTGTTATAAAGGGCCTGAAAATCCATTATCAGATTAACTCCTCTGACAGAATCAAGGTTTCTTTGCCTTCCTCGATTTTTTGCTCCCTGTCGATAATAGCCAGCAGATAATCAAGCGGAACCTGTCTTTGAAGCTCGTTAAAATCCTTTTCGAGGGTTTTTGAATCAATAGACCTTATAAATCTTGCGAATTTTTCGGGCAAGGCATCGAGGTCTTTGACGACACAAAGCAGGTCTTCAAGATAATCCTTATGTTCGGGCAGTTTATCCCTGAGGGTCTGGACTTTTTCAATGGTTTGGAGCTTTCCCCTATCTTTTGCGACCTCTGTTCTTTTGCTGAACAGGTTTTCCTTTATTTTGGAATAAATTTCTTCAAACGATTTACTTGTCTGCTCGCCTTTTTCGCTGATTTGGGCCTCAAATAAATTCAAAGCATCGGCAGCGGACAGAGAAAGCGGCTCTTTTGTTTTAGAAGCGAATTTAAATACTGATTCATCGCCTTTTTTGCCAAAGACGACTACGCCGGTCAGGTCTTTTTTGACGGTCCGTCTGATTCTGCATCTTTTGGGCAGGCCAGCAGCTTCTTTTACAATTTCAGGTTTATTGTTTCTTAATTTCCTTATAAAGTTTTCGTATTTAGCTTCGGGCGATAATTCTTCCTGGTCAGCCATAGCTTTGCGGTATTCATCCGCGAAAAATGAGCGAAGCTCTTCGTCTTTGGTAAGGATTTTGGTATCTTCGCCGAAAAGGGCGTGAACCATAGCCAACTTCAAGGTCGAAATCTGTTTTACCCTTGTTTCCTCTTCGCCGGTCTCGGTGGGGAAGAAATTATAAATAAACAACTCATCGAAGACTTTTTTATTTATCCTGTTGATTCGGCCGACTCTCTGAATAACCCTTGTCGGGTTGTAAGGGATATCGTAGTTAAAGATAATTCCTGCCCGGTGCAGATTAAAACCTTCGGAGATGGCATCTGTCGCGATTAATACATCGAAATCATTTTTCTGGACCTTAAAGGCAGCGTCAAAATTCTGCCAGATAATCTGTTTATTCGATTTGCTCCAATCTTTCGCTGTGTATTTGAATACTTTTAATTCATCCTTTAGTTTGTCGTAAAGATAATTGACCGTGTCAGCAAATTCCGAGAAGACCACGATTTTTCTTTTTGGTTCTTTTTTCAGCCAATTACTTAGCTTTGTTTTGAAGTATTCAAGCTTCGGGTCTGCGGGGAAACCATCGCCAAACCATTTATCGCGTATGTTTTCCAAAAGTTTGATATCTTTTTTAACAAGTTCTGTAAACTCTTTTTTCAACTCATCTTTATCTATGAGCCACAATCCCTTGTCTTTATATGTTCGAAGCTGATCATCAAAAAGTGTTTCCCCAAGCTCCTCATCGAGGTCTTCTCCGGTAGCCTCAAGAAGTATATCAATATCCGGCAGTTTTCCTTTTTTATAGACAGGTACTTTGCCTAATTTTTCGTACCAGTCGAGGATAAGTTGCGAAGAGTTAATCATATTGTTCAAGGTTGACTGGAAGGCATAAATCGAACTTTCAAACCTCCTGACAAGCAAACGCCTCATAAAACCGGCAAGGTTGATTTGTGTCTGTATAAGCAGGTTTTCATCAATGCCCATTTTTTCAGCAATTTTTTTTCGATATTCTTCTTTGATATAACTTATGGGCATATATCTTGCGCCAAGGAACCCAGCAGATTCGTCTTCCGGCGCAATTTGTTCGAGCGTTGCTAAGTAAAGTTCGCTTAAATCTCCAAGCTGATAATCAAGTTCCTCCGGGTCGTTCACCTTTGGGAAGGTAATATTTTGCTGTTTTAAATCCTCGTTATATTCTTCGATTGCATCCAAATCCAGACGCGACCTTCTTATAACCAGCGGCGAAAGAATATTCCTGATTTGCTCAGCGACCTGTTTTATACGGGCAGAAATAACTGCTTGGAGTTCGACTTTCTTTTTCTGTGCTTCTTTAATCCGCCTATATTCGACAATCAGTTCTCTGAACTGGAAGGAGAGATTATCGACCGTCTGCAAGGTGGTCCTTGTAGGAATCTGGAACAACCTTACCATTGAAAAGACATCCTGAGGCTTGTTGTTAAAGGGCGTAGCTGAAAGCAAAACAACTTTATTTTTCTGGCAGAGCTTGTGCAGGTTTGCGTAATCAGACGTCAGTTCATTTCTATATTTATGAGCCTCATCAATTATGATGAGTTTCTCGCCTTCTCTTTCGCCGTTGAAGTCGAGCGCATCCTCGATTTTGCCGCTGCTGAAAATTCTGGCCCGGAAGTCAAAATCATTATGGTAGTCTTCCCACTGATCAATCAAATGCGGCGGCGTTATAATAATGGTTTGCATATTGAGATTGTGAGCGATTGCCGAGGCGATTATGCTTTTGCCGAGGCCGACAACGTCGGCGATTATTACTCCGTTGTGCTTTTGAAGAATATCGATGGCTTTGATTACGGCGTCGATTTGATATTTTAAGTCTATGTATTTGCCGCGAGATATTTCACCCGGCAGCCTGAGGGCATCGGCTTTATATTGCCGGAAGTATTCATCAAGGACTCTTACATAAAGCAAGTAGGGTTTGGGTAATTTATTAAGCCAAGTTTTTTCAACAACATTGAAGAAGAAGCTATCAAGATTGTCTTTGTCAACTATAAGTACCGAATCTTTCCAAAGCTTTTGAAAGATGTCTAACGCTTCCTGATAATTTGCAGAGTCTCTTGAAATAACGTTGATTTCAAATTGTCCTCTAAGCCCCGACCTTGTTAAATTGCTCGAACCGGTAATTACCGTTCCGGGATAATCGCCGCCCTGATTAAATTCTTCCTTGTTTTCAAAGATGTAAAGTTTGGCGTGGTTTGAATGAAGGGTTTTTTTGATTTCCAAAGTGCCGTCTTCAATCTTTTTCAAAAACAGTCTGAAAGCATCCACTTTTTCCTGTGAGTCGAAAAAGTCGGTATCGTTAAAAAGCTGAACAAGCGATTTATAATAATTATTTCTTATCAGCCCACGAGGGGCGTTAGTTTCCTGAAGTATTTCAAATTCTTTTATCTTGTTGGTTAAGTCCTGCTCGACTTCCAACCCAACTAAAATCTTCAGATTTTTATCGGCTACCTTCTCGTATATTTCCTGAAATCCAGAAAAGTAAAAATAACCCACTAAAAAGTAAAGGTTTCTTGAGCTTGGGAGGATGTTATTTATTACATCTGAAAGCAGTTTTTCCTGGTTTGTGATAAATTGAGTGGTCATATTTTTCCAATAATAAACCGTAGAGATGAAGGCATTGTAAACGAAGGGAATAAGATAAGCAAGTGGGCGATTCATTTAGGATTTACGATTTATGATTTGGCCCGTCTTCGCCTATGGCTTCGCCGCGGTCTTCGCTGCGCTACGAGGGGCAAACCAATAAAAAAAGCCGGGGTTTAGCCGGCTTTTTTAATCAGAAAAAGTTATTTTTTACCACTCGTTTTCGCCTTCGTTCTTTTCCTTTCGACTATGCTCAGGACTGGGTTGCTGGTCTCTGGGGTGGGCTTTATCGTAGGTCTCTTTGAGTTTCTTCGTAGTAAGATGGGTGTAAATCTGAGTGGTCGAGAGCGACTGATGGCCGAGCAGCTCCTGAACACTTCTTAAATCAGCGCCGTTATTTAACATATGCGTTGCGAAGCTATGCCGCAGAGTATGCGGGCTGATTGAGATGTCCAGGCCGGCAATTTTGAGGTATTTGTCCATCTTGCGGCGGACGCTGCGGGTGCTGAGGCGTCGGCCATGCTTATTAACGAACAGGACTTTCGAATCGAAATTGGGGTTGCTGTGCGCCCTTTTATTCCTGAACTCCATATAATGCTGAATAATCTGCAAAGCTGAGGTCCCTATGGGGACGATTCTTTCCTTTTTGCCCTTTCCCCTGACGTGCACGACTTCGCCAAGGAAGTCCACATCGTCCATATTCAAGGCGACAAGCTCGCTGACCCTTACGCCGGTGCTGTAAAGCGTCTCCATAATAGCCCTGTCTCTTGCGCCGAGCCAGTTATCCATTGGCGGCGTCTCGAGCAATTTCTTTACTTCTTCGTATTCGAGGAAGCGAGGCAGTCTTTTATCCTGCTTCGGCGTTCTAACTGCCATAACCGGATTGGAGCTAATCTGGTTTCTTTTAACAAGGAACTTATAGAAGCTGCGCAACGTAGCAAGCTTGCGAGCTATGGTTGACTTGGAATACTGCTTCTCATTCAGAGCGGCCAGATACGCCCTGACGGAATTGATATCCACTGAAAGAAGTAACTGGTCAATTTTAAGACTTGTCTGCGTGGCCACAGCCGTAGCGGCGCCCTGCTGATGGGCACCCGACGAAACGTGGTCGTCAGGGTGCGAGCCGCTGTCGGAGCGACCGATGAGGAACTGGCTAAATTGTTCCAGGTCGGCACCGTAACACTTGGCCGTATGCGGGGAAAACCGTTTTTCAAATTTCAGGTAATTCAGAAAATCCTGGACAACCACGTTCTCTTCCATAATCGCACCTACCTAACTCAAATTGAATTATTCAGCTATTGTGTTTGCGAGTCCCCCTGCAAAATGGGGCTCTTTTCGCCTAAAATCTTGTCTGCCTGGTTGATAAGCGATTGTGCCAGCTTGAAACTGAGCACCGCTGCATCAAACCAATCGAAATTCGTCCGTTTATCCTTTGCCTGTTCAATCAGGGCATCGAGAAGCTTGTCTTCACATCCGCTATCGTAACGGAATATAAACTTCTCCGCTCCCTTGTTTAAGACCAACTGTTGCTTCCTCTTTTTAACCATTGGGTTCCTACAAATGCATATCTTTTTATCTGTTATCGGTCTAAAAACTAAAAACCTACGGCTAAAGTTTGATTTTCATAGTAAAGGCGATAAAATCCAACCTATAAAAAACGCTACAAGGTTTTTATCGGCCAATAACACGTCCGTCTTTACAAATTGAAGATGAATTCGGCAAATTAGATGCAAATTCACGAAATTTTTATTGGTCTATCCCGGTGCGGGTGGAGTTACCTGTTAATTCGCTTTGAAAAAAAGATTACTCCATCCTTTTTCTTGGAATCAATGACCCCCTGCTGCTGGAAATGGGTGATATATTTTAAGGCCTCATTGCGGCTTATGCCCAGAGCTGAGCATACGTCACTCAGCGAGCAAGGCCTGCGTTTCAGCATTGATAACACGTCTTCCGCCTTCGCCAAGGCTACGGCGGATAAATCGGCCTTGGCTTCAATGTGCCCGCCGTGCCGTGCCGGTGAAAAATCAGCTATAACCTCGCAGTTTTCGCCAAGCTCTTCGGCTATCGCCTGCAGCTTTTCTGCGTTGAGGATTTTGATACCCGGCTCAGCCGTTGGCCGGACGGCTGTATTAAGCTGAACTTTGTCAGGACGAATACGGCTTATAGCATCCTTGATTTTGGCAATCTGCTCATTATCAGTATTAAAACCCTCGATAAGAAACACTTCAAGCCATATCTGGCCGGAAAACTCTTTCCGAAAGGCACATAATCCTGAAATCAGCTTTTCAATACTTAATCCAGAGTGTGGGCGATTTATCTTCCGGAAAATCTGCTCGTCGCCGGCATCCAAAGAAGGCAAAACTACGTCGGCCTTTGCGCAATCCGCCCGAACATCCTGTTTGTATAACAGTGTGCCATTGGTTAATATGGCTACAGGAATATCGGTAATTTTTTTTATGCCGTCTATAAGCTCTCCGAGCCGAGAATTCAGTGTCGGCTCCCCGGAACCGCTGATAGAAATAAAATCAGCTTCCACCCCCTCGGCCAATCTGTCCCTCAGCTCAGCCAAAACCGCCTCAACAGGCACGAAGTCGCTGCGATGGAGGGTCTTTTTGGTGGTTCTGCCGAGCTGGCAATAGACGCAATCAAGCGAACAGAGCTTAAACGGCACGATATCAATACCGAGACTGCGCCCCAGCCGTCGCGAAGGCACCGGGCCATACAAGTATTTTTTTTCTTCGGCCACTTCTGTCTATTTCCGCATGACCTCGAATATTTTTTTGCACACGCCCAATAAATCTTCGAGCCAGTCGATGGGCATAATACAGGCGGCGTCCGATTTTGCCTTTTCCGGCTCGGTGTGCACCTCAATAAAAAGCCCGTTGGCGCCGGCGGCGACCGCAGATTTTGCAAGTATAGGGGCAAATTCCGGCCGGCCTGCACTCACATCGCCAAACCCACCCGGCTGCTGGGCGCTGTGCGTCGCATCGAAAACAACCGGACAGCCAAGCTTTTTCATAGTCTCAATAGCAGTCATATCGTTGACCAGCCGATTGTAGCCAAAAAATGTCCCCCGCTCGGTGAGTATTATTTTGCTGTTTCCGCAGGCGCGAACCTTTTCCACCACATTTTTCATCTCCTCCGGCGAGAGGAACTGGCCTTTCTTTATATTTACAGGTTTGCCCGTCCGCCCGCAGGCACAAAGCAAATCGGTCTGCCTGCACAGCAAAGCCGGCACCTGGAGGCAATCAACAACCTCGCTGACAATCTCAGCCTGGGCCTGCTCGTGCACATCGGTCATAACAGGCAAATCAGTCTCTCGGCGAACCGCTGCAAGAATCTCCAGCCCTTTCTCCAGACCCGGCCCACGAAAACTGTGCACGCTGGAACGATTGGCCTTGTCGAAACTTGCCTTGAAAATCATTCCCACGCCGCTTCTTGCAGCGATTTTGACAAGCTCATCCGCAATACTCAGACAGATATCCTTGCTTTCGATGACACAGGGGCCAGCCATTACAAATAAAGGCGCATCCAAACCAATCTCGACATTGCCAATTTTGAAACTTGCTTTATTCATATATTCAATTTCATCCTAATGCCCTGACAATCCTCGTTCTTATCCCTGCCGGTTTGGCGCCTTCCGGCACGACACAATTTACCGCCTGCGGTATCACTTTAATTTGCACCGGCAAAGCCGGGCCGGGGTCACCATCAATTTCGGTCTTTATATCGGAGCTCTGCGAACTCACAGAAATCTCTTTACCCTGGCGATAAATAACACCAGAACTGTCGGCGTGCTGCTTGAAAACCGTCATCACCGAATGCTTTACCAGATGCACGCGGGACGCACATTTATAAATACACACATCCAGCAATCCGTCACTGAAATCGGCATAGTGCAGTATCTGAAGCCCTACTGCGTATCTTGAGATATTTCCGACAAAAACCAGGCCGCGTCCATGGAAAATTTCTTCGCCGTCAACCGTTACTTTCATTGCTTCGAATTTATAATCCCAGAATGTTCGCCAGAGCGGCCAGAAGTAATCAGAATAATCTATATGTCCCCTCCGCTGCTCGCTAACGCGCCTGACTACCTGGCCGTCAAAGCCGAAACCCGCTATCGAAGTAAAACATCTTCCGTTCACATTTCCCAGGTCCAAATGCCGAATGAACCCTCCCTCAAATGCTCTTATTATTGTTTTTAATTTTTCATCAAAGCCCAATTCGTTTGCCAGCAAATTTTCCGTTCCGCAGGGCACTATCAGCAGTGGTTTGTCACTGCCTTCCAGGCCGTGTGCGACCTCTCTGACGGTGCCGTCACCGCCGACAACGACAACCATCGCGCAGTGGTAATCCACAGCCACATCTGTGGCCACTTCACAGGCATTGGCCAAAGAAGTAGTCAAACTAACCTTGACCTTGTATCCTTTTTCAACAAGGTATTCCTCAAATCGCTGACCGACCAGTTTGCTGCTGGTCGCGCCGGACTTGGGATTTACGATATAGGCAATATAACCGTCATCTGGTTTCATACCCTGAGCTTTTATAAAAACACTTCTTTATCTTTTTTGCCAAGCTGTCGAAGCTTTTTCTCCATCAAAGATGCGTAACTTTCTAAAATAGGCGGCAAATCCGACAGCCCTAAATTTCTCTGCACATCGGCAATTTTTTCACCGTCAGGGGCTTCTATTTCCACGAAACTGCCTAACAACGGCAATTCATCCAAAGCAACTTCGCACCCACTAAACCGCCAAACTCGACGTTTTTTCTCAAACACGAGCACCTTATTATATCCCAGCAGCAAAAGCAGCTTCTCAGCCGAATCGCCATCTCCAACTTCAATTTCTATCTCCTGCCTCTTTTTGAACTCATTCTTTTCTTTTGTGCCTTTATAAGTCAAAAAGAACCTTTCATTTTTGCCGACAAGCAGTCGCCGCAGCCGAAGACATCTGTCGGCTTTAGTTAAGGTTTTATTCGCATCATCAAAATAATTATCTATCTGCAGCTGCTCTTGCCTGAACTCGGCGCCGGATTCAATCAGCTTGCGTTCTACTTCTTCCAACGAATCGACTTTTAATTTTGCCTCGATTTCGATATTCATTAGAGCCGGGCCTTTATTCCATCCAACCGTTTTTTGGCGCCCGCCTGTTCACCTTCAGAAACAAAAAACTTGCTCAGTTTCTCACAGGGGTATTCACTGCAGTATGCACAATTCTCAAGACCTTTTTCACTCGCGCATTTCCTTATCTGGCACTTCCGGCAGCCGGAATACAATCTTCCGCCCTGTGCCTTGCACCCGTCGCAGTCGGTAATATCCTCTACCCGTTTTTCCTCGCCGAGGTATTTCTTGATAGCGATGACAATCTGCTCCCTCTCCCGTCTTTGTTTTTTAGGATTTTTCTCTCTGGTCGCCAGGTAAATCGGGCACGTGATGCAATTTAATCCGCAATACGCAATCATTTCCGATGCCATTTTTTCATCTGCTCCTTTTCTGGACTGATTATTACAGCCGATAAGACCAAGACCTCCCAGTGCCAGTCCTGCTGCCGCGCCTGCCCCATGCACAAGAAAGCATCTTCTACTACATTCACTGTTCATTGCGATGAATCCTTTCTAAACGACAATATTTACCAGTCGGGATTTGATAACAATGATTTTTTTAGGTTCTTTTCCACCCAAAGCTTTCTTAACCTTTTCGCCGGCAAGGGCTTTTTGCCTTATCTGCTCTTCGTCCGCATCAGCGGAAACAACAATTCTGTCTTTAATCCTGCCGTTGACCTGAATCACCAGTTCAATTTCTTTTTCCCTGATAAGCTTTTTATCATATTCGGGCCAAGGTTCGTAAGCCAAACTGCCCGTATGGCCTAATCTTTCCCAGAGCTCTTCAGCAATATGGGGAGCGAACGGGGCAAGAACCAGGATGAATTTCTCGACAACAGATTTAGGTCTGACTTCCTGTTTGCTCAGGTGATTTACAAAAATCATCATCTGGCTGATAGCGGTATTGAAACCGAAGGTTTCGATATCATCACCGACCTTTTTTATAGTCCGGTGCAACAGTCTGAGTGTTGTCTCATCGGCGTCGGCATCTTTGACCGCTTCAACAATTTCTCCAGTGTTCTCATCAACAATCGTTCGCCAGGTTCGCTGCAGGAACCTGAACACACCTTCAACGCCCTGCATGTTCCACGGTTTCATTGCCTCAAGCGGCCCCATAAACATTTCATAAAGCCGCATCGAATCGGCACCATAATCGGCAACGACTTTATCCGGATTAACCACATTGCCGCGGGACTTGCTCATCTTCTGGCCGTCCTCGCCCAAAATCATTCCCTGATTGACGAGCTTCTTAAACGGCTCTTTGGTGCTGACGAAACCCAAGTCGTAAAGCAGCTTGTGCCAGAACCGCGCATACAAAAGGTGCAGCACCGCATGCTCGGCGCCGCCGATATACAAATCAACAGGCATCCAGTACTTTTCCTTCTTCGGGTCCCAGCTCAGCTGACCGTTTTCCGGGTCAAGGTATCGCAGATAATACCAGCAGCTTCCTGCCCATTGAGGCATTGTGTTGGTTTCACGTCTTGCCTTTGAGCCGTCAGGCAACGAGACATTGACCCAACTGGAAATATTAGCCAACGGCGACTCGCCTGTGCCGCTCGGTTTATAGTTTTTAACTTCCGGCAGCTCTAAAGGCAAATCCTGCTCCGAGAGTCCGACAACACCGCCATTGTTAGTATGCAAAATTGGGAACGGCTCACCCCAGTAACGCTGTCTGCTGAAAAGCCAGTCGCGCAGTTTATAATTGACTGCTTTTCCGCCGAGGCCTTTTTCACTGAGCCATTCCGTAATTTTTTCTTTGAATTCGGCTGTTGATAAGCCGTTAAACCGGTTACTATTAATTGCCATACCATTACCCGTATAGCAAACGTCTCCATTTAATATATCTTCAATAACACCATCTGCCCATGCGTTTTCTTCCCCCTTCGGCGGTGGCCAAGTCATGCCTTCATACTCGTAGACGCCGCCGATTCCAGAGCGGAGAGCCTGTTCCCGATTTGGTTTCACTACGGGTATAATGGGCAGGTCGAACTTTTTAGCGAATTCGAAATCCCTTTCATCGTGAGCAGGCACCGACATAATTGCTCCTGTGCCGTAGCTAATTAGAACATAGTCGCTTATCCATATTGGGATTTTTTTGTTGTTTACCGGATTTATAGCGTAAGCGCCGATGTGTTCACCGGTTTTTTCTTTAGCTAAATCAGTCCTGTCAAGGTCACTTTTACGAGCCGCGTCTTCGCGATATTTTTTGACGGCAGCTTTTTTATCCTTTGTTGTGATTACATCCACAAGCGGATGTTCTGGCGCCAATACCATATATGTAGCGCCAAACAGCGTATCCGGACGGGTGGTAAAAACGCGAATGGTCTCATTGAAACCGTCGACTTTGAAATCAACATCAGCCCCGATACTTTTGCCAATCCAGTCCGTCTGGAGTTTTTTTATTGATTCCGGCCAATCGACTTCCTTCAAATCATCGAGCAGCCGTTCAGCATACTTCGTTATTCGCAGCATCCACTGCCGCATCGGCTTCCTAATTACCGGATGTTCCCCCCGCTCGCTCACCCCGCCGATTACCTCCTCATTTGCCAGAACCGTTCCCAAAGCCGGACACCAATTAACCGCCACCTCATCCTCATAAGCGAGACGATGCTCATCTATGAACTTTCGTTTTTCGGCCTTGCTTAAACCGGCGGGAATCGGCAACTGCTCAATTGGTTTGGCTTTTTGCTCGGCCTCGTCGAAGTAACTATTGAAGAATTTCAGAAATATCCATTGAGTCCATTTGTAATAATTCGGGTCGGTAGTATTAACTTCCCGGTCCCAATCATAGCAAAAGCCCATCGATTTGATTTGCCTGCGCATGTTGTCGATATTTTTTGCCGTTGTTTCTTTTGGATCGGTTCCGGTCTGCACTGCATACTGCTCCGCCGGTAACCCAAAGGCATCCCACCCCATAGGATGCAGAACATTGAACCCTCTCATTTTCTTATAGCGTGCCGTTATATCGCTGGCAGTATAATTTTCTACATGGCCAGCGTGTATTCCCACACCGCTTGGGTATGGGAACATATCGAGAACGTAATACTTGGGCATGGAATTATCGCAGTCTTTGGCCTTAAATGTTTTGTTCCCTTCCCAAAACCGCTGCCACTTCTTTTCAATCTCGTTGAAGTTATAACCGTATTTTTTCTCGTCCATTGTTTCCTACTCTACCGTTTCACATCTACGAATATTTACCCCTTCGAATGAGGACAGGTGTTATCGCTGCAGCCAAAGCATTTTTTTGATTGTCCCGCCTTGACCTGTGCTGAAAATACCGAAATTTGCTTTGTCAGTTTGCTGCTGCCGCAATGCGGGCAGACTTTCGGCTGTTTGCCATCGTGCGGCTCAAGAAATTCACTTATCCTGCCGCACTTACTACATTTATATTCAAAAATCGGCATAGCAAGCCCTCATTAACAAAAAATCGGGGTGACTGGACTTGAACCAGCGACCTCTTGGTCCCGAACCAAGCGCTCTAGCCAAACTGAGCTACACCCCGAAAAACATCGAAACGGGAAATATAGCACATAATTGCCCGAATTGCAAGTTACAATAAGTTGACAGGGTCTATATCTATGGCAACCTTGACCGCCGGTCGGAGCCGCCACAGGTCGGCCCGCAGGTTTGTAAATAACCGCTGTATAGTTTCCGCTTTCGGCGACTGGATAATTATCTGCATCCTGTGGAACTGCTGTATTCGACTTATCACCGCCGGCATCGGCCCTCTGACAATCACTTTCAGGTTGTCCCGCCTTATAATACTATCGACTTTCTCGCGCATCGCATTAGAGGCGGCCTCGAGTCTATCGAAATTTCTGTCCCGCATAATCAAGCCGGCCAGCCGCCAGAACGGCGGTAAATTACAGGCCTTGCGATGCTTTAATTCCTCTTTGATGAACCCGTCAAAATCATTTTTGAGCGCAAACTGTATGGCTGGCTGGTCCGGCAAAAATGTTTGAACGAACACTGTCCCCTTTTTTATGGAGCGACCCGCACGGCCGGCGACGTGAGAAATCAATTGGAAAGTCCGCTCGTTCGCCCTGAAATCCGGCAGATAAAGCGATGTATCGGCGCTGATAATGCCGACCAGCGTTACGTTTGGAAAATGCAGACCCTTCGCCAGCATTTGCGTTCCGGCCAATATATCTATTTTGCCTTCGCTAAAATCCCTTAGAACGTGATAATAATCCCGCCCTGCCATAGAATCACTGTCAACACGACAGATACGTGCCTGCGGGAATTTTCTGGCCAATTCGCCTTCGAGCCGTTGCGAGCCAAACCCAATCATTGCAAACCCGGCACCGCATAAAGGACACTTCTGCGGCACAAGGGTCTGCGCCCCGCAATAATGACAGGCCGCGAAACCATAATCTATATGTTTGCCTGTAATCGTTCGCATCCGGCCGGTGTCACGCGGCGGCGACTTATGAAACGTCAACGTTACATCGCAATTGCGGCAGTGCAACGTATATTTGCACGATGGGCAGAACACAAAATTACTGTAGCCGCGCCTGTTCAAAAGTAAAATCGCCTGCTCACCTTTAGCCAGCACTTTTCCCAGATGTTCAGCAAGTGGTCCGGAAATCAAACTTATACCTTCCTTTGTGTGAAATTCATCCCGCAAATCGACAAGTTTCATTTCAGGAAAGGAAAGGTCCATCACCCTTTTCGGCAAATGCACCCGGCTAAAATACTTTTTACTTCGGCTGTTAAACAGCGTCTCCAGCGACGGCGTGGCGCTACCTAAAATACAATGTGCACTTGACAACTGCGCCCGCTTTATCGCCACATCCCTTGCATTATACCGAGGCGCCGTGTCCTGCTTGAAGCTGGGCTCATGCTCTTCATCAACAACGATAAGACCGACCCTCGGCAACGGTGCAAAGACCGCCGAGCGGGCGCCGATAACCACATCAGCTTCGCCATTTCTTATTTTCTGCCACTGAGCGTTGCGCTGAGCAGCGGTCAGGCCCGAATGCATCACAGCTATTTTTTCAAACCTTGCGCTGAACCGCTGAACAGTTTGAGCGGTAAGGGCAATTTCCGGAAGCAGAACAATAGCGCCTTTTCCCTTTTTTAAAACCGTTTCAATCGCCCTTATATAAAGCTCGGTCTTGCCGCTATCGGTAACGCCGTGTAAAAGCGTAACGCCGAACACGCCTGAATCTATCTCGGCGTTGAAATGAGTCAGGGCCTTCTGCTGGTCTTCGTTTAATACGACGCTGTCGGTTTTTATTGCCATCCCGGCTGGGATAGCCGGCAAAGACTTTAATATCGTCTTCCGTGCTATTTTAATGAGCTGTTTTTCGGCTAACTCCTTTATGGGTTCGTTCGTGCAGCCGAGTTCCGCCAATAAACCCTGCAGCTCTAAAGCCGAGTCCGAATTAAATGCTTTCTTCCGCTGCAGGTATTCGACAATCTGTTTTTGCTTCTTACCCCTTAATTTGGTAATTGGTAATTGGTGATTGGTAATTGGTAATTGGTAATTAGCAAGATAAACCTGCTTTTCTGTTTTGACCCCTGCTCCTTTTTTCACCGCTCCCGGCACCATTGCAGCAAGAACCTGTCCTAATGGACAGACATAATAACCGCTAATCCACCGCGCCAGCTCCATCAGCTTGGCATCCAACAACGGCTCTCTATCAATTACCCCGCAAACCTTTTTTAACTTAAATTCACGGCCTTTTCCCTTTGTGCCTTTGTGCTCTTGTCCTTCTGCCACTACTTCGACACAAAAACCTTTTTCGAGTTTATTCTTTCTTCCGAAAGGCGCCTCAACCCGCTGCCCTGTTTTAATCGGCCAAAGCTCATCCGGCACAAGATAGTCAAACTCCATATCCGCCGCCGACTCAAATGCAACTCGAATAATATGGCTGCACTTGCCTTGCTGGACATCCTCCGTCTCAAACAAACTCTCCGTCTGACACTTACGCACCTTCAATATGCCTTATTTCTTTAAGTTCATTTTTAAACTTTTCAACTTTTTTATTCCCACCTCCATTTGCCCGAATAAAACGTTCCATAAAATACTCTACACTCTCTGTTATTCTGGTAATCTCACATATGCTTCTGGCGAACTCTTTGCTCACATATCCGGATTTATACAATTGCAGTATTGTCTGAAAATAAACGGTTACACTACTAATAATTATTTGAGATTTCTCATCCAATCTTTCGAATCCTTTACTTGCGTCTTCACTTAACTGCTCCTCTGTTAATTCGAGATGCTTTTTGTCCCATTCATCCGAACACTTCACCGCTTTATACACTCTGTCCCACAAGTCATTCAGTTCTTTTATTCCTTTTCCTATTTCATCAGAAACATACTCTCGCGTTAGTTCCACGAACAGTTGCCCTTCCGCAGCCAGCTTGGTTGCTTTAGCACTCTTTCCAGCAAAGTAAGCAGTTATAGCAGCCACTATAGCAGCCGTCACGGTCGCAACAGCCGCTATCGAAGAAATAATAACCGCTATAACGGCGGTTTTATCCGGTGCAATCTTTATCGACAACGGCTTCTCATCATAGGACATTACCTTTACCGGCAATCCCTGTTTAGATGTTACCTCCGCTTCGGTCTTGAGTTTCATCCCTGTCGGCCCTTTACTGGCACAACCGGCGAGTAAACAAGTCATTGCCATGAGAAAAATTGTATTTTTCATTTCACTTTACCCCTTAATTTTCATCTTCGCAGGCGATTGTCCCAGTTTAAGAAAGTTATGTCAAGATTTGAGGTTCCCCAGTATCGGAAACTACTAAAATCGAGGCAACAAGACTTTTCGTCCTACTGTAACAGCTTTTAATGAATAGAGTTATGAATATGGAAATATATTGTAAGAACCGGGCCGGATTTTTTCACTTGACAAACAGCTTACAAAGGGAGTACCATATTACTATTGAAGAAAATGGGGAAAAACAAGGAGAAGAGAGATGAAAAGAAAAAACATTTCCATTTTGTTCCTGCTAATATTGTTTGCCTTAGTATCTGCAGCACAAGCAAATCTGACCTGGAGCCCGACAAATGAAATCACATTAAACGTCGGGGAGATAAAGACCATTCAAATCTACTCAGATAATCCGGGTCTGCGCTCCTATGGCGTTATTATGGGCGCTGACTGGGAAACAAGCGACGCAGCTCAGATTACCGATGTAACGCCTCTTGAACTCGCCGGAGACCTTGCATTTGCTGGGGTGCTAGAGTCTCCCGGCTGGTGGTATTTGCATTCCGGCTGGTCTGATGTTGGTCCTATCAGCGTGTGGGGTGACCATTGGGATGTCAGTATTGAGGGACTGAGTGTCGGCACTTACTCACTTAATAGCGACATATATATGATTGCAGGCACAGAAAATGACGTTCTTTCAATCACAGTCGTTCCTGAGCCGACGACAATCGGGCTTCTTGGTCTTGGTGCAGCGCTCTTAATAAGAAAAAAACGCTGAAAAATACCAAAGGTACAAAGGGCATTTTTCATCGCCCCTAGTCAGGGCGCAGTTGACCCGTGCACAATGAGCATCTTTCTATCCACCGAACGCTATCCGCTGTACACCAATTTTCTCATGAAATCTGCACAATTTACGGTTAAAATAATAATAAATGGGCATATTCAAACTAAATAGCTCCTTTAGTCCCGCCGGTGACCAGCCGCGAGCAATAGAGCGGCTCGTAGAAGGTCTGCACACAGGCAAGAAATTCCAGACCCTTATGGGCGTAACGGGGAGCGGCAAAACATTCACAATGGCAGAGACGTTAGCTCGATTCGACCTGCCGGTTCTCGTCATATCGCACAACAAGACACTGGCCGCCCAGCTCTACGAGGAATTCAAGGAGCTTTTTCCGGAAAATGCCGTCGAATATTTCGTCAGCTATTATGATTACTACCAGCCGGAGGCCTACATCCCGCAGCGGGATATTTACATAGAGAAAGACGCCTCGAAAAACGCCGACCTCGACCGGCTCCGCCTTTCCACCACTACCAGCTTATCAACAAGAAATGATTGTATCATCGTTGCATCCGTCTCCTGTATTTTCGGTCTTGGCTCACCGGAAGATTACAAAGCGTCGGTAGTGGCTGTCCGAACAGGCGATAGCGTCAAGAGAAACGACCTCCTTGGGAGATTTGCCGACCTGCAATACATCAGAAATGATTTCGACTTTGCCAGGGGGACATTCCGCGTTCGCGGAGATGTGGTCGAGCTGTATCCTTCTTACGAAACCTTTGCAGTCCGCTTCGAATTTTTCGGCGACTGCATTGAAAAAATCAGCTATATAAATCCAATATCCGCCGAAACCCTTGCCGTTGAAGAACAGGTTTTTATCTATCCGGCTGAGCATTATATTATGCCCACCGACAGAATCGGCTCCGCGATAGAGGGCATAAAGGCCGAGCTGAAAGAACGGCTGCAGCAATTCCATCAGGAAGGCAAACTTCTCGAAGCCCAGCGACTGCAGGCGCGAACGATGTATGACATCGAAATGATGCAGGAGGTCGGCTACTGCAGCGGGATTGAAAATTACGCCAGACACTTAGCAGGCCTGCCGCCTGGAGCAAGGCCTTACACCCTGATTGATTATTTCCCGAAAGACTTTTTATTATTCATAGATGAATCGCACGCTACCATACCGCAACTGCGGGCGATGTGGGCCGGCGACAGAAGCAGAAAAGAGGTTTTAGTTGAACATGGCTTTCGGCTGCCCAGCGCATTAGATAACAGGCCTCTGCAATTCGAAGAGTTTCAGGAAAACTGGGCCAGGGTCGTTTTCGTCTCCGCCACGCCGAGCGAGTTCGAGCTGGAAAAATGTAACAACGAGGTCGTCGAGCAAATCATAAGACCCACCGGTCTGGTGGACCCTCAAATCTTCGTTCATCCGGCCGGCAATCAAGTTCCGCATCTGCTCGGTGAAATCGAAAAACGAGTCAAAGCCAAAGAGCGAATGCTTGTTACAACCTTGACAAAAAGAATGGCAGAAGACTTAGCGGGTTTTATTACAAAGAAAGGTTTTCGATGCCGCTATCTGCACAGTGAAATCGACACGCTCGAAAGAATCGAGATACTGCGCGACCTGCGCAACGGCGAATTCGATGTGCTGGTCGGAATCAATCTGCTGCGGGAAGGTCTGGATTTGCCGGAGGTCTCAGCCGTCGCAATCCTCGATGCAGACAAAGAAGGGTTCCTGCGCAGTCAGGTTTCACTGATACAAACAATCGGCAGAACCGCACGAAATATCAACGCCACTGTCTTTTTATATGCCGATACGGTTACTAAATCGATGCAAAAAGCTATTGACGAAACGAACAGACGCCGTAAAATTCAGTTACAATTTAACAAAGAGCATAATATTACGCCTGAAACGATAAGAAAGGAAATTCGCAGCAGTCTAACCGAGCAGATAAAGGCGAGAAAAACCGCTCGCGAAGCGGTCCGGTTCGAAGAACGCGAATACGACAAGGTCGAGCTGGCCGGCCAGATTGAGAAAGAAATGCTTGAAGCAGCCGAGGCCCTGGATTTCGAGCGAGCTGCTTTCCTGCGGGACCAGCTGCGCGAACTGAAAGAGCTGCCGGAATTTGTTCTCATCGATTCAGGGAAAAAGAAAAAAAGCTATTTGGCCACGAAAAAGCAAAGGAAAAAACTCAAATGAAACAACTGAACATCACAGAAGCACGCCAACTAATCAAAATGGCAATCGAAGAAGACCTCGGCAGCGGCGATATAACCAGCGAACTTCTCTTTAAAGATGATGTTATTGCCAAAACGAATATCATATCTCGCGAAGAAATAGTGGTATGCGGAATGAATATCGCCAGGGAAATCCTCGCCTGTTTCGACAGGAGACTTAAGTTAAAGGTCATTGTAAAAGATGGCCAGACAGCTTACGTCGGATGTAAAATCGCTACAATCGAAGGTCCCCTGCGCGCTATGCTAAGTGCCGAGCGGGTTATGCTCAATTTCCTGCAGCGGCTCAGCGGAATAGCTACAACAACGCGCAAATTTGTCCGTGCAGTTGAAGGGACAAAGGCAAAAATTTACGACACTCGAAAAACAATGCCTGGCTGGCGAACCCTCGAAAAATACGCCGTCCGCTGCGGCGGCGGACACAACCACCGGCTGGGATTATACGACGCCGTGCTGATTAAAGATAACCATCTGGCGCAGCTCGGCAGAAACTTCTACCCGAAGCTGAAAAAAATAATCGAACGAGCAAAAAAAATAAAAGGCGCCAAATTTATCGCCGTAGAGGTCGACCACGTCGATGACCAACTCAATTATGTCTTAAAGATTCCGGGCGTCGACATTGTGCTGCTCGATAATATGGGGCAATGGCAGTTAAAGCACGCCATCGATATGCGAAACAAAATGTGCCGCAAAGACAAAAGACCGTTACTCGAGGCCTCAGGAAATATATCGCTGAGCAATGTCTCAGCCATTGCTCAGTGCGGCATTGACAGAATCGCCGTAGGCGAAATCACTCACTCAGCAAGAGCCGTTGACATTGCGGTTGACAGTTAACCTATGACCTGCCCAGCGAACGAACATCTCGACCCCGACAAAATAAAGGTAAATACCAAGCGTATCGGCAGGAAAATCCTCGTCTATAATCGCACATCGAGCACAAACGACATCGCCGCCGAATATGCAAAAAACAAAGAGAACAACGGTCTGGCAATCTTTGCCGAAGAGCAAACAGCCGGCCGCGGCAGAGCAGGCGCCAAATGGCTCAGCGGCCGCTCTGACAGTATTCTTTGTTCGATTCTTTTAACCTCCTGCAAGTGTAATCCTGAGCTGCTCTCGCTCACCTGCCCTGTGGCCGTCGCCGAGGCCGTCGGCAAAATCGCTCACAGCCACGCTAAAATCAAATGGCCAAACGATATAATCTTAGACGGCAAAAAGGTGGCGGGTATTATGGTCGAGTCAAAAACGGTTAATGGCAGCACCGCTTACATCATCGGCATAGGAATAAACTGCCACCAAAAGAAAAACTCCTTCCCACGCGAGCTGCAAACAGCCGCTACAAGTATCGACATCGAAAGCCGCTCAATATGCGACCGCATCTCGCTGGCGAAAAGATTGCTTTCCTCGTTAGACCATTGGCTCGAAGTGGCAGAGAACACAAGCAAAAAAATAATCGACCGATGGCGTAAACTAAATACCCTGCTGAACCAGAGAATAACGGTTATTTACAACGGCAGGAAATTCACCGGCAACTGCATCGGCGTTGACCCCGAAAAGGGCCTGATTCTCCAGCTCGACCGCGGCGGCGTCAGAATGTTCGACGCCGCACACACCACTATCGCAAAATAATCAACGTTAAGTTCCGTTGCCCATATTTTTCTGCTATATTATCATCATCGTGTTGACAGTAGCTGAAAAAGTTAAAAACTCATCCTTGCGCATTATTGATTGCGGCCTTGCCGACTACCAGCAGGTTCTCCAGCAACAGCACCAACTTTGCAAAGAAAGACAGCAGGGCAAAATATCGGACACCATCCTAATCACCGAGCACCCACCCGTCATTACTCTCGGCGCCCGGCAAAGCGCCAATAAACTTTGCACAGACAGTGAAAGTCTGAAAGAGCAAGGTATAGATGTTGTCGATGTCCGCCGAGGCGGCGGAACAACTGCGCACAATCCCGGCCAGCTGGTTTTTTACCCGATTCTGTATCTGCCCGATTTAGGCCTCGGCATCAGTGAATATATCCGAAAACTTGAAGCGATTGGTGTCGAACTGTTGGAACAACTGAATGTCAAAACCCAAAGACGAAAAGGTTTTCCCGGCTTATGGGTAAACGACAAAAAAATCGCTTCCATCGGTGTGCGCGTGTCAAAATTTGTAACCTATCACGGTATGGCAATAAACATTCAAAACGACCTGAGCATTTTCGATTATCTAATACCGTGCGGCCTGGACAACGTAGAAATGACATCGGCGATGAAGGAGACCGGCAAACAATATTCAATGACCAACGTCAAAGAAAAATTGTCCCAACTGCTTATCAAACACTTTCCTACACCGAACGGGCGACGAAAACTGCCGCCCTGGCTGAAAAGACCGCTGCCGGCAAGTGCCAGATACAACTCCACCGAGACAGTCTTAAACTCTCTCGGAATAAAAACAATATGCCACAACGCCAACTGTCCCAATCGAGGCGAGTGTTGGTCGAGAGGCACGGCAACAGTCCTGATTCTTGGCAACATCTGCACACGAAATTGCAAATTCTGCTCGGTTCCCTGCGGCAGACCTCCCCCGCCTGACCCAACCGAGCCGGCAAGAATAGCTGAAATGACAGAGCAAATGGGAATCAAATACCTCGTAATCACAAGCGTCAGCCGCGATGATTTGCCGGACGGCGGCGCAGGCCATTTCCGCAATTGCATTAACGAAGTAAGAAACAGATGCCCGAATATAAAATTTGAAATACTAACGCCCGATTTCCGCAACTGTCAGGCCCAAGCCATAGAAATCCTGGCCGATGCTTTGCCATTCGTGTTTGCGCACAATATTGAAACCGTCTCATCCCTATACCGAAAAGTCAGGGCCGGCGGAAACTATCAACGCTCCCTAGACCTGCTTAAATTGGCCAAAGAAACCTACAGAAACACGCCGACAAAATCTTCAATTATGCTCGGGTTGGGAGAAACCGACGCCGAGGTCAAGCAGGCCTTAAGAGATTTGCGCAACGTCGGCTGCGATAGAATTACAATCGGCCAATATCTAAAACCATCAAAAAATTCGCTCGAAGTAGTCGAATACATACCGCCTGCGAAATTCGACTGGTGGAAACAAAAAGCAATTTCGCTGAGGTTTTACTGGGTTATGTCCTCACCGTTCACCCGCAGCTCATATTTCGCAGAAAAAGAAAACACCTTATAAAGATGGGGATTACTTAAAAAATCGATTCTATTCATCTGCTTTATAAACTTTTCTTATTTGACAGCATAATTTTTATATAGTCTAATCCCACGCGACAAATTTGTAACTTTTGGTGAAAATACCCAGAAAACAGGAGAATTTCAAATGCCGAAACGAAAAGACATAAAAAAAGTTATGATTATCGGTTCCGGCCCAATTATCATCGGCCAGGCCTGCGAATTTGATTATTCCGGCACACAGGCCTGCAAGGCCCTTCGCAAGTTAGGATACAAGATAGTCTTAGTCAATTCCAATCCCGCCACCATTATGACCGACCCGGGTATGGCTGATATAACTTATATTGAGCCGCTCAATCTCCAGACTATGACGAAAATCATCGAAGCCGAACGCCCCGATGCCCTGCTGCCCAACCTCGGAGGCCAAAGCGGGCTTAATCTGTCCTCAGAACTTGCCCGTGCGGGCGTGCTCAAAAAATATGGCGTCAAGGTAATCGGCGTTCAGGTCGATGCCATCAAGCGAGGCGAGGACCGCGGCGCCTTCAAGGAAACAATGAACCGCCTCGGCATCGATATGCCGGAAAGTGAACTGGCCTTCAGCGTAGAAGAAGCCGAAAAAATCGCCGACAAAATGGGATTTCCTGTCGTCATTCGTCCCGCCTATACTATGGGAGGCACGGGCGGAGGGCTTGTTTATAATCTGGAGGAGCTGCAAACAGTAGCCAGCCGAGGCCTTTCGGCAAGTCTCGTTGGGCAAATTCTCGTCGAAGAATCTGTTTTGGGATGGGAGGAATTGGAGCTGGAAGTCGTCCGTGATGCAAAGAACCAGATGATAACCGTCTGCTTCATCGAAAACGTCGACGCTATGGGCATACACACCGGCGATTCATACTGCACCGCACCGATGCTCACCATCGACCCGGAGCTGCAAAAACGTCTGCAGAAATACTCCTACGACATCGTTGAGGCCATCGAGGTCATCGGCGGCACAAACATACAGTTTGCCCACGACCCCAAAACCGACCGCGTAGTCGTAATCGAAATCAACCCAAGAACCTCACGTTCGTCGGCGCTTGCCTCAAAAGCCACCGGCTTTCCAATAGCTCTTGTCTCCTCGATGCTCGCCGGCGGGCTGACAATGGACGAGATACCATACTGGAGAGACGGCACGCTCGAAAAATATACCCCCTCCGGTGATTATGTGGTTGTCAAATTCGCCAGATGGGCTTTCGAGAAGTTCAAAGGTGTTGAGGACAAGCTCGGAACGCAAATGCAGGCCGTCGGCGAGGTGATGAGTATCGGTAAAAATTACAAGGAGGCATTTCAGAAATCTATCCGCTCACTTGAGAACGGCAGATATGGGCTGGGCTTTGCAAAAAATTTCAACAAACTTTCACTTGATGAGCTGATGAAACTCGTCGGCACTCCAACAAGTGAACGGCAGTTCATTATGTATGAGGCGATCCGCAAGGGAGCCGACATCGATACCCTTGCCGAGAAAACGTATATCAAACGATGGTTCATTGAGCAAATGGCCGAGCTCGTTCAGCTTGAAGAGAAAATCCTCAAATTCAAAGGTAAACAGCTTCCGGACAAGTTGTTGACACAGGCCAAAAAGGATGGTTTCGCTGACCGATACCTTGCCGGGCTGCTCGGTGTTCCGGAAGATAAAATCCGCCGGCAGCGCACAAAACTCGGCGTCGTCGAGGCCTGGGAACCGGTGCCGGTCAGCGGCGTCGAAAATGCAGCTTATTATTTCTCCACTTACAACGCACCCGATACGGTCGGCGTAAGTAAAAAACGCAAGATAATGGTCCTAGGCGGCGGGCCAAACCGCATCGGCCAAGGGATCGAATTTGATTACTGCTGCGTCCACGCTGCTTTTGCTCTGCGCGACGAAGGATTCGAAACGATTATGGTCAACTGCAATCCGGAGACCGTCTCAACAGATTATGATACTTCCGACAAACTTTACTTCGAGCCGCTTACGGTTGAAGATGTATTGAGCATCTACGAAAAGGAAAAGCCCGAAGGTGTCATTGTCCAGTTCGGCGGTCAGACTCCGCTTAATATAGCAAGCGAGCTCGCACAGGCAGGCGTCAAAATAATCGGCACAACACCTGATACGATAGATTTAGCTGAAGACCGTGACCGCTTCCGCAAAATGATGGATAAGCTCGGTATTCCTATGGCCGAATCCGGTATGGCAAGTAACCTTGACGAGGCCCTCGCTATCGCCAAACGAATTGGCTATCCGCTGATGGTTCGGCCGTCTTATGTCCTCGGCGGACGCGGTATGGAAGTCGTCCACGACAAGGAAATGCTCCGAGAATATGTCGCAGCCGCAGTCGAAGTTACGCCGGAAAGACCCATCTTGATTGACAAATTCCTCGAAAACGCCACCGAAACCGAGGCCGACGCCATCTCCGACGGCATCGACGTTTTTGTGCCTGCGGTTATGGAGCATATCGAGCAGGCCGGCATCCACTCCGGCGATTCTGCCTGTGTGATTCCGCCTGTCAGCATACCTAAAAAGCATATTGACACCATTTGCGAATACACCAAAACAATAGCGATAGAATTAAAAGTCGTCGGCCTGATGAATATGCAGTATGCGATAGCTAATGACGTTGTCTATGTGCTTGAAGCTAATCCACGTGCCTCGCGAACCGTGCCGTTAGTCTCAAAGGTCTGCAACATTTCGATGGCACGTGTCGCTACACAGCTTATGCTCGGCAAAAAACTTGCAGACCTCAACATCAAGCAGAGAAAAATCCCGCACTTCGGCGTAAAAGAAGCCGTCTTCCCATTTAATATGTTCCACACGGTTGACCCAATCCTCGGCCCGGAAATGCGCTCCACAGGCGAAGTATTGGGCTTGGCAAATTCATTCGGACTGGCCTACTTCAAGGCACAGGAAGCCACCGGCCTGCCACTGCCTTCCGAGGGCACTGTTTTGATAACCGTCGTTGACGAGGACAAGCCCGCAGTTCTTGAAACAGCCAAAGCCTTTGCCAAACTCGGTTTCAAAATAAAGGCAACCGAAGGTACTTGTCGCTTCCTCGCAGAGGGAGGCGTCAAAACCGAACGTATCCTCAAAATGCACGAGGGCAGACCCAATATAGTAGATGCGATTAAAAACACCGAGATTCAGCTAATCATCAACACCCCCACCGGCAAGTCAAGCAAATACGACAATTCTTATATCCGAAAGGCAGCTATAAAATACAAGGTCCCTTACATTACAACAGCAGCAGCCGCAGCAGCAGCCGTAAAAGGCATCGCCGCCCATCGGACAGAACCAAGCACCGTAAAATCGCTACAAAGTTATCATTCAGCCATCAAATAGTATATGTCTTTGGCACGTTTGAACTGCCTTTGGTTTTGATTACGTGGCCAAGTGGTTAATATGGGAAATCCCAATTAATAAGTTTATTTTTTGGCCGGCGATAGGACGATAAGTATATAAGAAACAAAAAAAGACTTTCGAGGATTACAAGGAAATGGTCAAAAAAGCCTTCTTAATAATCATGTTGCTTTTCGTCATGCTTTCTGCAACTGGTTGTCAAACAGTACAAGGTGTCGGGGGAGACATCCGCTGGCTTGCCGGTGCAAGAGACAACCGTTAAGGCTTGTGTTTGACAAAACTCTTTTTGTTCTGAGGGTTACTGGCTAACTTATTCACCTCTCGCACAACGTCCTCAAATGGTCAGCTTGAGTAGTTCAACTATGAAGAATTGGTCGCCCAAAACCTTTTTGCTGTTCCAGCTTTATTTTTTTGGCTGGTTTGGCTCGACGGCCTTGGTTTGAGCAGCTGGTTTGGCTGGTTTGGCCGGCTGTGATTTCTTGCAGCCATTAAATACAACCAGGCCAACGAGCAATATCACCAATACGATAATGGTCCAAACTTTACCTTTCATTTTCGTTTCTCCTTAATAAATAACTCTTGATTTATATGATTATCGGCATTCCTGGCCTTTTAACATTAGCACACAGCTGAGCTTCATCAGCAAAAATGGGGCAAATTGCTTACGAGACACCCCTCTGATTCTTCTTACTTAGCCGCTGTTTTTCGCTGCTATCCGTTCTTATAAGCGTTTCGACCGCTCTGGTAATGCTTTGCGATAATATCCCGAAAGCCTTAGAGGTTATCTCGTCCCGCTGCCGTTGCTTCGGTAAAAGGCATCGTAGTTTTTCGCAAAGGCACGAGCAGCGTAAAATCACTGCAAAGTTATCCTTCAGCCATCAAATAAGCGAAAAGAAAAAGGGCATAATAACAGAAAATAACTTATGATTTATGCCTTTTTCCTGTGATTTTTAGCCTTTAGTTTTCGGTTTAAATCGTGTATCATCACACAATAACCGATATAGACAATATGCTAAACAACCCGGAAAATTTGTTGTTTCCCAACAGCAGTTGGCCGATTGAAATGGTCGTCGAAGACCCTCCGGATTTTGAGCGCTATTTACACAACGAAAACGCAGAATTACGTGAGCACAACCACGAACTCAAACTGCCGGAGGTAATCGGCATTTTGCCGATTCGAAATGCTGTCGCCTATCCGGGCACGGTAATGCCGTTGGCAATCGGACGGGAGAGAAGCAAAAATCTCCTTGCCGACATCAAACCCAACGAATCTATCATAGGGCTTGTTACGCAGCACAACCCCGAAACTGACAGGCCGGGTTTCAACGATATCTACTCCGTCGGCACCGTCGCTTCGGTCCTCAAACTAATAAAAATACCGCAGGGCTCGATTAACATTATAGTCCATGGCATAGTCCGTTTCAAAATCGTAAAACCGATAGCCACAGAGCCGTATCTAAAGGCCGCCGTGCAGCCGCTCAACATCCAAACGAAAATGACCAAAAAGCTCCAGGCGCTCATCGTCAGCGTCCGCCAGACAGCAAATCGTGTCATAGCACTAAGTCCGAATATCCCCGAAGAGGCATCTGTGCTGCTGGAAAATATCGAAAATCCCTCTGCCTTAGCCGATTTCCTGGCGGCCAATCTTAACCTCGACACCGCCAAGAAACAACACCTGCTCGAGGAGCTTGATGCCGCCAAACGCCTTGAAGAAATATCCGCCGCCCTGGCAGCTCAGCTGGAAGTCCTCGAGCTCAGTCATAAAATCCAGGGCCGTGTAAGAGAGGCGGTGGACAAAAATCAGCGCGAATACTTCCTGCAGGAACAGTTAAAAGCCATCCAATCCGAGCTTGGAAAAGGCGACCTGCAAACCGAAGAGCTAAAGCAAATCAACAAAAATATCAAAAAAGCCAAAATGCCCGAAAAAGTCGAGGCCGAGGCGCTTCGTGAGCTGGACAGATTGAGTAAAATCCCCGCTGCTTCGCCCGAATACAGCGTTATCCGAACATATCTGGACTGGGTTTGTGAGCTGCCCTGGTCCATCGAAACAAAAGACCGGCTGGATATCAACAAGGCCGAGCAAATACTCAACGCCGACCACTACAACCTGAAAAAGGTAAAAAAACGCATCCTCGAATTTCTCGCCGTCCGCAAGCTAAACCCCACAGGTAAAAGCCCTATACTTTGTTTTGTCGGCCCGCCGGGCGTCGGTAAAACATCGCTCGGACAATCCATCGCACGCGCAATGGAAAGAAAATTTATCCGCATATCGCTCGGCGGAATAAGAGACGAGGCCGACATCCGCGGACATCGAAGAACCTACATCGGCGCACTACCGGGCAGAATCCTGCAGGAGTTGAGAAAGTGTCAAAGCAGAAATCCCGTCTTTATGCTCGATGAATTAGACAAAATCGGCGCCGATTTCAGAGGCGACCCTTCGAGCGCTCTGCTTGAGGTCCTCGACCCGGAGCAAAACTTCAGCTTCACAGACCATTACCTTGACCAGCCCTTTGATTTATCCACCGTTATGTTCATCGGCACGGCAAATTATACCGAGCCGGTCCCGCCGGCGCTGCGAGACAGAATGGAAGTCATCGAGCTGCCCGGCTATACCGAAAATGAGAAGCTTAATATCGCAAAAAAGTATCTCATCCCCCGCCAATTCGCCGAGCACGGCTTAAACAAAAGCCGCCTGACCATAAAAGACGAGGCGACCCTTGCGATAATTCGCGATTACACCCGCGAGGCAGGGGTCCGAAACCTTGAAAGAAGCATAGCCGCCGTCTGCAGGGCCGTCGCCACCCAAATTGCAAAAGCCAAAAAAAGACAAGCCACTATCAACAAAAAAGACCTCGCGAAAATCCTCGGCCCCACACAATTCGAGTCCGAGCTGGCCCTGCGAACAGGAATCCCCGGCGTCGCAACCGCCCTCGCCTTTACGCCCGTCGGCGGTGAGCTGCTCTTTATTGAATCCGCCTTTATGCCCGGCAGAGGAAACCTGCAGCTTACAGGCCATATCGGCGATGTTATGAAGGAAAGCGCACAGGCCGCCTTTTCAGTCGTAAAAGCAAATTCAAAAAAACTAAAAATCGAACCTGACAGGTTCAAAAAATTCGATTTTCACATCCACGTCCCCGCAGGAGCAATCCCCAAAGACGGCCCAAGCGCAGGGGTCGCAATGTTCACCTCGCTGGTCTCACTGCTATTGGGAAAAGCCGTTCGACCTGATGTCGCAATGACCGGCGAAATAACCCTGCGAGGCCTGGTCTTACCCATTGGCGGCCTGAAGGAAAAAATCCTCGCTGCAAAACAAGCCGGCATAAGAACCGTCATTCTTCCCGCCCGCAACAGGAAAGACCTCCCCGAAGTCCCAAAAGAAGCAAAAAAAGGCCTGAAATTCGCATTCGTCAAAAACACTAACGAGGCCCTCAAAATCGCTTTACAGCTTATTTAAATTCGTTTCCTGTATTATCCCGCTTTATCGCTCTTCTTGCTTGATATTATGGATGGCTGCCCCTTCTCCACACGCCTTGTCTCGATGACCGCTATTGCGACAACGCCGATGACTGTTACCATCCCGATGATTACCAGTAAAACAATACCCAAGTGACTGCTTATACTCATATCACACCTCTATACGCTTTACTGCATTGATTATTTCAACCACATCAATCATTTCCGCTACGTCGTGCACCCGCACAATTGAGACCCCTGCCACAGCACACAAGGCAACCGTCGCAGCAGTGCCAAATATCCTCTCAGTCGGTTTTCCCTTGCCTGTTATCTTACCGATAAAACTCTTGCGACTGGCGCCGACACAAACATGATAGCCGGTAGTAACAAATTTACCGATATTTCTCAAAAGTTCCAGATTGTGCTCGGTCGTCTTGCCGAACCCAATCCCTGGGTCAATAAAAATCTTACTTCTATCAATGCCGAACTGCTCCGCCCGTTCTGCCCGCTCCAACAGAAACTGGCGAACTTCGCCAACCACGTCTTTGTATTTCGGCTCAATCTGCATTGTCGCTGGTGTTCCCTGTATATGCATCAAAACAACCGGTACACCCCGCTCACCTGCCAATTCCCCCATTCGCTCATCGCTCAAAGCCGTAATATCGTTTATCATCGCCGCCCCTGCATCCAGCGCAGCTTCAGCAACCTCGTAATTTGCCGTATCGATACTAATCGGCACATCGACTTTTTTCGCAAGCGCCTCTATCACCGGCACAACCCGTCTTATCTGCTCCTCAGCCGACACCGATGCCGAACCTGGCCGAGTAGATTCTCCGCCAACATCTAATATCGCAGCGCCATCACCGGCCATTTGCTCCCCCCTCTCAATCGCCTTATCTTTATCGAAAAATTGTCCCCCGTCGCTGAACGAATCCGGCGTAACATTCAAAACCCCCATCACAACACAGCCCGCCGAAAAATCCAGCCGCCCCCCACTCCACTCAAGTAAATGTTCGCTTTTAACTTTTCGCATTTCCAACCTTAAAACCAATTCCTTTTAACTTTCTACTTAAATTCTCTGTGGCTAATTCTATTTCTGTATTCTGGAATTCCCTCCGCACAGGATAATTTTTTCGCAAATCGTCAAAAAATTCACCTCTTTTTTCTGCCGGCACATCTAAAATCCGCCGCAGCTTCAAGTCATCTTCGCTGATTCTGTAAATCTTCTCGACAGTCCTCCGAAGCACATCCTGCTCGCTGCCGCTGCCTGAATTTATCTTCAATAGTGGAACATCCGGCTCAGGCGAAAAATCCTCAACATCATACTCGGCCTTTAATCCAAAATATCCGCAGGCTGCTTTATATATCATAATCATTCCTGCAATCTTGCCGTCCAGCGAATAACCGGCTATATGCGGCGTGCCGATGTCTATCATTTCTAAAAGCTCGGTATCAATATTCGGCTCATTCTCCCAGACATCAAGCACGGTAGTCTCTAACTGGCCCGACCGAACCGATGCTCTCAAAGCTCCTGTATCAACGACTCTGCCGCGCGAAGTATTAAAGAAAACACATCCGGCCTTTAGCGACTTGAAAAATTTTTCGTCAGCCAAATGAAAAGTCTTATCAGCCCCTTCAAAAGTCAACGGCGTATTAAGCGTTATAAAATCGCAATCGTAAAGTTCTTCTAAAGGCAGGTATTTCGCATCACCGCTCTCTCTCTGCAAAGGCGGGTCATTCAGCAATACCTTCATACCCAACGCCTCGCACTTTTTAGCAACCCTGCTGCCGACATTACCCACCCCTACAATACCTATCGATTTACCATCCAATCTTATTTTATACCTTCGCCCGATTTCAAGCAGCCCGGCAATAACATACTCAGCCGCAGAATTGGCATTCGACCCCGGTGCCGATGCAAAACCTATATTGTTTTTCGCCAGATATTCAATATCTATATGGTCAAAGCCGATAGTAGCCGTGCCCACGAAGCGGACCTTGCTGCCAGCCAACAAATCCGAATCCACCCTCGTTACGCTGCGAACCAATAAACATTCCGCATCGCCGACAACACCCGGCCTTATCTCCCGGCCGGCTAAAACCTCGACTTCGCCGATAGACGAAAAACAATCCTTCACAAACGGAATATTTGCATCTGCAATTATCTTCATAATTCCATTCCGGTTACTAATTACCACTTTAATTTTAGTCAAAAACTGTCCAAATTGCACGCTTTTTTCACCTGCCGCACATTTGGCTTTTCAAAAAAACTTGACAGGATAAAGTCGGTATCTATACAATACAGCAAAAAAGCAATGGAGGTTGTTTCCAATGGCTGAATATCTTATGAAATCAACATTACTGGTCTTGATTTGCTGGGCAATTGCCGGCTGCGGTGGAACTACTAAAACTCCAAAAACCAAGTCGGCTCTCGACATTTCCGAATCAAGATATGACAGCTACGAATTACGAAAGGCCCGGGACGAGGCCAAAATCGAATTGCTCAAAAACCTCACGGAACGTGAAAAAGCGGAGCACAAAATACTTTTGGCCGCCGCCGAGAACAACATAAGGCTCGTTGATGCGAACAGTGATGTTATCACCGCCGCTAATTATAAAGCTGCGGAATACCTCGTTGAAAAACTGCCTGAAGAAATGTTCAAGGATAGTCCCCTTCTGGTTGCAAGTTTTGTCAACGTCGATGATTTGAACCAGTCCTCCACTTTCGGCAGAACGGTTTCCGAACAAATCTCCTCACGGCTCAAACAACTCGGCTACACCGCCATAGAGATGAAGTTACGCACAACAATTTTTATCAAGGAAGGCTCAGGAGAATTCCTGCTCAGCCGTGAGCTGTCGGACATCAGCACCAAACACCGTGCACAGGCAGTCGTCGTCGGCAGTTATGCAGCAGCTTCGGACAGGGTCTATCTGACCGTAAGGGTTATCAACGTTACCGATTCGACGATTCTGGCATCCTACGACTATAACATCCCTATGACTCGCGACATCTTCAAAATGCTGCTCAAAGGCAAAGAAGGCGTGGATTGGCTGTGAATCACAATTCAAAGCCGGCTATTTTTGTCCCGCAATCAGGACAACCGTAATTTGTTATATGATTGGCCAATATGCGGTAGCCAATACGTTCAATCAGCACCCTGCCGCAGTTATAACAAAAAGTGTTCTCCGATTTCGACCCAGGCACATTACCAAGATATACATAATGCAGCCCCGCCGCCTTGCCTATCTCCTCCGCACGCTCGAGGGCCTTCACCAGCGTCGGGGCGGAATCCAGATACTTATACTGCGGATGAAATCGGCTGATATGCCAAGGGACATCGGCGCCGACCTCGTTAACGAGAAACTCAGCGAGCTTCTTCAATTCATCGTCGGAATCATTCTCACCAGGAATCAGCAAGGTCGTAATCTCAAGCCAGATTTTCGTCTCCTTCGCAATGTATTTAAGCGTATCTAACACCGGCTTCAGATGCGCCTTGCACAACCTTTTGTAATAATCCTCGCTGAACGCCTTCAAATCAACATTTATCCCGTCAAGCCAGTCCCTGGCAAAATCAATCGCTTCGACTGTCTGGTAACCGTTACTGACAAAAACATTTGCCAGGCCTTGTTCTTTTGCCAGCCGTCCGCAATCGCTGCACAGCTCCATAAAAACCGTCGGCTCGGTATAAGTGTATGCGATTGATTTGCATCCGCAGCGAACAGCCCGCCTGGCTTATCTGCCAGTTCTGGCAGAACTCACAGCGAAAATTACAACCCATTGTGGCGATGGAAAAACTGCTCGACCCGGGCTGAAAATGATACAACGGCTTTTTCTCAATCGGGTCGGGGTTAGCTGAGCAGACCTTATAGTAGTTCAGCGAGTACAATACGCCGTCTATATTCTTGCGCACACAGCACCTGCCCAATTTGCCGTCGCCAATCACGCACCGATGTGCGCACAATTTACATCGGACTTTCTTGTCCCGGTCGCCTTCCCACAACACCGCCTTTTTAAGATTTTCGCTTTGCGACTCCACCACTGATTTCCTACTAATTAACTTTATTTTCTGCAATTTAATATATAGAATAATCCAGAAAAATCAATTGGTTATCAGTTAGCCAGATTCGGAGATAAGTTTTTATGAGCATATTATCTGCCATCGGCAATACGCCACTTGTAGAGCTAAATAAGCTGAACAGCAAAAGACCAAAGGTCAGAATCTTTGGAAAGTACGAAGGCGCCAACCCCGGCGGCTCCGTCAAAGACCGCCCTGCCTATTGGATGATAAAAAAAGCCGAAGAATCTGGCCAGCTTACCAAAGGCAGAATCATTCTCGAACCGACATCGGGAAACACGGGAATCGCCCTGGCAATGATTGGCGCTGCTAAAGGATACCGCGTCAAACTTTGTATGCCCGAATGTGTCAGCATAGAAAGACAGCATATCCTGCAGGCCCTAAACGCCGAAGTCGTCCTTACCACAGCAAAAGAGGGCACCGATGGCGCTATCAGAAGAGCACATCAGCTTCTCAATGCCGAACCCGACAAGTATTATATGCCCAACCAGTTCGCTAATGAGAATAACGTCCTCGCCCATTACGAGACAACCGGCCCGGAAATTTTCTCCCAGACTAACGGGAAAATTGACGTCTTTGTCGCCGGTATGGGGACAACCGGGACCCTGATGGGTGTAAGTATGTTCTTCAAAGAAAAAAAACCGGATGTCAAAATTGTCGGAGTCGAACCGCCCAAGGGTCACACAATTCAGGGACTTAAAAATATGAAAGAATCCATCATCCCTAAAATTTACGACCCGGAAGTTTTGGACGAAAAAATCACCATTGACGATGACGAGGCCTTTGAAACAACCCGTGCCCTCGCCGCCCAGGAAGGAATTTTTGTCGGAATGTCCAGCGGCGCAGCCGTCGCCGGTGCTTTACAAATAGCAAAAGATATATCTTCCGGCACGATTGTTGCAATTCTCCCCGACCGTGGCGACCGCTACCTCAGCACCACGTTATTTAGGTCAATATGTGCGAAATGTCCACCGTAGTTAGAACAGAGCGCAATCGAATGGTGCAAAAGCTAAAAAGCTGTTACTCCTCAAAATCACGAGGTAGGAACTGAACCTTGGAAACAGCGCCGCTCGCACGCAGAACCGCCAGGTCGTCTTCACCGACCTGACCGGTGATAAACTGCTGAACTACAGGATGAGGATGGTTACGAATATGGTCGGCATCGCCGTCGGCAATAATCTTGCCGTTATGGAGCATAATGATTCGGTCCGCTATCTTGTATGCGCTTGTCATATCGTGGGTAACAACAACCGTTGTCTCACCGAGCTCTCTCTGAAGTTTCAAAATAAGCTCGTTGATTATATCTGCACGAATAGGGTCCAGCCCCGTCGTCGGCTCATCATACAAAATCACTTCCGGACTCAACGCAATCGCCCTTGCCAACGCCACTCTTTTTTTCTGACCGCCGGAAAGATTCGCAGGATAGTAATTCTGAAAACCATCGAGACCAACCATCGCCAGTTTCGCCTTGACGACATCCTCGACCTGCCTCCAGTCGGCCATCTTATAATGCTGTCTTATCGGAAACATTATATTCTCGGCAACGCTGAGACTGTCAAACAGCGCCCCTCCCTGGAAAAGAAAACCGTAATGGGTTCGTATCTCGTTTAATTCTCTATCAGGCAGATTATCGATTCGCCTGTCCTTAAAATAAACTTCCCCAGAGCTTGGCCGAAGCAGCACTATGAAATTCTTTATCAAAACAGTCTTGCCGCATCCGCTCGGCCCGATTACCACCGTCGTCTTGCCCTTCTCTATCGTCAGCGAAATATTATCCAGAACAACGTTGTCGCCGAACTTCTTGGTAAGGTTCTTAACAACGATTACACCGTTACCGCCCCACGCCGCTGTCTGATTATTCTGGTCGCTCTTTTTCACTTCTACTTTTGCTTCTCTACTTTTTACTTTCTTATGCCACCAGGCTTTTCAAAGGCCAGAACGTATTGTAAATCGCCTTGAAAACCACTGCCAGTGTAAAATCCAGCGCCAATATAGAGATAAAGCTGGCCACAAACGCCTCCGTGCACGCCTGACCTACTCCGTGCGCACCTTCTTTGCACGTAAAGCCCTTATAACAGCTGATTACCGCAATCGCCGCACCGAAGAAAAAGCCCTTTACAACACCAACAACCACATCCCACAGCTCCACCCCCGCTGCGCTAAAGTTCCAATACCCCTGACTGTTAATCCCGAGCTGAATGACCCCGATGAAATACCCGCCCAGCACGCCAAGCAAATCCGCATAGATAATCAGTGCAGGCGTAAGAAGCAGGCACGCCAGAAGCCGCGGTGCAACTAAATATCGCACCGGGTCTGTCCCCATACTCCTGACCGCATCTATCTGCTCGGTAACGTTCATCGTTCCCAGCTCAGCCGTCAAAGCTCCGCCGACTCGTCCTGCCAGCATCACCGCCGCAAGAACAGGTCCCAGCTCTTTAACAACCGAGATGTTAATTAAAACTCCCAAATGTTCCTCCAGCCCCATACCCGCAAGCTGGTCGTATGCCTGGACTGCCAGTATCATCCCTACGAACGCACCCGTTATCATTACAATCGGCACGCTGCGAACGCCGATTATATTCATTTGCGCCCATATCAGGGGATACGTCGCAGTCCTGCCTATACTCCACCCGCACGCTTTTATCGCCCGCCACGCAAACCGCCCGAACTTCCCCATATTTCCTATATCGTTTATCGCCTTGGCCCCAAGTGCATCTATCATAATTTTCTCTCCAAAAACCTTTATCCCCGCGCAAGCAGGGAACTAAACGCTATTAATGGTAAATCCCCAACCCCCAATCGTCAATCAAAAATTGGAACCCCCCTCCGTCGTCCGTCCTCCGTTGTCCGTCATCTGTCGTCTGCTGCTGGGACCCCACTTTCCTTTTCCCTGTGCCTGCCCTGCTTGCCCCGCTCGCCCTGCCTGTCCTGTGGGATGTGCCGGTTCCCTCGTCGTTCCAGCACAGCGGAAAATACTGTTTTGGCAAAACGCCTATGCAGACTTTTTCGGATTCGATACCGTTGGCAGAAGAGAAAATGCTGAACAATACCTTACAGATACAGGAACAGACAGAAGAAACTGTTTGTCAGGTGAAGTAATGACTATTACAAAAAATATAAAGTTCGGCACCGGTTTTATTGAAAAAATCCTAATTTACATCCTTGTTTTATCTGTTGTTTTTTTATGTTTAGTTGCGTACAAAACGCAAAAATATGTCTGGAACATAGACATGTAAAGCAAAAGAGCCGACCGAAGATGACGCTTTAAAGCTCTTATCTCGATTCGCGAATAACGGTGTTAGAATTTAAATTGGTCTTTGAAGACGGTTTTGAAATCGTAAACATCGTTGAAATCGTCGATTGAGTCGGTCGGCTGAGCGCTCATCCATCCGTGTTTTATCATCAGATAGACGATTTCACCAAAATCGCGTGTCGTTTTTATGTTCCAGACCCTTAGGGTCAGCATTGCCAATCTGCCCCACTTTTCGATAGCCAATTTTCTCAGTCCCTCGCAAAGGGTTTGACCGGTAACATGGTGGGGCTCGGTGGGGATTTTTTTTGCGGTGTAGCCGAGCCCCTCATAAACGAACTTGAGGGCGTTCGGGCTGAATCGGCTATCTTCCCTGGCAATTTCTTCTAACTTCTTTTTCATTTCTTATTTTCTGCCACAAAGGCACGAAGTTTTTTTAATTCATAAATTCTTTGTGCCTTCGTGTCTTCGTGGCTAATTTTAATCATAGAACTCTCTGTCCGGGTTTTGCTCCGGCATCGGCTGAGAGCATAAAGATGTCTTTTCCGCCAGCGCCGGCTGCGAGAATCATACCCTCTGAGAGGCCGAACTTCATCTTTCTGGGCTTTAGATTAGCCAGGTAGATTACGGTTTTGCCGACCAAGTTATCGGGTTTATATGCCTGGGCTATGGCGGCTAAACAGGTTTTTTCCAGGCCGCCTACATCCAACTGTAAACACAATAGTTTGTCGGCGCCTTCGACGGTTTCGGCTTTTACAACCTTGGCGATTCGCAAATCAATCTTTGCAAAATCGTCGATGGTACATTCCGGCTTAATCGGCTCAAGTGGGGCAGCCGACGGCTGCGGGCTTTTAGTCTCTTTACTTTCTTCTATCATTGCATTCACCTGTTTTTCATCAATTCTCTCAACTAATCGTTGAAAATCTTTTATTTTGTGGTTTTCCAATACCGTTTCAACATCTGCAAATTTTAGTTCATCAATACTAAGAAACTCCTGCACCTTTTTGGCATAGTCGGGCAGGATGGGTTTTAAGTAAATCGTCAGGATTCTTACGGCATTTATTATTGCCGTAAGGGTCGTTTGTGTTTTTTCCAAGTCGGTTTTTACGGTCGTCCAGGGCTGGTTCTGTTCGACGTATCGGTTTGCCTCATCGGCCAGAGCGATAATTGTTCGGACGGCAGCGGCGTAATCGAGGTTTTCGTAGTCTTCTATAATTTGCGCACCGGCGACGGTCAGCTTTCTTATTAATTTTCTGCCCTGGCCGTCTAATCGGCCAAGCTGACCGTCAAATCTTTTTGTAATCATCGGAACCGAGCGTGAAGCAAGGTTCGCAAGCTTTCCGACTAAGTTGGAATTAATTTTGTTCACAAAATCGCTTGCACTAAAATCGATATCTTCGATACCGCCGGTCAGCTTGCTTGCGTAGTAGTATCGCAGGTATTCGGGATTAAGATGCTTCAGGTAGGTGCTTGCCTTAATAAATGTCCCACGAGACTTACTCATCTTTTCGTTGTTGACGGTCAAAAAGCCGTGGACGAAAAGCTTGTTGGCGGTTTTGAAGCCGGCTCCGATGAGCATTGCAGGCCAGAAAAGTGCATGAAAATACGTAATGTCTTTGCCGATAAAGTGATAAAGCTCGTATTCGGGGCTGTTCCAGAGCTTGTCGAAATCCAAATCATTTTTGTCGCAGTAGTTCTTTACTGAAGCTATATATCCAATAGGGGCATCCAGCCATACATAGAAAAATTTATTTTCTTCGCCGGGTATTTTGAAACCGAAATAAGGTCCGTCCCTGGAGATGTCCCAGTCTTTCAGGCCTGTTTTGAACCACTCATCGAGTTTGTTTGCCACTGATTGCTGAACGTAGCCTCTGGCGATAAGGTCTTTCAATTTTTTTTCATAATCGGCCAGTTTGAAGAAGTAGTGCTCAGATGTCTGCAGGGTCGGTTTGCGTTGGCAGGTTGCGCAACGAGGATTGATTAAGTCGGTGGAGCGATAAGTTCCGCTACAGACCTCACAAGAGTCGCCATATTGGTCCTCTGCGCCGCACTTCGGGCAGGTGCCTCGAATGTATCTGTCGGGCAGGGACATTTTGCAATTCTCGCAATAGGCCTGTTCGACATTTCGTTTGACGATTGAGCCGGCGTTGTTGAGCGAATTGAAAATGAGCTCGCTAAAGTGTTTATTTTCCGGTGAATGTGTTGTGTAATAATTATCGCACTCTATGAAAAAGCTGTCGAAGTCTGCTTTATGCTCTATATGCATGCGTTCGATTAACTGTTCGGCGGTTATGCCGGCGGCCCGGGCACTTATCATAACGGGGGTGCCGTGAGTGTCATCGGCGCAAAAGTAGAGACACTCGTTGCCGCACATTTTCTGGAATCGCACCCAAATATCGGTCTGGAGATATTCTACTAAATGCCCCAGGTGTATCGGGCCATTTGCATAAGGCAGGGCTGAGGTTACAACGATTTTGCGAGGCATAGCTTTTCCTTAACGACTACTGCTTTTCACTTTCCCTGTCGCTCCGGCCTTCGTCGCCTTGAGTATCGTCCTGCTCTTCTTTTTCGACTGGTGCCGGGGAAGTTATCTCCAGCTCCTCGACTGGGACGGCAATTTTTGTGCCGTCATCGTGTTCTATCATAACCAGTTGTGTCAATATCTGGGAATCGATGACTCTTCCCCGGCCATATTTGGTTTTTACAACGGTATTCTTTCCTGGCAGACTCTTTTTAAGCTCGGTGTAGGTTTTGTCTTCGTATCGCAGGCAGCATTTAAGCCGGCCGCAGTATCCGGAGATTTTCGAAGGGTCAAGAGTTGCCTTTTGCATCTTGGCCATTCGCATATTGACCGGTTTTAAGGATTTAAGAAATCTTATGCAGCAGCATTCCTGCCCGCAGCTTTCTACATCGCCGAGCAGCTTGGCTTCGTCTCGCGAGCCGATTTGGCGCATCTCGATTCTTGTCTGGCGTTCGCGTGCGATTTTCTTCACCAGCTCTCTGAAATCCACTCGGCTGTCAGAGATAAAGTAGAAGATAAGGCGTTCTCCGCCGAATATGTGTTCTGCATCGACTATTTTCATCGGCAGGTTCATCTCCTTGGCAAAACGCCTGCAGCATTTGAGCTCTTCTTCTGTGATTTTTCGCAGATGCCTTTCTTCGCTTATATCATCAGCGGTTGCGTAGCGGATGAATTTGCCGGCCTCATCGACGACGAGGTCGATTTCGCTGTCATCGAAATATTTTTTGATTTGGTCCTGACTTAATCTAAATTGCCCCCCCTTGTAGGGGCAGAATTGGCCTACGATGTGGCCCAATTCAAGGCCTCTGCTGGTTTTTACCACGACCCGGCAGGGCATCTTGGGTATATTGGTTTCGTGGTGCTCAAACCAGCCGAGTGTATTCATTCGGCCGTAGCTGACCAATATATATTTTTTATTTTTTGCCTGCTTAGGCCTTGTTGCCGCGACATCTGCCATTTCAACTGCCTATCTTTTTCGAGTTAACGTTGCTATTTCTAAACCTTTATTGTATCAGAAACTACGAGATTTAACAATAGCTGTTCGAAAATAAGCTTTTCGTTGACGTTAGACTCAATCCAGTGCATCGTTTTGTAGGCATCGGCGATTTTTCCTGCTGACTGCTCGGGGCTGAAGCGTTCGGCTATGCTTTTTATTTGCTCTTTCTGGTCGGAGTTGATGAAACTTTGTGGCCCTGCGATGTTTATTTTCATTGCATCATGCAAAGCTGATATGATTATTTGGATGAGGGTTTTCTGGGCCCTGCGATTTATATCTGTCTTACTGGTGGTATTTTCGATGTCGGCCCACACTGCAGCGATTTTTCCGCTTTTGTCCAAAAGCCATCCAGCCAAATCTAAGCAATCGGCCAATTTGTAGGTTGAAAGAGAGCTGAGCAGTTCTTTTTTGGTTTGGTAAAGATTCGCATCAGCCAGTTCAAGCTGGGCCCATTGGCAGCCCTGCCCTAAACTGCCATGGGCCAGGCGGGCGAAGTATTGGGCCTTTTCCTCATCGAGGCCCATCGCTTTCAATTGGTCGATTATCATCTCCTGGTCTATGCGCAAGAAGCGAACTATCCGGCATCTTGATTTAGTGGTGGGAAGAAGCCTTTCCATTCGGGTGCAGAGCAGGATAATTGTGCAGTATTCAGGCGGCTCTTCGAGGACTTTGAGCATTGCATTTTGCGATGAGGCGTTCAGCCGTTCAGCTTCGCTGACGATAAAGACCCTCCTCTGCGACAAGGTCGGCCTGATTGATACTTTGTCGATTAGAAATTCGCGAATGACGTCAATCGCCAAATCGAGGGGTGTTTTTTTGTCTTTATTATCTTTTGTGAATTCGAGCAGCTCTTTGTAGATAAGGCTGAAGTCGGGATGTGAGCCGGCCTCAAACAATCGGCAGGATTGACATAAGCCGCAGCTATCGGCGAAGCCGTTTTCCGTAACCTGGTTTTTGCAAAGCAGCAGCTTGGCCCATTCGCGGGCGGTCCTGAATTTGCCGATGCCTTCAACACCGGCAAAAACGTATGCGTGGGGCATTTTGTCTGCGGCAAAGCCCCTTTGCAAAGTTGAAATCGCTTTATCCTGACAGAATATTTCGTTAATCGACATAATACTGATGAATAAGTATATCGCTTTCGACATCGATAGCAAGAAAACTGTTACATGTGTTGTAGAAAACGGCAGGAAAGACGCGGATTTTTAGAATTGTGTTTGAAAGAATGTGAGAGAGTCGGTAGTGTGGGGAAAAACAGTTGTCAGATTGCCACGGCCTTCGGCCTCGCAATGACACCTTCATTAGGTACGCGTTAAGGAAAACAGGGTAATAGTAAAGGCCTGCCTTCGCTACGCTATGGCGGGCATAAGGAGAATGAAAATGCCGGCAAGTATAGCACATATGCTGATAGCGCATAAGGCGCTGCAGAAGCTGAAAGGCAAAGGGGTCAGGGAGTTTGCGGAATTCGCTGAGCTCTTAGACAATCCAAACAAAAAGTTCAAGGCATACGTAAATCTGGGAAGCAACGGGCCAGATTTATACTACTATGCGGAGATAATCAGCAACCTAAAAGATATGCTTAAAGAAAGAACCGTACAATCAACAGGCGTTACGCCGTGGGCGTATCACCTTCATTCGCAAAGGCCGAATGAGTTTCCGCTGAGATTAGTTAAGATTGTGTTCAGCGACGCACTAAGAGAAGGCAAGAAGGTGATACTCGAAGACGATGACATCAGGAAACTGGCGTATATAGCAGGACACCTGACGCATATAGCAGCAGACCAGATAATACATCCGATAGTAAATAGCGCAGCCGGGCCTTATTACCGCAGCGGAAAGAACCGGGAGAAACACCGCCAGTGCGAAGTCTTTCAGGACTATTTTCTCTACGACGGTGTGTACCGGCTGGAGCAAAAAAGCGGGGTGAAATACGACTTTTTCAAGCAGAAATTCCATAAATGGACGGACTGCGTTCCAAAAGTAAGCACGAGAAATACGGAGGACTGGTTCCGCTACTTCCTGCAGCGAGGATTTGCGGAGACCTACACTATGTTCCCAACGGAGAAGGAAATCGAAGATTCAGTAGATAACCTGCTGCTGACGCTGAAGACTTGCCAGGCGCTCGGGCCATACCGGGAGGCGGCAGAAGACTATAAGAAAAGAGGCAGCTCAGGGCTGTTTAGAGAATATATAGAAGACGTGGATTATATCAAGCACTACCGGCTGGCGGTGGAACTGGCGGTGATATATCTTATCGCACTATATGAAGTTTATTTTGTGCTAAAGAAAGGAAAAGATTTCACTGAGCAGCACGAGAAACGCTTCCGCAGTATCGTCAGCGATGCCGATTTATCCTGTCCGCTGGAACAAAATATACTCGAGAAGGCAAACGCTGCGCTGACAAGCAAAAGAAGTATGGAAGAAGCTATAGAGAAGCATTTCCAGCCCTTGCTGACTAAAACGAAATTGCTTACCAAAGAGGGGATAATTAAAGCCGGCAGCGACAGGGACATCGTAAATGCATAATTTGTGGAACCACAGGGAAAATATAGATATGGATAAGAAGGTCAGGTGCAAGAAAATCGGGTTTGTGCTGGCGGTTTTGGTTGGGGTTTCGCTGGTTATCGGCTGGGCGGGGTGCCAAAGGCCAGAGCGGTTTGAAACAGGGAAGTTCGATTATCATCGCATCAAACTCGAGAACGGGCTGGAAGTTATAACGTTAGAGGATTTTTCCTGCCCGATAGTCGCGGTGCAACTGTGGTATCACGTTGGGTCGAAAGACGAGCAGCCGGACAGGCAGGGGTTTGCCCATATGTTCGAGCATATAATGTTTCGCGGGACGGACAAGCTGGGGCCGACAGACCACTTTGCTTATATCAACCGTGTGGGCGGGATATCGAACGGCCATACCGGATTCGACAGGACGGTATACGAAGAGACGCTGCCTGCGAAACAGCTTGAACTGGCACTGTGGCTGGAGGCGGAGCGAATGACGTTTTTGAAGATTGACCAGGAGTCGTTCGATACGGAACGGAAGGTGGTCGAGGAAGAACGGCGAATGGGGCTGAACCAGCCTTATGGAACGTTGTATGAGAAGCTGCTGGCGGAGGTTTTTAAGGTGCATCCGTATCGCTGGTCGCCGATAGGAAATATACCGAATCTTCGTGCGGCATCGGTTCAGGAATTGCGGGATTTCTGGACGCGATATTATGTGCCGAGCAATGCCACGCTGGTTATTGTCGGTGCGGTAAAACACGAGCAGGCGCAGCGATTGGCAAGACGCTATTTCGGATGGATACCTCGCTACGATGAGCCGAGGCGGGTTACGGTCAAGGAGCCGGAGCCAGCGGGGAGGCGAACGGTTAAGCTCGAAGAAGAAAATGCACCTGCACCTCTTGTCGGCGTGGTGTACCGGACGGTGCCAATCAATCATAAGGATTCGGTTGTAGTTGACCTTTTAGCGGAGATATTAGGGGGCGGCAAAAGCAGCAGATTATACCGCGAGCTGGTTGCAGAGAAACGGTTGGCGGTGAGCGCGGACGCATTTACGTGGTCGCTGGAGCAGGATGGTTTGCTGGCGGCAAGAGCAGTTATGCCGCCTGAGAGCAAAGACGCAAACAACATTCTTGAAATTATCGAAGGACATATTTCCCGGCTGCGGACAGAGGCGGTGAGCGAGCGCGAGCTGATGAAGGCGAAAAACCAGATGCTGCGGTGGCTGGTAACGGAAAATTTGAAGATAGACAGCAAGGCGGAGATGCTGGGCGAGGCGGCGGTTGAATATGGGGACGTCTCGCAAGTTAACCGGCAGCTGGACGATATACGAAAGGTAACGGCAGCAGATATTCAGCGAGTAGCAAATGAGTATTTAACAGAAGAGCGGGCACTGGAGGTCAAAGTTGACCGGAACATACCTGCGGCAGGTAGCACGCCTGGCATCGCGAAGGAAGAGGAAACCCCAATTACGGCGGAGCCGGAGAAGGCAGCGCCGAAGCCGGGGCGAGGCGGGCTTGAGCGCAAGGGTGATTGGCCAAAGGAAGCACCGTTTGCGAAGATTTCGGCGGCGAAAATAACGCCGAAGTACAGCAGTAAAAAACTGGAGAACGGTCTGAAGGTGCTTGTGGTGCCGAATCGAGAGGTGCCGTTTGTGAGTATTCAATTGGGGCTTTTATCGGGGGCGTGGACGGAGAGTAAGCCGGGAACGGCGGCGATGACGATGCAGATGCTTGTCAAGGGGACGAGCAAACACAGTGAGGGTGAGCTGGCTGATGAGCTGGAGACGTACGCAATCAGCCTTTCAGGGGTTGGCGAGATGGACACGAGCACGGTCAACGTCGGGTGTCTGACAGAGCATATCGAGCGGGCGATGGGACTGCTTGGCGAAGTAGTGCTGACGCCGAGCTTTCCCAAAGAGGAGTTTGAGAAGCTGCGGAAACAGGTCCTTACGTCGCTGGCGGTTTCGTCGGCGGAGCCGGAGTATGTGGCCGACAGGGAATTCCGGCGGAAACTATACGGCGAACATCCGTATTCGCGGACGGCCACGGGCGAAGTCGAGGACGTTAATGCGCTGACTATTGAAGATTTGAAAGAGTGGTGGGGCAAGTTTGCAAGGCCTGATACGGCGGTGCTGATATTTTCGGGAGATATTGAGGAAGAAAAGGCGTTTGAATTGGCGAAGGAGACGTTTGGGGGCTGGAAAGCGGCGGGAGAACGGCCTAACATAAAAATGTCCCCACCGGCTGGGACAGCAGAGACGCATATATATTTAGTGGACCGGCCGGGAAGCACACAAAGCCAGATTCGTGCCGGGCAGCCCGGCATTACGCGGCACGACGAGAGATATTTTGTGAGCCGAATAGTAAGCAATTATTTCGGATGGACTTTTAACAGCCGGTTGAATGAAAGCATTCGCGTGGCGAAGGGATTGACTTATGACGTCTGGGGCGGCTGGACGGCGAGGCGTTTTGCGGGAGAATTCGAGGTCGGCACCTTCAGCAAGACAGAGTCAACGGCAGAGGCGGTTCGAGCGGTTCTCGAAGAGATTGGACGGCTGAAAAATGAGGGACCGAGCAAAAAGGAGCTCGAGGACAGCCGGTCGTATATACTCGGCAGTTTTGTGAGAGGGCGTGAGACGCCGCAACAGATTGCAGGCGACTTGTGGCTGATTGAATCGCAAGGACTCGGTGCGGATTATCTTGAGAGACTGCTCGCGGGGATTGCGAAGGCCAAGCGGACAGATTGTGAACGTTTGGTTCGAGAGACTATAGAGCCGGATAAGCTGGTAATGGTCGTTGTCGGAGAGGCGGAGAAGCTTAAGGAAGGGCTGGAAAAGATTGCACCGGTTACAGCCGCAGCGGCAAAAGAGGAGAAGTGATTTTTAACACTATTCGAGGACGACTTCATCCTTGTAAGCGGGGACGGAGACGAGCCAGCCGGTCTGCTCCCTGAGGTAATTACCAAAATTAGATGCGCTTTCGGTCTCGCCGTGGATGACAAAAACCTTTCGAGGGGGCGATTGCAGACCTTTTAGCCATTTGAGAAGCTCATATCTGTCGGCGTGGGCCGAGAAGCCGTGCACCTGGACGATGTTTGCCTTGACCTGATACTGCTGTCCGAGTATCCGGACTTTTTTTGCGCCATCGGTGATTTGTCTGCCGAGGGTGCCGACGGCCTGATAGCCGACGAACATTATGGAGCTTTGGGGCCTGGAGATATTGTTGGCGAGGTGGTATTTTATTCTGCCGCCGGTGCACATACCTGAGCCGGCTATGACCATAACTGTCCCTTTTATATTGTTAATGGTTTTTGACTGGGCGGCATCACCGGCCATTTCCACCTGCGGCAAATTAAATGGCGAGCCGAAATTTTTAATGAATTTGGCCATTTGGTCATCAAACAGCTCAGAATGGCGCTGAAAAACTTCCGTAATCTTCGAAGCCATCGGGCTGTCCAGAATAATCCTCATAGGAGGTATCGCTTTTTCAAGGAGCAATTCGTTTATGTAATACAAGATTTCCTGAGAACGTTCGAGGGCGAAGCTTGGAACAATGATGTTGCCGCCTGCTCTTTTCGTTGAGTTTATCACACCACCGATTATTTTTTTTACGTCCATAGCTTCATCGTGGAGCCGGTCGCCATAAGTGGACTCGACGAGGACGTAGTCGGCGGCGTCAAAAACGGTTGGGTCGCACAGTATGGGTCTGTTCGGCCTGCCGATGTCACCGGAAAATAAGATAATCCTTTCCTGACCGTTCCAGCGCACCTTGGTCCTTATGATTGAAGAGCCGAGGACGTGGCCGGCATCATAGAAAGTGGCTTCGACGCCGTCGCCGAGGGGGACGGCTTCCTTGTATTCTACCGGCGAGAAAAGGGGGAAACAGGATTGAGCATCCTCGGTAGTATAAAGAGGAACTTCTGGATACGGACCTTTTCGGCCCTGCTTAGCGTGCCTTTTGCGTTTATACACGGCGTCTTCTTCCTGTATCTTGGCTGAATCCAAAAGAATAATCCGGGCAAGGTCGGCGGTGGCGGAGGTGCAATATATCCTGCCATTGAAACCTTCTTTAACAAGTTTGGGCAAAAAGCCGCAATGGTCGAGATGGGCGTGGGTTAAAAGGACGGCATTGATGCCGGCAGGCGGGACGGGAAAAGGGTCCCAGTTTCTTTCTCTAAAGTGGCGTTCCTGATAAAGGCCGCAGTCTATAAGAAGGCGGACGCCATTAGCTTCGAGCAGGTGGCGTGAACCAGTAACGTTCTGAGCGGCACCGAGAAACTGTAATTTTATCTGCATATCTTACCTCGTTGTTGTGAACATAGATTTTACGACATAGCGGGGACAGAATCAAGGGTTGGCCTTCGTCTTGTGGACTTCCGTCCCGCCGTAGGCGGATAAAATTGGGTTCGTTTGGGTTCGTTTTGACCAAGTGTCCATTGTTCGTTTTTCGCTGCAATTCCTTGTTATTACCAATGTTACAACCACTTGACTTTTTTGGAAATTGGGTTCGTTTTGCATAATTAACTCCATTTTGATTGATTTCTCCGCTCAAGACAGACAAAGAGCGGCGATAAATCCGAAGCACGAAATCCGGAATACGAAACAAATCCGAAAATCGAATCCGCCGTCGCCCCGAGGCTATGGCGGGACAAGTTTTCAAAATCGCTTTAAACGGATAATCGATATAAACGAGTTTTAATAGTTTATTTGACTTGGGTTTGCTAACCCTGAAGACCTTGCTCTGCTGGGCGACTTGTCGTTTGCCTACTGGCAAACATTATGAGTATTTTAACACATTTTCAAAAAAAGTCAAGGAAAAACTCGATGCTCGGTACTTGATGCTGGATACTCGGAAGAAAAAATGGATCCTCGACAGAAAAGCAAGCGAGCAACAGTCGAGGATCTCCGTTACACTTCGAGGCGATTTTGGGGGTAAAATTAGAGAACAAGGTTTAACCGCAGAGCACACCGAGCCCACAGAGATTTTTTATAGACACGAAAGGACACAGATTTGTACTGACTTTTTTAAGATTTGGCCGGAGAGTAAGTTGAATTAGGCCAGCGATAACAAAGCCTACTAAAGCAGCTATCGGGAGTACTGTTTTTTCTTTGCTTTGACAGACTTTACAACACCCAACGCAATCCAAACGCCAATTATGAGAAGTATTAAAATTTTCATTTTTTTACTTTCCTAAAATTTATCACAAAAAAATTACCCGCCGCAGATAGGTAAGTCTTCGATATTCTTACACTCAATGATACACAAAGCGCCATCTTTGAAATCAATACGAACTTCAAAAAAACGCACGGTGTTGCTTTGGATGTCCTTAACTTGACCAAGTTTATTTTGTAGTTCATCGCATTCTATTTCTACGGACTTACCTTCTAATACCGGCTTCCAGAGAGGGATGAGTTTAAGGTGATGCTCCTTGTTATCGTTAGCCAAGAAAAATAAGTGGTAATTGCCAGAGTCATCTTCTTTTAACCGTACACCCGTTGGGGTAATATAAAGCGTCATTTTTAGGTCTCCTTAATTGAATGGTTATTCTATTGCTTCGGCTCATTGACCGTTAGTTCTACTTTTTCATAAGCCGATTTTGGAACATAAATAGGGTCGGACGCTCGGCTAAGAACTTTTCTCCGCATCATTTCTTTTTCACTGTTATTGAAATAATTCCCCTCAGAAATAATTTTAAATTTATTATCTAAAACTTGATGCCAAGTTTCTATTTCGGCGATATTGAGAGCGTATCTTTGCTGGGCATTTTGAACTAAGAGGGAGTCTCCTGGTTGTCCGTTCACTGCTCCCGCATTAGTCATATCTTTTTCATATTCCGCCTTGGCTACACCTTGATATAGTTTATATCTGAGGTTCAAAATGTCCAAAGCATCTTTAGGTGGAGAAGGTAACATCGTCACTACTCGATTATTTGGCTGACTTGGGACTGTAATTACTTGAAGCGTTGAGGGTTTGGCATCAACACCTGTCAGAATTCTTTGATTGTCCATTTTTGACTGATAATTCGGAATACAAGGTTCGGGCTTGACTTCTATTGCTTTTGCTTGATTTGGGATTATCGGCAATGTATTTGACGGAATGGATTGCTGGTTAGGATTTCCCCTTTGATTTGATACCCCTATATAGTAGCTCGCAATGGCAACAAGCGAAATTACTATGACAGTAAAAACCGTTGAATTAATTTTCATAATCTTGTCCTTTCGGCGAAGTGGTGCGTGTCGGGTGCTGGGGGGTTCTGTCTCGCCCATCAAAATACGTACTTTGTGCAATTGTTATGTCGGCTGGAAACGAAGACCACTTAAACAGACAAAAGGCCGAAAGGTTGATTTTTGGGCTAAAAAGGGCGTTTTGCTAGTTTGCTCCGTGGCAAAGTAAGCGTGAACTCAAGTCGCGCTGGTCACGATTTCGGTTTTGCAGTTTGGGATGGCGGCGAGGAATTCTCGGCCATAAGGTTTATTGATTATGCGAGAGTCGAGGACAACGACGATGCCGGTATCGGTTTTGCTTCGAATCAGCCGGCCGAAGCCCTGCTTGAACTTGAGAATTGCCGAAGGCAGCTGATAGTCATAAAACGGGTCGCCGCCCTGCTGTTTTATTTGCTCGAGGCGGCCTGCAATCAACGGCTGGTCAGGCACGGCAAACGGCAGCCGAACAATAATCACATTGCTAAGCGCCTCACCCGGCACATCGACACCCTGCCAGAAACTGTCGGTGCCAAACAAAACACAGTTATCCTCGGTCTTAAAATGCTTCAAAAGAGCGGTCCTGTCAAACTCCGCACCCTGCTGCAGCAACTGGATACCATTTTCAGCAAACCGGTCGGCGCATTTCTGAGCGATTGCTTCAAGCATCTGGTAGCTGGTAAAAAGCACAAAAGCCCTGCCCTGTGTTTTCTGCACGTATTTGCCGACGGCCTGAGCCGCAGAATCAACGAAAGCGGGTTCGTTGGGGTCAGGCAGGTCTTTTTCGATGTAGAGGGTTACCTGCTTAGCATAATCGAACGGCGAGCCAAGCTTAAGCGTTCTAAAATCATCCAGACCAATCCGGCTGGTGAAGAACTCAAATCCGCCTTCGCTTCCGCTACGACGGGCAGGTGTGCTTCGACGGACAGGTGCGCTACGGCGGACAAGCCCGCTTTTGTCATCCGATGTTGGGCCGCTGCTCAAAGTTGCGCTGGTCAATATCACCGATTCATACTTATCAAACAAACAGCTTTTCACGTTCGGCCCGACATTGAGCGGTGCGCTTCTCAAACGCGTAGCGCCTGCGGCAGAGGCGGGCGGTTCAACCCAATAAACGAAATCATTTTGCTGCTGAGTTAAGAAGGAATTCAAATCCTGCGCCAATGCCGAGCAGCGGTCGATGAGCCGCATAATCTCGAATTTTTCGTCAATGTCCTTGCATATTTTTGCCAAAGCAGCCAATTCGGCGTGCAGATTTTTCAAGTGCCCTGTAAGATTATCCTCTACGAAATTCTTATAACATCTTCCGGCAGTCTCATCCTTTGACTGCTGGTACCATTCGTTGACCCGGCTGAAGAATCTCCTTGCCTCTTTGGCTATCAGGCCGACCATATCAATTGCTCTAATTGCTTTGTCTGCATTCATATAGGCCAAAAGTCCTTTATGTGTTCTCGGATTGTAAAGAGCGTCAAGGAGGAATTTGACCGTGTAATTGCTGATATTTATCCCGAAATGGTCTTCGGCGACATGCTCGATATTGTGGGCCTCATCAATAACGATGTATTTATAATCGGGCAAAACCGATGCCCCCTGCGCTTTGAGCACAAGGTCACTAAACATCAGGGCGTGGTTTGCCACAATAATATCGGCGCTGTCCAGTCGCCGTCTGGCTCGCCAGTAGAAACAGCGGGGGAAGTGGGGACATTTTCTGCCGCGACAGTTACCGTGCTCACTCCTGACGGCGTCCCAGATATGATTTTTCGGCAAAATCGGGATATCACTCAGCGAGCCGTCTTCTGTTTGACCTGCCCAGCGCCTTATTACCTCAAGGGTTGAGCCAAGTTCGTCAAACATTGTTGCCTGCCTGCGCAGTGCAAACTCAAGCCGACGCCTGCAAAGGTAATTGCCTCTACCCTTTGCAAGAACCGCAGTAAATGTCTGCGGCAGAGATTCGGCCAGGAAAGGGATGTCCTTATTGATTAACTGCTCCTGGAGGGTAATGGTAAAGGTGCTGATGAGCACTTTTCCCGCTTTTCGGCAAAACAGCTCTATTGCAGGGATAAGATATGCGAAGCTTTTGCCGATGCCAGTTCCGGCTTCCGCAACCAAATGCCGACCGGCCGCAAAGGCATCCTTAATCGCACAGGCCATCTGCATCTGCTGCGGCCGAAACTCATATCCGCTAAACGACCGCGCAATTAACCCGTCAGCAGACAAAACCTCTTCGATATCCAAAGATGTATCGGCTCTTATCATCGACAGTGTATAAAGACAGAAGACAGGGACAGCATATAGTGGATAGTTTTTCTCCTTCGACTCTGCTCAGGACAGGCCCCTTTACTTTTTCACTGCGTCATCTGTTATACGCTGTGAGCTGCCATCCTTGTCTGCCACCGGGCTATCTTCGATAGCTTTTTTAAGGGCAAGCACAGCGGGGTCCTGCGGCATCATTTTATATGCGGCATCAATAGCTTCTTTAGCCGGCTTGGGTCTATCCATCTGGTAATAAACATAGGCGAGCAAGAATTGCAGCTCAGGGGCGCCACTTTTGCCCAGCCATTCTTCAACATCGGCTACGCGGGTCTCGAGCTTGTCCCTGCCGCCCACCATGGCCTCAATGTCGATTTTAAACCGGGCATACTCAGGGAAAATCTGCAAGCATCTGGAAAGGAAAAGGGCGCTGCTCATATATTCGCCTGAGACAAAGAGGGCGTGGCTCTTTCCGGCGTATGCAAGAGGGTCGCCCGGCTTGTAAAGCGATGCCAGAGTATAGGCATCCACAGCGCGATAGTATCTGCCCTGCTTAAGATACTGTTCTCCGGCCCGCATATTCTGATTGAATTTGTCCTCCGAAAAAGAAGCAAAAGTTTCAAACGGGCCTAAAATACTCTTGGTTCTGGCAACAGACAGCTCAGTTTCAGCGAGCTTCTCGGCCTGAGAACCTTCCTGAGTTTGCCCTTTGGCGGTGAGTTCAGGACGGCCGAACTGCTCCTCGGCTGGTTTCTCGCCACCTTCACCTGCGGCAGAGCCGGCAGCCTTTTCGGCCTGTCGTGCCGCCAGCGCCAATTCAAGTTTTTTTTGCAGGTCATTGAGCTGCCGTTTCATTTGGTCATAAACATCGAGTTGTTTATGTAAGTCCCGGGCCGAAAATGCGCCAAACGGCATTTCGGCAGCTTCTTCACCAGTCTGCTTCTCTTGCGTCGGTATCCCAAACGGCTGGTTGACCTCACCGCCCGGTTGTTTCGGAGCAGGTGGCAACAAAAGGCTGGTCAGGGGGTTATTAACTTCACCGTTTTTATAGCTTTCCCGGTTTATCTCGGGATTATATTGTTCCATCTTGGGCTGGTATTGCTGTTCGGTCAGCCTTCCAGGTGCGTAATTGGCGATTTCGGACGAAATCAGCTTCTGCATTTCCTCCGGCGTCATCGACATCGGTCGCAAGCGTGCCAAAGACAACGCAGACGCAGTATCAAGCACTTCATCGCGTCGCACCGGCAAGGTTCCGCTGATGTAGGACTGAAGAGCATCAGGAGTAATGTTTACGGCCGATGCCCCAACCCTCGAAGGAACGCCCGGCATTGCAGGTGCGCCAGGCATTGTAGATGCTACTGTCTGAGTCGGCGAATAATATGGTCTATACCCAAGGTTATAACCGGAGTAACGGTTGTAACGGCTGAAACTCTCCGAGCCGGCTGAATCCCTCAAAAACGAATCAAGCGAAGACGAAGGAAGCGTAACTCCAAAATTGGTTGGCGCATAATACGGCACAACTCCTCGAAAATACGCCGGGCCTCTGATATTTCCGGTAACCAGCAGGTTACCGCTTCCGCCAACCGCGGCAGGGCTTTGAATAAGGCCTTCCCGTAGGGTGCTCGGCGGGACTGTGGCAGGACTAATATAGTTATCAACCGCCCAGCCAGTTTCTGAAAAAGCAGCGAAAAACAGCAAACCAACAATAATATATGCCGCTGGTCTTTTCATAACATTAGATACTATCTACTGCAGAACTATGTTCATAATTAAACAATCACGAGTCATTGCGAAATTGGGTTCTTCTTATACTTTGGCTTTTCCGCCCAGCTGAGCTTGGTCGCCAAAGTATCCCACTGCGTCCTAAGGGGATTATTCACTACGAGAAAATCGCCTTTGTTCCTTTCGATTCTTACCACATCGTCAATCGATAGTTTGGAGGAAATCTGACCATCGACGGAAACAGTAGTGCCTTGGTTGACACAGACTCCAAAGACCTCTATCTTGCTGTCGGCATTAATAACAACGGGTCTGAAACTAAGCGAATGCGGACAAATCGGCGTAATAACCATTGCCAGCATATTGGCCGAAAGAATCGGTCCTGCCGCGGAGAGATTGTAAGCCGTCGAGCCGGTGGGAGTGGAAATTACAAGGCCGTCACTTACCAATCCGTCTATGGCAGACTGACCATCGACCGACATTTTCAGCTCAATCATTCTAAAAGGCGGCCCGGCTGTGATAAAGACATCATTGATGGCGGCGGAGCAGAATTTTTCCCTGCCATCGCCGAAAATCCTGCATCTGAGCATCATTCGTTTCTCTATGCTTAGTTTTCCTGATGTCAAAGAAGGGAAAAATTCTTTAAGCTCTCCGACGCTGAATTCGGTGAGGAAGCCGAGCTTGCCGAGGTTAACGCCTATGACCGGCACATTGACCTGACTCAATTGTCTCGCAGCGGAGGTAATACTGCCATCGCCGCCGAAGACAATTGCGAAATCGGCCTCTTTCAAGATATCAACGGTGCACTGGTCTATCCCACAACTGGCAACAATCTCGGCCCTGCTTCCGGCGAAATCGAGAAAATCCTCAACCACCTCAGCAACGTGGCCCTTTTTCGGGTCGCTGAAAATCACCAATTTTGGCAAACTGCTTTTCGCCATTTTAAGATTATCCTATCGGGCTACGGCGGGGCGCTCCGCCCCGACTAGTTCCACATTATTGCCGAGTGCTTAATCAGCCAAATTCAACATTTCTTTTGCCGTCTGCACTATTTTATCGGCATTTATACCACCCTGCATAAGCTGAGCGTTGCGGGAATCGTGCTTCAAAAATGTCCTGGGCATACCAAGGGTTACAATCTGCTTTGCAATCGGGCCAGGCAAAGCTGCAGCAGCGGCCTCAAGCACGGCTGAGCCAAAGCCGCAGGCAAGGCCGTGGTCTTCCAGCGTTATTATACCTTTACGCCGGCTGAGTAAAGAAATAATTTTCCCATCGAGCGGAGCGGCGAACCGTGCATTTATCACATCGACGTCAATGCCATCCTGCTCCAGCAGTTGAGCCGCCTGGAGGGCAATAGTAAGCACGCTTCCGTAAGCGACAATTGCAACAGATGAATTAGGGCTGCTTTTGACAACAACGCTCCTGCCCAATTCAAACGGCACATCGCAGGCAGACCTGTCAAACTCATTCGACGGAACAAGGTCTCTGGGATACCTCAAACAGACCGGTTTATTTTCCGTCAGGGCAAATTCCAAAGCCAGTTTCAATTCGCCCTCATCAGCAGGCGCCGTCAGAACCATATTCGGCATCATTCTCAAAAATCCGATATCCATTAGGCCGTGATGTGTCGGTCCATCCGAGCCGACGACGCCGGCTCGGTCGATACAAAAAACAACCGGCAGATTCTGCATCGCTACTTCCTGGAATATCTGGTCGAAACTTCGCTGCAGGAAAGTCGAATAGATACAGACGACGGGTTTTAAGCCGCTCTTGGCAAGCCCTGCTGCAATATCTACCGCGACGCTTTCAGCAATGCCGACATCGAAGAACCTGTCAGGGAATTTTTTTTGAAATTCGGCCAGCCCTGTTCCATCGCACATTGCGGAGGTTATAGCAACAATTCTGTTGTTTTTTTCAGCCAGCTCGGTCAGATGCCGGCTGAAAACATCTGTAAAGTTGCGCCCTGCTGAGACGGAGGCCTCTACGGCGTCTCCATTTATTTTGAAAGGCCCGGTCGAATGAAACTTCCGTGGGTCATCATCAGCGGGAGCGAAACCCCTGCCTTTCTTTGTATAAACATGCAAAATTGCAGGGTGATTCAAATGCAATGAAGCCCTGAACAATTGTATAAGCGATTCGATGTCATGGCCGTCAACAGGACCAAAGTATGGGATGTTCAAACTCTCGAACATCTGACTGGCGGGGAAGACCATACGAATACTCTTTTTGATTCTCTCAATCGCTTCCTCAACAGTTTTACCGATAACGGGCATATGTTCGAGGATGTTTCTGGTGGTTTTTCGCAAATCCTCATAAGTCTGGCTGAGGCGGACTTTGGAGAAGTATTTTGCCACCGCACCCTGTGTAGCATCGATTGCCATCGAGTTATCATTGAGGACTATAAGCAATTGTCTTTTTACCAAACCGAGATTATTCAGTGCCTCGAAGGAGAGACCATTTACGATGCTGGCATCTCCGACGAGTGCTACGATTTTATCGTTCTTTCCGCTTTTAACCTGCCCCATCGCCATTCCAATTGCCGTTGCTATCGAGGTTCCTGCGTGGCCGACAGCAAACTGGTCGTAAATACTTTCATCCGGATTTGGAAAGCCGCTTATGCCGTCGCATTTGCGAAGTCTGGCGAAATCAGCCCTTCGGCCGGTTATGATTTTGTGCGTATAACACTGATGGCCGACATCCCAAAGGAGCTTATCAGATTTGAAATCGAAGACATAATGCAGCGCCAGCGTCAGCTCCACGACGCCGAGGTTGCTGGCCAGATGCCCGCCGGTCTCACTCACCGAGGCAAGAATAAACTGGCGTATCTGCTCTGCCAGGAGCTTGAGCTGGCCAACCGACAGGTTTTTCAAGTCATCCGGGCTGTCTATTTGTTCCAATAAGTTAGCCATTAAAAATTCTTCCGATTATCTTGTTCTTTTCAGAAGGGCAATTGCGAGATTTCTGAGGGTGTCGGCTTTTTTGCCGAAGGGTTCCAATACCGCTGCCGCTTCATCGGCCAATTTTTCCCCAAGCTGCTTTGATTTTCCCATTCCGACTACGGCGGGGTAAGTTACCTTGCCCGCCTTGGCATCTTTACCGGCTGTTTTGCCTAAATGTTCGCTCGAAGCACAGACGTCAAGGATGTCATCTGCTATCTGAAAGCCCAGGCCAATCTTCAGGCCATATTCACAGAGGCGGTCAAATTCACTGTTCATAGCCTTCCCACAGATAGCTCCCATAGCGGCGGCGCAACGGAACATCTTGGCGGTCTTGTTGGTATGGATATATTCCAAAATCTCTTCGCTGCCCTGGCCGTTTTCAGCTTTCAGGTCGGCCATCTGTCCGGCAATCATACCAGCCGGGCCGGCGGCCTGCGCCAATTCGCCAATCAATCTGACCGCAACAGCCGGGGTATCAATTTCTCTTGCCAAAACCTCAAAGGCAAGCGTCAAAAGAGCATCGCCGGTGAGGATAGCCGTTGCCTCATCAAATGCCCTATGGCAGGTCGGCAGTCCCCGGCGAAAGTCATCATCATCCATCATCGGCAAATCATCGTGCACAAGGGAATAGGTATGCACCATTTCAATCGCCGCAGCAGCAATTTCAGCATTGCGATTTACTCTGCCGCCAATAAGCTCGCAGCACCAGAGAACCAACGCTGAACGCACCCGCTTGCCGCCGGCTTCCAGCGTGTATCTAATTGCCTCTTTTAAATCACCACTAATATCGGTCTGCGCGGCGAGAAGCCGGGACAGCACATCATTTACAAACTGTGCTTTCTCGTTTAGCTGAGTATTAAAGTCGCTATTGATGGCCCGGTTTAGCGGCATATACGCTCCGTTGTCTGCTGAAAGCTATAATTTTGCGTTTTTGACCCGGACTCTGTATTATATCCATTATTCACGGACTTTCACAGTAAATTATGAATACCAACAGATTGCTAATTCTGGGCGTTACCGCATCAGGAAAGGGACGATTGGCCTTTGATTTGGCTGAAAGTCTGGGTGCTGAAATAATCAGTATCGACTCGATGAAGGTTTATCGACGAATGGATATCGGCACAGCCAAGCCGCCCCGGCAGGCGCGCGAGCGTATCAAATATCACCTAATCGATGTGGTTGAACCAAGCGAAGCTTTCAGCGTTGGGAGCTTTCTCGATTTGGCCTATGATGCGATGGAACAAATAAATCGTCGCAAAAAAAGAATAATCGCGGTCGGCGGAACTGCTCTTTATATAAAGGCCCTGCTGTATGGCCTGTTCGAAGGGCCGGGAAGCGATAAGCAAATACGTGCCGAACTGCAGGCCGAAGCAGAAAATGAAGGGCTGGAACAACTATACCGGCAATTAACAGAAATCGACCCTGTCACCGCCGAGCGCATCGGCCGCAGAGACCGCAAACGTATAATTCGCGCCCTGGAAGTTTACAAAATCACCGGCAAACCAATTTCGAGCCTTCAGCAGCAATTCGACGCAGAAAAACCCTTGCACGACTGGACGATAATCGGGCTGCGAAGGGAAAAAAGCGTTGAGAACAGCCGAATAAATCTGCGGGTAAAAAAAATAATTGCAGCAGGTCTTGTCGATGAGGTCAAAGCTCTGCTGGCCGAAGAAAAACCCTTAAGCCAACAGGCCCGATGCGCAATCGGCTACGCAGAGATAATTGATTATCTAAACGGGAAGATGAGTTTAGAGGATGCAATGGAACTGATAAAGAAAAACACGCGGCGATTTGCCAAGAACCAGCGGACATGGTTTAAAACTTTCAAGAACGTCAACTGGCTCGATATTGACCCTGACGAGCAACCAGGAGAAATTCTCAGCCGGACGAGACGACTGTTAAAATAACTCTAGTCCGTTGATGTGCAGCAGCGTCTTCGGGAGTGATACTGTAAAGGGGAACAAAAAGTACATCGTTGGTGTTTCAGCCGGTGCGGCTTGGTTTGGAGAAAAGAAGAAAGTTGATTATGTAAGTAAGTGGTTGTTAGGACTTGATATAACTTTGTATAATTACGGTATTGAACATTGGTTGGACAATGGAAGAAATTAATATTAACAAAACTCGTCCTATTACAGGTTTATGTCTCATTGGTGGCTTGTTCATTTTCATTGTATATATATTAATCACAGGTGAGTACAATTTACCTCAACCTTTCGTTAAGAAATTAGTTGCAATAGCTTTAATAGCTTTTGCGATAATATCTCTTTCGTTCCTAATAAAAGACTTCTTCGAAGATTTCATAGCTCTTCTGCGATTTTATAATTTAAGAATAGAAATTTTAAGAGACAAAATAATTCTTCGAACCGACACAAAAGAATGCGAAATCCCTATGAATAAGGATACAAATGTAGTGTGTTGCATGAATGGATGGTTGATATCGTGGCCGTCTGAAAAAGGCCAATGCATAATTTTATTCCCGAGACTTTTATTAGGAGACAATTTCAAGGATTTATGCTTTTATTTTCAAGAACATACAAATTATATCCCGTCTCGAAGCCTAGTACAAAGAAGCAAATTCGGGTTCCCCCTGGGTTTACCTTTAGATTATTATCAACCAGATGCGGATTATGACGCGGCTGAAGAAGACGAGAAAAAGCTATTAAAATCGTTACAGATTAATAAATGGAATCGCCTGAAATATATTAAATGGCCTTCTTAGCTGAATGAGGATTTAAGACATGTGTAGTGCTGCACTGGTTCAGGGCTTTAATTGCTTTTTGAAAAGTTGACATTTCAGGCGAATTGACGACAATACTTTTGGAGATTAACCCAGACAAACAACCGGAAAAAATTCTCGGCAGAGCAAAAACAATAATAGATAACAAATAGTAACAGATAAGGTTCCGCTTAGACGGTCTGGAGTTGTCTCTGGGCGCGGAGGAATGCAGCGGCATCACCCAAAACGAGCTGCTTTATCAGGCCGGCTGGGACCGAAGTCAGGCCAATGTTGAATATTTTTTCCTCAACCATTGAGGCAATCGTCCTGGCAGTCTGCCTGGAAACATCATAGTTGGTTACGAGGTCGTTGACTATTTTAGATTTGTCCCAGCGGGAGCGAGGGGGCGATTGCTGAACTCCATAGAGCATTTCAGCATCGGCGAGCTGCTGAATATCAATCGAAACAACCTCAATTCGAGAGCGTTTAAGCTTGCGGTTAAAATGATGCTCACTGAGCACAATTGCGGCATCTTCATACATTGTGGCAGTCAAAACTGCCTTAATTATGGAGAGGATTTCGCTGCTGGTTACGGCACGCGTGTTTTTTCCGCGGTAAAGAAAATAAGTTACCACCTCCGCAAGCTGTTCAGCAATGTATATATCGGCCTGCCCATCGCAAGCGAGAGCATTACTAATAGTGCCGATGACCTTTGTGTGCAAATACTCTTCGATGCTGCCATCGGCCTTTACAACTTTAAGCCGCACCTTCATCCCCACCATTTGCCTCCCTGCAAAAATTTAACGACGGCACAATTGCCTTTTTCTTCAGCCGGTGAATGCTTTTTATCTCTTATGTGTCAAAAAGCTTCGGCTGCCCAATATACTCGGCCTGCTGAATGGCCTGACTTACCTCTTCAATCAGCTCGCCTGCATCTTCGAAGTCTCGATAAACACTTGCAAAGCGAATATATGCAACCTTATCGACCCCTCGCAGGTGCTTCATCACACTTTCGCCGATAAAAGCGGACGAAACCTCCTTCTCGAAGCTCTTAAATATATCCTCTTCAACCTTGTCGGCTATCTGCTGAATCTGTTCAGCGGAGACAGGTCTTTTATAACAGGCCTTCTGCAAACCTCCGATGATTCTATCTCTGTCATAAGGGACGCGAGAGTTGTCCTTTTTTACCACACAGAGCTTAAAGCTCTCGCCTATTTTTTCATAGGTAGTAAAGCGTTTTTTACATGCCAAGCACTGACGCCGGCGTCTGATTATTCTGCCGGTATCGCTTGAGCGCGAATCAACAACTCTATCGTGATTCTCCTTGCAAAAGGGACATCTCACAAACTAAGTCCACCTCAAGAAATTCAGCCGTCAAGGTGGCTGACGCCACAAAAGCTATTTGCAATTCATCAAAACAATACTACATCTCGCCGATTTTCGTATTGTAAGCCCAACATATAGTATGTCAAAGAAAATCTTGCGAAACTTTGTAAATAGCCCAAATCAGAAGCTGTTAAATCTTATTTTGAGCGTTCTCAATTTACGGCGGGACAAGCACTAAGGAAAAAAGTTTAAAAAAACTCACAGCTCTTTTTGCGGATGATTTTTTTGTAAAAAAAGGTCTCTGCACCACGGGCGCAGAGACCCAACTCGGAAAGAAACTTATATGGCCCCCCATAGAATTTTCCTCTCGCACAACGCAAGAGGGGGTATTTGCGTTGCTGCCTTGATGCTATTTGCCGCTTTCCCCCCGGCAGGATTCTAAGTCAGGCCAACAATTTCAATAATCAGTGGGCGGTCATACTTAGGATAAACAAAGATAAGCTGACATCGCCCTCTTTATTTGCCTGACTCTAATCAAAGTTTAACACAAAAATCGCAAAAGGACAAATCAGGAGACTCGTTTTCTTAAATTTCTATAACAGCCCGATAAAACCAAATTCGCCGGAGGCGAACAAGCTCGCAAGAACATCCGGTTTGTGCATTTACGACCTGATTTGATTATTTTGCGTCTCTTGGCTTTGCGTACCAGTCGGGGTCTTTGGCCAGATTTTCTCTGGCCTCTCTTGTCATCATTTCAAAAGCAGGATGCGTGCTTGGCCAGGAGCGCTCGGTGAAAGGGCTTTGTCGCATCTTCGCCACTTCTTTACTGACGTCGTTAAAATAGCCGCCGTAGATATGCAGTGAGTCGCTTATATCAACGTATCTACCGACAGTTACCTGTCGATTGATTTTCCCGGAAATCTCCTCGGCAATTATTCTCTGAAGGTCGGTAATAGCATAGACATTCATAAACCAGGCCTTGTAAAGATCTCTGCTTCTCCAGTGCGTATTCATATTAAGCGACATTGCGCCATCACGAGCCGCGACCAGCCGACACCATATCCGCTGCAAGCACGGCGGGTCATCGGTGTCAGGGTCAGCGGTCGGCATCCAGGTTATCGCCTGTGCTCTTCGAGTGTGAGTAACATCAGAGAGTTTATCGATAATATATCGAATCTGGTCAACTTTTTTGAAGGGCTTTGGCGTATCTGGGTCTCGCAGATTTTCTACCGGACAGTAGGCAAAGAGCCGCTGGTGATATGTATATGTCCACTTGCCGGCAGCAGGGTCAATCCAATGGTCGTGAATACCATTGACCACCTCCTGGCGATATGCCTCAAGCTCGGCGGGCCCGCCGGGGAAATTCTTATGAATTCTCGGCTCAGCAAAGGGGTCAGTAACGGTAATTATGACCGTTGCATCTTTGCTGGGCGGGTCGTTGGGCTTATCATACTGGGTTTTGACATCAAGGCCGTTATCCCATACCGCCAAGACGGCTTTCTCCCACGCCTGCGGCAAACAATCAGCAGTAATTGAAATTGCCGGTATAAAACCTGCGGTTAGAACGGGAGTCATTTAAGGAGATTCCTCCTCAACGGTACCGTTAAAAGGTTTGGTTCCCGGTCTTTGTTTGGTAAATTCGCTTATATCCAGCTCTTCTTTTGTTATCTTATACCGCTCTCGAAATCGTTCCGGCATATCAATAAGTAACTGTTTTGCTCTATAGGCATACCAGCTGTCCGGCCATTTGCTAATAATTTGCCGACAGCAATCAACCATAAGCTTGAAACCGGTCATCGGCAATCGTCCTATGCTGCGGCCCGGCACGGCCACATTCAGAAGCCGTTCGGCTTCTATCTTGTCTATCTCGGAAAGCGGTCTAAAGTACAACTGGGCTGGTTGCGCAGGTAGCTTAGCCACAGGCGGCTGGACGGGCTGTGGTGGTGTCTGGATAACTGGCGGCTGATTTTGCTCCTGAACCTGCTGTTTTACCGGCTCCTTCACCGGTTCCTCTGCCAGTTCCTCCAGCGACCGCGGCTCGACTAAAAACCTCTCTCTATCTTTTTCGGCCTGGTCGTAGAAGGTTTTATGTTTGGTCTCCGGCGCCGATTCCGCGGCCGGGTGAGACCTTTCAGAAGACGTAAAAACACCTATCAGGACAATCACAACCACAACGACAATCGCAAGAGCCGCAATTTTCAGCCAGAATGTATTCATATAGGTAATCTGCCTTTCAATAGCGATTATTGATTGTTGCCAACCAATTGCTTATAATCGATTTCAGCGTTTGATTTTGCCGGTTCAATTATAAATAGTCAATAGTAAATAGTCAATTTCAGATGTTCACAGGGCTTATAAAGGCAATTTGCACGGTAAAGTCGGCTTACAGAACCGGCGGCGGAATGCGTCTGGCCGTAGATTTAGGCAAATTAGCTCAGGAGTGCCAAATCGGCGACAGCATAGCCATAAACGGGGTCTGTTTAACTATTGCCCAGTTGCGAGGTAGTCTCGCAGAGTTCAATGTCAGTGGCGAAACATTAACAAAGTCAACGCTGGGCAAGTTGAAATCTTCTTCGCCGGTCAATACGGAATTGGCTATGAAGGCCGCCGACCGATTCGGCGGACACTTCGTTCTCGGCCACGTCGATGGCACTGCAACGATTAAGACAATTGAACGGCAGGGGCAATTTATGGTGAGCGGAGTCGAACCATTTGCCGACATAAAATTCGCAGCCAATCCCCAATTGCTCGCCCAAATGGTGGTCAAAGGTTCGGTTGCTGTTGACGGAATAAGTTTGACGATAGCAAATATGAATGAAGACAGTTTCAGCGTCTCGATAATTCCTGAGACGCTGAAAAAAACCACGCTGGGTGCAGCAAAAATCGGCGATACGGTAAATATCGAAACTGATATACTTGTAAAGACGATAAAGAAACAACTCGAAAAGATTTTGCCACAGAAACAATCGCTAACAGCCGAAAGATTAAAAGAACTGGGTTTTTAAAACGCAATACAAAAAGATGAACAAAAGCAACGGCAACAATTCGATAAGTGAACAGCTGGTAATCGGTGTAACGATGGGTGAGCCGGCCGGCATCGGCCCGGAGGTTGTGGTAAAAGCGCTGGTGGAGCCGGAGATAAGAAAAGCAGCGAAGTTTATCATATTTGGTATGAATGAGCAGCTTTGTTACGCAGCAGATAAAGCCGAGATAGAGCCGTTCTGGGATAGGTATCAGCACGAAAAAATCAGCAGAGACTATCCACATAAAGTTGTAGTGGCCGATTATGATGAGTATTCGGTTCCGCCTTGGATTAAAGGCCCCAGCAGGGTCGGCGGCGAAGCATCCATCCATTTTTGTTTAGATGCTATCGATGCGGCCCGTGCCGGCATAATCGATGCGATAGTAACAGCACCAATCAGCAAAACCAGCTGGAAATTAGCCGGTGCAAAGTGGCCCGGCCATACCGAAATGCTGGCGGATAAGTGTAAATCGGCGCGAAAGGCAATGATGTTTGTCGCCGGTCCACTAAAGGTGGCTCTGGCAACGATTCACAAAGCGCTGTTTGACGTTCGGCATAAATTTACAATCGGCTGCGTTTTCGAGCCGATAGATTTATTAAATAGTGCGTTGAAGGAATACTTCGAAATCGAAAGCCCCAAAATCGGCGTTGCCGCACTGAATCCTCACGCAGGAGAGGGCGGACAATTCGGAGATGAAGAGCAGCGGATAATATCGCCGGCGATTTTGCTGGCGCAGGAACAGGGAATAAACTGCCAGGGGCCTTTCCCTGCCGATACGCTGTTCCTGCGGGCCGCACACGGCGAGTTCGACGCCGTCGTTGCGATGTATCACGACCAGGGGATGATACCTGTAAAACTTCTTGCATTCGAGGAGGCGGTCAATATCACTATCGGCATACCCATAATCAGAACATCACCGGCCCACGGAACAGCTTTTGACATCGCCGGCAAGAACCTGGCCAGTCCGACCAGTATGAAATTCGCCATAACAACAGCAATCCAAATGGCAACGACAAAAAAATCCTGCCAACTTGTGCAACGGACGGCTGAAGCAGATGCAGACTAAGCAGCAAATCCAGCAACTGCTCGCATCGGCAGGCGTCGAGCCGAACAAACGGCTCGGCCAGCATTTTCTCATCGACCTTAATCTGATGCGTCTGCTGGTAGATACTGCGAACATAAGCAATGACGATATTGTTCTCGAAGTCGGCTGTGGCACCGGCTCTCTGACAGGGGCTTTGGCTGAGCGCTCCGGCAAGGTCATCGCCGTTGAGATGGACAAGACGCTGGCAAAAATTGCTGCAAGAGAATTAGCCACAGTCAAAAATGTCGAGGTCATCAATGCCGATATTCTTGAGAGCAAGAACACCATCAACCGGACTATAAGCGGCGCTGTTGAGATGGCCCGTAAAAACCGGCCAGGTAGATTCCTTCTGGTTTCGAACTTGCCTTACAGTGTTGCTTCGCCTTTGATGATGAATCTGATTACAGGCTCGACAGTTGCAGATGCAATGCACGTTACGGTTCAAAAGGAGGTGGCCGACAGAATGACAGCAGTGCCCGGCGACAAGCATTACGGCACATTGAGCATACATATAGCCGCAACAGGCGATGTAAAAACAGAAAGAGTTTTGAAGCCGACGGTCTTTTGGCCTCAGCCGCAGGTTAATTCGGCAATGATAAGCTTTGTTCGCAAAGCCGAAAAGGGGAGCCGGATTCAAAGTATGGAGCTTCTCGGCGAGGTGATAAATCTCTTTATGCAGCATCGGCGAAAAATGATAAAGGCCTGCACGAGATTTGTCGCCGGTAAGCTTGCAGAAATTAATAACTGGCCCGAAATTTTTGAAAAGTGCGGCATAGACCCGCACAATCGTCCCGAACAGCTCCAGCCGGAAGATTTCATCTCCATCTCAAACCTATGCCACGAATACCTGACGTCAAAAAGCTGAATTGTAGAAGTTTCAGTATGAAATCTTAGATGACCGCTGATTTGTGTCGATGGCTGTGGCACTCGATATTGACGGCTACCGGCAGCGAGCCAATATGACAGGGGGCGGTCTCGATTAAACAAGCCAGTGCGGTGGTGTCGCCGCCGAGGCCCTGCGGCCCCAGGCCGAGCGCATTAATCCGGGAAAGCAAATCCTCCTCAAGTTTAGCGTAAAACCGGTCGCTATTTTTTTGCCGAAGATTTCGCAATAACGCTTTTTTGCTCAGCAGGCAGCTTAGCTCGAAATTGCCGCCGATTCCTACCCCGATGATAAGCGGCGGGCAGGCATCGGCGCCGGCCTGCTTTACAACATCGACAATCCAATCAATTATTTCTTCTCTGTCGGCTGTGGGATTGAACATCCTGAACCGGCTTTTGTTCTCACAGCCGGCCCCCTTAGTGATAACTGTTATCTTTAATTTATCGCCGGGGACGATTGAGTAATGAATTACAGCAGGCGTATTTGAGCCGATATTCTCGCGTTTATTCAGAGGGTCAGCGACAATACTGCTTCGAAGATAGCCATTTTTGTAACCGGCTGCAACACCGGAGTTAATCGCATCGAATAACGTCCGCCCTCCATCTGTCTTAACAAACACTTCGCAGCCCTGCTCGACAAAAACCACCGTCAAGCCGGTATCCTGACAGAGCGGTATCTTTTCGTTCTTTGCTATGCGGGCATTTTCGACGAGTTGATTTAATATTTTCGCTGCCGCCGGATTGGATTCTTTTTGTGCTGCCTGCTCAAGAGCAGCCAGAACGTCGGATGGAAGTTCGTATCCGGCTGCTATGCAAAGGGACTCGACAGTATGGGCTATTTTTTCAAATTCGATATATCGCACAATGATTAACTGCCCGTTATGGTAACCTCGAAGGTTTTATAGGTTGTATTGCCGACATCATCAGAGACCCTAACGGCGATTATATGCTCGCCGATATCCAACTGCTCGATAACGATAGTGAAATCCTCATCGGTAGTATCATAGACTAAATCGTCCGGCACAGCGCTTATCCAGTCGGTGTTACTGTCAATGGTATAGTCCATCCTGCCGATTGCACTTAGCTGGTCCGATATTTGCATCTTCAGCGTTACGGCTTTTTTGTTGCTCTCAATAGAATACTTTTTAATAACCGGCCCGGTGTTATCAACAACAACCGGCTTAGTTATCCTGCTGCCTGTCAGTTTGGTTGTTGGGGTATTGCTTCTCTCGTCGCTTGCGGTTACTCTGATTTCATAGCGCCCGTCCTCAACGGTTTTGCCGTCCCATTCGAAGCTGTCTGTTTCCAGCTCTTTTTCCAGCTCAATCCAATTTTCTCTTCCAACTTTTCTAAAATCTATCTTGTAAATCAGCTTGTCGCCATTATCATCTTTGGCTTTATAGCTGATTTTGAACACGCCCATTTTGTCCGCCGATTTGATTCTTTCGGCGCCGACCGACTCAACTTTCGGCGCCAGATTAGGGATAGTATCGGCAACAGCAATCTCCCTTACAAGCGGACTTTTTCGGCGGTCTTCGGTTTGCAAAATGAGCTTATACTGACAGAATCTGCCGAGCGGGCATTGCAACTGCACCGGCTCGGTAACTTCGGCCGGCTCGGTCCAGCTTGAAAAAGTCGGGTCGTTCACATCCTTAACGTTTCCGCTGCGAGAAGCCATCTTGACTTTGCAGCCCTGTGGAATGTCGGCCTCGATTTGCAGCTTTCCCCAGTTGGCTGGCTGGCCGGCATCTATAAGGTCGGAAGTATAAGTTCCCTCCGGCGCAAAATTTTTGGCCAGCTTTATCAGCTTCGCAGGATTCGCCGTTCCAAGATAGACATCATCGCCAGCGACAGCTATGGCGGTTATTTGCGATGCGTGCTCATCCTGATAGATGACCGCATGCTGCTCCGAGGCGGGGTCAACGGTAAAAGTCCGGCCATCATTTCCAGTCCCGATAAGCAGCTCCCGCTCTTGCTCTGCCAGGCAAAAGAGGACCGCAGTCTCTGTGAATATATCGGTCACGTAACCATCTTTGGTTATCTTGTATACATAACTGGCTTCAGCGGGTTTAGACGGCCTCGGCGGAGGTATTTGTCTTTGTGGCAACTCATTGTTGACGTCTTCCTTCGTATTTGCAATTTCCAGTTTCAACTCCCCTTCGCTTTCAGGGGCATTTTCCTCTGATTCGCCCTCAGGGCGACCAGCCAAAGGCAGATGCGCGACAAATTCCGGCTGGGCCTGAACAATCTCAGCCGATGTTGCCGCAGCATACAAATTACCGTCCCCGGCAAATAGAAGTGCAGTAATCTCCGTCTGGTCGCTATCGTATAAAACCGTTGCCGTCTTATCGCGAGGGTTTATCTTATAAACAAGTCCGCGGCTGTCACTACCTGCATAAACAAAGCCATCCTTTCCGATTGCCAGTGAAAGTATGTTCTTGTCGCGACTATCATAAAGAAGCTGCGGCTCCCTGCCGAAAGAATCGAGCTTGTAGATTTTCCCCTGCGGTCCGGTTCCTAAATAAATGTTACCGCTGCCATCAACAGCTATCGCGAAAATATACTTAGCGTCATTCGGCTCAAAAATCACTTCGGGCTCCTTTATTTTGTCCGCTTCGAAGCGGTAGAGAGCGCACCTGTCGCCGCTTACAGCGGCCAAGAGCCTGCCGGCCACATCGATTGCCATCGCGAAAATATGCTGGTTCGCCAAATACTGCTGTGCCTCAACAATCTCGCTATCAAGTTTAGTTGAATCATTCGGCTCGTTATCAGCGGTTTTTGCATTTTCGCTTTCTCCTGATTCGGGTGGGTAAATTTTTGTCAGTTTGCCGAGACTGTATCTGTAAATACCGCCGTTTGGGCTTGTGCCGAGGTAGACGGTTCCGCCGCTTACAACAATGCTGTTTATCGACCAGGGTTCCGAAACGCTCTTTTTCGCGTTTGTGGTCCGGCAGAGGTCTTCAAAGTTTTCAATTACCACTTCCGCTGCTCGGCCGAGCTGAAGAGTTCCCTCTGAGCCGACCACGACATTCTTTGTCCGGCCTTTTAACAAATCTTCACCGCTGCTGTGGCGTGTAACCTTACTGGTAACAGCCCAACAATATGGGCCTGATAAATAACCTGCGAGCGAAAAACTAAAAATACAAAACCATAGTGTAAAGTGGCGTAAGCCATAAGTCTTGTGTTCTTGTGTTCTTATGCTCTTGTGTGCTTTTTCGATTCTCATCTTCCACTCCTAATTATTCTTCTACTGTTATATGCATAACTTTTTCATCGATAATAATGGTGCCGGTTGTCAAACTCTCTTCAAGCCAGCGTGGGTGCGGCTGGCTTCTCAACGTCCTTTTGCCATCCTGCAGGAGCAATATCTTAGTGGCCGGCAAATCAGGAAGCTCGGCATTCTCCACCGCAACGCCGCCGGCCGGCAGAACCAAAAGACAATACAATTTATTTCTGCCGATAGTAAGAAGATTATTCATCGCCTCAACAAGAGTCTCGATGCTCTGTGGAACAAATTTATACGGCGCCGTCTTCATAAGAAACTTCTGGTAACCGTAGCCGCCGCACACAATCAAATCGTATTTACCCGGCGCCAGTTCCGGGGGTATCTTCAAGCTGCACTGGTATTTTTTCTTTTCCGCCAGGAAAGATTCCACAACCACAGCAACATCCAGCTGCTGGCCGGCTTTTACTCTCGAATCAGACAAATCGACCGACCATATTCTCGAAGAGATATTTTTCGGCGCTATGCGAACATCTAAATCAATTGATTTTATGTTCACTTTCTTGTATGGATTGCTTAAGAGTATCGCAACGGAGCCGGCACTTTCTTCCAACATCTCATCCAGGCCGATACCAGTTGAGACATTTTCAAAAGTAATGGGGGCGGTTCCCTCTATACCAATAATTACCTTATACTCGACTGTATGGTCCGGCGGCAGATTGCCGAGCATAAGAGCTGCGCCGGCCACAGCCGAGCGAAGCACAAGAGGAGTAAGCAGCCGATTGTCGGCTACGTAACAGTTGTACACGCGCTTCTCGCTGTCATTGTAGCGGTCCACCGTTATCACCAGCGGTATCATTTTGGCCTTTACACCGATTTGTCCACAAACCGTTGTTGATTCATCCGTAGTCAAGGCGCCGACAATTTCGATTGCGCTGGCAACTTTGAAAGAGCGAATCACGCTCGATACTACGGTATGCACCTGGCCGGTGGCCATCGGCAAATCAATCACTCCGCCGCCAAGGAAACCGTGCCCAAAACCATACACCTTATCACCTGCAACCTCTGTTACCGTCCCAATCGCAGTCATTGTTATATCACCGGTTACCAGCGGAACGGCAAGACAAGCGCCAGGAGCCAATTGGACGTCATTTGGCTGCCAAGCGTTTTTTATGGAGTTTGATGTCCCTCCGCCGGCGATACCGGGAACGGCTAAAAGGCCGAAAGGCTCAACTGATGCACTCAGCTGCTCGCAAACTTCGGCTGGTAACCCAGAGGTAATCAACGGACAAGGCAAAAAAGCCAGACCGCTCTGGATATTTTTTGCTGAAAAGCGGCTGGTTGTCATCTGCCTGTCAATTTCAGCAAAATCAATCGGCCTAGAGAAATCAAACCCAAAAGCGGGTTTCCAAACATCCCTTGTAGTGTTTGCTGTCCCCGGCTTCTGCGTCTCATTCCGCTGATGTCCTGCTCTGAGCATTTCTTTAATCGGTGTCACGCCGTAAAGGGGGTCTTTACTGAAGGATGCGGCGAAGGCCAACGCCCCCGCCAACCGGCCATCAATATAAACCGGCGAACCACTACAGCCCCACACAGGGCCGGTGTGGATAAAACGCTCATCCGTGCCCTGAACCAAAATCGCATCTCCGCCAGGCCTTATATTGCGGACTACGCTTAAAACCTCCAGACCAAACTTTTCTACCTCGGTCCCCTTATACGTGGTGAGGCAATATGCCTCCATCCCAGGGCGAATTTCATCAATACCGATATATTTTGTCGGGTCCCAAGCTTCCTCTACCGCATTTTGGGCCCAACAAAAAGAACAAGCCGAGACTAGCAGCGAAAATAAAAAAAAACCTGCTTTTGGTTTTACAAAAATTCTGAGCATTTATGACCTTTCAATCAACTATTAATTGGAATTTTAGTCGGCAGATGAATCCATTGCAAGATAAAACAATCTTTGTTATAATGTCGATTTGAGTTTATAATTGAATACTATGGACGCTAATGCTACTCTGCGTAGTAGCTACGCTACGTAGCACGAGTCTCTTTCGGAACAGGAACGGGAAAAAGAAATGAAAACTGAACATCGCCACCAATTAAAAACTAACGAATTAGCCGAGTGGATAGTGAACCTCCCGCAATGGGCGAAGGAAAATGCCAAAACGATTATTTACGTTTCGGTGCTCGTCGCCGTGGTCGCAGGGGTTTATCTCTGGAAGATATATGAAAAAAGGATAGTATTAGCCCGAGAGCAGTTCGAGCTTACAAATTTAATCGCCGGGATATCGCAGGGCAAAACTCAAATCCTTCAGGCTCAATCTCAAGGTATAGATACTTCTTATACTCTCATCCAAGCATCTGATAATCTCCAAAACATCGCCCAAAATGCGAAAGAGGAGCAAATGGCTGCTCTGGCGCTGGTTAAACAAGCAGAAGCTCTGCGGACGGAGCTGCATTACCGCTTCGGGAGCATAAGCAGTAAGGACCTAACAGCTCAGATAAACCGGGCAAAGGATAGTTATGCGAAAGCAATCGAGAAATCCTCAACTAACCCATCGCTGGCGGCAACGGCTAAATTAGGTCTGGGACTGTGCGAAGAAGAAATCGGGAATTTCGAGCAGGCACGGCAAACATACGGCGAAATAATCGCAAACACCGACTTCGAAGGCACCGTCGCCGCTGCCCAGGCAAATGAGCGCCTCCACACAATGGCCGATTACCAGTCAAAGGTGGTCCTTAAGCTGTCGCCAAAACAAGCCCCTGCCGCTTTGACACAACCCGAGATTAAACTCGAAGCACCTGAGGGTTTCCAAACTCAAAAGGGAGAACTTGAGGCCCCCGACCTCAATCTGCCCAGCCAATAAATATGAGCGCAGCGAGATGCAAGATGCGAATATAGACAGCGGACGCTTAACAGTTCAAGTGGGAAACTCAATCAAAGAACGCCGGGTTGATAAATATCTCCATGGCCGGTTCAGTAACTTCAGCCGCGTTATGCTCCAGGAGATAATCAAAGAAGGCGGCGTCAAAGTCAACGGCAAAGTAGTCAAGCCCAGTTTTAAGATAAGTCCCGGAGATAAAATCGAGCTGACGCTGCCTGAGCTGCCAAGCAAAGAGATTTTAGCCCAGGATATTCCACTGAATATCATTTATGAAGACGATGACATAATCGTGCTTAACAAGCAGCCCGATATGGTTGTTCACCCTGCCCGCGGCAACACGTATGGCACTTTGGTAAATGCCCTCGCTTTTTACTCAGATAAGCTATCGAGCGGGCTCGGCGAATTTCGACCCGGCATCGTGCATCGGCTCGACAGGGACACTACCGGGGTTATGGTCATCACCAAAAACGACACCGCTCAGTGGAAAATCGCCAAACAATTTGAGCAGCGTAAGACCAAGAAAAGCTACTTAGCTATTGTTCACGGCACGCCTGAACTAACAGCCGACAGAATAAACGCACCGCTCGGCGTCCATCCGAAAATAAGGGAAAAATACGCCATTCGTCCTGAAATCGGCAAGGAAGCTATTACCTTCTATGAAGTCATTGAGAGTTTTCGCGGCTTTTCCCTTTTGAAGCTCACCCCCAAGACCGGCAGAACGCATCAGATACGCGTTCATTTATCTTATATCAAGCATCCGATAGTAGGTGATGATATGTATGGCGGCAAACTTGTTTACCCCTGGCAACTGGCAGAGGGCGAACCGGCAGTGCAGGAACCGGTTATAAACCGCCTTGCCTTGCACGCCTGGACTCTTGAATTCAAGCACCCAACGACTAAAAAGCCGGTGAAATTCGAAGCCCCATTGCCTGAAGATATGCAACACCTGCTTGATATGCTGCGAAAATATCGAAAAATCTGACCCGCCTTCGCCAAGGCTACGGCGGGCAAGCCTTCTTCCAAAAGCCGATAAAATTGGGTTCGTTTGGGTTTGTTTTGAATAGTTTGTAGTTCGTTGTTTTTCGTTATTAGTCATTGTCGAACAGGGGTTTAAGTTCATTTTTGGCTTTTCTAAAATTGGCTTTGTTTCGCATAATTGATTCATTTTTGATTGATTTTTCCGCTATAAATAGAAAATCTCCGTGTCCGCAGTTTCAACCACAGAGAACACAGAGAAGTAAATTATAAATAAGTATTAAGTGGTTATCGGTAACCGCTCATTGGTAATTCCTCTGAAGAGTTTCTGTTTCGAGAACGGACTATCGTTCTCTCGTAATTGGACGAACCTGCGCGTTTGAGTCGAAAAATGAGACTGGATAGACTTGTTCTGCCGGAGATAAGCCGTTGAAATTAAAGAAGTAAAAAAAATTTACAAATTTTCAGGATTGAGCAGATAACTACCCGTGCTTTTGATTGAAAATTTGCCGGTTGCACTTGAACAGGCAATCGTTAAAATGGTTCGGCGAAAGCGGACTCTTTTGAAAGGTAGCAAAATGGCAGATTTTACTATAGAAATCACAGCCGATACAGTTGCTTGGTATGCTGCTATTATCGCAACTATAAGCGTGGCTGTGCATATTATGAATACCTTAAAAGACCGTTCTAAAATAAAGATAATCTTTCATAAAAGTTGGAAGATTCTCGGCGAACCTAATAATAGTTATGTAATGTTGGATATTGCAAATACAGGTCGAAGACCAATAACTATCACGCACGTTGGTTTTACGACAGAAAGTGAAGATATACTTTTGAAGGATTCTTTTATACACGGACAACGCGAGATAACAGAGGGTAAGAGTACTACGTATCTTGCAAAAGACTCGGAGCTTCCTTATAAAGAACTACGAAAAGCTATAGTAATAGATGCTACAGGGAGAAAGCACCTAAAAAAAGTCCCACATTCTTGGCGAAAGGGATAAAGTCGATTGATAGACTTACCAAAAACAATAAGTAAATCGGCAATCGCTAAAATGGTGCGATGTAAAATTAAGCTGAATTTTATGTTAGCGGGAGAAAATAATGAAATTTCCTGAAATTCCTACCGACAATCTTTACAAATTTATGGCTATATTTGGTCTTATTCTTGTTATTGCACCATACTTATCAATTTTCTACGCCTATAAACTCACGGACGATGCGATACGTTTGGAGGGAGAAATAGAGACACTCAAAAAAGAAATTGAATTGGACTCTTCTTGTATTGATAATTTGAAAAAGAAAAAACATTCAGACTATATCGAAATGCAACGGAAACAATCAATGAGTTTAGTACAACTTAACAATAAAATAGAGGAGCACAAAAATCTTGTTCTTATGATAAGTGCGCAAAAATCCCTCTGTCTTATTGTCGTTGTGATAGGCGGATGTCTGATATTTTTAGGCTTTACGCTTTGGTATGAAAAGCTGCAAAGACCGCGGGATATTATACTCCGCAATAAAGCAGAAAAAATAAGCCAAAACAACAAGTAAAGTTTCATTTTCCCCCGCACTCAATCGCGGAATTATCGAGGAATTTTGCGATTTGAACAAACAACTACCCGCCCACTCTACTAAGTCTTAACTCCATCTCCCGGAAGAACGGGGATTAGCAATAAAATCCCAATTTTCTTTTGGGAGCCACCCGTCGTAATTTCCTGTCTGAAGTTCAGTGATTATAAACCAGCCGAACGGAAAGGCAAGATGCAACATCTCTCTCAATTGCGTGGCATTATTCTTAGATGTGATGAGAATAGAATCTTTCATTATCGCAAACCAATTTAGAATTTGCGGTGATTTATCGAGGTAATCTAGAACCTGGCTCCTTCGCACCACAAGTCCGTCGATTGACAAAAGATATGACTTCAGCATATTCTATTCCTCGCCCTTCTCAAGCAATGGTTGGTTCGGGTTTGCAATACCCTCAAGAGATGTGGGATCCATATCCATACGACCTGCCTTCTGCTGGATAATTTGAAGACTCTCATGTCTAAGCTGATAGTCCTCAGATTGTAGCTTTTCCGGCTTGAATATAGCAAAACCTACAAATCCACAGCATGTCACACCCAAGGGAATGAGTCCGCTTACAATGAGTACAATACAAACGAGCCTGTCTTCCTGAAACTGATAGGCGGCGTAAAGGAATGTAGGAGTCATAGTCGCACATAGCCAAAGCATGGGATTGAGCGCGCTCCGCACACGAATACGTTGTGCCGTTTTGCATGCAAGGTCTCTCATCTGGTTCAAAAAGGGATGAGGCATAAGAGATATCATTCCTTTCAATTCCACGATAATAACAAATATTGTCCTTCAAATATCCTTAACTGTCAAGATTTAAGTGTTTTGATTTTTCCCCCCGCACCCCCCTTATACGATTTCGCATACGTTTACGAATGAGCGCCTACGTAATACGAATACGTAATGGCAAATCCCGTTCCAGTTAACTTTTCCGGCGGAGCACAAAAAGACCGGAGCAGGCTTTGACTGGAGTTTATACAGATTGTATAATGATTGTTCGGCTTTTAAGGCGCACCAAATTCTATTTAGGAGGCGTTATGGTACTTAAAGCAAAACTTTCGATGGGTTTAGGGTTTCTGTTCTTAATCATTTTTGCCTTGGCATTTTTCTGCGCCTATTATGTCGATAAACTATCCGACGAAGCCGACAACATCCTGAAAGACAACTATGATTCCATTGTCTATTCAAGAAACATGATGTCCGCCCTCGATGATATGAGAACTTCCATCAGCAGCAGTATCTTCAATCCAGACAGCAAAAAATTAACCGATTATTATTCACAGCTTTTCGAAGCCGGCGGGATTGAATTCGAAAAAAACCTGAAAGCAGAAAAGAACAATATAACAGAGATTCATGAAAAGGAATATGTAGACACACTCAACGGCGATTATAATATTTACCTGAACCTCTGCGAACAGATAAAGAAAGGAGCAGGCAGCACTTCAATGTATTTTAACGAAGTTCTGCCGTGTTATGAAAGGCTCAAACAATCTATTCACAACATCAACGACCTTAATATGCAGGCGGTTGTGCGAAAAAGCCAGATAACAAAAGATGAGTCAGCTCATATAATAACCTACATGGCTGTAACAGCATCACTATGCATTATACTGGCCTTTGGATATTTCTGGTATTTTCCGTTTTATATTTCCAATACAATATCCTACCTGGCAAACAGGATGACGGAATTGCTTAAGAAAACCGGTATCGCGAGCGACATAAAAACAAATGATGAGACATATATCATTTTGCAGTCAATAAAGCAGCTCGAAAAGAAACTGGGCGTTGAGGGAACGGAAAAAGATACTCTGTAGAATAAGGCGTTCCGGTGAATTCTGAGCAGAAAGTCCTCGACGAACCGCCCGGCCGATAAAATAAAGGAATAACTCCATGTCAATTTTTTAGTGAGACAGGTTTTGATATTATCGCTGAATTGTAAGGGCTTGGTTGTGTAGCCGAGCGTTTAATATGGGAAATCCTGTATGATGGAAAAACAGCCCTTAAAGCAACTTATTAAAAATATAGTGATTGGAGGCTCTCGCGACCCCCGGGATTCAATGATATTCCATAGAATTTCCCTGATAGCGTTCTTTGCCTGGATAGGCCTGGGTGCAGATGGTTTAACCTCGTCCTGTTACGGTCCTCAGGAAGCATACCTGGCATTGAAAGGTCATTTTTATCTGAGCGTCTTTGTGGCACTGGCGACGGCCATCACAATTTTTATTATCAGCACCAGTTATTCCCAGATTATAGAAATATTTCCTCACGGAGGAGGCGGTTATCTGGTCGCCAGTAAATTATTGTCTCCCTCAATAGGTATGGTTTCTGGTTGCGCATTGCTGATAGACTACGTCCTTACTATTGCAGTTTCAATTGCCAGCGGCGCAGATGCCATATTCAGTCTTCTGCCTGTGTCAGGGCAAACTTACAGATTGACTTTTGCTGTTTTTGTTATTTTGACTCTGACGCTGCTGAATATGAGAGGAGTAAAAGAGTCTGTTTTGTTTCTTATGCCTATTTTTCTTATCTTTATAGCCACCCACATTTTTATAATCATATATGTATTTTCCACACATATACCCGCCCTGCCGCAGGTAATTACTGCAGTCAGGACCGATGTCGGCAGCACTGTTTCCGAGGTCGGATTTTTCGGAATGCTGTTTCTGATTATGCGCGCCTACAGTATGGGAGCCGGCACATATACAGGAATAGAGGCAGTGAGCAACGGCATGCCGGTTTTGCGGGAACCTCGGGTGCAGACTGCAAAGCGCACGATGCGTTATATGGCAGTTTCATTGGCATTTATGGTTTTGGGATTAATGTTAACTTACATCTTTTATAATATCAGGCCGCAAACGGGTAAAACATTGAACGCTATTCTGTTTCAGCAGGCAACCGGCGGATGGGGCGGAAACCTGAGTCATATATTTATTCTCATTGCGCTGGTTTCAGAAGCGGCTTTGCTTTTTGTTGCCGCCCAGACGGGTTTTATCGACGGCCCGAGAGTATTGGGAAATATGGCGGTGGACCGCTGGTTTCCCACGAGATTCTCTGTGCTTAGCGACAGATTGGTTACTCAAAACGGAATCCTGATTATGAGCGGATTAAGTATTGCTTTGATGATATTAAGCAGAGGCTCTGTACGTTTTCTGGTCGTTCTATACAGTATCAATGTTTTTATCACTTTTTCGCTATCTCAGCTGGGAATGGTCCGCCATTGGTGGAATTACCGTAAGAGCGTAAAAGGATGGATAAGAAAGCTCTCCGTAAACGGCACAGGGTTAATCCTGACTTCTTTCGTTCTTGTCTCAATGATTATATTCAAATTTAACGAAGGCGGATGGATAACTTTGATTATTACCGGAATGCTGATCGTATTAGCCATAATCATAAAACGGCACTACCGGCAGACTATGGAGATTTTGAAAAGGCTGGACGGCTTGGTTTCATCCTTGGATTCTTCGGGCAAAAGCATTGCGCAGGTAGGGAAAAACCCTCTGGGGCGTCCACCTCAAATATACCGTAACGCAAAAACTGCGGTGCTGCTGGTTAACGGTTTTAACGGGATGGGTTTGCATACTCTTTTTAACATCGTCAGGCTATTCGGCACAGAATTTAAAAACTTTATTTTTGTCGAAGTCGGAGTGATAGATACCGGTAACTTTAAAGGTGTTAACCAAATCGAAAATTTAGAGGCAAAAGTCAAAAGAGATATTAAGCGTTATGTGGACTTTATGCAAAGAAACAATTATTACGCAGAAGGAAAATCAGCGGTCGGCGTTGATATTGTGGAAGAAATCGATAATGTTGCCGCTAATATTATAAAGCGATTCCCCAATGCGGTATTTTTCGGCGGGCAGTTGATATTTACTAAAGATTCATTCATTTCAAAATTCCTGCACAATTATACTGTGTTTGCACTGCAGAAAAGATTGTATCGGCAGGGAATTCCATTTGTGATATTGCCAATAAGGGTTTAATTTTCTTCGTTACTCTTTTTAGACAAGGAACTCAAAAAGAAATTATACCAACGATGGCATTCTTGTTAGAGGAAGCTAAAATCCTTTCAAGAAACTGTTAGAAAATTGAGCAACAACCAAACTGCCATTGTAATCTTAAAATTGCAAATCGTGAATTGAAAATTATTTATGCTACATCCACCAGCCCAAGTGAGTCGCCGAACTTGGCCAGCAGCGCCTGGCGGATATTTTTATACTCTGGCTTTGTCAAGGTATGGTCTTTGGAGACCAGCTCGAATGCGTTTCTCCTCGCCATAATCAGCAGCTCGTAATCGTCAATAATATTTGCGATTTTCAAATCCGGCAGGCCGTGCTGTCGCGTGCTGAACAGCTCTCCCGGCCCACGCAGCCGCAAGTCGTGCTCGGCTATCTCAAAACCATCGTTGCTTCTGGTCATTATCTCAAGTCTGCTCTTTGCCGTTTCACTTGCGGTCTCGGCAAACAGGAAACAATAGGATTTAGCTTCTCCTCTTCCGATGCGTCCCCTCAACTGATGCAGTTGTGCCAGGCCGAACCTGTCGGCCCCCTCAATAACCATTATCGTTGCGTTAGGCACATCCACGCCGACCTCTACCACTATGGTGGAGACCAGCACATTGATTTTACCTTTTCTGAATTCTGCCATAATCCGCTGCTTGGTAGCGAATGACATCCGGCCGTGCAAAAGCTCAACAGTAAATTCCGGAAAAACTTTTTGGGCAAGATTTTCCCATTCATCGGTTGCGGCCGCAACAACGGCATCTTCCTCGGCGCTGGCAATCCGTGGATAGACAAAATACGCCTGCTTTCTTGCCTTTAGGCGCTGGCGGATAAACTCATAAGCCTTCTGTTTGTCTTGCGGGTTGACCCAACGTGTAATAACAGTGCCTCTGCCCGGCGGGGAATGTTTTATAACAGAAACATCCAAATCGCCGAACGCCGTCATCGCCAGTGTCCGCGGGATAGGTGTAGCAGTCATAACAAGACAATGCGGCGTAGTCTGCTTTCGCAACAGCAGCCGCTGATGAACACCGAACTTATGCTGCTCATCAATGACTGCCAGGCCGAGTTTGGCAAATTCTACATCTTTCTGCAACAGTGCAACGGTTCCTACGACAATATCCATCCGGCCGCTGCTTATTCGATTCAAAAGCTCCTTCCTTTTTTTGCCGGTCAATCCGCCCGTTATTAAAATCCTCCGGACCTTGCTGTTTTTCAAATATCTTTCGATGCTCAAAAAATGCTGACCGGCCAAGATTTCCGTAGGAGCCATAATCGCCACCTGCGTTTTATTGACAACTGCCAGCAAAGCCGCATAAAGCGCAACGACCGTTTTACCCGACCCTACGTCACCCTGCAGGAGACGATTCATCGGCTGAAGGTTAGCCATATCGGCGACGATTTCAGCTATTGCACCGTTTTGGTCTTCGGTAAGCAAAAATGGAAAGCGTTTCCTGATTCGGCTGTCGATTTCGTCAGTGTAATTCATCGGCAGCGCCGTCGAGAAATGCTGCGTCTTATACCGGCGGAGCGCTAATCCCGCCTGCATCAGGAATAGTTCGTCATATTTTAATCTGCGTTTTGCCTGTGCCAGTTTCTCCTCGTCCGGCGGCAAATGTATCCAGCTAAATGCGTCCTTTCTGCCGATTAGATTTGCATTTTTTAAGAAAGGCAGGTCATAAAACTCAGGCGTAAGCTCGTTCAAGTTATCAAGCAAGGGGGCGATTATCCGCTTGATTTGCCTGCTGCTCAGGCCAGCTGAAGCAGGGTAAACTCCGCCGCTGAAAATTTCAGCCGACTTTAAGTGTTCCTCATCGAGTACCACAAATTTGGGATTGGTCATTTGAAGCTGGTGTTTGTATAAAGCGACCTTGCCCGAGGCTATTATCACTACCCCCGGTTTTAACTGGTTTCGCAGATACCCCCCGTGAAACCACACAATCCTGCACACTCCGGTGTCGTCAGCAAGCATAGCTTCAAAAATGGGCGACCGACGGAAGCTCTGGTAGTCTGCCGACTCAACCAAGCCGACAATGGTAACAGATTGGCCCTGCTGCATCTGATTTATCTTTATCGGCTCAGATACAAAGACCCAGTCCCGTGGAAAATACTCTAACAAATCGCCGACCGTCTTGACCCCCAGCTGCGCAAAGGTCTTTGCTCTCACCGGCCCGACACCCTTTAAGAATCGCACCGGCATCGACGAATCGAGCTTGTCTTTTCGTTTTTCAATTAGCGATTGCATCTTGGAAATAGAAAATTAATCTTCCGTTTCTTCAAATCCATATTTGCCGAGCAGTTTAACAAAGCGGCAGTCACAAGCTACTCTTCCGGAGATTTTCCCCTTTTTCTTTTCGCAGACCATCAGCTCCTGAATCCCCGAGAAACCGACGGGCCCAACTATAAAACCACCCTCTGCAAGCTGCTCTACCAAAGGCTGCGGCATTTTTGGCACCGCTGCGGTAATGATAATGCGGTCAAAAATCCGCTGCTGGGGCCAGCCACAACTGCCGTCGCCGATGTAGAATTCGACATTGCCGATATCCAATCTGCTCAAAACCGTCTGAGCCGACTCAGATAGTGGAGCAAACCTCTCTATCGTCCAGACTTTTTTTGCCAGCTTGCTCAAAATAGCAGTTTGATAGCCGCTGCCGGTGCCAATCTCCAAAACCTCACAATAGGAACTAAGCTGCAGCTCCTGGGTCATCAGGGCAACAATATACGGCTGAGAAATAGTCTGGCCCATTCCGATAGGCAGTGGACTATCGGCATAAGCCTGCGACTGATATGCCGCCGGCACAAATTCTTCCCGCCGAATCTCACTCATCACTTCTAAAACGCCGGGGTCGGTTATACCTCGACCCATCAGGTCTAACTTGAGCATCCGTTCCCGCGCCTTGGCGAATCTGTCTTTGCTCTCCCGGCTATTCATAGCAAAAGTATCGTCTTTAAACGGCGGTTTTGCAAACCAATTTTCGGCTCCGATTAAATTCATTGCTATTGCCCCCATCGAATGGTAAAATGCCGTATTAGCGCAGTGAATAAACAACCTTCAAAAAACTTTAAGGAGACCAGAAAATGAAATCCAAAAAACTTCTTTTTTATTTGTTAGCAGGCATTTTAGGCGGCTGTCTGCCTGTTATGTCGCTCCATCCGCTTTATACCAAAGAGAAGAAAGAAGTAGTATTTGAAAACAAGTTATTAGGCACGTGGGTGGACGACTCCAACAGCATCTGGGACTTTAAGCGGGCTGATGCAAACGAAAACGCATACAAACTTACTTTCACAGACAAGGAAGGCAAAAAAGGCTCGTTTGTCGCACATTTGGTGAAGCTGGAGAACAGACTCTTTCTGGATGTTTATCCAGGCGAACCGCCATGGGATGAAAAAGACCCAAACAAAGTAGAATGGCTACACAACACTTTCTTCTTCATACCTGTCCATACATTCATAAAAATAAATGGGATTGAACCACAGTTAAAATTGCAACTCACCGATGACGAAGAATTTAACAAATTGCTTAAGGAAGACCCCAATGTGATAGAACATATATCAATCGAAGGCAAACTTGTTTTAACGGTCTCGACCAAAGAACTTCAGGCATTTGTCCTCAAATACGCCGATGACAGCAGAGTATTTACTAAAGAGGGTGCCCTGAATCGCAAAAAAACCGAAGCCCGGCAACAACCCGCTGAGCAAGAGCCCAACGAGCCTAATAATACTAAGCCTAACCAAGGTTAACGGATAAAAGTTTAATGCCGATTAATCTTAACTTGCCCAAAAAAGCCGGGCTTTTTGTAACCGGCACCGACACCGGCGTAGGCAAAACATTAATAGCCGGCGCCATCGCCAAAATTCTCGCCGATAAAGGCCGCAACGTCGGCGTATTCAAGCCGATTGCCACCGGCTGCAAACACAGTTGGGACGGCCTTATAAGCGACGATACCGAGTTCCTTTCCTATTGTGCAAACAGCGACCTGTCACTATCGACAATAACCCCAGTCGGCTACCATACGCCGGCAGCGCCTATTGTAAGTGCCGCTTGTGACGGCCCTGCGATTGATTTCGACAGAATCGCAGCCGCTTACAAAGATATATGCCAAAACAGTGACATAGTTATAGTCGAAGGTATTGGCGGCGTGCGTGTGCCTTTAACAGAAGAGTTTGACCTGCTGGACTTGGCGGTCGAATTCGCCCTGCCTGTGGTGATAGTTGCCCGGCCGAATCTGGGCACGATAAACCATACACTTATGACAATAGACTGCGTCCGTGCGGCGGAATTGAAAATCGCCGGCGTGGTCATTAACGGCTACAAAGCCACTGAATCAACTATGGCCGAAGATGCCGCCCCGGAAGTAATTGCCAAATGCAGCGGCGTGGATATACTTTCGATTGTGCCTTTCGATGAAACTGTCAATATCAAAGAGCCGAACCTGGGGGAATTTATCGTCAGCTCTTTAATAGATTGCAACTGGGCAAAATTAGCCGAGCGGTGAAACCCGCCGTTGGGCGTCCTGTGGACAAAAACCACATATTAGGGTATCATACGGTAAATGGTGAATGGTAAATGGTAATTACCAATTACCATTTTTAGATTATTGTTTTTTTGAGAATTAAAGTATGGCTGGGCAACTGGAATTCAGACGCCATCTGGTAAATGTCGATTCTGCCACAACTCACCAGCTTTTCACCGATTGTCTGGTGATTGGGGCAGGCATTGCAGGCCTTCGTGCCGCTATCGAAGCAGCCCAGCGCTGCAGCGTCATTATCCTCTGCAAGGATTCTCTGCAGGAGAGCAACACCTGGAAGGCTCAAGGCGGTATTGCTGCGGTGCTTAATAAAACAGACGCCTTTGAATCGCACATTGCAGATACGCTTAATGCCGGCTGCGGCATAAGCGATGAAGAAATAGTTGATTTAGTCGTTCGGCAGGGGCCGGAACTAATCGAGCAGCTACTTCGCTGGGGTGCTGAGTTTGATTTAATCGATGGTCATATTGCTACTACCCTCGAAGGAGGGCACTCTCACGCTCGTATCGCTCACGCTCACGGCGATGAAACAGGCCGGATAATTGCAGAAACTCTCATAAACAAGGTCAGGGAAAATCCGAACGTAAAAATAATAGAAAACTTTTATGTAATAGATTTAATCACAAACGATGAAAACCAGTGCTTGGGGATAATCGGCTGCGATAAGCGGGGGCTGCAGATAATCTGGGCGGCAAGCACAATTTTATCGACAGGCGGGGCAGGTCTGCTCTACCGTGAAACAACCAACACAGAAGTTACAACCGGCGACGGTATTGCTATGGCTTACCGTGCCGGGGCCGTCCTGCAGGATTTGGAGTTTATGCAGTTTCACCCGACAACTCTCTACATCGCCGGCGCCTCGCGAGCCCTGATTACCGAAGCGCTCCGCGGTGAAGGGGCCATCCTCGTAGATAGTAACGGCTCGGCATTTATGAAAGAATATGACGAATCCGCCGAGCTGGCGCCACGAGACATTGTCAGCAGGGCTATCCTCAGCCAGATGCTGAAAACCAAATCGACCCACGTCTATCTGGATGTTCGACATCTGGATAAAGTTCATTTCGCAAAAAGATTTCCTACGATTAACGAATTGTGCGAAAGTTTTGATATAGATGTCAGCCGGGACTTGATTCCTGTCCGCCCGAGTGCGCACTATATGATTGGCGGTATAAAGACCGACGCCTCAGCCAGGACAAGCATCACAAATCTTTACGCCTGCGGTGAGGTGGCATCCACCGGCCTGCACGGTGCTAATCGGCTCGGGAGCAACTCTCTGCTCGAAGGATTGGTTTTCGGCAAATCAGCAGGGCAATCTGCCTCACAAAACATAAAAACAGGCGCGTCTCACATCAAGCACCCATTGATACGATATCAGATTCCCCACTCAAACCGCTCCCGGCTGGATACCGCCGACGTTAGAAACTCACTCAGAGCCCTTATGTGGCGAAACGTCGGCATCATAAGAAAAGCCCAGCCGCTCACAGAAGCACAGGAGATTATCAAATTCTGGCAGCGTTATGTGATGGACAAAGTCTTCGATGACCCGGCGGGCTGGGAGTGCCAGAATATGCTCACGGTTTGCCTGCTGATGGCTCGTGCCGCCGAAACCAGGCAGGAAAGCAGGGGCGTCCACTTCAGAAGCGATTTCCCCGACACTGACGATGAGCGCTTCAAAAAACACATAGAAATCACCCGCTGAAAAACTGGAAAATAAACAAACTTCTGCTATAATAAATAGTAAATAGTAAATAATAAATTAAAAAGAGTGGGTCGGGCGGTCGCTCCGCATCATTCGGTGCGGGGAGGAAAGTCCGAGCAGGACAGGGCGCGGTGGTGGCTAACGGCCACCCGGGGCAACCCGCGGGATAGTGCCACAGAAAATACACAGCCGAAAGGCAATGGTGAAATGGTGCGGTAAGAGCGCACCGCGCTGCTGGTGACAGCAGCGGCAGGGAAAACCCCACCGCCTGCAAGACCAAGTATGCCGGTGCTCGGCCCGGGCGATACCGGCGGGTAGGTCGCATGCTGAAAGGCAGAGCCGGCTGGCAACAGCCGGTCAAGATAAATGACCGCCTAAAACAGAACTCGGCTTACCGACCTGCTCTTTTCAATTTATTATTTTGCTGCGAACTATTATTCTTCTATAGCAAATGGGTCTTCGGATGACCACACATACGAGCCCACTCTGACTTTGACCTCCACAATATCGTCCGTAACGTTCATTTTAATTTTGCCTTGGCCGAGCGTGATATGGTCGAAATCAAAACCCTTGGCATCGCTTAGCTTTGATGCCAGCGCAGGTGATTCGTCTAATTTTTGCAAAACCGTTCCCAATGTCTGATTGATAAGCACCCCGCAGGTATTAATTATTTTATTATCCGGTGCAACCTCATCTACATCTCTGCGGATGTTCTCCAAAACCTTCTTGAGAATTGCGATTCGCCTTGCGTTTTCGTTGGCGTATGGCTCATTAAGCACTTTCGATTCCAACACCATTTCGCTGTCGAAGACAAGTCTTCGCTTGGGCCACATAAGTAAACTCTCGGCCTTTTCATCTACCAAAAAGAAGCATTTTCGTTTAGCGGTCGGCTCATTTTCGTCGAAGGCAACCATATTTAGCCAGAGCTTGTGACCGTTTTTCTTCTGCCCCTGGGAGGCAACAACGCTTTTGCTCTGGCTGAGCAGCTCATCCTTGGGTTTGGAAATTACAGCAAGCACATCAGCAGAGGTGCTCTCCTTTAACTTTATCTGGTTGTAGGTGGCGGCACTTTCGTAGGGCGGCAATAAAGACCCGGCCGGCTCTATGTAAGAACAGCCGCTCAAACCGCAAAAGCATAAAACAGCCAATAATTTTGCAACTCTCACAGCATTTCCCCTTAAATAAGTCGAAAGTTTGTAGTTGAGAGTTCATAAACTGTGAACTCCAAACTTAGACTTCCTTCGAATCAATCCACTTCATCATTTTGCGCAATTTTCTGCCAACCGTTTCTAACTGACAGTTGTGGTCTGCTTCATACAGCCGATTAAACTTTTTCAATCCGGTCCGGTATTCATTTACCCATTCTTTGGCGAATTCTCCGGAAGTAACTTCCGACAGTATCTTTTCCATTTCCGCTCTGGTTTGGTCGGTGATAATTCTTGGTCCGCGGGTCAGGTCGCCGTATTCGGCGGTATTGGAAATACTGTATCTCATATAGCTCATCCCGCCCTGATACATAAGGTCAACTATCAGTTTAACCTCATGCATACATTCGAAGTAGGCGATTTCGGGCTGATAGCCTGCATCGACTAACGTCTGGAAGCCGGCCTTAATAAGCGAGGTAAGTCCGCCGCAGAGAATACACTGCTCACCGAATAAATCCGTCTCGGTTTCTTCTTTGAACGTTGTCTCTATAACGCCTGCTCGTGCGCCGCCGATTCCATTTGCCCAGGCAAGGGCAATTTGTTTGGCGTCTCCGGTTGCATCCTGCTGGATAGCTACGAGGTTTGGCACGCCGCCGCCTTTTACAAATTCGCTGCGAACCAAATGGCCGGGGCCTTTTGGCGCAATCATCACAACATTAATATTCTTCGGCGGAATGATATACTTAAAATGAATATTAAAGCCGTGACAGAAGCCGAGGGTCTGCCCTGCGACCAGATTTGGCGCAATTTGCTCGGTATAAACCTTTGCCTGCATCTCATCCGGCACCGTTACAATAATCAGCGCCGCATCCGTCATAGCTGTCTTTATGTCGCCTGGCTTAAAGCCGTGTTTTTGGGCGAGCTTATAATTATCCGTGCCTTTTAGCTCCGCCACTGCCACTTCAATTCCGCTGTCATGCAAATTCAGGCTGTGGGCGTGGCCCTGGCTGCCATAGCCAATAACCGCCACCTTCTTGCCTTTTAACGCATCTATCGGCGCATCCTTTTCGTAATAAATCTTTAATGCCATAGCTCAAACTCTCCTTCTAAATGAAGATTACCGTCTCATTACGCATTTCGTTCCAAAAATAAACTCCCATATTATATTCCAACTTTCTCTGCAGGCAAGGAATTTATCCTCGCAATTACGCGGACTTAAACGCAACGGCAGCGGAAGCAATAGACACTTATGGGACGTGGTATTACAGAAACAACCGCTTATTTGGCCACAGGCCGGAAATTGCGGGTTCTATGTTAAATAACCCCTGTTAAAGGCCGAATAAGAATACAGCCACAGCGTAAAATGTTGTAATGGGGACTTAAAAAATGGCAAAAGGAAAAAACGTGCTGACGACGGGCGACGTGGCCAGAATTTGCAACGTCGCTCCGCGAACGGTTTCGAAGTGGTTTGACAGCGGTCAGCTAAAGGGTTACCGCATACCGGGCAGCAAGGACCGACGAATACCACTAAGCGAGTTAGTTCGCTTTATGAAAGTGAATAATATGCCCGCCACGACGGGCAAAATCAGAGTCCTCATAGTGGACAGCAACGCCGATGCAGCCTCGGCTTTGGCGGATACTTTGCGAACCAACGCTGATTACGAGGTGCAAACCGCCCGGAATAATTTTGAAACCGGCATAATCGCCCAAAAATTTGCTCCGCACGTTTTATTGATAAGTCTTTTAGCTGAAGGTATAGACACAACGGACATCTGCAAAAGCATCCGCCGCAGCGAGGATTTGCAGACCATCAAGGTCATAGCCCTTGCAAAGCAGTTAAGTGCTTCTGAATCCGCTGCCTTACTGCAGAAGGGTTTTGACGGCTGCATATCCAACCCCGCCGATATTACTAAGGTGGTGAAGGAAATTGAGGAAACAACCGCGATTATCTATTAGGACCTCTTAGCAAATTGCACTCTTATTCTCACTCGTCCTGAGCGTAGTCGAAGGAAATGTGAACCAATAAAAAGGCCAGCTTTAATCATCTGGCCTTTTTTGCGCAACGGTTATTTTTAGTCGTAATCTTTAAATGCCGTCATCCAAGCCGGGTCTATTCCGATACCGATGGGGTATACCCTAATTTCCCCCACACAGCCCTCTGCACTTTGTACAAATCCCTCAGTCCATCAGGGGTTGACGGGTGAATGTTGTTTGAAGGGTGAGTCACGTCGGATTGCTTGCCAATATCCACTGTCTCCTGGCCTCTCCACTTCCAGTACTCGCCGTGTCCATCTGCAAAAGCGAAGGTATTCCCGTTACCATGTCGCACCCCAGGGCTGTCCCACCACGCCGGACTATTGTAAAAAACGGCGTAACTGTCCGGGGTCGCCCACCCTTCATCAACAAAGACCATTCTGTTCTGCGGCCTGCTAATCTGCGTCCTAACTTTAATCACTAGGCTTCTAGTTGCGTCTCTGGGATAACCGTTCATAGCATCACTTATAGAATACGTCATCAACTCTCCCCGATAGGCGTTTGGGCACTTGTAAAGTCCTATGTTTTTAAGATATGGCCATAATAAGCTGCTGTTCGGCGGAACTCCTTTGATTGCATCTATTTGTTGGTTTGCCGGCATTATTTTGCCAGTCTCGTAATCAGTGTCCCAACACTTGCCTACCCAAGATAGCTCACCATCAGCCGGCCTGTCACTACCTGCTGCGCCGTTAACAATCTTATCCCCGTTAGCATCTGCATACATAATCCACGCAAGCATCAACTGCTTGAGGTCGTTAAGACAAGCCGCACGTTTACCCGCCTCCTGGGCTCTCTTCAGCACCGGTATCAATACCGCCATCAACACCGCAATGATGGCAATCACAACCAGAAGTTCTATTAGCGTAAATCCTCTTCGTTTGTGCATAATGATATTTTCTCCTTTCGCCTCTAAAATAAATTTTTCAAAAATCATTACTTAAACCTACCTATTTTAGCACAATTTCTACTAATGTCAAGCAATAATAAATAGCAGATTTTTATCCTGCTGCGATAATACTATTTTGCCTTTTTTTGCAACATCCGAGCCTGCAATCTTATTAACTCCTCGGCACTGACTATTTCTTCACGCAAATCACCAAAGACCACTCTATACCCACCATCGGAAAGCTTCCATTGTATCAGCACCGCATTACTATCTCGCGGGTCAACGCTGTCACCATAATACATAACATCCTTGCCGGTTTGAGCAAGATACTCGTATCTTGACTTGGCTGCCAACACATTGCTCCTGTCGGCCAAAATACCCCCCAAACAATATTTTACAAGCAGCTTGCCGTTTTGATATATGCCGCCGTCTGCCGGGCTTTGACCCCCAAAGAAATTCGCAAACAAAACCATCGTTACAATTATCGCCGCTGCTGCGGTTAATTTGCTTATCCTTAAATCAACAATAATATTGACGGTATCCAACCCGCCTCTGTGCGGTGAAAGCTGCTGCGGGATTTGATGCTTTATATCTTCAGCAAGATGAGGGGGAACCGGCTCTGCTGTTGCATCTGCCAATTCATTCAATAATTTTTCCAATTTCTCTTCTCTCACAATAGCTCTCCATCTTCAGAGATAATCCGGCCTCTTAAAGTTTTTAATGCTCTATTCAACCTGCTTTTGAAAGTGCCTTGTCCTACGCCTGCAGCTTCGGCAGCTTCGGCAATAGTCAAGTGCTGCATATAATGCAAAACAACTGCCTGCCTCAATTTTATTGGCAGCCCTGCAACGGCGTTTTTCAGTCGGCCAACCTGCTCGGAATTTCCGGTTTTGTCACACTCAGGCTCACTGCCGTCCGGCACATCAAACCCTTCGATACTAACTGCTTTGCTGTCCTTGTGCCCGCGCCAGTATAGCTTTGAAACATTACCTGCAATCCGATACATCCAGCTATTTAACGTTTTTCCGCTTCTGAGCTGTCCTATATGCTGCCAGGCCGCCAGAAAGCTTTCCTGGGTCAAGTCCTCACTGACCTGGCAGCTATGGCCAAGCCTTCTGAAAAACACATAAATCTGCTCATAGTATATATCAACAAGCTCAACTGCGGCTGCACGGTTTCCCGCTCTCAGCCGAGCAGCAAGGGAACTGCACCTTTGCTCCGACTTGTCGGACGAGTCCGAATACTCCATACTGCTCCCAAGGCCTCGCTGCCACCTATAAGATGCGCAAAACCCGCCTTCTGTTCCGTAAATTCTGTATTTTTTTTCACTATTTTCATTTTCGGGCTACTTTACCCAAATCACCAAGATGGCTTACGCCAAAAGGCATTATACCCTAAATTTGATTTTACTGCAATGCCGGAGTGCTCAGGTTGAGGTATTGAGTGGATTTGGGGGGATAATCACCTGAAAATATTTATTTGGCCAGCTTTTTTCGGGTCAAGACAGCAAATATGAGGATTGCCAGGAGAACCACTGCCGATATGTTTTTAACTAACGGCGGCAGCATCCAGCCGTGGTGGTGGGCAACTGCTCCCGGACTAATGCCGGCGGCGATATAATCCAGCAGAATGCCGCTTAAGAGAGAACATCCTGCGATGGTGGCAAGATACGTGAGCGCAGTTGTTCTGCCCAGAATTTTCCAAATAGTTACAAAAGTCGCCGCATTAGTGGCCGGGCCTGTCATTAGAAAGACCAGCGCAGCGCCCGGCGTCAGACCTTTCAAAATAAGTGCCGCCGCAATCGGCACCGATGCGGTTGCACAGACATACATCGGAATGCCCAATGCCATCATAACCAGCATTGCGAAGATGCCGGTTCCGAGTTTCTCGGCGAAGAAATCATCCGGCACCAGAACCGAGATAAAAGCTGCGATGACCAGGCCGAGGAGCATTGCGCCGCCGATGTCCCTCGGCAGTGTAACAAAAGCAAATTTTAAACCCCTGGCGATTTTTTTGTTCTCAGCCCCGCCGCAGCATTCATCCGTGCATTTCGGAGGCGCCGGCTGACCTTCTTTAGGTGCCGGGTTGAACAAATCGACCAATACGCCGCCGACAATGCCCGACACAAAAGCAACGAGCGGCCTGAAAATGGCAAAGACCGGCCCGAGAAGGCTTAAAGTTACAAAGATACTGTCCACGCCGGTCTGAGGTGTCGATATCAAAAATGCGATGGTCGAGCCTTTGCCTGCCCCGTGCTTGTGCAGTGACATAGAAACTGGAATCACCCCGCACGAGCATAACGGCAACGGCACTCCGAAAAGCGATGCTTTCAGCACGGGCCAAATTCCTCTGCCGCCTAAATGTTTTTCCACGAGCCGCTGCGATACAAGCATAGACAAAACCCCCGCCGCGAGAAAGCCGAACAGTAAATATGGCGACATCTCCGCTGCTGTCCCCCAGAAATCAGTCAATATGGACACAATAAATTCGCTCATAATATAAAATTACGTCTGCCGAAATGTAAAGTGCGAAACACAAGCTGCTTTTATTTTCTAAGTGCCCGTGCGAGGTCGTCTATCAAATCTTGGACATCTTCAATCCCGACCGCAAGCCGGAAAAGGGTGTCGGTTATCCCCAGTTTGTATCGCTGCTTTCGCGAGTAATCATAATAGCTCACCAATGCCGGATGGGTTATCAGCGTTTCAACACCGCCCAGACTCGGCCCGATATAACATAGCTTCAATCTATCCAGAAAGCGCTTCGCATCGCCGATGGTTCCCTTCATCTCGAAAGTAACGACCCCGCCACCCCCGGCCATCTGTTCAGTCGCTACTTTATAATGACGATGACTTTTCAGAAAAGGATAATAGACCTTTTTCACACGCGGATGACCTTCGAGAAATTCGGCGACTTTTAGTGCGGTTTCATTTTGCCTTTCCACCCGCAACGGAAATGTCTTAAGCCCCCGCAAAAGAAGATAACAGCAGTGTGGGTCGATAAGACCGCCCATTGATTTATGCAGGTCGCGTATCCTTTCAACTAATTTCCCCCTTCCAAGCACGGCCCCTGCCAAAATGTCATTATGCCCCCCGAGGTATTTCGTCGCGCTTTGCAGAACAAGGTCTATGCCGAATTCCAGTGGCCTCTGATTAAACGGCGTAGCAAATGTGCTGTCTATTAGTGTCAGGACATTATGCTTTTTCGCTATTCTCTTGAGTTTGACAAGGTCAAAAATATTCAAATAAGGATTGGTCGGCGATTCTGAAAAAATAAGTCGCGTGTTCTTCTTTATAGCTCTTTCAAGGCCCCAGTAGTCCCCGAACGGGACAATAGTGCATCCGATGCCGAACTGTTTCAGGTAACTCTTGCAAAACTCCAGCGTCTTTTTATAGCTGTCGTCGGTAATGACAATATGGTCGCCCGACCTGACCAAAGTAAGAATGGTCGTGGTTATTGCGCTCATTCCTGAGGTAAAGACTACGCAGTCCTCGGCGCCCTCGAGGTCAGCGAGGCGTTTCTCGGCGACTTTGGCCGTCGGATTGCCGTATCTGCCGTATTCGAAATGCTCTATTCCCTTCTTGGTATAATCCTCAATGTGCTTACTGTCCCGGAATGTGAACGTGGAAGTCTGCACAATCGGGGTCATTAGTGAATCCGCATATTTCCTTCTCGGCTCTCCCGCGTGTATCGCACGGGTAGCGATTGACCACCTGCTGGTTTCTTCTTTTGTTTTACGAATCTTCTTAGTCATTACTTTTTCCTTGTCTAAAAACCAGTGCTTCAAATCAAGCGTCAATTTTTCTGCCTTCACATTGTAGCTGACCTTCTAAAAAATGGCAAGCATTGAAAATTTATGGACTCTCCCCGCCCAATTTAAACCGCCTCACCATTGGCATTGATAAATTCTTTACTGTCGTCAAAAGCAAAAAACCGGAAGATTAAACCACTCCCAGCTTTTTTTCTTGACATTTCAGTCTAAATCATATAGTTTAGTTTCTATCTAATTTAGGAGGCGAGTATTTGAAAAAGCTGATTTTTGCTTTAGCATACCTGCTCTTGGCTGTTCCTTGTGTAGCAGGAACAATCACCGTCGATGACAATGGCCCCGCTGATTTCAATAACATCCAAGCGGCTATCGATGCTGCCGCCGATGGTGATACCATCATCGTTTCTCCCGGCACATATACCGGCTCTGGCAACCACGATATAGATTTCCTCGGCAAAGCTATCACCGTTCGCAGCGCTGACCCCAACGACCCAAACATCGTTTCTTCCACCATCATCGACTGTCAAAATTCGGGCCGCGGCTTTTATTTCTACGGTGGCGAAGATGCAAATTCCATACTCGCTGGCTTTACAATTAAAAATGGTTACGCCTCCGTGGGAGGAGGCATCCGTTGTGAAAGTAGCAGTCCGACAATAACCGGCTGCACCTTTACAGGCAACTTGGCATCCAGCGATGGTGGCGGGGTGTATAATTTCTCCAGCAGTCCGACAATAACTAACTGCATCTTTGTAGGTAACTCGGCTTCCGATGATGGCGGTGGGGTGTGCAATCTCTTCAGCAGCCCGACAATAACCAACTGCATCTTCGTAGGTAACTCGGCTTCCGATGATGGCGGTGGGGTGTATAACTCCGCCTCCAGCAGCCCGACCGTAACCAACTGTACTTTCAGCAGCAATTCGGCTTCCCGCGGCGGCGGAATGTTCAACTCCTCCAGCAGCCCAACCGTAGCCAACTGCATACTTTGGGGCAATACCGCAACATTAGGAGCACAGATATATAATTATGGGACACCCCCTCCGCCCATAGTCGTTATTTTCTCCGATGTTCAGGGAGGTTACACAGGAACTGGCAACATCAACGCCGACCCGCTTTTTGTCAATGCCGCTGCCGGTGATTTACATCTCTCACCCCGTTCTCCCTGCATTGATGCTGGCTACAATTCCGCCGTGCCTGCAGAGATAGTAACAGACCTCGATGGCAATCCTCGATTTGTAGATGACCCCCTGACCCGCGATACCGGCCTCGGCACTCCGCCTCTCGTTGATATGGGCACCTTCGAGTATCGACCCGGTATTATTTCTAATATTATATATGTTGACGCCAATGCCGCGGGCGCAAACAACGGCTTAACCTGGGAAGATGCCTATAAATATCTTCAGAATGCCATTACCGTTGCAGAACCAAATTTCGAGATTTGGGTTGCCCAAGGCACTTACCGTCCCGATGAAGACACCGCCCATCCCTTCGGCACCAATAGTAGGGACGCTACCTTCCAGCTTAAAAATGGTGTAGCGCTCTATGGCGGTTTCCCCTCAGGCGGCCTCTGGGAAGACCGTGACCCGAACACATACGTAACCATTCTCAGTGGCGATATAGGCACTGTGGGTAATAACAGCGACAACAGCTACCACGTCGTCACCGGCTCCGGCACTAATTCTACTGCAATCTTGGATGGCTTCACAATTACCGCAGGTAAAGCCAATGGCTCGTCTTCGAAAGGGTACGGCGCTGGAATGTATAACTCCTCTGGTAGCCCGACGGTAACAAACTGCATCTTCAGCAGTAATTCGGCGGGCGAAGGGGGCGGGATGTACAACTCATCCTCAAGTAACCCGGCGATTACCAATTGCGTTATAAGTAAAAATATAGCTGGGGACGCCGGCGGGGCTATCTATTGCTATCAAAGTAGTCCCTCTATTTCCACCTGCACTATCACCGGTAACGAAGCCTTCTATATCGGCGGAATATATTGTCGGGAATCCAGCCCTAATATCACCGCCTGCATCATTAGCAATAATATCGGCAGCGGTATCGCCGCCGATGGCCCCGGCTGCTACACAACTATTACCGACTGCACGATAAGCGGTAATTCAGACGGTGGTATCATTGATTGCAATGGTCCGATTACCAACTGCACTATCACTGGTAACTCAGCCGAGTATGGCGGCGGGATGTATTACTGTACCGGCCCAATCACGAACTGTATCATCGCAAATAACTCAGCCGAGTATGAGGGCGGTGGACTGGCTAGATGCGACAGCCTTATAGCAAACTGTACTATAACAGGTAATTCAGCTAAATACGGCGGCGGAATGTATATGTGTTACGGCACAATCGAAAATTGCATCATCAGCAACAACGATGCTGGATACTATGGTGGTGGATTGGCTATTTGCAGCAATGTTACCAACTGCACCATAATCGGCAATATAGCCGGATTAGCCGGGGACTATCATGGTCATTGTGGCGGAGGAATCTACAGTGTGAATAAAGTAACAAATTGCATTATATGGGATAATTGGCCCGAACAGGTTTACAGCGCTGACGTTACCTATTCCAATGTTCAGGACGGATGGTCCGGCCAAGGTAATATCGACGCCGACCCCTGTCTCGCCTTCGACACCGATTACCATATTACCCCGGATTCTCCCTGTGTAGATGCCGGAACTAACGACCCGTGCGGTGGTTTGCCCGCAACAGATATAGAAGGCACCCCTCGCCCTCTGGATGGCAACGGCGATGGAAATGCGGTCGCTGATATGGGTGCTTACGAACTCATTCCTGATAGTCCTTTTATTGCCGTATCAGAGTCAAACCTTTATTTCACTCAGGATTGGCCTGACACCGAACCGCAGACTAAGACACTCATTATAAAAAACTGCGGCGGCGAGCCGCTAAACTGGCAAATTATCGAGGACTGTAACTGGCTGCAGATTTCACCGGAAAGCGGTACCGGCCAAATCAGCGAGGTTAACGTAACAATCGACCCCAATGACCTCGCACCGGGTAGGTACACTTGTGGCTTCGAAATACAGGATATAAACGCTCTCAACAATCCGGTAACCGTCCACGTGGCCATTGGGCAGGTCCTGCTGGTTCCGCAGGATTTTAATACTATTCAAAAAGCTATCGATGCCGCCGACAATGCCGATACCGTCCTTGTAGCCGATGGTACTTACAAAGGCACCGGGAACAAAAATCTTGACTTCCACGGAAAACTTGTCACCGTCCGCTCCGAGAACGGCCCCAATAACTGCATCATTGATTGTCAGCGTTCAGGTTACGGTTTCCATTTCCAAAACAGAGAATCAGATGACTCCGTTGTTGATGGCTTCACTATTATAAAGGCCCTCGCCGGAATCTACTGCGACTGCCGCAGCAGCCCGACGATTGAAAACTGCATTATTCAAAATAGCGGTAGCCCCGGTTGTAGTGGTATCACTTGCGGAGTGTTGAGCAATCCTGTAATCGCCGGCTGTACCATAACCGGTAGCTATAGCTATGGAGTTTGCTATGGCTTTACCACTCCCTTCATCTATACGCTCGATGCCGCTATCACCAATTCCACTATCAGCAATAATAGTGAAGGCGGGGTTTACGCCGGACCCTGTAATGGTAACCTCACGGTTACAAACTGCTCCATAACCAATAACGGCGGCTTGGGTCTCATCTGTGGAGATCCCGAGTATGCTCCCGATGTAATCAACATTAGCTTGGAAATCACCAACTCTGTTATTACTGGCAATACACGCAAAGGTGGTATCATCTGTGGAAGCAAATCGAAAATCACCGACTGTAACATCAGCAATAACAGTGGCTGCGGAATCCACTGCTATCCATTCTACGGCTATAGCAGCAGCCCAACAATTACTAATTGCACAATAACCGGTAACTCAATGGGTTCAGGAATCTACTGTGCTGACAGCGACGCAACGATAGCTAACTGCATCTTAAGCGGCAATTCGGCATCTAAGGGTGGCGGAATCTACTGCGACCGGAGCAGCCCGACTATAACAAACTGCACATTCAGCGGTAACTCGGCAAACTACGGCGGCGCGATGTCCAGTTACTCCTCCAGCAGCCCAACCGTAGCCAACTGCATACTCTGGGGCAATACCGCAACAACAGGGGCACAGATATATAATTCTTCAAGCACCACGACCGTTAGTTTCTCCGACGTTCAGGGCGGCTGGCCCGGCCTCGGCAACATCGACGCCGACCCTTGTTTTGTCGATGCAGATGCTAACGACTATCATTTAAAAAGCGCAGGTTGGCGATGGGACTCGGACGCAAACCAATGGACTTGGGATGATGTTACCAGCCGATGCATTGATGCGGGTAATCCCGGCTCGCCACTTGCTGATGAGCCCCTTACATTGATCGTAGACCCTCTGAATAGGTGGGGACAGAACCTTCGCATCGATATGGGTTTCTTCGGCGGCACCGCCGAGGCTTCTATGCCGCCTTACGATTGGGCGCTTCTTGCCGATTTAACCAACGATGGCCTTATTGACCTGGCCGATTTCGCCTATCAGGCTGCCGACTGGCTCAATTCTGCTGACCAGCAGCCGGGCGACCTCAATCGTAACAATTTAGTTGACGTCTCCGACCTTGCCTTGCTTATTGAAGATTGGCTCAAACAAACAACTTGGCACGAGTGACAAAACTGTTGCGATTAAAATTTCAATCAAAAGCGCAGCAGGTTTCCGAAATTTTCAAACGTTTCGGTATAGTTTCCGTACATTTCTATGTAGTTTGGGTATAGTTTCTATACAGTTTGGTATCAGTTTTCGTTAGTTTGGGTATAGTTTTCGAACGTTTTCGAATATTCTTGAACGTTTGCTCATAAACCAGTGCCGTTACCCCCTTTCAAGCTATTTTACGAAAATCACCTATCTTAACACCCTCATTTTTGCTCCGAAAATTGACCATATACCTCCGCCGGCCCAAAAACTTCACCCCCGATTCCTTTATCGAAAAACCACTGCCGAATGCTGGTGCAGAGATGGCATTTATCTGCATAAACTTTTGCTTTTTTATAGCCGGCATTTGCAGCTTTCTCCAGCAGCCCAGCCGGGCCCCGCTCGAACAGTGTGTTGATAAATTCGCTTTGCGCCGGATGAAACTGCTTCCATATTTCCTCGAGCGGTTTATGGTTTATATTCCCGATGATTATGCCGCTGCACGTGCCGCTAAAAACGTTGCCAAACGGGTCGATATGAACGCCCTTTGCAGCGAGAAAATCCGTTTTACAATTCATACAGGCCAATGACTCTGTCGCTGTTGATGCGCCCGGTTTAGCTAATTCTCCGGCGGCCCGGCCGGTGAATCTACAGGGATAGTCTCTTATGGCCCTGAGGTATTGCTGCTTCAGCTCCTCGCTTGAAAGACCTTTCATTTTGACAGGCGTTTCCAAATACTTTCTCCACCGGACTAACACGCGGGCGGGCCCTAAGATATCCGTTGCTATATCTGCTAATAGCCGAATGGGTTCTATATCGACGTATTCCTGATGAAACGGGTCGGCGCTGATTTTCAGGCGGTGCATTCCAAGCTCATCAAGTGTCTTTAATCGCTTTGCTGTAATTTCTGCGCTGTCGGCCCAGAAACCGTTTGTCTCTATCATATCGAGCGGGCCGAGATTCTGTCTTTTGCCCTCCTGCAGAATTTCGACAAGACGGTCCCAATACAAAAATGGCTCGCCGCCGGTGATATGAATTTTAGCCGAATCACCCCCCAGAACATTGAGGGATTGCCACGCATTTACAGCCATATCAACGGGCATAAGACCGTTTTTTTCAGGCGAGCAGTTGTAATAACAGAATTCGCAACTGGCGTTGCATTTGTATGTGAGCAGCAACCCCGCCGAGCACCACAGCTTAAATTTCGGCTCATCTCGCGCAGCATCTTTGTTGTAAATGTTGTCGGACAGTTTCATCATAGCTGGCGTTTCGAGATATTCGCGCTGTTTGTTCCTGCCTGGGAATATTTTTTCAGGTGTATCTGTATCACAGTAATATCCGCCGGTGTTATGCCGCCTATTCGACTTGCCTGCCCCAAAGTGGCAGGCCCGAAAGCCAGCAGCTTCTCTTTTGCTTCTGCTCGAAGATGCATAATCTTGTTCACATCTAAATCCGGCGGAATCTTTTTGTTCTCCAGGGCTTGCAAACCGGCCACTAACCTTTGCTGTTTGACTAAGTAGCCCTCGTATTTGGCATCGATAATTACTGCATCTAAGACATCATTGGAACCGGTGTTTTTAATATCAGGGTTCTGGGCTAATTGCCCGGCGACAGGATTGTTTGGCTGCCGCAGTTGCTCCCATAAGTTTAAGCTCCCCGAACGGGTGTTTTTCAAATAACTTTTAAGCTTGTCGATGTTTTTCAGCTTATTTTGGAATTTTTGCCATCGTTTTTCGTCCACAAGCCCGACCGATTTGCCGATTTGAGTTAATCTTCTGTCCGCATTATCGGCCCTTAACGACAATCGGTGCTCGGCCCGCGAGGTGAACATCCGATAAGGTTCGTCAATTCCCTTCGTTAGCAAATCGTCTATTAGCACTCCGATATACCCCTGGTCTCTGCCAAGAACAATCGGCTCTTTGGATTGGATTTTTCTGGCGGCGTTTATGCCGGCGATGATACCCTGCCCTGCTGCCTCTTCATACCCGCTGGTCCCGTTAATCTGGCCTGCCAGAAATAGCCCTGATATTTTTTTGGTTTCAAGGCTGCTTTTTAGCTGGGTCGGCGGACAGTAATCGTACTCGATAGCATAAGCGTAATGGACAATCCGTGCGTTCTCTGTCCCGGGCAGCAGCTTGAGCATTTGCTCCTGAATATCTTCCGGAACAGATGTGCTGATGCCGTTGCAATAAATAGTGGAAATCTCTTCCTGCTCCGGCTCCAGAAAGACCTGATGACGACTCTTGTCCGCAAAACGAACAATCTTGCTCTCAATGCTCGGACAATACCGTGGCCCCGTGGATTTTATTTGTCCGGTATAAAGCGGGGCCCTGTTCAGATTGTCTCTGAGCAACTTATGTACCTTTTCATTGGTATAAGTAATCCAGCACGGGATTTGTTGTTTATCTATCGATTCATTTAAGAATGAAAACGGTTTTGGGTCTTTGTCCCCCTCCTGAATTTCGAGCTTGTCAAAATTAACTGTTGATGCATCCAGCCTTGGCGGCGTCCCTGTCTTCAGCCGTTTCAGTTCTAATCCGATGCGTCCAAGACTTTGGGAAAGCTCATAAGCGGCAGGTTCGTCAAGCCGGCCGCCGGGAAATTGCCTGGTTCCTATGTGCATCAAGCCACGAAGAAATGTTCCTGTTGTTACAATGACCGTCTGTGCACTATGGACTCTTCCATCCCTGCACCTGACGCCGCAAACACTTCCGGCGTTGACGAGTATCCCTGTTGCCATTGCTTCCACGATGGTCAGGTTACTCTCTTGTTCGAGGACTTCTCGCATATACCCTGCGTATTTGTACTTGTCAGCCTGTGCCCGCGGCGATTGCACTGCCGGTCCTTTTGAGCGGTTCAGCATCCGGAACTGAATTCCCGTTGCATCTGCTGCCAGGCCCATCAGCCCGCCGAGTGCGTCGACCTCACGCACTATCTGTCCCTTCGCAAGACCTCCGATAGCCGGATTGCAGCTCATTTTGGCTATTGTGTCTTTGCTAATCGTTATAAGGCAGGTTTTGGCGCCGATTTTCGCCGCTGCGTGTGCGGCCTCTACGCCGGCGTGACCGGCGCCTATAACAATGCAATCAAACTCATTTTCTCTCATTGATTTCGGTCAGGGCAACTGCAGATGCAATTGCGAAATTAGCCGTGTGTGTAATGCTTATACTTATATGTTTAATTCCGAGTTTGTCGGCGATTTTTTTAACTTCGCCGCAGAGAATAACCTCCGGCTGGCCCGCCGGATTATTTACAATCTCGATGTCTGTCCAGGCAATTTTGCCCCGCCAGCCGGTGCCCATTAGTTTAAGAATAGCTTCCTTTGCCGCAAAACGGCCGGCCAATTTCTCTATTCCGTTCTTATTTGCCTCGGCATAGGCTTGTTCGGCGGCGGTAAAAACCTTATTCAGGAAGCGTTCCCCGTGCCGCTTTATCATTTCTTCTATTCGCGGAAAATCTACAAGGTCTATGCCGTGTGCCACAGTTTCCATCTGTTAATCCAAATTAATGATTTGATTAGCCGAATCTGAATTTTTTTTGCCCTGCCTCAACGAATGTTTGGGTAACGTGAAGCTTATTTTAGTCCCTTTGCCTTCCTGGCTTTCTGCCCACATCTTGCCGCCGTGCCTTTCGATGGCCTGTTTTGCTATGGAAAGTCCCAGGCCGGTGCCGTCTCTTTCGACCTTTCTTGCATTACTGGCTCGGTAAAACTCGTCGAAAACTTTATCGATTTCGTCCTGCGGAATGCCGATGCCGGTATCGGCGATTTCAACTAAAACCATCTCTTTATTGTCTTTGGCATTGACCCGGATAGTTCCATTTGCGGGCGTGTATTTAATTGAATTGAGCAGCAAATTCGTTACTGTTTCTTCGATGGAGAACTGCTCGCCGAAGGCCTTTTCAGCGGCCGGTTCGATATCGAAACTCAACGTTTGGGTTTTATCCTCCGCTTTTGTTCTGACTGCATCGATTGCGCCGGAGATTGTGTGCTTCAGCGAAAAAATATCCATTTCGAATTTATCGCTCAGTCGCATTTGTGTCAGTCTCAGCAGGGCCCTTACAAATTTAGTAAGTTTCCTTGTGCGGTCGTAAGCACGGCCGGCGAACTCGTCCTGTTGCTCATTAAGCGGGCCTGTAAATTTGTTGACAAGGACGCCCAGACAGCTTTGTATGGCTGCCAGATGACCCTTGATTTCATGGGTCAGCCGGACAACATACTCGTCTTTTATATGGTCTTTCTGTTGAAGCTGGATATTGGCCTGCCTGTAAGCTTCTTCCTGCTTTCTTAACTGTGTCGAAATGGAGCTGGTCATATAAACGACCATATACAAAGTGGTAGAGAGAATAAAGACCGTCCCCAGCACATAAGGCCAATGCCCCATATTACAGGCCACAAAACCCTGCAGGCAGTAATGAGGGATGATTCCCTCGTACTCGGACACAGCCAAAAGAGATATCAGTGCCACTGCCAGGGTAGCTTGCAGGTAGCTTTCCCAGGCGGGTAAAAGGATGCTTGATATAATCATATGGAATACAAAATATATAACGACGGGGTTTTCTATGCCGCCGGAGTAGTGCAACAGGATTGTCAGCATCACCAGGTCAACGGATATCTGGAGGTTGATTATTTTCTCGATGGGATTGACTATATCGTCGGCTCTTGTTTTTAAGAGTCTTTTTAACAGAAGCAGTGAAATAATGTTGTGAAGGACAAGCACCGCAGCGACACAGTATAACGGGATATCCTGTACCGATACGCCCATTATACTATGGGCGAAGAATGTGGCGGCAACCACGCCTGCTATAGCTATCCACCGAAGTTTAATCAGCCAGTAAGCACGGTTAACCAGTCTTGTATCCTGAGGCATCGGTTCCATATCAGGTCTTTTTCGAGAGGAGTTTTTCGACCTCAGTCAGCAGCAATTCTGGTTCAACCGGCTTGTCGAGGAACCCCTCTACGGGCAGCCAATCCGGGTCGCCCGCCGAAGGTTTGAAGTCTATGCCCGTTCTGTCTTTAGCCGCCGTTAGTATCAGGATGGGCATATTTTTGTATCGAGGGTCTGCTTTGAGGTCTCTGGACATTTCGAAGCCATCCTGCCAGGTGTCCATCACGATGTCCAGAATGACCAGGTCCGGCTTGTCATTTTTAATCTTTTTCATTCCTTCTAAACGGTTGGCGGCTGTGAGCACAGTGTATTGCTTGCTTTCCAGAGTTACCTTCAGCGCCTTAGTCAGGTCGGGGTCGTCATCGACAATCAATATCCTGGCGTTTTTCATAATTCACCTCATTGAATTTTATGTCACTTGTTTAGGGTGTTTGTGATTGGCTACACATCCGGTAAATTTTCCCCAGGCAGAAATCTATAAACCTGTTCCTTTCGGCCAGTGCCGCTTGCTGCACTATGGCATCGCCAAACTCGTCAACGGCTTTCATCCGCCGGTCGAAAATGATTTTTGCCTCCACCTCTTTTTGCACGTTTTCAAGGGGCTGGAAGTTTTTCCGGCTTTTCTCTTCCAGTTTCATTATGAAAATATGCTCGCCCGCCTCAATCGGCTCTGCAGCCTGGCCGGGCTGAACCTTTTCCGCCTCGGCTGCGAGAACATCATAAGGTTTTGCCAGAGACGCCGGCTGCAGTGGCTGCCACAGTCCGCCGAACGATGCTCTGTGGTCGTGTGAATATCGCTTGGCCAGTTCGCCGAAATCTTCGCCTTCTTTTAGGCGGTTCATCAATTCGTTGGCCAATTTTCTGGCCTGTTCGAGCCGGCTGTCGTTCGGGTCCGTTAATTCCATCTTCGGAATTTGGATATCAATCAGCCGAAACGTTATTGTTGCCGGTATGGCGAAAAATTCCTCTTTCATTTCATTATAGCAGTTCACTAATTCGCTATAAGTGATAGGCCTATACTCCGGCAATTGCCTTCGAATATAGTCCTGGCTGAGAATCATCTTTTTCTGATATTCTCTGAAGCTGCGCCAGTCCATTCCCGCTTTTTTCAGGGCCTGTTCTGCCCTGGCGTAGTCGCCCTCGAAGCCGGCAATAAATTTTTTCACTTCTGCTTCTGTCGCTTTTTCCAGAGCATCCTCAAAATCTACTCCTGCTCCCGCATCCCTTTTGGCCTGCTGATAAAGTAAGATATTCGATATTCTCGTTGCAACAATTTGCTCAAGCTCAAACCCGGCCTGTTTTTTGAACTGCTCAAAGCTATTTTTCTGTGCAACTGGTCTGAAGTGTTCTAATAATGGCTCAGTTATTATTTCATTAGAGGTTATAGTTTCACCGCCCACCGCCAGGACAAATCCGCCTGAGGCCTCCGGCAGACCTTCTTTTTGCGCAAGAGGGATACGCGCCAGCTCTTCATCGGTGAACTTTGGCTTACTGCCGCCTCCGCAGCCGTAAATCAACAAGAGCACCAGTATTGTCAGAAAAGCACACTTACGCATAGCCATAATCTCCTGCTAAACATCTCAAAGCTTCTATGAAGATGTGGAGTCATCTGTTTATTATATGTCATTTTATGAAGTTGTGCCAAGAATCTTTCGCAGAACGTTCATTAGCGTCTTCGGCTCAAAGTAGCTCTGCGGCAGGCGTAAATATACCGTTTTCGGGTCGGTAATTCGCACTGTCCCTTTCACCTTGGCGAACAAAGAATCAGCTTTCACGCCCGATTCTTTGGTAAATGAAAATATCAAATCTTTGCCGGAAGCGATGATACTTTTTATGCCCCGCTTACCTGCTTTGATTCGAAGGTCGGCCAGCTCCAGCAGTAGTTCGACTTCGTCCGGCAGCGGGCCATATACATCAGCTAATTCGCTTTCTATCTGTTTTAAGTCCTCCGTTGTTTTTGTAACCGCAATTTTGCGGTAAATATCCATCCGGTATCTGTCGGAGGGTATGTAATTTTTCGGTATATACGTGGCAAAGCCCAAATCAATAACAGCGCAAGGTTCCGCCTCTGCGGGTTCGTTCTTTAATTTCCTGACGGCCTCTGCCAACAAATCGCAGTACATCTGATAACCTACCAGTTGAATATGACCGGATTGTTCAGCCCCTAAGATATTGCCTGCCCCGCGAATCTCCAGGTCTCGAAGTGCGATTCTAAAGCCGGCGCCTAAATGTGAGTAGTCTTCAATGGCCTTAAGGCGTCTCGCTGCTACCGGCGTAATCGGCCTTGAGCTCGGCAGCAGCATATAAGCATAAGCGAGGTGCTTATATCTGCCCACCCTGCCGCGAAGCTGATGCAGCTCAGCCAGGCCGAACCGGTCTGCATCGTTTATAAAAATTGTATTCGCATTTGGGATATCCAGGCCGGATTCGATAATTGTCGTGCATACGAGCACATCCGTTTCGCCCATTACAAAATCTATCATTGCCTTCTCAAGCTCGCTCTTTGTCATTTGCCCATGTGCGATAGTAACCTTGGCGTCGCCGACCAGCTTTTGAATTTCCCAGGCCTTTTTCTCAATCGTCCTGACTCTGTTGTGCAGGAAAAACACTTGTCCCTGGCGAGTTAATTCCCGGATAATTGCCTTTCTTATAAGCTCTTCGTTGTAGGCAGTTACGGTTGTTACTATGCTTCGCCTGTCTAATGGCGGCGTTGCCAGCGAGCTTATGTCACGCAGGCCCAGCAGTGACATGTGCAGCGTCCGTGGAATCGGCGTAGCCGTCATCGTAAGAACATCGACATTGATACGTAATCTTTTGAGTTTCTCTTTATGTTCAACCCCAAACCGCTGTTCCTCGTCGATGATTAAAAGCCCTAAATCGTTAAAGCCGACGTCGTCGCTCAAAAGCCGATGTGTCCCTATCAGTACGTCGACTCTGCCCCGTTTTGTCCGTGCGAGGATGTCCCTCGCTTGGTTCGTTGTCTTGAAGCGATTGAGAACCTCAATGCAAATCGGGAAATCAGCAAAACGTTCGGTGAAGGTCCTGCCGTGCTGCACGCACAATACGGTGGTCGGCACAAGCACCGCCACCTGCTTTCCGTTCTCCACCGCCTTAAACGCTGCACGCATCGCAAGTTCTGTTTTGCCGTAGCCAACGTCGCCGCACAGCAGTCTGTCCATCGCCATTGGCTCTTGCATATCTGTCTTGATTTGCTCGGAGGCTATGGTTTGGTCCGGTGTTTCTTGATATGGGAATGACTCTTCAAATTCGGCCTGCCAGTTCGAGTCCGGCCCGAATGCAATTCCGCCTTTTGCCTGGCGCTGCGCCTGAACCTCGAGCAACTCGCCGGCCAGGTCTTCGACGGAGCGTGCAACTTTTTCTTTTTGCCTCTGCCATCTTTTCGAGCCGACCTTGCTCAATTTTGGCCGTTTCGGGGTTGTCCCTATGAACTTTTGCACCAGAGCGATATTGCGGACCGAAACCTGGATTTTTACGCCGTCGGCATATTCAATCGTGAGATATTCCGACGCGCCTCCTTTTTCCTGTATAGTTTTTATTCCTAAGAACTTGCCGATGCCGTATGAAGCGTGAACTACGTAGTCGCCCGCCTGTAAGTCCTCGAGCGTATCCACCGGCGCCCCTGCCTGTGCCGGTCGCGGCCGCCTCCTGAGCGTATATTGGCCGAACAGCTCGTGGTGGCTTATTATAATCGTATCCAGCGAATTTATGACGAACCCCTGATGAATAAATCCCTGCAGCAGCTTAAAATTCGCCGGCACTACTCTCTTACTTTCTGTTATAATTTTGGTTATGCGCTTATTCTCGGCTGAGCTTTCGCAGTAGAGTAAAATTTTCTTTCCCTGCTCCGCTTCTTGAATTAATTCCTGCAAGGCCTCCTTATGTCCCGTCCACAATGAAGCGGCCTTGTGCTGAAACCGCTGCACACTCTTGATATCAACTTTAAGAAATTCACCTGGCGCTGCCGTGGCAAATCTGCAGATGTGCAGTTGTGTGAATTTTGCCATTGCCTCATAAATATCTTGCCAGCGATAAAGCCGCTTCGTATCTTCAGCCCGTTCCCAAAATAACTTCGCGACCTCTTCGATGTCGTTTGGCTCTTCGAGAATTATTATTGTCTCTTCCGGCAGGATATTTATGAAAAGCTCCCTCTCCTCTGCGGCAGTCCCACACACTGCTGAAACAATGTTGATGCTTTTTATTTGCTGGCTCGACCGTTGCGTATCCAGATTTATTTCGCGAATGCTTTCTATTGTATCGCCGAAAAATTCAATTCTGATTGCTTCAGCGTCCTGCGGCGATAAACCCACCTGTTTTTCGTCAGACAAAGTTTTTCCGATGCTCAATGGCGCATAAATATCAACAATGCCGCCACGATGCGCGAACTGCCCCGGCAAATCGACCCGTTCCACTCGCTCAAATCCATTTTCAACCAGCCACTCGGTTACTTGTTCAAGCGGTGCTGTTTTTCTTGTTTGTAATTGAAGACAACTTTTCTCCAAGGCCTGCGGATTTGGTATCGGCTGGCAAATCGCCTGCACAGATGCTGCGATAATGACCGGCGTCTTCGCCACCGAAGGTGATGAGAGACGGGATACGAGCTTTAGCCTCTCAGCCCTGATTTCATCGGTGGCGTCCGCCAATTCTTCTTCGCCTTCCCAGGCGGGCAGGGCCTCAACCTGTTCGGCTCCGAAGGTATGTAAATCATCAGCCGCTTTATCGGCATCGTCAATATGCGGACGGAGGTAAAAAATCAGCCGACCAAGTTCCTTTGATATGTAAGATACCAATAGCGGCGCAAACGACCCCCACGTCCCCTCGACCTTAACCACCCCCTCATTGCCTTTCGCAGTCTTTAGCCGGGAGATTATCTCACGAACTATCCTGTCTCGACCAAGCTCCATTGGTAATTGGTAATTGCCGTTCACCATTTACCAATTGCCATAGATTTTTTGGCCGCCTCTATTGTTTTTTCAGCGGTTATCCCGAACTTTTCGAAGCAAACCTTATATGGCGCCGATGCGCCGAATGACGACATACCAATAAAGATGCCTTTATCATCGAGCCACTTGCCCCAGCCCTGTTCCACACCCGCTTCGATACCAATTCGGGCCTTAATAGCTGGTGGAAGAACCGAATCTTTATATTCTTTGCTTTGTTCTTCAAAAAGTTCCCAGCACGGCATACTTATCACGTTCGCCTTGACATTTTCTTTCGCCAACCCTTCCGCTGCACATAAAGCAATGGAAACCTCCGAGCCGCTGGCTAAAAGAAGAACATCAGGCCTGTCCGTGCCACACAAAGTGTAGGCGCCCTTGATTAGATTTTTGGCAGAGCTATATTTATTTTGGTCCAGCACGGGCAATCCCTGGCGGGTAAGCAGCAAAGCTGTGGGTCCGTCTCGATGCTCTAATATGTATTTCCACGCCTGGGCCGTCTCGTTAGCATCGGCTGGTCGAATTACCAGCAAGTTCGGTATCGCCCGAAGGCTCGCCAGATGCTCTACCGCCTGATGTGTCGGCCCATCTTCGCCGAGGCCGATGCTGTCGTGCGTGAACACAAATATGGTCGGATACTTCGACAGGGTCGCCAGACGAATCGCCGGCCGCATATAATCACTGAATACCAGAAACGTCCCGCCATAAGCCCTGGCCAGACCGCTTACGGAAATCCCGTTCATTATAGCGCCCATCGCATGCTCTCTGACACCATAACGAATATACCTGCCGTCCCGCGCATCTTTCTGGAAATCTTTGGCCCCGGCAAACCTCGTATTGTTTGAAGGCGTCAAATCCGCCGAGCCGCCCAGAACCAGCGGCAGTTTCGGCATCACCGCATCGAGCACTTTTCCTGAAGCCTGGCGCGTCGCAACTGAGCTGCCTGCCTCAAACTTCGGCAATAGCTCATCAAGGTTGACGCCTAACCTGCCCGCTGCACCGTCACGGAATTGTTGCGCAAGCTCCGGGAAACTGCGGGCATACTTTTCAAGCATCTTGTTCCATCTTTCCTCGGCTCGTTTGCCCCTGTCCACAGCTTTTCGCATATATGTGAGAACCTCCTCCGGCACAACGAAGCTCTTTTGAGGGTCCCAGCCGAATTTTTCCTTAACTAATTTGATTTCATCCTCGCCCAGGGCAGCGCCGTGCGCATCAGCAGTGTCCTGCTTGTTCGGACAGCCGTAAGCAATATGCGTCCGAAGTTTTATTATTGTCGGACGGTTTTTTTCTCTCTTTGCTCGTCGCAGGGCCTTTTCAAAAGCAACCATATCATTGCCGTCGCCATCGACGATTATCACATTCCAGCCGTATGCCTTATAGCGCTTCGCCACGTCTTCGGTAAAGGAAAGCTTTGTTTCGCCGTCGATAGTGATGCGGTTATCATCGTAAATCACAATCAGGTTATTCAGACCGAGGTGTCCCGCCAGCGAGCCGGCTTCAGCGGAGACCCCCTCTTCCAAATCGCCGTCGCCGGCGATTACATAAATTTTATAGTCGATAATGGGAAAACCATCTCGGTTGAAATAGCTTGCCAGATACTTCTGGGCTATCGCCATTCCGGCCGCATTGGAAATTCCCTGCCCCAACGGCCCGGTCGTAACTTCAATACCGAGCTGTGGGCGGTATTCCGGATGTCCCGGCGTCTTGCTGCCCCACTGCCGGAAGTTCTTCAAATCTTCCAGGCTTATATTGTATCCGGTTAAATACAGCATTGAATAAAGCAATATGCAACCGTGGCCTGCCGAGAGAACAAATCGGTCTCTGGCTTGCCATTGCGGATTGGCCGGATTATACCGAAGGTGTTTCATCCAGAGAATATATGCCGCCGGCGCCATTCCCATCGGCATACCGGGATGACCGGAGTTGGCCTTCTGGACCGCATCAATGGACAGAAACCGGATGGTTTGAACGCAAAGCTCATCAAGTTCGGACAGACCCGGGTTTTTTACAGATACCTTCATCGTTACCGACCTTTCGGGCTACGGCGGGGCGCTCCGCCCCGACGAGTAATAGGGGTTTCTAATGCATCTTTGTTGGTAATAACGAAGAAAATAAGGTAACTCAAAGTCCCTGTTCCTGCAAGAGTTTTGTTACTTTAATGCCGCACACAGCTCGGGCCTAAATCCTTATTTTCCAACGATTTTTCGTGGTAAAAAGTGCGAAGCTTGACTATTCAGTAGATTTATACAATAATTACAAAAGCGACAGAAGATGTCGCGAGATGGCTCGTGCTGTTTTTCTGCAGTTTTAGATAAAAAATATGGTTTTATTGCGAAAAAAGGTTCATTTTTGAAGGAGAATTATTATGTGCAAAAAATTGTTTTTTTTAATTTCTTTTGTTCTTGCGTTGGGTCTGGCTGGTTACGCGTCCGCCGCTGTGGACGCTAATATTCCAGCAGCGTCAACTCCACCTGTTATCGATGGTATTAAAGACGATGCATGGTCGGCCTCAGAGAAACACCCGATATCATACACCGTCAAAGGCGGCTTCAGCCCTTCTGAATCTCCTGCTGACCTTTCTGGCAGCTGGTGGGCCCTTTGGGATTCAAATTATCTTTATGTATTCGTGGATATCAACGATAGCAACCTGTGTAACAATTCTGCGGGCGAGTCCTGGAACAATGATAGTGTAGAGATTTTTATCGATATTGGCAATGACAAGCTAAAGGCTATGGGTCCTGATGACTACCAGTATCGTGTTGCTTGGAACGCTGATCCTAATGTAAAGGGCCTGGAGGAGAAACGCCATAGCCCTGCCAGCGTTACCGACGTGAATTTTGTCGTATTGACAAAAGGTGTTGGCGGAGAAGCTGGCGGGCAAGGTACCGGATATACTCTCGAAATAAGATTCCCATGGACGACTCTGAATGTTTCAGGTAGGCCTGATGTTGTTGGATTAGGCAAATTGCTGGGTTTTGATGTAATGGTTAATGATAATGATCGCGGTTACCGTGAGACCCAGCTCGCCTGGCATGATGCTACAGGAGATGCATGGCGAAATCCGAGTCTTATAGGGACGGTTCAGCTTGCGCCCGGTCTTAGTAAGAGTAAGGCCTACAAGCCTAATCCGCGTCCTGGTAACACAGGTGTTCCCTCGGGACCATCGAAGTAGGCAGCAGGGAAGCATGCAAAATCGCACGATGTGTGCTTCGGTGCCGGTCTAACGCCGGAATTTATACGAAATCAGACCGAGACAGTGTATGAGCATCTTGCTGGCCTTGAGCCAAACACGACTTATTACTGGCGGATTGATGAAGTTAATGAAACAGGCCCAGACCCGTGCTTATGGCCAGGTGATGTCTGGCGCTTTACGACAAGCTTCGTGGCCCGGCTAAAAACCTGACCGTCCTTGCGACTGCATACTCCGACCCCGCCGGAGACGACACCGGCGAGCACGGACCCGTTTTGTTTACAGTTAATTATGGAAAGGGAAGAGTCTTTCATACAACGCTGGGCCACGCGGCGAAAGAGCTTCCTTCACCTGCTATGGAATGCGCCGGTTTTATCGTAACATTCCAGCGAGGTGCCGAATGGGCGGCAATCTCACACTTTCAACCTCGTATCACCACCCCTCACGGCCACAGTTGCTCTTCAAGCCAGCCCTCTGCAAGCATTGCAAAGTCTTTGAAGTTGATTATTTTAGGGTCAACTTTGTATAGATTCGCCGGCGACGTAATCGGGAAATGGCCTGTGCCGTTAGTGGCCAGCCATGCTACTTCTGTCTGCGACAGAGCCTTGTTGTAAATCCGAACCTCATCTAGCATACCACTGAAATACTCAGGTGCTACAGGGCTTGCTGCGATACCGACCCAGGTTGTATTAGTGGCTATAGTTGTTCCATTAGTGTCGACAGTATTTTCTAATACGCTGTCAACGTATAATTTGACGTACCTTCCATCAAAAGTTCCAGCCAAATGGTGCCAGACGCCATTGAATGAACTATCCACATTAGGAAGAACTGCTGAGTAATCAGTATTTGTAGGTGCATGGATAGTAAATTCTATGTTATTACCGCTCGAGTGCCGTATTATATAAGCCGGGTTCTGTATATAAGGATTAGATTCGTAGTTGCCGCAATCATTAGTTTTTACCCACACTGCAAGTGAAACCGCAGCAGTGGGATGCAGGCTCGCCGAGGTATTAACCCTAAGGTAATCATTGACGCCGTTAAAGTCCAGCGCATAACTGCCCTGGGGGCTGCTGGCCACCCACAGCGGATTACCTCTCTGCAAGCCGTAGTTGGTATAGGGTGATAGATCATTAGTGTTACCGTCCGGTACCCAGGTTCCCTCGTTCAGCGGGAAGTACAAAAC
>JBELAN010000004.1:0-148636 GCA_049508795.1 Sedimentisphaerales bacterium | reverse complement strand
TTATTACAGGATGGTCATCAACTATAAGAACCTGCGTTTTGTTTTCATTAGTTTTGTTTTGTTTTTTCTTCAATGCCATACTTTTTTCTTAAGACTTGATATCTTTTGTTTGGAAATGCACATGTCATAACTGTCCCGCCTTTGTTGCCTTTTCGAATATCAAGAGAGCCGCCTATCAGGTCGGTGCGGTATTTCATAATCTTTAGTCCCAGTCCTTTATTCTTTGGCAGTAATTTCTTGAAAGCTCGGCCATTATTTTTTACTGACAGAACAGTTTTACTTTTAGTCAAATGAAGCTTTATACTGATATTCTTCGCTTTGCCGTGTTTAATGGCATTGGTAATAGCTTCCTGCACGATGCGATAAATTTGCCTTGCCTCAACAAGATTTTCAACCAAGACAAATTTTTTACACTGGAATTGACACGTGATTCCCAGAATTTTTTCTGTACTGGACGCCAGCATTTTTAAGGCCGATACCAAACCGCCTGTTTCAATATCAACAGGACAAAGCATCCTGGCGAGGTCTCGCGTTTGAACTATCGCCTTGTTGGCAAGTTTTGATATTTCTAATGCATTTTTCATTTCTGATGATTTGCCCTTAAGCTTCAGTGCTAATCCTTTGCACTTAACAGCGATGCCGGTGAGTATCTGGCCCATACCATCGTGCATTTCCTGGCCTATCCGTTCTCGTTCCCTTTCTGTTATATCCAGGATTTCTTTTTCCAGGCGTCTGCGTTCGGTAATATCCCTTTCGGTTGTTGTAATGGCAAAAGGTTCCCCTTTTTCATCTTTCAACAATGTAGCGGTAAGTGAGATATCCAATATCCGGTTATTTTTTGCAATGTGCTGTGTTTCAAATAATTCGATGTTTTCCCCTTTTAACACTCTTTCGGTCAGTGACAGCATTTCTTCCCGCTTATAGTCAGGGATTATCCTGCCGATATTCATCTTCATAGCTTCGGCTTTGCTGTATCCATATATACGCTCTGCACTGAGGTTCCAGGAGATGATATTACCTTTCAAATCCTGAACTGTAATAGCATCGTTCGAGTTGTGAACCACTGTAGCTAATAGTCCCAACTCATCCTCCATATGTTTGCGTTCAGTGATGTCATGGCCGACGCAAAGGATTTCCGTAACATTCCCATCTTCATCGCGAATCGCCTTGTTTGCCCAGGAAACCCAAACTCTTCGGCCGTTTTTACAAATATTCTCATTCTCGCGGGCAGTATAAAATCCAGGGCCGAATTTATTCTCTTCAGGTATGATTGTCCCTATAATATTTTTACCAAGGATTTCCCGCTCAGTATAGCCGTAGAACTTCTGGGCGAATTCATTGAAAAAAGTTATTCTGTCGTCTTTGTCCATACGCAGAATAATACAGTCGGCATTCTCTACAAGCTGGCGGTATTTATCTTCGCTAACATACAGCATCTGTTCGGTGCGCCCAAGCTTTGTGGTCATCTCTTTTAATTTTTTCATTTGTTTTTCCACCTTTCTTGCCTGCCTTTTCCATAACCTATGTTGGGAAATTGCAAGAAAACGCCAAAAAATAACTTTTTTTATTTTACATTTTAATTATATTGAATAAATTGTCAACCTGATATTGGCGACAACTGGGTCCTGCGAATCGGTGTTAATGTAGGGTATTTTACCGACAGTCAGACAGTCAATTAGTCCTATAATAGAAACAGACCCTACACCGATTGATAAATAAATCTTTGTTGTTATTATAGTTAGGTAAATTACTATAACAAATATAGGAATTTCCCTATTCTCAATAAAGATAGAAAAAGGTTAGGTTTTGTGGAAAATTATGAAAACCGTTGTGTATTATAAAGATGAGAATATTAACAATTTATTGTGGAGGTACAAAAAATGTTAGCTGTGTTAGAATGGGACAATCTTATAGTTGAGCCGGTCCGCCAAATGTTGACCAGAATACTGGCCTATATTCCTGTCCTGCTGGGCGCCTTAGTAATTCTGATAGTAGGCTGGATTGTGGCCAAGGCAATCAGAGGGATAATCGACTGGCTGCTTAAGGTAGTGCGCTTCGATACGCTGGCGGACAAGGCGGGCATAACAGGAATTCTAAGAAAGGGCGATTTGAAAATTTCCGCCAGAGAAGTGGTAAGCAGCATAGTTTATTGGCTGATTATTATTATGGTTTTAGTAATGGCAGTCGATGCATTGGGGCTGCCCAAGGCATCCGATGTTCTTGCAAGCTTATTTGCTTACGTCCCGAATGTGATAGCAGCGTTGCTTGTTCTGGTGGTTGCTATGTTTCTGGCCAGTTTTGTCTCAGGAATAGTTCGCACGGCTGCCGGGAACGCGAAATTACCCAAACCGGAGATACTTGCCGGCATAAGCCGATGGGCGATTATAATCTTCGCAGTAACTATTTCGTTAGAACAGCTTGGTATCGCCCCTCTTTTGGTAACTGCCACTTTCAATATTGTCCTTGGCGGCATTGTCCTTGCTTTGGCTCTTGCCTTCGGATTAGGCGGTAAAGATGCCGCGGCAAAGTTATTGTATGACTCCATTTTTAGGAAAGGAACAGAAAATGAAAAAGGTAATTGCAATTATGGTCGTACTAACGCTGGTTCTGGCGGCCGTCTCTCGAGGCGCGGACAGCCCTAAAGGCGGTAGTGTCGGCAAGGGCGAAGGATTCAAGATCGATGTCCCGTCCTCCGACACGAAGGTCAAGCCGGGTGAAACCCAAACCGTTACCATCAAACTGCAGAGGGGCGAGTCTTTCAAGCAGGATGTGAAACTGCAAATCGAAGCGGCCAAAGGTATCAGCGTCGACCCTGCCAAAGTTATCGTCAAGGCAGGTGACGAACCGGATGTGAAAATCATGATTACGGCGCCCAAGGACGCTGCCCTCGGTGAGTATAAGGTCTCTGTGACGGGGACCCCGACAACCGGCGAACCCACATCAGCGGAATTCAAAGTGAAAGTTATCGCTCCGGAGGCCGGCTACACCATGAAATCAGACAGCCCTAAAGGCGGCGGTGTTGGTAAGGGCGAAGAATTCAAGATCGCTGTCCCAACCTTCGACACGAAGATAAAACAGGGTGAAATTCAAATTGTCACCATCTCTCTGGAGAGAGGCGAGTCTTTCAAGCAGGACATAACTTTGGAAGTTAAATTGTCCAAGGGCGAAGGCATCACCTTCGACCCGGCCAAAGTCGTCGTCAAGGCCAGCGACAAGCCGGATGTGCAGATCACGATTACGGTGCCCAAGGACGCTGCCATCGGTGAGTATATCGTCTCTGTGACGGGGACCCCGACAACCGGCGAACCGACCTCGACGGTATTCACCGTGAAGGTTGTCTCTCCGTAGGCTCCGGGTAGGTAGTTTGTTCTAATCTGAGCAGCCCCAGGTCGTTTGACGTGGGGCTGCTCGGCTGTTTAACCAAAAAAGAAAAGGAAAATTGTTATGCTTTACACCATCGCTGTTGTTCTGATTATATTGTGGCTCCTTGGGTTAGTGAGTTCCTACACCATGGGCGGTTTCATTCACGCTCTCCTGGTAATCGCCGTTGTAGTCATCTTGCTTCAAATCATCAGCGGACGAAAACTCAGGTGACCATTTTGTGGGCCAGGCATCAAAATTAAAAGGCTTAGGTGCGAAATATTACTTGTAACATGAGGAGTATTGTTACGACTCTTTCTTTAAGAAAGGAACAAAAGATGAAAACTGCAATTACGATTGTGCTGGCATTGTCTCTGGCGGCTGGTCCGCTCTATGGCACCGATACTGAGCAGCCACCACCGATACCGGCCCAAGAGCAGCCAGAGGTTTTGACCCGCGGGCCGGTGCATGAGGCCTTTGCCGAACCGGTCAACTTGCAGATTCAGGCGGGGCTGGTGGTCCCAAACCAGCCGCCGGCCAACATCGAGGAAATTCCTCCGGCAGAAAGGCCGAAAGGCGATCGCTACGCCTGGGTTCCGGGCTACTGGTCCTGGGATGGGGACCGAAACAACTACATCTGGGTCAGCGCCTGCTGGAGAGCCGCTCCTCCGAATATGTCTTGGGTGCCGGGATACTGGAGCCAAGTGACCGGGGGTTGGGAGTGGGTAGCAGGTTTCTGGACGCCGGCCGGCATTCAGGACATTGAGTATCTGCCCGCCCCACCGGTATTCGATGATGTGCAACCGCCAAGTCCACCGCCATCTCCGGACAACATTTGGGTGCCATCCTGCCAATACTGGTACAAGGGCTACTATGTCCGGCGGCCAGGTTACTGGCTGGTGGCGCGTCCGAACTGGGTCTGGGTACCGTCTCACTATGTTTGGACGCCGCGGGGCTACGTCTTCTGTGACGGGCACTGGGACTATCCCTTGGAAGACCGCGGCGTGTTGTTTGCGCCGGTTTACTTCCCACCGTCCGTCTATGGCCGGTCGGGGTTTAGTTACTCGCCGAGCATCGTCATCGACATCGGCATGCTGCAGGTGAATCTATTTACCTATCCGCGATACAGCCATTACTACTTCGGTGATTACTACGATGACGCCTATCTCAGCATCGGCATCTTCCCGCGGTATGAAGTCGAACGGATTCACACGTGGTACGACCCGATATATGTATATGACCGCTGGCACCACTACAGGGACGAACCTCGCTGGGAGGAACACGAGCGGCATGAGTACGACCTCCGCCATGCCGATAGGAATCTTCGTCCGCCCAGGACATATCACGAGATGGAAATCCGCCAGGCTAATAGGTTGCCAGAGCAGCAGCAAAACAACTTTCGGATGGCAGAGCTTCTGACCGCGGTCGCCGCCAACAAGAAGACCTCGCTGAAGTTCGAGCATATCAACGCCAAAGCACAACAGAAGATAGCCACACAGGCGACCGCCGTGCACACGTTCAGTGCGGAACGCAACCGTTGGGAGTCCACACCGGCAAGTCAGAAGACAGTCCAACCACCCACGGAACACAAAGGCCCTTTGACGCAGCCATCTGAACATAAGGAGCCGGTACCTGCGCCTGAGGAACACAAAGGTCCTGTGACGCAGCCGTCTGAACATAAGGAGCCGGCACCTGCGCCTGAAGAGCACAAAGGTCCTGTGACGCAGCCGTCTGAACATAAGGAGCCGGCACCTGCGCCTGAGGAGCACAAAGGCCCTGCGACGCAGCCGTCTGAACATAAGGAGCCGGTACCTCCGCCTGCCGAGCACAAGGAACAGGTGACCCAGCCCAAGGATACCAATACTCCGGTTGTTCCGCCGCGTGAGGTACATGTAACCCAGCCGGAGCGGGTGAAAGTTCCGGCCCCGCCTATTGTTGGCAAACAGGGCGCAGCCGAGAAAGGCCCGCCGCCTCGACCGGCCAACGAACGTAAAGACAAAGGCGAGGAGGATACGTCCAAAAAGAATGAGGTAAAGGATACGCCTAAGGAGAATCAGCGCGCGGACGACACAAATGACGCGAACAAGGACAAGGGCAGGAGCAAAGGTAAGGGCAAATGAGCCGACTGCTCGGCAGCGTTGTTGCGATCTTTATCGGCCTCTTTGGTCTATTGCGTGGTTAAGCTAAATGAAAACTGAAAGAGTAGGTTTGAAATATATTTTTCACGTATAAGGAGAATTGTATGACAAGGGTAAAGATTTTATTGGTTACGATGTTTGTGCTTTCTTTGTTCCTTATGTGTGGCGGCTGTGAAAGCGAAGGACATGGGCGGCGGGATGAGTGGCGGGATCGGCACTCGGAGCAGTCTGATCGGGACCGGAACTTGGAAATACGGTACGAAGAGCGGCATTGATAAGGACTGTGCCGTTGGCGATCAATATTTGAATGTGGTCCTGCTGTGTTATGCCGCTCAGTGATAAATCGTTGACATGTAACTAAAACCAATTTACAATTATAACGCTAATTAAAAGGAGATGTAACGTGAAATTACGACAAATTTACAACTTAGTCTTAGTGGTAGCTGTATCTGCCTTTTTGGCACTTGTGGTTTTTATGAGCGGATGCCATGGAGCCCAGGGTAGTATTGGCAAATAGTAGGGTGTTTCGGTGCTTCATTTTCTAAATTGCAAAGACCAAATAGAAAGAGTGTCACTTTTGAAGTAGGCGGGTCGTTTTGCTGTACTATGACGATAAGCGGTAAAGCATCGGCATGAAATTAAAACCAATTCACAATTATTAAGGTTCAAATGGAGATGTAACATGAAATTACGACAAATTTGCAACTTTGTATTAGTAGTAGCTGTATCTGCCTTTTTGGCGCTTATGGTTTTTATAAGCGGATGCCAGGGTAGTATTGGCAAGTAGTAGAGTGCTTCGGTGCTCCATTTTCTGGATTGCAAATACCACCCCCACAGCAGCCGCATATTTCAAAGGGTAGTTTTAGGACATAATCTTGTGCCTTACAGTGTTCTTGTGGTCTGTTACTTCGCGGGCACCAGACGTGACGGCGGTATGTCGTGGAAGGTGAGGGAGGTATGTGGTTTTTTTGCGCGCAAGACTTTGCCGAGAATGTTCTGACACCCCAGATATGCTTTCTGGGGTTAAAATAACAAAGTGTGGTTTGTTGAGTATCTCAGTATCAGGTGTAAGCCATGCAATTGTATGTGATAAATCCACGTGTACTTTTAATAAACCGCCTTCTATCAGGTTTATTCACGATTACTGTTGTTTGTATCGTGCTTCTAATGGCCGGTGTCGGGATAAGCTCTGACCCCAACAATCCTGCGAGAGGCGTCGGCAGTGAACCGGCAGCGGACGTCAACGATGCCAACGGCCCTACTGTTGCGTTGAGTTACAGCAGCCGGACGTTTAAGATAAATCCCATCTCCTCTTTCATGTATTTTATTCCGTTGATATCTCCGACATTTGTGGACAGGGAAACCAGTGCCAATAATGAGCAGCAGGTAGGTATTATCTCGTATGAAAGAAACGTAACTTCAAATTCTTTCTATGTGACCTGTGAATTCGAAATACTGGGAAAGGGCTTTCACAAAAATACATTTGACCCTGCGGGGATGATAGCAAAACACGCCGGTGGGTTGGCGGAAGGCGAGTCGCTGACAAATACGCTCGATTACATTAAGTTTGAAGGAGAAGGGTTCGGCCGCATCGAGGTTAAAGGAACTATGACCGGCTCTACCAAGACCGTTACCGAGGTGGATATCTGTTTCAACGCAAGGGACCAAAAAAGCCCCGTAACCATTGGCCTATATGACGTTGAACCCAAAGACGGGCAATATAAGTATGAAAATAGGTCTAATGAGATAGTTGCAAGGGTGAACACGCTTACATTCAAAAAGAGCGAGACACCTAGGATGGGAATAGAAATAGCATCTATCCGTAAGAAGACAGCGGATGAGAGTTACTGGGGGACTATCAAGGCGATAATAGCCAATTTCTTTATAAACCCGCCCAAAGTGACTAAACTCGGCAATGATACAATGCTCAACTTCGGATATGCGCTGCTGAAACAAAAACCTGCGTTCACTTTTCCAAGGGCTAAAAATTTAAGGGAAAACAAAAGGGTAGCGATAGATAATAAACAGAACTAAGAGGCAGCAAGGAATAACCGGGGACAGCCACCTATTATTTCCTTTTTAACTTTTTACTTTCCCCCCAATCCTACCCAAACCCTACCCTTTTTCAACGGCAAAAATCTTTACGCAATCAGCATCTAAAAAATCTCTGTTACCTGTCCTGAGCCTGTCGAAGGAGTCGAATGGGGAAGATCCCAGTTGAAAGCGTTTTTACATCGTACGTTGATATCGGCAGGACGTTTTACCCCTATATGCCTGTGTGGTGGTTTGCGAGGTTTAGCTACAGAACGGTCGATTATGTTAAAGACGTTCATTGCCCGGTGATGATAATTCACAGCCGAAACGATGAGACCATACCGTTCGAATTTGGTCTGGAGTTGTATGAGGCGGCGAATGAGCCGAAAGAGTTTGTCGAGATTTTCGGCAGTCATAACGACGGCTTTTTGGTCTCCAGCGAGATTTACAAAAGCGCCTGGACGAAGTGGCTGAAATCCTTAAAAAAGCACAAAGGCCAGACCAGCCGCACACACGCTTCTTAGCAACTCGTAATTTCAGGGGGTTAAAGTTTTCTCACCAGACCCACCACGACGGCTTCGATTCGGCAGTTGTCTGAATAAATCGGGTCGTAATTGTCATTGGACGGCTGCAGGCGGACAGCGGATTTTTCCTTGTAGAATCTCTTCAATGTTGCATTTTCATCGTCCACAATTGCGACAACTAATTGGCCATTATCGGCGGAGCTGCATTTGCGGCAGATTATAAGGTCGCCGTCTGCTATCCCATCGCCGGTCATACTGTCGCCTTTTACCTCAAGGGCGAAGATATCGTTACTGTTTCCAAAGTAAGAATTCAGGGACAGCGGCTCAATGTTTTCGATGGCCTCTATGGGCGCTCCGGCGGCAACTTTGCCTGCGAGCGGTATGCCTGCCGGCGGTCGGCTACAAGGGTTCGAGATGTCATTGTCGAGGCAGTTAAGCAGTTCTTGCGCTTTTGAAGTTAGTTTCAAAGAGCGAGCCGTGGCCGGCGAAGGTGATAACAGGTCTTTTTTTCGCAGCTCTGTGATATGCTCGAATGTGGTGCTTCGGCTTATGGCGAGTTCCGATGCTAATTCTGCAATCGTCGGGGAATAACATCGGCCTGCCTGAAAAACGCGAATCGCTTTTAATAACTGCAGTTGGCGTGGAGTAAGTCGCCGACGCTCCACAGCTATGGCGACGGAGCGATGGTTTTCCATCGCTGCTTTCAACGGCATATTCTAAATCCTCCATAGAAGTGGCTATGCTATGGGGCTGTGATTGCGGCGGCCAAACAGAGACGAAATCACCGCCCGGCCCGAATCTGCATACCGGCTCAAATTGTTTGTTAAGATGATTATTCATTTTGAGAATTTCACTCTTATAGTAAATGCTTCTATCGGTAATACGAGGGTAAAAACCCTAACAAAAACCGAACAAAAATTGGGCAGTTTGAAATTTTTTTTGGTCTTGCGGTTCATTATCTGATAGTGGTGATAATATAGGACTGTTGACGGCGTTAGGAAAAATGGTGGCCAGAAAATTAGCAGAGAAAATTGAAAATTGCAGTATGAATCGGCAAAGACGAACACTATCTTTCCAGGAAAGCTTTCGGTAATGCTTCGATTATGTCGGTGGCCATCAAGCTGACCTGGCCGTATCTTTCTGCTGCAATATCGCCGGCTGAGCCGTGAATGTAAACGCCGAGGACTGCCGCGTCGAAATTGCTCAGGCCCTGGCCTATAAGGGCGGTTATAACGCCCGTGAGAACATCGCCTGAGCCGGCTGTTGCCATACCGGGATTGCCGGTTTTATTGATATATACTTTTTGGCCGTCGGTAACGACTGTCCCTGCGCCTTTCAAAACGACGACGGTTTCAGTACGCTTGGCTAATTTACCTGCCTGGTCTTTGCGGTCGGGGGGCAGTTGTTCTCTGAAAAGGCCAGACCATAATCTTTTCATTTCTCCCGGATGGGGCGTCAGAATCAGATTTGCTTTTATTTTGGCAGGCCAATCTTTTATCAAAGCAAGGTTATTAAGGCCATCGGCATCTATAAGCAACCGCAAATGCTCCTGTTCGATGAGGGTTTCGAGTATCGAGCGAAGTGCGCCACTGATGCCGATGCCGGGGCCGAAGGCGAGACAATCGTTTTCGTTTGTTGCATCGAGAATGGTATTGATAGCCTTTGCGGATATTCGGCCTGCGCTATCTTCAGCGAGCGGTATGGTAGTATAAGATGGCTCTATCGAGGCAACGATTGGCAGGACACTTTCAGGGACTGCAACTCTGACGAGACCAGCGCCTGCGCGTAGTGCGGCCAGGCCGGCAAGGGCGGGGGCGCCGCTGAAACCGATACAGCCGCCAATGATACAGACTTTGCCGAAATCGCCTTTGTGGGCATCAGGCTTTCTTGGTTTTAGTTTCGGAATTTGTTCTACTATCTGCATTTTATTTCTTAGCTTCTATTTTTCGATTTATAAGTGTGGCGGCTACGCCTGCGGAAAAGCCGTTGTCGATATTGACGACGGTTACACCTGCGGCACAACTATTGAGCATAGTCAAAAGGGCGGCGATACCGCCGAAGCTGGCGCCTGTGCCGATGCTGGTAGGGACGGCAATTACGGGACAACTGACCAGGCCTCCTACGACGCTGGCCAAAGCTCCTTCCATTCCCGCTATAACGATGATGACGTTGGCATTTTGGAGTTTTTCCAGATGGCCGAGCAATCTGTGCAGGCCAGCTACGCCGACGTCACAAATCAACTCTGTGCGCTGGCCCATAATTTCGGCGGTGACTTTCGCTTCCGCAGCGACGGGCAAATCAGCGGTGCCGGCGGTGACTATCGGGATAACGGACTTCGAAGGTTTGATTTTTTTCTGCTCCAGCACAATTGCCTTCGCTGATTTTTCATATCTGATATTCGGGAATTTTTTTATTTTGACCAGTGCCTTAAAGACGTTCTCTTCTGCGCGGGTGGCGAGGATATTATTGCCTTTTTCAGCGAGGTTCGAGAAGATTTTAACTATTTGTTCAGTGGTTTTGCCGGGGCAGTAAATGACTTCCGGAAAGCCGCAACGGAGTTGGCGGTGATGGTCCAGGTGGGCAAAGCCCAGGTCCTCAAACGGCAGATGACGAAGTTTGTCAACGGCTTCGTCGATGGTGACTTTGCCATTCTTTACCTGTGATAACAATTTTTTCAGTTGTTCAGCTGTCATAAAATTAAATATCAAAAATTAAATATCAAAATTACATATAAATTGGGTATTTCTCTCATTCACTACTTGCTTTTGGCTCAAGGGTTAAATCTGCAAAAAGTCCGGCTTTGAATTTATAATACCCCAATGAAGCTACCATAACCGCATTGTCGGTGCAATATCGTTTTGGCGCGACCAGCAGTTTTTTTGCCGGTGTCATAGAGTCGCACATCTGTTGCAAACGGGTTCGTAGCTCCATATTGGCTGCGACTCCGCCGCCGAGAAGTATGGTTTTTGCACCGATTTTTTCGGCGGCCCTGCGTGTTTTCTTAACAAGCACATCGACCACCGCTGCCTGGAACGATGCTGCGATGTCGGCGATTTGAACACTGGTCATCGAATCGACCTTATTTTCGGCTTTCATATCTTTGCCGTGGCAGTAATACAGCACAGCGGTTTTGATGCCGCTGAACGAAAAATCCAGCGAGTCCTTTCCGAGCATCGATATTGGGAATTTGATTGCCTTTGGATTGCCGTGTTTGGCTATCCTCTCGATAGCAGGGCCGCCCGGATACGATAATTTTAAGATACTCGCTACCTTATCAAAGGCCTCGCCGGCGGCGTCGTCAATCGTGGAACCAAGCAGAATAGGCTGCAAAGGCGAACGGTAATCATACAAACTGGTATGACCTCCTGATACTATCAAAGCCACGGCGGGCAATTCGGGACTATTTTGCTCCAGAAGCGCTGATTGCAGATGAGCGTGTAAATGATTGATTGCTATCAGGGGTTTGTCCCAGACAAATGCGAGGGTCTTGGCGGCGGTTACGCCGACTATCAAAGCAACTGTTAATCCCGGCTGATTTGCGACAGCGATTGCGTCAATATCATCTTTGCCAACGCCTGCTTGCGCGATTGCCTCTGCTATAACGGGATATATTTTTTCGATATGTGCGCGGGAGGCGATTTCAGGGACGACGCCGCCATATTTTTCGTGCAGCTTTGTCTGCGAGGCCACAATTGATGATTTGATAACCTTCCCATCAGCAACAACAGCCGCCGCTGTTTCGTCACAACTGGTCTCAATCCCAAGAATATTAATCTGCTCGCCTTTCATATTTGATACTTATCATTTTTTAACGGATTTGACCAGAAGAATTATCTGTTTGCAAATGCTTTTGCAGACGTGCGGCAGGGAGAACCTGATTGGAATAAGCCGGGGCAGCTCGAAATCCATACAGGGGCTTTGCGGCAGTGAATCGCCGAGGATTTTTATGCTGTCTGCGTCCGGGCAGTTTAATCCCATCTGCTTTGCCGTTTTGATAATCGGCAGATTTTCAGGATTGATATTGACCAGCTTAGAGCAGATAACTTCCATCGCGAATGGCTCGGTTCCACCAAGAAGCCAGCCGAGCGGCCTTGCTCTTCCGCGGATTGGGCCGGGGCCGTCCATTACCGTAACGGCATCGATGATAGTCAGAGCGGGATTCAGGAATTTGTATATTTCAATGAGCAATTCGCAAAACTCGTCGGCATTTTTGCCTTTCGCAAAATGCCAGAGGGCTTTTCGCTTGCCGGAACAGCAGCCGAACATATTCTTAACTGCGAACGTCGTTACCAACTGCTGATGCGTTTTGAACTTCGGCATATTTATAATAACATCTGCATCGAGCGCGATTGAACTTATGCCGACCTCGAGGTTTTTTGCTCCTATCCGGCACTTTTTCGGTTTGTTGAGCTGCTTTACCGGCACGGATAGTTTTTTCAGGGCCTCTTCCAGTTTTAACGCTTTTATGCAGGTGAACACATTGCCCCAGGCTGGGGAGTCGCCGATGAAAGGCCTTGCACCGAAATCTTTTAAGAGCCTGGCGACCTCGATTAGGACCGCCGGGTCGGTCTGGGTGGCACAGCGGCGGGACCTTGGGGCAATGAAATTCGGCTTAAGCAGGACGGTGTCGCCTCGTGTTACGAATTTTTTCAAGCCGCCAAGAAGCTCAAACTGCGTTGCAATCGCCTGGGCGATTTTTGGCTGGCTGTAATCGCTGCATCGAGTTAGTATAACCGTCGGGTTTGGCATACGGCGGCTCAGTCAATTATCCGAGTGCAAATAATCAGGAACATTCTGACAGTTGGTTTGGGGTTGGGCTTGCTGAAGAACAAACTGCCTAATGTTATTTGGTGGCCGATGTATTTTTCCGGCCCGAGCAAGACAAAGTCGCTGGGGCTCATTTTCAAGCCAAAGGCGGCGCAGCTAAAAAGGAACTCGGCTGCTTTTGCGCGTTCGGCCAGTTGCGGGATTGGACTTTGTATTGGAGATGGAAATACCGGCTGGGCATTAACCTGGCATACGCCTCTTGAGCCGGGGATTTTTTCAACTTTTATTCGCAGAGCAAGTTTGCCCGGGCCGATGGTCGCGCCTTCCATTGAACCGGCGCTTGAGATATAGAAAATGGTCTGTTCCTTATTTAACCTTACGATAGTAAAATCGCTGGTCTCGCCGTCGGGCAGCAGTAGTGAAACTGTTTCTATATGTTTACAGCCGGCATCGCGCAATACGTTGGCGATTGTATTCCACATTTGAATTTGGCCGAAGCCGACCGAAAATGAGTTGGCTTTGAAAGCGTCATAATCGTTAAACTGCAGCGGCTTTGTGTATAGCATCTGCCAAACATCATTCAGTGCGTTGATGTCTTCAGCCGGCATTTCAAAAATATGAACGTCGAGATTTATAGTCTTTAATAGTTGACCGCCGGTGGGATGGTTTACATCGGAAGAAGGAGCCAAATCGCTTATCTTGACCTGCTGCCATATAGGCTTTTCTTTTTGGGGGGCGTTACAGCTTGTAAGCAGGGCGGCCGTGTAGCCGAAGACCATAATTTGGAAAAGCCGAATCATAAAGATAGATTAGCGATTGTGTGGAGAGCTGTCAAATGCAATTGACAATTCACAACCGGCGTCTTACAATCACGGATTGATTTGGGGAATAGTGTAACGGTAGCACAAATGACTCTGGATCATTTAGTCAAGGTTCGAATCCTTGTTCCCCAGTTGAATTTTGTCCTCAATCACTCAAATCATCTTGCCTCTTAGGAAAACCCGACAAGATTCCTTTTGACCTGTTCCAGCAAGCAGAGTAGGATATTCGTTGCTATAGCACCTATGGGTTTTATCAGGAAACCATATAGTACGGGCTGAAGAGATGAGAAAGAAGATATGGCTCTGTGTGCCGTTTGCGGTATTAGCCGCTATCGATTTTGGTCTGACCCTTAATGGGCAATCTCAAGCTTATTGGCAGGGGGACCACAATGCAGTGAATGAGATACTTCCTCTCTTTGCCTGGGGCCTACGGCATGGGCCTATCGCTTTCTTGTTTGTGTGTCTGCTTTGGATTCTCGTTTTATCCGCTCTTATCGTGGTTGTTCCGGATATTGTTTCTCAAGTCCTGTCCCTCGCGTTGGTCATTGGCCACACGTGGGGAGCAATGAGCTGGTTGGTTTATCGATTTCGGGTTGAATACCATCTATGCGTATTACTTTTCCTGAAATTGTATAATTTTTTCAGTGTGATTTGCAATAAAAGGCCGGTCGAGAGCGTCTAAATTAGTGAACAAAACGGCTGAATATAAAGGAAAGATAAAAATGAGAACGTTAAGATTTACATTAGTTAAAACGATAGTAGCAGTAGGTTTGCTAATAGGATTGTCGAATGCAGCTTTAGCACGCCCCAGTGTATATGTAGGAGTTGGTTTTGGGCATCCGGGTTTTCATCATGATTTCCACCCGGGTTATGGGTTTTATCATCATCCCTATTACTTCGGACCGCCCTGGCGGTGCTATTACCCATACAGGGGAACCGTTATTGTTGGCGGCGGATACTGGTACGACCGTGGGCCGGATTATTATGTTGTTGCTCCACCAGTAGTGGTTGAAAGGCCGCCGGCAGTAGTTGAAAGACAAACAGTCATGGTTTCGACAAGCTCACCACAGGTTGTGCAGCCGCAAAAATTTGACCAAAGCACGCTGCAGCTAAACATAAACCTGCAATACAAGAAAAGTGAGCTTCTCAAACAGCTCCAAATGCCAAACAAAGAGCTGCGCAGGGAGGCGATAGATGAATTGGCTGGATTTTCTTTTGACGATAACGTCAGATGCGCCCTCCAGAATATTTTACTTTCAGACCCAGACCCCGAATTGCGGGCGGAAGCCGCACGTTCGTTCGGCGAAGCAAAGAACGCAAATGCCCGGGCCGCCCTTGAAAAAGCAAGGGTGGAAGACCCCGGTGTGGATGTTCGCAAAGCAGCCGACCAGGCAATCAAGAGCATAGAAGGGAACTGATTTCACCAGTCGAACTCCGCAACAATCGGCGTGTGGTCGCTGGGTTTATCTGCGGTGCGAGGATGCTTATCTATATAGCAGGCGGTGCACTTTTCGGCCAGTGGTTTTGTAGCCATTATATGGTCTAAACGCCAGCCGAGATTGCGCTTAAAAGAATTTGGCAGCCGGTAATCCCAGAATGTATATTGCCCCGGCTCGCTGCAATGCATTCTAAATACATCGACAAATCCCCATTGGACGACCTTATTCAATGCCTGCGTAACCTCCGGACAAAAGCAAACGTGCCCCAGTAAATTTTTAGGGTCATATACGTCGATTGGCTGCGGGGCTACATTGAAATCGCCTACCCACACGACAGGGTCGGTAGGCTTGAAGTTCTTATCAAAGAATGTGAGCAGACGATTAAACCAGTTCAACTTGTACTGGAACTTCTCAGATTCAGGCGAATCACCTTGCGGAATGTAAGCATTGACGACGACAATTCCATCGATTTCAGCCGTGATGAGACGGGACTGGTCTTTGGGTTCATCATCGAAGCCGAATTTTATGTTCGATATTTGGTTTTTGCTGAAAATTGCTACGCCATTATAGCTTTTTTGCCCTTTGAAGACGTGTTTATAGCCGGTGTTGTCGAACGCATCTGTCGGAAAATCGACATCCTGGACCTTGGTTTCCTGGACAGCGAGGACGTTCGGCTGATGCTCAGCGAGCCACCGAAGCACTATGGGCAAACGGGCACGCAGGGAATTGACGTTGAAGCTGCCGATTTTCATTTGAGTTGTCTCCGGCATAAATTGTTGTGAATTTAATTATTTGTCCGATAGTATTATATGGACTTGCCAAATGCGATAAATCGTATTTGGGAAGGCCGCCAAGAATGTGTATAATATTAAGATATTTGTGGTTTTCTACAAATATCTTCGATTATTCTTATTGGGCTGAACTTGTCAGCAATAAAATGGAGTTTAAGAATATGGTAAAGAAAATAATCTTGTGTATTATTTTAATTATCCTAGGTCTTTCGTTAATAAGCTGTCAAACTATCCAGGGTGTAGGCGGCGATATTAAATGGACCGGCCAGAAGGGCGCTGAAATCCTGGGAGGGAAAAAGACGGAAGAGGAAAGATATTAGCATAATCCGCCTATTCGGCTGAGTGGGATTTTATTTTATGTTACCTTCGAACCGCAGGTGATTCTACCTGCTTTTTTTAGATTTGGTTTTGACTGTCGGTCCGGCAATACTTTCTATTATGGTCAGCAAACTCAGTAAGAAGCTCAATGTGCTTTCTGCACCCTGGTTGGGATTGGCGCCGTCCGACATAAGGCCGTCACTGCATCCTTTAGTTCTAAAGTCATAGAGCGGAATGTGCAAATCGTTTTCACCGAGGAACCAGTCAAAGGCCTTTCTTTGGAGTATTAAGAATCTGTTGTTTCCTGTTGCGTCATAAGCGGCCTTTAGCATTAAAACTATACTTGCGGCCTCTATCGGCTGCTGGTCAAATGCAGCTCTTGTCCCTCCACGTTTATACCATCCCTCGCAGCCGATAAAGCTGAAATGGCTGCCGTTGAAAGTATTTGCCAGCAGGAATTCACACGTTTTTTCTGCAACTTCGAGGTATTTATTTCCGGCAACAAACAAGGCGTAAGGCAAAATGGCGTTGTCATAAGTCAGGGCGCCATCAAACCACTGCCAATCAGAGAATTTATTTTTTTCGTATAAAGCTACAATGCTATCTGCAGCTATTTTCATTTGGCTTTTGATGTCGCCAGCTTCGGGGAACTGCTTGAGATAATCACTCATTCCGAGTATCGAATAAGCCATACCTCTTGGAGATTGCTTCTGCACACATACTGCGGAGTTTTCAAAATACTCCTTGGCTATCGGCAGATAGGCCGGCGAGGGAGGTTTTGCCAAAACAGTTCCTAACGCCCACAATACCCTGCCCAAAGCATCGTTGCCAGACTCGTTCTTTCGCCAGGTCCTGTCAAAGTTCATAAGGTTTTTAATCGAGCCATCACTGTTTTGGGAGTGAAGGACGAATGCCAGGTATGTATTAAACAGTTCGAGAGTTTGGGGTTCAGGGTGCAGGGCATAATACCTGGTTGCTACAATTACGGCCCTTGCATTGTCGTCCGTGCAGTAGCCTTCTTCGCGATATGGTATCGTGTATCTGGCGTGCTGGAGAAGCCCCGTATCGTCTGTTAGTTTTTTTAGATGTGCCAGCGATGGTTCAGGCAGTTCAATACTTGATTTAGTCATATATCTTACTCACCCGTTAAGAATAATAATTTATTCTCCGCCTGATTTGCCAACCTGTCAATCAAATTGATGCTATTGGACTCATCTATAAGACAGCTTTTACAAAAAAATAGACGGGTTAATTGCGGTAAAAATATGTAAGAATAGTATTAAATTAGCAGGGATTTTCGACTTTTTGCTAATTTTTCCGGTTTTTTTGCAAACAAGTCTTGACAATTCCGTATAATATACTACTAATATAGTAGGAATACTGGAGAATGCAATATGAAACTTTCAACGAGAACAAGATACGGAATGAGAGCCATATTAGAACTGGCTGGGAACCAGGACAAGGGGCCTATGCAGATTAAGACGATTGCACAGCGGCAGGACATATCTGTCAAGTATCTCGAACAGTTAATGGCCATACTCAAGTCAGCAGGATTTGTAAGGAGTGTCAGGGGCGCCAAGGGCGGTTATATCCTTGCCAAACCTGCGAGTCAGGTTAAACTTAGCGATGTCTTTAACGCTCTCGAAGGCCCAGTAACGACCGTCGAGTGTCTTGAAAATGGAAATTACTGTGCGAGAGTTGCTGATTGTGTGGCGAGGCAGGTCTGGGCGGAGGTGCAGCAGGCAATAGAGAGCATCCTGCAGTCGCTGACTTTGCAGGATTTGGTTGACAGGACAAAAGACAAAAGTACCTTAAGTTATCAAATATAGACAAATGAAGGACAAATTATGAGCGCAATATTCGAAGATATAACCGCAACTGTTGGGTTTACCCCTTTGGTGCAAATCAATAAGCTCGGCTCGGGCAAAGCCACCATTTTGGCCAAGCTTGAATTATTTAATCCGTGCGGCAGCGTGAAAGACAGGATTGCTTTGGCGATGATTGAGGCGGCGGAGGAGAAAGGGCTGATAAAGGCGGAAACAGTTATAATTGAGCCGACCAGCGGCAATACGGGCATAGGGCTTGCTTTTATATGCGCTGCAAAAGGATACAGATTGGTACTGACTATGCCGGAATCTATGAGCATCGAGAGAAGAAAGCTGTTAAAAATGTTCGGTGCGGAGATAGTTCTGACCCCGGCAGCACGAGGTATGACCGGCGCGGTTCAGGAGGCCGAGCGGCTGGTGAAGGAAAACCCCAAAGCTTTTATGCCGCAGCAATTCAAGAATCCTGCGAATCCGCAGGTTCACAGGGAAACAACGGCACAGGAGATTTGGGCGGATACCGATGGTAAGGTTGATATTTTTGTTTGCGGCGTCGGAACCGGTGGAACGTTAACCGGATGCGGCGAAGTATTAAAACGACACAATAAGAACCTGAAGGTCGTTGCGGTGGAGCCGAAGGATTCGCCGGTGCTTTCCGGCGGCAAGCCGGGGCCGCATAAAATTCAGGGGATTGGTGCGGGATTTGTGCCGGAAGTGTTGAACGTTAAGATAATCGACGAGATTATTCAGGTTTCTAATAGTGATGCTATGGAGACGGCCCGTCAATTGGCGGCGAAAGAGGGAATATTGGCGGGAATAAGCTCAGGAGCTGCCTTGTGGGCGGCAATCCAGGTTTCGCACCGGCCGGAAAACCACGACAAAATGATAGTGGTAATTTTGCCCGATACCGGAGAGAGATATATCTCTACCGAAATGTTTGAGTAATAAGCTTTTGTCTTTTTCCAAGAGGGTCTGACAATGAGAGAGAGCAGGTTGAACAGCGAGAAAATAGAAAGTTTAGTCGGCGAAATTACCCGTACGTATAAGGGCGATTCCGGCATAAATTTTATCGAGGCCTCTAATCTGCCCGTGCGGGACAAGATTGTGGAGATTCTTGATTTGTTCACTGAGCTGCTTTTTCCGGGCTATACCGGCAAAAGAACGGTTACAAAATCAAATATAAGTTACATCGTTATTGATATTCTATACCACGTTTACACGGAGCTTACCGAGCAAATAGAGCGGGCTTACAAATACCGCTGCAGAATGGAGAAGTGCGATACCGGCGACTGCCGGGCAATGGCTGAGGACGCCGCCGAGTATTTATTAACCCGGCTGCCGAATATTAGAGAGATGCTCAAGGGCGACGTCGGCGCCGCTTACGACGGCGACCCTGCCGCGAAGTCTTATGAGGAGATTGTGATAAGTTATCCCTGCATAATGGCAATTGCAACATATCGCATCGCCCACGAATTGTATCTGAAGGATGTGCCGTTGATTCCGCGCATAATGACCGAATGTGCACACGCAAGGACCGGCATTGATATACACCCCGGCGCAAAGATAGGCAAAAACTTCTTTATCGACCACGGCACCGGCGTCGTAATAGGCGAAACTACGGTCATAGGTGAGAATGTGAAAATTTATCAGGGCGTTACGCTGGGAGCATTGAGTTTCCCTAAGGACGAAAGAGGAAAAATAATAAAGGGCGGAAAAAGACATCCGACGATAGAGGACAACGTGATAATCTATGCCGAGGCAACGATATTGGGTGACGTGGTCATTGGCAGGGGGGCGGTAATCGGCGGCAACGTCTGGATAAAAGAGTCGGTGCCGCCCAGCGTTACCGTTACAACGCCAAAAGCAGACCTGGTTTATATAAAAAATGGAAGGGAAGTAAAAAAATAAAAAGGTGATTGGTAACTGGTGATTGGTAATTAGTAATTGTCAGTCTTTGGTTGCCGAAGTTGATGGAGTTTTTTCTGGACAAGAAACTGCTTGAAAAAATCAAACGGTTAAAGACCGAGTGTTCAGCCGTTATACTTGCGCACAACTATCAGCCCCCTGAAGTTCAGGACTTGGCTGATTTTTGCGGCGATTCTCTGGGCCTGAGTATAAAAGCTGCGCAGACCGATGCCAAGGTAATCGTATTTTGCGGCGTAAAGTTTATGGCGGAGACCGCTGCTATTCTTTCGCCGGGCAAGACGGTGCTTCTGCCGGAAAGGCTCGCGGGCTGTCCTATGGCTGATATGATAAACGCAGAGCAGTTAAGTGGGCTGAAACAAAAATATCCCGATGCGGTGGTGGTCTGTTACGTGAACAGTTCCGCAGAGGTCAAGGCGCAGAGCGATTATTGCTGCACCAGCTCTAATGCGGTTGAGGTAGTGAATTCTATACCGCAGGATAAAGAAATTATTTTTGTTCCGGACCAGCATCTCGGCCGGTTTGTCGCCGAAAGAACCGGCAGAAATCTTGTGTTGTGGCCGGGCTACTGCACAACACATATATTTATAACCGAGGATGATATTAAAAAGGCAAAAGCAAAATACCCTGATGCGATTGTAATGGCGCACCCGGAATGTTCGGAGGCGGTCAAGGACCTTGCCGATGAATTGCTCAGCACCGGTCAGATGCTCGAATTTGTCAAGAAAAGTCCGGCGAGCGACTGAAGCGGGTATGATTTATCCTTTGCAAAAGCAGAATCCTAAAGCTGAATTTATTGCGGCCAGCGACAGGGCGATTTGCCCCAATATGAAAAAGATTACTTTGGAAAAAGTGGCCTGGTCGCTGGAGGATATGCAGTATAAAATTACGGTGCCGGACGAAATAAGGATAAAAGCAAAAAAGGCGCTCGACAGAATGGTGGAAATTTTACCTTTAAAAGTTGGGAAAGATTGAACAGATGAATAAAGAGACTAAATATCACCTGGAAACGCTCGCTTTGCACGCGGGCCAAAAGGTTGATTCAGATACACTCAGCCGGGCTGTGCCTGTTTATCAGACCACCAGCTATTGTTTTAAGAGCACTGAGCATGCAGCAAACCTGTTTGCGCTCAAAGAGTTCGGCAATATCTATACCCGTCTGATGAATCCCACGACGGATGTATTGGAGAAGCGATTAGCTGCGCTGGAAGGGGGGGTGGGCGGCTTGGCGTTAAGCTCGGGACAATCGGCAATCTATGTGAGCATATTTAACATCTGCGGCGCCGGTGGTCATATCGTATCTTCGAACTCGCTCTACGGCGGGACAGTTACGCTGTTCAGCCAGACATTTAAAAAGTTAGGCATCGATGTAACATTTGTGGACCCGAAAAAACCGGAAAGCTTTGCAAAGGCCATCAGGGGAAATACGAGATTGATTTATATAGAGACAATCGGCAATCCCAAAAACGATATTTTGCAGTATGAAAAAATAGCAGACATCGCACACAAGAACGGTATGCCGGTTATTTGCGACAACACCGTTGCGACACCGATGTTGTTCAGGCCGATTGAATACGGTATTGATATTGTGGTTCATAGCTGCACAAAGTTTATCGGCGGACACGGCACGAGCATCGGCGGAGCAATTGTCGATTCGGGTAAATTCGACTGGACGAACGGCCGTTATCCCGAGTTGACCGAACCTGACCCAAGTTATCATGGCATCAAATATGTCGAGTCGTTTGGTGAATTAGCATATATCATCAAGGCAAGGACGCAATTTTTGCGAGATATGGGCTCCTGTATGTCGCCGTTTAATGCGTTTCTGTTTCTGCAGGGTCTGGAAACACTGCATCTGCGTATGCCTCGGCACAGTGAAAACGCCCTCAAACTTGCACTATGGCTGCAAGACCAGCCGACAGTGAATTGGGTTAATTACCCCGGACTTAAATCTCATCCGGATTATAAATTAGCTCAGAAATACCTGCCCAATGGTCAAGGGGCGATTCTCGGCTTTGGAATCAAAGGCGGAAAACAAGCCGGTATTAAGTTTATCAACAGTGTCAAGCTTGCCAGCCACCTCGCCAATATCGGCGACAGCAAAACTCTGGTGATACACCCGGCCAGCACAACTCATCAGCAGCTCGGCCAAGAGGAGCAGCTTGCTGCCGGCGTAACCGAAGATTATATTCGTGTTTCGGTAGGAACCGAACACATCGACGATATAATTGCTGATTTCGACCAGGCGCTGAAGTTAAGCCAAAGGTAAAAAATATGTGGGAATATACGGATAAGGTTAAAGACCATTTTTTCAATCCGCACAATGTCGGGGAAATAGAAAACCCGGATGGCATCGGCGAGGTCGGGTCACTTGCCTGTGGCGATGACTTAAGGCTTACCTTCAAGCTCGATAAAAACGGCAAAATCGCCGAGGCAAAGTTCAAAACCTTCGGCTGTGCAAGCGCAATCGCCACGTCATCGGTATTAACCGATATGATAAAAGGGTTGACGTTGGAAGAAGCTGCTAAAATCACTAACAGGGATATTGCAAATTATCTGGGCGGGCTTCCTGAACAAAAAATGCACTGCTCGGTTCTGGGCAGAGAGGCCCTTGAGGCAGCGATTGAAAATTACCGAAGCGGCGGCAAAAAGAAACACGAACTCGAAGGAAGAGTTGTTTGCAACTGCTTCGGCGTTACTGAAAAGGAAATCGAGAGAGTCATACGCGAAAACGACCTGACAACGGTTGAGCAGGTAACAAATTACTGCAAAGCCGGCGGCGGCTGCGGCGGCTGCAAAGGCGAAATTGAGAAAATCATCGAGCGCATTCAGGGCGAAAAAGCTAGACGAGTTCTTGAAACGGCGCCCCGATGGGCCGGCAGGTTGACGAATATCCAAAAGATACAAATGATTCAACAGACAATAAATGAGCAAATCCGGCCCGCCCTGCGGGCAGACGGCGGCGATATCGAGCTGATTGACGTTGACGGCAACAAAGTCATCGTCGCCCTGCGAGGAATGTGCGCACAATGTGCGCTTGCGAATATCACAATGAAAGACCTTGTTGAGGCAAAACTGCGAGAATTTGTCAGTGATGAACTCTACGTTGAAGAAACAAAGGACGCAGCCGACGACCAAAGGAAATAAGCGATGAGAACCATATACTTCGATAACAACGCCACTACTAAAGTCGCCGATGAGGTGTTAGAAGAAATTAAGCCGTATTTCTGCGAGCTTTACGGAAACCCTTCGAGTATGCACACCTTCGGCGGACAGGTCGGCATTAAAATCCGCCAGGCACGCGAAAAGGCGGCGGCACTTCTCGGCTGCGACCCTAGCGAGATTATATTTACCGGCTGCGGCACCGAAAGTGACAACACCGCAATCAAGGGGACACTGGCCGCTTATCCCGATAAACGCAAGGTCATAACCACTCGCGTCGAGCATCCCGCTGTGTTAAGCGTCTGCCGCGAGCTTGAAAACCACGGCTACACCGTTGTGGAGATACCGGTCGATAGAAAAGGCCGGCTTGATATCGAGCAGTTGGAGGAGCAGCTTAGTGAAGACACCGCTATCGTAACGATTATGTATGCCAATAACGAGACGGGAACGATATTTCCCATTGAAAAAATCGCCGAGATGGTAACAGGCAAAGGCATCGTCTTTCACACCGACGCCGTTCAGGCGGTCGGTAAAATTCCCATCAACCTCTCGAAAAGCAGTATCGATTTGCTTAGCATATCGGGCCACAAACTGCACGCACCTAAGGGAGTGGGAATACTCTATGTGAGAAAAGGGACTCGCCTCACCCCGTTTATGCTGGGCGGTCATCAAGAAGGCGGACGAAGGGCCGGCACCGAGAATGTCCCCGGCATAATCGGCCTGGGCAAAGCCTGCGAATTAGCTATGCAAAACTTCAGCGAGGAAAATAAAAAGGTCAGGAACCTGCGCGACAGGCTCGAAAAGGCAATTCTCAGAAAATGCCCCGATTGTATGGTCAACGGCGACACTGAAAATCGCCTGCCGAATACGAGCAACATTAGTTTTGAGTTTATTGAGGGCGAAGCGATATTGCTTATGCTCGATAAATTCGGCATCTGTGCTTCCAGCGGCTCGGCCTGCACATCCGGCTCGCTCGAACCATCGCACGTTTTGCGTGCTATGGGTGTTCCCTTCACTGCCGCCCACGGCTCAATCCGCTTTAGTTTAAGCCGATACAACACTGAACAAGAGGTCGATTACACAATCGAAAAAATGCCCGAAATCGTCAACCGCCTCCGCGAATTGTCACCCTTTGTGGTCAAAAAATAGATATCGGCAAAAAATTCCTCGACCTACGGCACCCTCAGAAGAACAGGTATGTGGCCGCCCTGTTGGAGCATTTCTATAATGTGCAGAATAATAAAAATCCAGATAAACCACATCCCGAGTACCATCTTTTTTACGAAAGCATCGGCGTTTATTTGATATTGGACACTGCCCTTATACAGTGATAATTTGGGCAAAAATCGTGGTGTGCGTTTGATGTAATCAAGATATGCCTGGTCGAATTTGTCCACCAGCTTTTTTTCCTCTACAAGAATCGTCAGAGGATAGTATAACAGATAGAAAATGACCAGCACCGCAAGAACAAGAACGTTTTCTGATGCTAATCCGATGCCAATCGCTCCTATGAGACTGAAAACATATAAAGGGTGCCGCACCATCGAGTAGGGGCCTTCCGTGATAAGCTCAAGCTTTTTGTAACCGCTGATGTATAATAATGCCCATAATCTGCCGATGCTGCAAATCGTAAGCAGAAATAAGCCCGACATTTCAAGGACTGTATCCGTCAAACTATCCTGACTGAAGGAGTGCGTCGTAAAAAGTACAAGCAGCAGAACCAGGACGCCGAAAATGCGGGAAACTATTACCCGCCGGCGTGCAATCTTGAATAGTAGTCTGCTTATGTGTGCGCCCATATACTAAAATATTTCTATGATGACCGGCTCCACGGCCTGTGCGTTTAATAAAATTGCCGAAGGATGCCGCCGGCCTTTCGGTCAGGGTTATGTATTATCTTCCTTCTACATCCAGAAAACCCTTCTTTTTCAAGGTTCGCAGTATTACGTATATGCACAATCCTGTCAAAAATATCGATACCCAGACAGGGTCAAATTCCAGTTTGCCCAGATAGAAAAAATCTTCTCCTATTTCCAGGCAGGTAAATATAGCTATTATAGCAAAGAAAGTAGAGTATTCCCTTTTAAGCACTGTCTTCAGCGAAAATGGCAAAGCCGCTTTCTGCCAGTTTCTGAATCGGGGAAATAGAGGTGATGTTCTGTGAGCCCATTCATCGAACGTATTACCGAATTTTTCGTGAAGAACTTTTTCCTCCGCAAGGATTATCAGCCCATAGTAAATAAAGAAAAGAAAAATAAGCACTATGGCTAAAAACAAGGAGCGGGGACACATTGAAAAACCGAGCCATACAAAAAAGTTGCCAAGGTACAGCGGATGCCTGACCAAAGAATACATCCCAGTAGTATTTAGAGAGCTTGCTCTTGGTCTGCTCGTTGTCCTGCCGGATGTCCCTTTTGGGGCATAACCGACGGTAAAAACCCGGATTGCTAACCCGAGTAATGAAACAGCAAAGCAGATGCCCTCCCACAGCAGGTCCAGATAGTGCTTTCCTTGAGGGTATGAAAAGTGTCTCATAACAATTAAGAAAAAGCCTATTGTAAGCAGCGGCAGGAAACTTCGCCACCTAAATAGCCAATTCCCAGCGGATTCAAGTTTTTCCTTCAAAAGCATCAAACATTTTTCCGATACGTGTCGGTGCACTATCAACGTGTTACCGGCGCGCGTTTTTTGTCTTCCAATTTTTGTGCGTCATATCCCAGACGCCATACGCTAAATCACACTGCCGAAGGAGGGAGTCGGACCCTCACGGGGGGTGAACCCCACGGGATTTTGAATCCCGCGCGTCTGCCAGTTCCGCCACTTCGGCCCTACATTTTCTATTTATTATTGATTATTTTGAGAAAATCGTCAATTACAAAACATCAGGATGTCGGTTCATCGCTTTGGGGTGATAAATTGGGGAAGACGCTTTGCAGCGCCCTGTCGAAGCTGGTCGCATAGATGATGCATATTGAAAAAGTGATTGCCCAATACAATTTGAAGACGTAATTGCATAGCGCGAAAATAATAAGGACGGCGGCCAGACTCATTATCACTTCTGTGGCATTTGCGTCACGGTCACTGATACACTCTTCGTCGATAATTTTGAAACGCAGCATCAAGAGCAGCAGGGCGCCGTTGATTATGTTCCATATCGGAAAGACAAGCTGCCAGTCGCGCACCGCGTTGCTTTTAAGCACGTATAATCCCGCGACAATGCCGGTGACGGCGTTTGCCAGAACGGCAAAAATCAGCATTATCCATTTCTCAGTATCTGTTTTCTCTCTCGTGGTAAATACGTTATAAACACTCAGGCCCATGCCGCATAAAAAAATTGTCCCCATAATATAAACCCACACATAGCTGTGCTCCGCAATCCAATTGTGTATCTGTACTCGCATAGTGGTATTGACAACGTATAACAAAATAAGTGTTGCCGCCGTTAGAAACAGCGACAGCTCATCATAAACCGGAATAAACCATCCCGCCTTTTCCTTGATAAGCTCTGCTGCATCCCCGGACGAATCCATCGCAATATTCATCAGGGCCAGTTCTACTTTCGCCTTCTTTTCCCGCTCCTCCATGCTGATTGCCGGCCGCTTTTTGGGCGGACACGGTACATGCACCTCGTGCCTGCACCTCGGGCACGGGCCTTTCTTGCCACCTCCATCGTCTGGGGCCAATATCCTCTGTCCACAATAGATACACTTGAACCGTATCACGACTTAACCTCGCCTCCTGGAAAATCATTGTTTCTCTGTGGCTAAAAATCAGTAGTCGAGAAAGACAATGTCCTCCGGTATTGCCACCACGTCACGGTGTTTCGGGCCGAGTATCTTGCGAATCTCGGAACTGTGTTTGCCGGCAAGGGATTTTAGTTGAGCGCTGCTTAAATTTGTTACCGCCTTGGCGTTGTCGTTGAGCATAACGACATCCCCAGCCTCAAACGAGCCTTCAATCGATGTTACCCCGCTCGGCAGTAAGCTCTTGCGGTTCTTTACCGCCCGCACAGCGCCTTCATCGATATTTATTACGCCGGCGGCAGCGCTGTTTAGAATCCATCTTGCGCGGTTGCTCAATTTTCTTTTAGGCATAAAGACGGTGCCGATTCCCTCGCCTGCGATAATCCTGCCGATGACATTTTTGCTTCTGCCGTCTGCTAAAACTATCCGGCAGCCGGCGTTGGAGGCAATCTTTGCCGCTTCTATTTTGCTTTTCATTCCGCCCACCGCATACGTGCTGCCTTTGGCGCCGGCGCTTTTCGTCAGTTCTTCGGTTATTTCATAAACAATAGGTATCGGTTTTGCGTCATTGAATTTACGCGGGTCCTTGTCATAAAGGGCATCAATGTCACTGAGCATAATCAGCACATCAGCGTCAATTTTACTTGCGACAAGTGCGCTTAGTTTGTCGTTATCGCCGAATGCAGAGCCTATCTCTTCGGTAGAGACGCTGTCGTTTTCATTCAGAATAGGCACAACACCTAACTTCAGCAGTGTTTCAATGGAATTGCGAAGGTTTAGATAGGTTTTTCTGTTATTGAGCACATCGGCTGTCAGCAGAACCTGGGCGACAGTAACACCGAATCGGTCAAATGCTTTTCGATATTCGCTCATCAGCAACGGCTGGCCTATCGCGGCACAGGCCTGCCGCATCTTTATATCTTTTACCCTGTCCCCCAGTTCGAGTTGTCCCGCTCCCATCCCGATAGCGCCTGATGTAATTATAACGACCTGTATCCCTCGTTCACGCAAGCCGACTATTTCTCTGGCGATGTCTCGAATATAGGCGGTATCAATCTCGATAGTGCCTTCTTTCGTAAGCGTATTCGTGCCTATCTTGACAACTGCTTTTTTTACATTCTCAAAATTTCTCATTTACAATTTGTAGTTCTTAGTCAGTTTTTTGTGTGTAAATTTCTTTGCGTTGCTGCCGGAATAGTCTGCTACGATTTGCCCGCTGCCTAACAGTTTCCATTTATAAATGACAAGGCCTTCGAGGCCGACTGGCCCGCGAGCGTGAATCTTGTTGGTGCTTATGCCGACTTCTGCCCCGAGGCCATATCGGTAACCATCGCTAAATCTCGTGCTGCAGTTCCAAAACACATTCGCAGAATCGACAAGGTCCATAAACTTTTTGGCCTTTTCCTTGTTAGCGGTAACAATGGTATCGGTATGGCGTGAGCCGTAACGGTTTATATGCTCGATTGCCTCATCCAGACCATCTACAACCTTTATCGAGATAATATAATCGAGATACTCTGTTGACCAATCCTTCTCGGTAGCCGGTTTTACCTTTATTATCGAAGCTGTTTTTTCGCAGCCTCGAATCTCAACATTTTTTTCTTCCAGTGCGGTCTTGACCTTCGGCAGAAATCTTTTTGCGATTTTTGAATCGACCAGCAGTGTTTCGGCGGCATTACAAACCGCGACATATTGACACTTGGAATCGACGACGATATTAACCGCCATTTCCAAATCAGCATCGCCATCCACGTAAACATGGCATATTCCTTCAGCGTGTCCGAGAACAGGGATATTGGTATTGTCCATTATGTAGCGGACAAATTCATTTGAGCCGCGAGGAATAATCAGGTCGATGTCCTCATCCATTTTTAGCATTTCGGCCACATCCTGTCGTGTTTCAAGGAGTTGAATCCAGCCGGCAGGTATTTCTGTCGTAGCTTCAGAAATTACTTTCGCAAGTGTCTTATTAGTATTGGCTGCTTCGGAGCCGCCTTTTAGCAGGACGGCATTGCCGCTTTTTAAGCAGAGCGTCGATATTTGCACCAGCGCATCAGGCCGGGATTCAAAAATAACTCCGATGACCCCAATTGGACAGCTGACTTTATAAAGTTCCAGTCCTTTATCAAGCTCGGTGGCTGATAGGGTCTTGCCGACAGGGTCATCTAACTTAATCAAGCTCTCAATTCCGGCGACAACATCAGCGATTTTGTTTTCATCGAACTTCAGCCGTTTCAGCAGGGGGGTGGGGAGCTTATTCTTTTCGGCGTCAGCAAGGTCTTTTTTGTTGGCTGAGATGATTTTGTCGGCGTTTTGCTTTAGTGCTTTGGTGATCTCTGCTAAAGCGGCATTTTTAACGCTGGTTTTGACCGCCGCTAATTGGATTGCGGCCTTTTTGGCTTGTTTCGCTGTTTCTGCAATACCCATAGTGAATTTACTATTTTCTATTTACTATTTACGATTTGTGATAAAATAGTAAATAGTCAATGGTCAATAGTCAATTACAAATGCGGGTGTAGCTTAGTGGTAAAGCTCCAGCCTTCCAAGCTGGTTACGAGGGTCCGATTCCCTTCACCCGCTTTGTCTCACAAAATCCTAAGTTCTAATGCCTAAATTCTAAACAAGCACTAATGACCAAAACTCAAATTTCATAAATGCTCACACCTGCCAGATTGCGATTTGGGAAATTTTAACATTGGGATTTTGAAATTGTTTAGTGCTTAGGATTTAGAATTTAGGATTTCTGTAAAGGGAGCCAACTTCTGTCGTAACAACAAGTTAAATCTAATTTTCCTCATCAAAGCGTAGCTGAAGCACACGTCCCATAATAAAATTTTGCAAAAATTTTGAAAAAAATGATTTTACATGTTGACACGGTGGGAAAGAGTGGTAAGCTTTCCCATTATTAATTCTCTTAGTGGGACAACTGCCATGCTTTTGTTAACAGGCGAATATGAGCACGTAATCGACGGCAAGAGCAGAGTGCTTATCTCGAATAAGCTGCGAAATCAGATTGATGCTGATGAGCATGGCAGCAATTTCTATCTCGTCCTCGGCGCCAACGGCATACTTTGTTTATATCCTGAAAAATATTTCGAGCGGATTGCCCTTGCGATTGCGCCCGGGGCTACCGCGCCGGATGAAACTGTGGCGTTCGAGCGAATGAGCTTTGCTTTGGCAGGCAAGGTAGAGCTGGATAGGCAGGGACGCCTGCTTTTGAATGAAAGATTGAGAAAAAGGGCCGGCCTGAAAGACCAGGTTACCCTCGTTGGCGTCAGAGACCATATCGAGCTGTGGAACAGCAAAGACTGGGAACAATATCTTGCGGACAATATGGCTCAATACCAGAAACAGATGTCGCAGGCAAGGCAGGTTGTCTTGCAGAAAGAAAGCAGGGAACTTTAACTTCTGAGGTGGAGGCAAAAATGATTGGAATGGATTTGAATCATTGTCGGATTGTGGAAAAGGGTCTTACCGGCGAAAGAGCGGTTGACGAGCAAACCCTTGCCTCGCTGGAAATTCTTGCCGAACGGCTGGAACGGCTGAAGAAACTCGACGGGGCGTTTTCCGGCATTGAATTTTCGTCCGCCGTTAAAAAGCTTAAGGCCCGCAGAAACGCCGTAGCCGTAGGCTGAAATTAACGTATAGCATTTCGAAAAACGCTATGCACTGTATATGAATGCCAGACCCTATAGTGGGTTTGCTCTGAACCAGAACGGTTCAGGGTTTGCTGATTTGAAAGTGAATAGTTCGGCAATAGAGCATATTCCGGTTCTTGCAGAAACGTTGGCCGAACAGATAAATTTACCCAGGGATGGGGTAATGGTCGATGCGACCGTAGGACAAGGAGGTCACAGTTTCCTGTTCGGCAGAACTTTGGGCCCTGAGGGAGTTCTCATTGGCCTGGATGTCGATAAAGAATCTATCCAAAGGGCCCATTTTAACTTAAAAGACCTCTCCTGCAGGGTCATTTTAATTTGCGCCAATTTTGCCCAAATCAGCGAGCAGCTTTCTGAGCAGGGTATAGAAAAGGTCGATTTCATATTGGCGGATTTGGGCCTCTGCTCCGCACAATTGGCTGACGTCAGGATGGGACTGAGTTTCCAGATGGATTCACCGCTTGATATGAGAATTGACGAAAGATTAAAGACCACCGCTGCCGATATAGTTAATGAAACGCCTGAAAAAAATTTAGCTGATTTGATTTACAGGTTTGGTGAGGATAGGGCCTCAAGGCGGATTGCACGGTTTATCGTCAGGCAGCGTCAGAGCCGACCGATAACCACGACCGGCCAGTTGGCAGCGATAGTTTGCAAAGCGATTCAAAGGCCGGGCAGGAAAAGATGGACAAGGATACATCCGGCAACCAGAACCTTTCAGGCCCTGAGAATCGCCGTCAACAACGAGCTGGAGAACCTGGAAAAGCTGCTTGATGCGGCGCCGCAGTTGCTAAATAAAAAAGGGAAGATAGCGGTCATTAGCTTTCACAGTTTGGAAGATAGATTAGTTAAAAATAATTTTAAGCAGAATAAAAAGGAGAACAAATACTGCGATTTCACGAAAAAGCCGATTGTGCCGTCGCGGCAGGAAATCGCGAGAAACCCAAGAGCAAGAAGTGCAAAGTTAAGGATTGCTCAAAAGTCGTGAATCGAAACTTGTCTGACGACAGTCAAGAATCGAATCACCAATTATAAACCGCTAAGTACCGGAGAAAAAGGAGTTTCGTTTATGGCCTCTGACGCTAAGATTGGATTGCTGTTAGGTTTGGTTTTTATATTCATAATTGCACTTATAATTAATGGGTTGCCGAGCTTTCGTGAAGACGGAAGCAATAATGAGTTGACTACCAATATGGTTAGTTTGCAGAACAAGCCGCCGGCTATTGCGGCCAAGGAGCGTGAGGTTATCAATTTGAGAGAATCGGTTAGGAAAAAGCCCACAGCGGTTGAACTTGCTTCCGCTGGCAATCAGGATATTCAACCTACAACGGCAGCGCCGGAAAGTCCCCCGGTTGTAGTTATAAAAGAGACCGCGGCAGAGCAGGCGATTGCTGCTGCAGCGCAGGCGGTGGCGGCAAAAGATGAAAGTCGCAAGACCGAATCAAGTGAGGCGATTATTCCGAAGACCTACGTCGTTAGTGAAGGTGATAGTCTTGCCAGTATAGCCAGAAAGTTTTATGGCTCTCACGAGGGCAGCAAAAAAATAAACATCGCCAGGATATTTGACGCCAATCGCAAATTACTGAAATCACCCGATGAGCTCCATGTCGGCCAAAAGCTTATCATACCGCCGCTGTCAGCTTCGGCGCCGGATAAAGGCAAAATTGCGAACGTCTTTTCCGGAACGGAATTTACAAAGGTTGAATCTATTGGCAGCAGATACCTTTTGGCTAATGGTCACCGGCCGGAACGACCGGAACAAGACGTCTGGCACGTTGTGCGGGAAGGCGATAGTTTATGGCGAATCGCTGCCGAGCAGCTTGGAGACGGCAATCGCTATGGCGAAATAGCCAAACTAAACGCCGGTGTTTTGGATGGGGACAGTCTTTCCGTTGGAATGCGTTTGAAAATGCCGACTCGATGACGCTCATCGATTGATTATTGGTTGTTGATTGTTGCCTGCACCTGTGGTTGTCTGCACAGGTTACGCAGGCACAGGTGATTTATCAGTTATTAATTATCCATGATGCCGTATGAGGTCACGGTTTTGTTTTGTTTTTGTTGTTTTTTGTTTCACGGCTGTCTTAATCCTTACCATTTATCTCCGCAGCGCCGACAATCGCATTTTTTATAAGCTTTGTATGCAAACCGCTGAGCAAGGTCGCCTAAAACAACAGCTTTGGCAGAAACAGCTGCGGCTGGAGAGTTTAATAAATCCTGCTGCTGTCTCGCGTCGTCTTGGCAGTCATAAAACAGGCCCTTGAAAAATTGAAAAATGTCCGGATTATCATTTTCTTTTTTGTTTTTCTGATTGTGGCATTTTTGTCACTGGCGGGGCGGTGCTTTTATCTGCAGTTTCTTAAAAGCGACTATTATATTGCCGCCTGTGCCAGGCAGCAGCAGAGACGCATAATCCAGATGCCTCAACGCGGCGTGATTCTCGATTGTCGGGGAAGGATACTTGCCGCAAGCAGTAAAATCCAGACCATTTTCGCCGAGCCGAGAGTTATAAAAGACCCAAAGGACACCTCCACCAGTCTTGCCCCGATACTGGATATGGGTGCACACGAAATCTGTAAGCTTATCACCGATAGTAAAAATCCCGGCTTTGCGAAAATCAGAGTGGGTGCCGACACAAATCAGTGCAGCGCAGCCGCGAAAATTTATGGTATCGGCGTTCTGTCGGATTGGCGAAGACATTATCCGATGGGTTCTTTGGCCTCGCATATCGTTGGTTTTACAAGTGTTGACAATCGGGGATTAGGCGGTATTGAGCTGCAATACGACAAAGAGCTTAGCGGTTCGCCGGGGCAGGACATTTTTTTTGCCGATGCGTCCCGTCGGCCGATTCGGCTGAAACAGCAAAATGGCATTGTCAGTGATGGTGTCGGGATTATTTTGACCCTTGATGCCACCATCCAGCAGTTTGCACGGGCCGAGCTGATGGAACAGTACCGCAGCTACCAGGCCGAATCGGCTGTGGCGATTGTGGCTGAAGCCAAAACCGGAGCGATTTTGGCGTTTGTTTCACTGCCCGATTTCGACCCCAATAACATTCGGTCAGCCGATACCGACCGTTTCCGTAATCGGGCGATAACAGACCAGTTTGAGCCGGGTAGTATCATAAAGCCGATTGTTGCTGCAATTGCAGTTGATGCCGGTGCTGTTCGCCCGGATGAAAAAATATACTGCGAGGAGGGAAGCTATCACGGCAAGGGCTTCGGAAGTATCGGCGAATACGGCGGTCACAGGTATGCAACCTTGTCCGTGGGGGAGATTCTGACTTTTTCCAGCAACATAGGAATGGCCAAAATCGGACAAAAACTTGGCAAAAATAAGCTCTACAATGGAATGAAGCGTTTCGGCTTCGGCAAAAAAACAGGCATCGAGCTGCCGGGTGAGGCGGATGGATTTTTGCCGCCGCTGCAGGAGTGGACCGGATATAGCGTAACTCGAATACCTTTTGGCCAGGAAATCTCTGTAACCGCAATTCAATTAGTTCGGGCTTTTTGCATACTTTCCAACGGTGGGCGTGCGGTTCAGCCGTTCCTCGTCAGGGCAATGGTGGACAACGACGGCAAAATTATTGAGATAAGACAGCCGCCGCCGTCCGCTGGGTTTGTTGTTGAGCCGGAAGTTGCCAAATGGATTGTTACCGATGCTCTGGTCGGCGTAGTTAATGAAGGGACGGGCAAGAGCGCTAAACTGGAAAAATGGCAGGTGTTCGGCAAGACCGGAACCGCCAACATTGCCGGCAGCAACCGGCGGGGATATTCGGCGACCGATTTTATTGCTTCCTTTATAGCAGGTGCACCGGCCGAGGACCCCAAAGTGCTCGTTTTAGTTTCGATTCGCAAGCCCAATGTTGCTCTCGGCAAGGGTTATACCGGCGGAATCGTAGCTGCTCCTGTGGCCGCCGCAATTCTCGAAAAGACCCTCAATTACCTCGAAAAACACGAGCATTAATGCAAAGTCCGCCCTATATATCCGGCTTCGATGCAGAACTGGATGATGTCACGGGCCAAAGGTGCGGCATCGCTTGAGCCGTGTTGGCCGCCTTCAACAACGACCGCAATTGCTAATTTCCTGCCTGTGCTGTCTTCAGCGAAACCTGAGAACCACGCATTGACCGGTTCTTCTGTCGAGCCGGTCTTGCCATAAACCTTCACGCCCTGCTCGGCGAGGCCGGCGGTGGCAAATTCTTTATAAGCTGTTCCATCGGGTTCATTGACCACCGCATACATCCCATCATAAACGACCTTTAAGGTTTCTGCTGAAATTCCGAGATTAATTTCATCTGAATTTCGCCCCTTAGGGGTAGAATTTAGAATTTCCTTAAACAACTGAGGTTGTTTAAGGACGCCGCCACGGGCGATAGCAGCCATTGCATTTGCCGCCTGCAGCGGCGTAGCTCGCAGATTTCCCTGCCCTATGCCAAAATATCTTCTTTCACTCCTGTTAAGCGGCGGTAATTGCTCAAAAGACAAGTTCGTGCTCGGCGCTGGGGTTGTCGATATTTGACCTGCTGCTTGTCTCAAGTCTCGTGCCTCATCCCCGGCTTGTGCGAGTGACGAAACGTGGCCATAGCCGAATTTGAACAGCCATTGCTGCAGAACCAGAGGGTCGATTCTGTCTGCAAGGTGGGAGAAGTAGATGTTGCAACTGCCTTTAATGGCGTTGCGAGCATTGTTTTGCCACATATCGTCGTGGCCTGTCCAATGGTATTTATTGTATAACCAGCAGTTCGGCCAACCTCTCGGTGCTTTCTGAGCGGGGCAGTGTATAATCTCATCTGCGGTGATTTTGCCGGATTCGAGGCCCGCTATGAGAATCAGCGGTTTTATAGCCGAGCCGGGCGGGAACTGCTTATTTATTGCTCGATTTCGCAACGGCTCGTTTGGGTCATTGGCAATACCGGCGTAGTTGAACCTGATGCGGTTCAGGTCGAAAACAGGTATTGAAGCAAGTGCAAGAATATCTCCGCTCGCAACCTCAATTACAACTGCTGCCATTGGTGCATGGCAATTCGGATTGTGCCTGCAGTCGGTTAGATACTTCTCTATTTTCTGCTGAAGCTCGATGTCTAATGTCAGTGAAACATCCCTGCCGAACCTGGCTTTGGTTTCATCTATCATCTCGCGGTCTATGTCATAGACGATTTCACCGCGTTTGCCTCGAAGAACAGCTTCGCAGGCGTACTCAACGCCGTCCTCTCGTCCGCAAACTTCATCGTCCAGATACCTTGATAGTTTATCATCTGTGAAGAGCTGCTTGTCTGCTTCTTGTGTCGCTGGGCCGACCCATCCTATTGTTTGGGCGGCAGCCGAGCCGAACGGGTAGAGCCGCTGCGGTTTTGCCAGAATTTGAACGCCGGCAATATCTGAAAATTCCACTTGAGTGGTAAAGATGTCGTCGTCAGTTTTTAACTCCACCAGCGGCCAGCTCTTGTGCATCTCAGCGATGTCAACTTTGTTGACAAGTAGAAGCCGTTTGGCTGAGTTCGGTTCCTTTTTTTCAAAATCGGCTATCGCAACATAATCCGGAATGCTGATTATGTTTTCATAGTTTTCAAAAACTTCCGAGTTTGGAAAATTATCTCGCCAGGCCTGAAACGTTCGCCGCTTCCAGATGAAATCATTTATTTTTTGTATTTCGGTATTTATCTCTGAAGGTTTGACTCCTCCCAGTTGCGCACATTTATTGATTACCTGATTCAAGTCTGCCAGACTGTCGTCCATCTTTTTCTGTGCTTTGGCTGCCGAGACGCCTGTGTTATCTTTGTCGGCGGCCTTTAGTAGGTTGCCTCCCCTGACGCGGTCATCCATAAAACAGGTAAGACCGTAATTTATATACAGTTGAAATTGTGGCTCGTCAACAGCCAATACTTTGCCGTTTCTGTCGAGTATTTTGCCTCTGACTGTCTTAAATTGCCGGGTGTGGCTTTTTTGAAGCTTTAGTTTTGTGATTTTGTCCCGATAGAACGAATCGGACAGCAGTTGCATTTGTGCCAGCCGCAGCAGGAAAACAAGCAAAAAAAATGTGATTAAGATTACAAAGATTTTAATTTGCTTACGGTACATCGTATTTTGTATCTCGCCTTTTGTATCTCGTATTTCGTATCTTACCGCTGTCGAGATACGCCTCGCGATTCAGCGGATACGAATCTAATGCCGGACGGAACGATGTGTTTTTATACGCATCCACCACGCAGTTGGCAAGAACAAAAATGGCCCCACAAGGCTTGAATACAGAGATGTCCAGAAAAGAGCTGTATATGCATTAGCCGCTGTTGGCTGGCCCTTAAGGAGCGTTAAAAAATGAGCCATCGCCCCGGCCAAAAGGCCGCTGATAAATATCGCAAGCGACTGATAAGACATTTTTTTAATGGTGATAACGCCGTGCAGGTATGCCAGCGAGGTGCCGAAAAGGCCAAAGCTGATTATTCGTGCCCCCATTGCAGAACCAATAATATCAGCCGCAAAACCTATTGTGAAGGAGGTTATGATTGCCTCTGACCGGTCACAGTAGATAGAGAAGAAAACCATAAGGATTAGCAGCAAATCAGGTTTGATGCTCAACCGGCTGACAGCGATTATATCGACCACACTGGCCTGCAGCACGGTAGCGATGAGAATAAGAGCTGCAAACCTGAACCAGCGCATTTTATATCCCCGCTAAATCCCGAAAATCCTGCACTACTTTTGTGGATTCATTATAATTACCGCTACATCGTTTAGTTTTTGTATGTCACAGGCGGGTTTGACCGTTATATCCCACAGTAGCGGATTTTCATCGTCCCTTTTATATTGGGCCACCGTTCCTATAATTATAGGGGCGTCCAGCAGCCCCGGCTTTTTACAGGCATAAACGTTGTCTCCGATTTTGATTTTGTGCTTTATCGAGACTAATTTGACCTTGGCTGAATTCTTGCCGTCGCCCTGGATTACTGTTTTTAATCCTCCTATCTCTACTGCTATATTGGATGTGGTCTTTGTAATCAGCTCAACCTTGGCGGTGCGTGGCGAAACATCGGATATGGTTCCAATGATACTGTTGTCGCCCAGCACAAATTGGCCTTTTAGCAGACCGTCGTTTTGGCCTCGGTTGATAACAAGCCCCTCGGTAGAGGCTGTAATTACCTCGGCAAGCATCAAGCCGGCGCCTTCCAATGGACGTCTGTTGCGCAGCATCGAAAGCTCTTCGACCTTTTGCCGTTCCTGGTTCAGCTCCTCTGTAAGGTTTGCGAGGTAATTTTGGAGCTGGTTGTATTTGCTGCGGCTGACTACGTCCGTAAGCTGCGGCTGCGTGCGTGCTGAAAGAGAAATGGTTCTGCCGATACTTAAAGGCCAGCGGAAAATGCGCGCAAAAGCGAACTGAAATTTATTTGTCAGATTCTGCGGTGCAAAGAGGAAGATAAGCCCAGCTAACGTAAACCAGGTGAATAACATTCTTATGGATGGGGACTCCAAACGCCTTTTATTGTGTTTGGGAACCCAGATTCTGATTTGCCGCCTTGCCATATTTTTTAGAAATTCGAAGCACGAAACAAAAATTGTAAATCCAAAATCCTAAATTCTAAACAAATTCAAATGGCCAAAATACAAAATCCAAAACGCTTTGGTCATTTGGATTTTGGATTTGTTTAGAATTTCGATATTAGGATTTAGAATTTGACTTTTATTTTCACCCATACTCGTTATGGTCCATCGTATCCTTCCACAATTCCAGATTTTCCAGGTATACGCTGGTGCCGCGGGCTACGCAGCTTAGCGGGTCCTCGACTCTTTCAATCTTCAGGCCGGTTGCATTTGCCAGAACGGTGTCCATTCCCCGCAGCAGCGACCCGCCGCCGCAGATATGGATGCCGTTGTCTATCAAATCGGCAGCCAGTTCCGGCTCGGCTTTCTCTAATGTCGCCGTAACTGCATCTATGATTGCAGCGATGGGTTCCCGAAGGGCTTCACGGATTTCCTCGCTTGTTACGACAATTTTTCTCGGCAGCCCGGAAATCGTGTCTCTGCCGGCCACCTCCATTGTCAATTCCTCTTCCAGCGGAGCAGCAGAGCCGATTTGTATCTTCACTTTTTCGGCTCTTGGCTCGCCGATGAGCAAATTGTAGGTTTTTTTGAGATGATTAATCACTGCCTCGTCCATATCGTCGCCGCCGACGCGGATTGATTCGCAGGTCGCGATGTCCGCCAGACTTATTATCGCTACTTCTGTTGTTCCGCCGCCGATATCGACAATCATTGAGGCGGTTGGGTCGGTGATAGGCAGTCCCGCTCCGATGCCTGCCGCCATTGGCTCATTGACTAAATAGACCTTTCGTGCGCCTGCACGTTCAGCGCTGTCTATGACCGCCCGGCGCTCGACCGCTGTTATTCCGCTTGGCACGGCAATCACCACTCGTGGCCTGATTAGGCCGCCTCTGCCGTGAACTTTCCTGATAAAATAGCCTAACATCGCCTCGGTGATTTCGAAATCGCTGATTACCCCGTCTTTCAGAGGTCTTATTGCGCTGATTGAGCCGGGCGTTTTGCCGAGCATTTCGCGCGCAACCAAACCTACTGCTTCACCGTTGTTTAGAACGATATTGGTTCCTTTGCGAACGGCAACTACCGAGGGTTCATTGAGGACAATGCCTTTATCGCGGACACAGACCAGCGTTGTGCACGTGCCCAGGTCAATGCCCATATCCATGCTAAACCAGCCTAAGATTGTATCCAGTAGCACTTTCGAGTCCCTTCTTAATTCGATTGACTATTTGTATACAGTAAAGGCGGAATTGTCAATAGTCAATTTTGGCTACGGAATTTTTAATATTGTGCCGTATTGAAAGTAGCACTTATACGCTACCAGTGCTGAAGTGGCCAGAACTGCAAAAAATGCTAATGCGAGGATAATCGTATAGAGATTATTGGACGTTGCTGCCTTTCCACCACGGCTCTGTCCGTCAGGACTCATATCTCAACCTCATATAGTAGCAAGGGTTTCCTTTACAGATTACAGAAAAAGTCCTACAAATTGGTAGATACGGTATCGCCAACTTTTGGTTGCTGCTGGACAAGCTCCAGGACGCCGGTGGCTTTTTCCGTGTCCACATCTACGATGAGGATATCGCAGAGAAACTCCTCGCCGCGGGTCACATGGAATCTCATACCATCCTTGACGCCGTCTGCTGTGCCTATGGATATGGTCGCCATAGAGTTTTTCAAATCCACCGCCGTTACCAATCCCCGCAGGGCGATATCCTTTCCTTCAGCCGCAGCAGGTCGAGCCGCCTCTTCTTTTGGTGTTACCGGGACAGTCTCTGCAGCAGTTTTGCCGATGGGTTGCAGAAAGCGGTCTAACTTGTTTTGTAATTCCGTTTTTTCTTCCAGCAGGCGTTTATTTTCTGCTTCCAGCGTTTCTATTATTGCCATCTTCTCAACCAGAGTTGTTGTGGTTTCATTCAGCTCTTTGCGCTGACTGATTTGTTCTGCTTGAACTTTATTTAGCTCATCGAGGGTGTTTTTTAATAACTGTCCTTGCTTATCGGTGGTTTGGTAGAAATCTTTTGTTATGCTTGTCCAGCTATTTACTTTTTGAAGCAGGGCCGCTTTCTCTCTGTCGGCATTGTCGAGATTAGTTTGTAATTCATCCTTTTCTGTTTTAAGTGAGGTGATTTCACTGTTTAGTTTGTTTTCTGCCTGTTTTTTTTGCTCAATTTTCTCATTTATTTGTTTGGTTAGGTCCTCGACCTTTTTGCCTAAGCTGTCTTTATCGGCCCTTAGGTCGTTGTATTTTTGCCTGTAGTTATCGGCGTTGGCAACATAAGTTACCACAATACCGCAGAGAAAAATTGAGGATAACGTCAATAAAACTATTAAAACCTTAGTAAGCGGACTCAAGGTTAGCCCCTTTCACTATTTTTCTTCAAATTGTTTGTTGCTGCCACAGATTATACATCGTGCTGTTATGCCGCGGAGTTAAATAATTTTACGTTTTACGTCCGAAAAGGTCAAGTTATTTTTGCGTTTCCTTTTGGCAGATAGCACAAAATAAAGTGGGTAATCAGGATTAACAGCGAGGATTAATCCGCCGGAGGCGGATTAAATCGACGATTTTTCACCAGTTCGGTTTTTCGTTGTGCACTGAAAAACGGCTTTGGCTGCAGCAATACGGACAAATTTTGACTCGTTTTTCAAAAGTTGCGGCAAAAATTTTGTCACAGATGCCGTCCCAATTTGTCCTATCGCCAGGGCCGTCAGCTTATTAACACGTTCGAGTTCCTCTTTATCCAGCCCGGCAGTAAGATTTTTCATAAAAACTTTGAGGACCTCGGCCTCCCCGGTCGTCTCTCCGAGCATACCGAGCTGCTCGGCTGCGGCAAGCCGGACCTCCAGCACATCGTCGTCGAGTTTGGTTATCAGGGCATTTTTAGCTTCTTCTGTCCCCAGTACCCCCATCGCACTTACTCCCATAACTCGGTCATCAGCGTAGATGCTTATAAGCATCGCCCACAACTTCGGATATATTCGTTCATCGCCGAGTCTTGCTATGGCTTCTGCCGCATTAAATCTCGCTTTGTAATCAGAGTCTTTGTGTTGCAGGACCCACCACAGCAATTTTAGTGACCTTTTATCGCCGCTTTTGCCTAATAAAAAAGCAGCATTGGCTCTGACAGTTTGGTCATTGCTTGCTATCGCTTTGCGAACAAGCTCGAAACCGCTGCCGGAGCCAAGTTTGCCCATCGCATAGTCGGCTGCGATTCTGATGTTTTCATCTTTATCTTCCAGTAATTTTTTTACCGAACTTTTCGCAAAGGTGTATTCCGAATCGCCTATGGCCAAGGCCGCTGCAAATCTGACCGGCACAAAATCGTCTTCCAACAATCGCTGCACCTTGGGCATCAGTTTGATTTGTTTGGTATCTGCGACGACTTCGATGGCATTAGCTCTGATTAGTGGGTCATCGTCGGCTAAACCTTCCTGGATAACTCGGCCCGCTTCAGGCACAAGCACACCTATGGGGCTGCCTCCGGGTGGGGTATAAGTCCTCTGCAAAGTTTTATCACAGCCTAAGATGGACAGTGTACAAGCCATAAGTGCATAAGTTATAAGCGCTTTTGTGCTTTTCATACTTTTGCCTTTCTGCTCTTACCTTTTAGCCTGCCTTTGTTGTATTTTTGGGTTTTTTTCTAAAAAGAAATCGGCCCAAAGGCGGCATTATTATTAGCCAAACAAGACACGCTGCACAACAAAAATCCAGCCATTGCCCGTTTCTGCTGAAAAAGGTGGTTCTTTTATCTATCGGCACTCTGTCAACCAGCCAGCCCGCCATACCCGTCCGTGCCATCGCCTGATGCGGCAAAGTGCCAGCTACAAACCCATTTCGTATATGGCCGACCGTGTCGATTAAGCAGCTTATCCCCGTATTAACGCTCCGCACAACCGCAATCCTGTTCTCCACTGCCCTGAAAACGCAGATAGCCGCGTGCTGACCTAATTCGGTGCTCGGAGAAACTTTACCATTTGCAAATCGCACGAACCAGCCGTCGTTGCTTATGTTGACAAGCCAATCAATGTTCTTTCCGCCTTTTTTATTTATCGCAAATCTCCTCGCAATCGCAGGCACTGCGTCCTCATAACAAATCATCACGCTGAATTTATACTCCTGCTTTTCCTTGCCGGTCATTTTGAAAACAGTATATTCGCTGCCCGCATCCAGCGTATAATCGTAGTCATAAGGGGTAAATTTCATCAGCAGGTTATAAAGTGGCGGAAAACTTTGTTTGAACGGCACAAACTCCCCGAAGGGAACCAGGTGAATCTTACCGTATTGTTCCTTTGCCTGCATCCCGTCTGGTTTATACAGAAACGCCGAGTTATATCTTTTTGCTAAATAAATTGTCCGGTCTTCCCGGACTTCCGGCACGCCCCCATAAGCGCCTGCAAGCACAAAGGCGGTATTTTTCGAATGTTCACGAAGAATCTCGTCGAAAAGTCTGTCGTTTTCCGAAGGCGCTAAAAGTCCCAGTATTCTTGGGTCCAGCATTGCCTGCACCATTGTCTCAGGCCAGATGACTAATTCCGCACCGGCTTTGACGCTTGCATTACTGCTTTTCAGCAGCTCATCGAGTATTTCCTCCGAGGACTGATGCGATTTCTTGACCGATTGCGGAACGTTTGTCTGCACCGACGCAACCAATGGCCCGGCTTCGATGTATTTCTCCGATTCGTTTATCCTGTATCGCCCATAGATAAAAGCGCCGGCCACAGCCCCGCATACCAAACCGGCTTTCAAAAGATTGCTGATTTTGAAAATCTTTTTCTCTTCGGCGGCGATTATCAATTCTGCTGCCAGCCCGTTGACCATTGCTATCAGAAACGAAACTCCCGCTGCGCCGAATATGTCTGCTATTTGAATGAGTGTAATATTGGCGTATTGGCTGTGCGAAAGATGCCGCCAGAAAAAGCCGCCCAGAAAAAGACCCTGCAGCCGCTCAGCACCCACAAACAATACCGCCGAAGCTAAAAATAGCGGTATCTTTTTCCCCCGGCAGTATCGCAGGCAAACCGCTGCCATTGGCCAGAGCAGTGCCGTGTACATACAAAACGCAAGCCACCCCGCCGGCGTTGTCTGGTATATCCAGTATAGGTTCCCAAGCCAGTAACAAAGCGAAACTAAGTAGGCCGTAAAAAATAAGGGTTTGATTTTTACATCCGGCGAGCAGGCCAAAATAAAAGGCACCAGCGCCACCCACGCCAGCCCCGACCAGTTTGTGGTGAGCGAAGTCGAACCGCTAATCGGCGGCTGAATCACCGTCAGCATTACCGCACTGCCCGCAAGTGCCACCAAAACCAGCAAAAATTTTTTCATCCCTGCATTTCCTGTGGTGAGCATTGTCGAACCGTTCAACCAGCCGAATCCCTTAAAATCGTTGCTATCTCTTCTGTGTTATAGCGCTTACCATTGTTCATCCGCACGGAAAATTGATTCGTAAATAAGACCAGAAGGTTTTTGTCGTTGGCAATTTCCCTGATGGGTATCTCCGTCTCGTTGACAAGCCGTTTTAGCTCAGTCATCTCCGCAGGTTTCAGATACAGCTTGTCGCCGTTTTGCTTTTCTAATTGGGCTAAACGTTCTTTGGCGTTTTCGACATACTTCTTGGATATTTCCACGCCGACGTAATTTCTCCCTGACTGTTTCGCTGCTGCCAAAGTTGTTCCAGAACCGCTGAATGGGTCAAGCACGCAATCTCCCGGAGCCGAGCTTACCGCTATGATTCTTTTTAGTAAATTCTCCGGCATCTGGCAGGGGTGCCAGCCGGCTCGTTCCTTGAATGTCCCACATACGCGTGAGAATTCCCCCCAGACATCGTCGGGCATTTTGCCTTTCGGATTGGCTCGTTTATCGTCATAGATTAACTGCCTGTCCGAAGGAACTCGGGCGGCATAATCGTTAAAAGTAAAATTTTTCTTATCATTTACGAAGTAAAAAATATGCGTGTGCGCCCGGGCAAATTTATTTTTCGTCTGCTGGCCGAATGTATAATGCCATATTATCCAGTTCCGCATAAAAAGGCCCAGTTCATCTGCTATAACTTTTGCATTCGCCGCATACTCATCGCCTATCGCTATATAAAATGAACCATTCGGCTTTAGAACTTTTTTGCACACTGTTATCCACTCTTTCGTCCAGGCGATATAGTTTTTGCTTTTGACCTTGTCGTAGTATTTGTCGTATTTGTATCCGATATTAAAAGGCGGGTCCGCAAATATCAAATCCGCAAATGGCTCGCTGACCTCACCGAGTATTTCTATACAATCCCCGCAGATAATCTTATTAAGTAGTTTGTCCATTCCATCATTTTAGGGAGGATTGTAAGGATTGCAAGCAGGATTTGTTTACCCGTCGCCGCTCGCTGCGGTGCGATATCACTGTTTTGAGGTTTAATCTTGTTGAAGCCAGTGTTGTGCGAATATCGCAAAGTCCGCGAAGTCAACCGCGCCGGAACCGTTCATATCCGCCCCGTCGCAGTTATGGGATGATGCACAATCGCTTTCCAGCCATCGCTGGACAAAGTAACTAAGGTCTTCCATATTGACGCCATCTGGACATACCCAATCTGCCGCAGGTATTTGCCACGTCAACCGCGGATAATTCGTTCCTTCACAAATCGCCCATATAGTCATAAAATCCCACCCCGCGTCGGTAAACGTGCTTTTTGTTTTCATTTCCGCCGTCGTTTTGCCTGTCCCGCCTGCGCTGGTCGTCTGTCCGCTGGTATTCACATCCCAGAAACTGCCGACTGTACTGCCGTCGTTCCATCCCACCAGCCCGCCGACATTGGAAGTATCGCTGACAGCACCCGTCGCATAGCAATTGCTGATACTACCTTCATTGTATCCCACCAGACCGCCGACATACGAAGTGCCGCTGACAGCGCCGGTCGAATAGCAATTGGTGATATTGTTGGAGTTGTACCCTACCAGCCCGCCTACATAATCAGACAAACCGTTGACAGCCCCTGTCGAATAGCAATTATCGACATCGCCGTTGTTTCCTCCTGTCAGCCCGCCGCAATAATATCCACCGGCGACGGTGCCTATCGAGAAGCAGTTGTTAATAGTGCCGGCGTTATCTCCCGCCAGACCGCCGAGAGAGTATGAATCATCTCCGCCGGTGATGGAGACATTTTCGAGACCGAGATTTTTTATCTCGCCGCCGGCAACATCCCCGAACAGGCCTAAATAACTGTTTCCACCCCCGTTAGTATTTATTGTCAGGTTGATAATTTTGTGCCCTGCGCCATCGAGGACGCCGGTAAAGAGAGTCCCATCGAATTCCGAGTTTGAGTTATCAATATCCGCTGCGATGACGGCAGTGGTAAAGATTCGATTTCCGGGCAGATTCGGGTCGAGGTCAATATCCGCCGTCAGGATAAAGCATTTGCCGTAATCCGCGGTAGTGGCGGCCAGTGCCAGTAAATCCGCTTTAGTCGCAATTTGATATGGGTCTTCTGCTGTCCCTGAACCGCCGGAATAGCCGAAGCAAACAGATGACAACACCAATCCCCCGACAATAATTGCCGCAAAAAGCGTCCGGCCCATTTATGCCCTCCTATAAAACCTTGTTATGGCCCAAAATCTTAAGAACCAGAATCGGCCTTTAATTATATGTAAAACCCCGTATATTATTTTTTCACATTTTTGTCAATCGTGGAAACTACGGGATTTTCAGATTTTCCTCGGGAGGTAAAATAAAGCTGCGTTATTTATCCTGAGCCTGCTTGTGGTGAGCTTGTCGAACCAGTCGAAGGAATCTGCGCAATCCGCGTCTAAAAAATTTATCCGCCTCCGGCGGAATCGCAAAGTTATCAGCCACTTCCCGCACTTATGCCTTATGCACTTATGCTCTTCTGCACTACGTGTAATAATAAATAGTCAATAGAAAATAGTAAATTTGAAGCCACCCCAAAATCTCTACAAAAACCTTCGAAAAAACCCTATTTTTCAAATCTGCGTAAAAATCCTCAGCCGAAGTTGTAGTGTTTTGTCACTGCTTCAGTTATGTGCCACGTGCACTCCAGACCATCCGGGAAAACTACAAGGTCGCCGGGGCCGAAACTTACTGAATCTGTGCCATCTGTTACCGTTACCTTGCCTTTAAGCAGAAGACAGGTTTCTTTTTCTGTGTATTCCCAATTGAAAGTGCTGGGTTCGCACTTCCAGATAGGCCAGGTTTTGCAGTTTGCTGCTTCGGCGTCCGAAGGTTTTTTGACGACGATGTCTTTAACGTTGGGCATCTTGTTCTCCTTACTCTTTCATTTCTATCGTCAATCAGTATAATTATGGCTCGCAAAAAACGAAAGAGAAAAGTCACGGAGAAAATAAGTGTAAGAAGTAAAAAACTATGGAGCAGGAGCAGTTGAAGAAATTCAGGGTCTGGTTTGATGATTACGTGGCCGGCTTTTATGGCAACGATGAGTTTATAAATGCCAATTTGAAGCTGAAAGAGAAGCACAGCCGGAGAACCTGTAAAGAGATGATGTATTTGGCACAAGAGCTGAACCTTTCAGCCAATCAAAAGCGGATAGCTGATGTGATATCGCTTTTTCACGATGTCGGACGGTTCGAGCAGTTTGTCAAACACCGGACATATAGCGATTTCAGAAGCGTGAATCATTGTCTTTTGGGCCTGGAGGTTCTCCGCCGAGAGAAGGTACTTGAGCAGGTAGACAGATATGAAATGGAATTGATTGAAAAAGCGATTGAATATCACGGGCTGAGAGAACTGCCGGCCGATTTGGATGAGGAGAGTCTGCTGTTTTCGAAATTGATACGGGACGCCGATAAGTTAGATATATTTTATGTGGTAACGGAATACTACAGACAATACAGAGATAATCCGCAGGAGTTTATGTTGGAGCTGGAATTTCCAGATGAGCCGACTTATTCTGCTGAGGTGGTTGAAGGGATTCTGGAGGGGCGACGGATAGATTATAGTAAGCTGCGGACGCTAAATGATATGAGGCTTTGCCTGCTTGGATGGGTCTATGATGTGAATTTTACGGCGACGCTGAAACGGATAAAACAGAGAGGGTTTCTGGAGAAAATATTTGATTTTCTGCCGGAAACCGGGGATATTGACAAGGTGAGGGGAAAAATATTTGAGTATGTTGATTCGAGGATAAAGCAGGGGGATTGAGAGTAATATTGAGAAGGGTTGTTATGGAGACGGTTTTGCAGACAAATATAGGGGGGCGTGAGCCAATCAGAGGTAAGGTCCGCGACATATACGACCTCGGCGATAAGCTGCTGATAGTTGCGACCGACCGGATAAGCGCCTTCGACGTGGTTATGGCCAACGGCATACCTTATAAGGGAATTGTTCTGACGCAGATTTCGAGATTCTGGTTCGATTTTTTGTGCAGCGATGTTGAGCATCACCTGATTGGCGACAAGGTGAGCGAGTTTCCGCCACCATTTTGCGATTTTGAGAAGCAATTGGCCGGGCGAAGTATGCTGGTCACAAAGGTCGAGGTTTTGCCGATAGAATGTGTTGTGCGTGGGTATTTGGCGGGGTCGGGCTGGAAGGAATATAAGGAAAGCGGGACGGTTTGCGGACAGAAGCTGCCGGCTGGTCTGCGGCAGTGCGCAAAATTGCCGGAACCTGTTTTTACGCCGTCGACCAAGGCTGAAAGGGGAACGCACGATGAGAATATCAGTTTTGAGAAGTGCGTGGAAATTATCGGAGCCGAGCGGGCTGAATTTGTGCACGATAACAGCATAATGATTTTTGAAAGGGCAAGCGAGTACGCCGAGAGCAGGGGCATAATCCTGGCTGATACGAAGTTTGAGTGGGGGATTACCGACGGCAGGATTATTTTGATTGATGAGGTTTTGACGCCGGACTCTTCACGGTTTTGGCCGGCTGATAAATACAGGCCAGGCAGGGACCAGGAGAGCTTCGATAAGCAGTTTGTCCGCGACTACCTGGAGAGTATAAATTTTGACAAGTCCGGGCCTGGCGTTGAGCTGCCTGATGACATTGTGAAAAAGACCAGCGCAAAATACATCGAGGCCTACGAACGGCTAACGGGCGAAAAGTTTGAGGTATAAGACCACAGTTGAAGGTAAGGGTTTTGGGAGAGAAGGTTTGTTGTAAGGTTGGCAGCAGCGGGGATGGAAGAAGGTCTTGCAGCATTGTTTTTTTAGTTTCCCTCGTTGTGGTAGGGGCAATTGTTTTAACAGCGTATTGGCCAGCATTATCGGCGCGGGCATTGATGCTCGATGACGACCAGTACCTTGTTGATAATCGGTTGGTTCAAAATCCGAGCTGTGCCTCGGCGAGACGATTTCTTACCGAGGTTTTCAAACCTTCTACTGTGCGAGGTTACTATCATCCGTTGTCGATGATATCGCTGATGCTGGATGCTGCTGCGGGCGGGGGCGTCGATAATCTAAAGGCATTTCATTGCACAAGTCTTTTTTTGCACGTGGCCAATAGTTTGCTGGTGGCTGTTTTTTTGTATCTTTTGTTTGGTCGGGCCCTGCCGGCAGCGATGGTGGGTTTATTATATGGTGTTCATCCGGTAACTATCGAGTCGGTGGCGTGGATATCGGAGCGTAAGACGCTGTTGGCGGTTTTTTTTGCGTTGTGGTGTCTGATTTTTTATGTGCGCTTTGTTCGCAAGCGGGAGCGGTGGTGCGGAATAACATGTCTGGTAATGTATGTATTATCGCTATTGTCGAAGCCGACTACCGTGGGGATGCCGATTTTGTTGCTGCTTTTGGATTGGTGGCCGCTTCGGCGGCTTAGCAGGAAAACAGTTTTGGAAAAACTGCCCCTGTTTATTATTGCCGGCGTTGGAACGGTTATAACGTTTGTTTCTCAAAGCAGGTCGGCGTCGGTTACTTTGCCGGGCGAAGGCGGGCTGGTTCGTATTTTGTTTATTTTCTGTCATAACATTATTTTCTACTTAAAAAACATAATCTGGCCGGTAAGGTTGTCGTGGTATTATCCGTTTCCGGAGCCGTTCAATCTGTCGCATCCTAAGGTAGTTTTCGGTGTCATTGGGACATGTGTGTTGATAGCGGTATTGCTGATTAGTCTTCGCTGGACGCGGTGTCTGCTTGCAGGGTGGTTATTTTTCTTTGCTGCTATATTTCCGACTCTTGGTGTGATAGGGTTTCATCCTATGATTGCGGCGGACAGACATTTATATTTCCCGATGGTTGGTTTTTTATTGCCGGTGGGGTGGTTGTTTAATTGGTTTTGGAGCGGTGAGTTTGCCAATTTCGGCAGGACGGCACGGCATATCACATTAATGACGGCTGTTGTGCTCCTGACTACATCGGAGTTTGTGTTAACGCGGTGCTATCTGGCCTATTGGCGGGACAGCGAGAGTGTGTATAAGTATATGCTGGAGTTTTCGCCCGATGTTGCAATACTGCACAGCAACCTCGGCAATGTTCTCAAGGGTTCTGGTAAAATTAACGAGGCCATTGAACACTTTACAAAATCGCTGAAGCTCACCCCTAACTCTGCTGAAGTTCATAACAACCTGGGCAATGCGCTCGGTAGGCTCGGCAAAGTCGATGAGGAGATTGTGCATTATAAAAAAGCCCTGGAGCTGAAGCCGGACTTTCCGGCGGCTCACTATAATTTGGCAACGGCGATGGCCAAGCAGGGAAAGACCGATGAGGCTATTGCCGAATATCACCTGGCGCTGCGATTTAAGCCCGATGATATTGATGCACTGAGCAATTTGGGGCTTGCGTTGGCTGAACGGGGTGATATTGGCGAGGCCATTGAGTATTATAAAAAAGCGCTTGAACTTGAACCTGGCAACATAATTGTTCACGGCCGATTAGGCCTAGCGCTGGCCGGTGCAGGTAAAACCGATGAAGCTATAAAAGAATTTCGGATTGTGCTAAGCGCTAGACCGGAAGACGCCGAGATGCATCGCAATTTAGGCATCCTCCTCGAGAGAAAAGGTGAAACTGCTGAAGCGATAAAATCATATCGCACAGCATTGCAAATCGACCCAAACGCAACAAACGTGCGGCAACTTCTCGAAACTGCCTTGCAAAAGCAAAAAAATCAACCCTGATTTGAGCGGCAAATCGAATACCGCCTGTTTTTTGCCAAAAACATTTACACAAAATCGACTCTCGGCGGTTATTATTATGTGAAAGTTGGACGCGTTCAGCCGTTATTTGAGATTTAGAGCGAAAGAATGAAGTATTCAAAGCGAGCAGAAGTCTTTAGACAACTTAGAACCAGGTATTCCGGATTCCTGACGTCGGTTCTTTGGCAATTGGCAGGCGACCGTGAGCTTTTCACCGAGGCAATGCAATATGCGCTATTAGGAATGTGGCAGAACGTCGAAAAGCTCAACGGCAAAAAAGCGGGTGCGTATATCTATCGGATTGCACTGACGGCCAATTCGAAGGCGTGGCGGAACAGAATCGGCAGGGACGGGCAAATCAGCAAAAGCCAGGCCGGTATCGAAGAGGACCCAGCCGAGCGGATTGGCGAAAGTGAATTGGTTGTAATGGTAAGACGGGTGATAGCGCAGCTTCCAGCCAAGCAGAGCAGGGCGATAGTGATGCGATACCTGGAGCAACAGGATTATAAAGATATTTCTGCAGAATTGGGCTGCACCGAAGCCGGGGCAAGGTCAAATGTATCCAAGGCGGTCGCTACTTTGAAAAAGAAGCTGGCGACTTTGAAAGAATAGGTGTGACTAAAATGAACAGAGAAAATATCGAAGAAATCCTGAAGAAACTCGGCAGTGAAGATGTGCCGGCTGATGTGCAGAAAATTGCAGAAGAGACCGCAAGAAAGTTTGATGAGAGTTTATTGCAAACAAAACAGCCGAGACATTATATTTTATGGGAGTATATTATGAGAAGCAGAATTACAAAATTAGCCGTTGCTGCGGCGATAATCGTAGTGGCGCTCGTCGGCGTCAGCCAATTTTTCACAGGCACTGTAACCTTCGCAGATGTCATCCAGCCGATACTTAACGCCCGCACCGTGGTTTTTGATTTAGTTATAGGTAAGGAAGAAACCGGGCCGGTCATGCACGACATAGTTGCAGGTTCGAGAATCAGACGCACCATCTCGAATATAGATACCACTATGATAATTGACCTGAATGACGCCAGAATGCTCATACTGGACCCCAAGAATAAAAGCGGGGTATATGCCGACATAAAGGGGCCTCTCCAGGAAGGGACCAGAAACTTCGTGGAGTTTGTTCGGAGAACCATCGTCAACGTGAAAGACCTGCCGGTCCAAGAGCTTGGCCGGCAAGGCATCGACGGGTATGAGGCCATCGGCTTTAAGGTAGGCGGTCCGAATGAAGAAATCACAATCTGGGCCGACCCGCAAACAGCCAAACCGATACGCATTGAGCTGCTACTGATGGGACAGTCGCTCTACATCCTCAAGAATATCGAGTTTGACGTGCCGGTAGATGAGTCACTGGTTAGTATGGATATCCCCGCCGGTTATACACTGCTCGACAAGCAGTTTGATATGAGACAGTTCAGCGAGCAGGATTTTGTAACGGTCCTGCGTTTCTGGGCGGAGTATCTGCTCGACGGTAACTTCCCGCAGAGCTTGAGCATTGAAGAGCTGATGAACCTCGTGCCGGGCATAGGAGATAAAATCGGCCAGCTGCAGATTTCTGATGATGAAAAAGCACAGCTTGGTATGGCCTTTGGTCGAGGACTGGTATTCTTTCAACAGCTCGCACCAAACGGAATCGATTGGCACTACGCCGGAGGCGGCGTAAAACTCGGCGATGCGGATGTGCCGGTGTTCTGGTATCGGCCAAAAGACTCGGAAACCTACCGCGTCATCTACGGTGATTTGAGTGTTAAAGACGCGGCGCCGGAGAATCTGCCGAAGTAATTAACCGAACGAAGGATGTGATGCTTACAAAAGGCCGGGCTTTTTCGCTCGGCCTTTTTTTTTGGCGGGGGATTGTTAGTCTTTTGTCTCGGTGGAAAGGGTTGAGACGGTGCCGATGGCGTCAGCGACGGCGGGTATGATACCTTTGCGGGCGTAGATGGGTCTGATTAGTTTGCTGATTTCGGGGAGTTTTCTGGAGAATAGGGCGGTGGCCAGCAGGCACAGGGCTCCGCAGAGCTGGACCGTCAGCGGGGCGCCGATGCTGTGGGCGGCAGTGCCTGCGAGGAGACTGCCGAAAGGAGCCATTCCAATGAAAGACATTGAATAGAGACTCATTATTCTGCCTCTTTTGCTGTCATCGACTATAGTCTGCAGGAGGGTATTGATGGAGACAATGAGGACCATCAGCCCGAAGCCGATGAGCGTCATCATTATCATAGAAAACCACAATGTTTTTGACATCGAGAAGACGATGACGCCGACGGCGAAGGTGCACATTGAGGATACGATAATGTTGTTGAGGCGGCTGACGGTCTTTTGAGAAGCCAGGAAGAGTGCCCCTGTAATTGCACCTACTCCTGAAGCAGCCATAAGGAAGCCGAGGGTTTTAGAATCGCCGGCGAGGATGTCTCTTGCAAAGACAGGCAGGAGGACGGCGTAAGGCATAGCGATGAGGCCGATGAAGGCCAGCAGGATTAAGATTACTTTTATGGGGACAAAGCCGAAGGCGTAGCTGATGCCGTCTTTGAGACCTGTGAGGAGAGTGCCGTTGTGGCGAGAGATATTTAGGGGTTTTATTTTCATAGCGGCGAAGGCGATGAGAACGGGGATGAAGCTGATGGCATTGATGAGAAAACAGATGCCTTCGCCGGCAAAGGCGATGAGCAGACCGGCGATGGGAGGGCCGATGAGCCGGGCGCCGTTGAAGATGAAGGAGTTGAGGGCGATTGCGTTCGGCAGGTCATCGGGATTATCGACGAGCTCGCGGACGAAGGCCTGCCGGGTGGGCATATCGAAGCCATTGATTGTTCCAAGTAATACGCTGAGGATGATGATGTGCCAGGGTTGGATGACGCCGGTCATTGCAAGGGCGGTCACGACGACGGCCTGAAGCATAGAGAGGAACTGCGTGACAATGAGGATTTTTTTTCTGTCGAGTTTGTCGGCGAGGACGCCGCCGAGGGGGGCAGCGATTAGGATGGGGATCTGGCTGGAGAAGCCGACGATGCCGAGATAGAGGGGAGAGTTAGTGAGTTTGTAGACCAGCCAGCTCATAGCGACGCTCTGCATCCAGGTGCCGATAAGTGACAGGCCCTGACCTGTGAAGAAGAGGCGATAGTTTCTGTTTCGCAGGGCCCTCAGCAGGAGCCGAAGGCCGCTATTGTTCTGATTGTTGTTGATGGCGTTGTTCATTTTTTCAAAGCCGTTAGGTTTTTGCGGTTCAGCATAAGGGGATAAAAAGTTTGTCTGCGGAAATTGACGGCGGAATTTTTCCGCAGAGTTTTTGTTATTATAGTTTCCAGGCCTTTGCGAAGGCCTTGAAGCTGCGGTCGTAAGTTTTCTCAACGTCATCGGGGAAACAGCAGCCGGGTAACTGCTTGCTTGATAAATGATAGCTTAAACATTCACAGCACATCCCTTTTCTATCACAGCCGGGATATGTACAGCCGCAATCTTTTAGATTTTGCTTTTTCTTGCATTCCATACTTGGAAGTTTCCTTATAAAACATAGACTACAAATTACACAGATTCTATTTCATAGTTGTAAATTTGTAAAGGCTGATGCTCAACGGCGGAACGTTTAGCTCCTTCGAGACGTTCATAACCGGTTTTTCTACAATTACCACCTGTGGTTTTTTGCCTGGTTCGTTGTATGCCATAGGGTCGGAATGAGAAATCAGCCAGAGTTTGCCATTGCCGGTCAATCGCGTGCCTTTTAAGTCCGTTGAAAGTTCCTGTTTTTGCTCAGTGGGATTTACTATAGCGATTGTCAGGGCTTTGTGGTCTTCTGTCCAGGCGGCCGCTACATCGAGCGGCCACATATCACCGGTAACTGCGACCGGCAAAGTTCCAAAGTTGTTTCGGTAAAGTTTCAAGACCAGGCCCGTAGTCTCGAAGGCCGCGTCGGTCTTGGAAGTTTTGATGCAGCCGATGACGTTGACTGTCTGAGCATAATTGGCCAGGAAAATCATATCCGAATGGCGAAAATACTCATGCAGGCCCTTGGCAATCCCCAAAGCGTCTTTGAAGAAATACCGTGTTCCCAATTCGCCAAACAGATATGGACCATACCAGTAGTTCCACTCGGTCATGGCGATTCGGATGTCTTTGCCTTTCAGGGTATCCAATTCTTGATGGAGCTGCTGATGGAATCGAACCTTTTGTTTGATATTGTCGGCGATTTGAGACGTATGTTCGATGAGGTCAGATTTTTGCTTACAATAAAAATGCTCCGCAATCAAATCAATGTGGTCCGAGCAGCGCTGCAGCAATCCTTTGCTCCATGGGCCGGCATTTCCGGAGGCAATCGGGACGATATTCGGGTCAACCTCGCGCATTTTGTCCACGACCCAGTTGTGTTTGAGAACATAATGCTCCAGCCTCATATAACCGAGCTGCCAGTTACCCCACATCTCATTGCCGATGCCCCAGTAGCGAACATTAAATGGTTCCGGGTCGCCGTTTTTGGCCCGTAAAGCCCCCATAATAGTATTTGTCGAACCGTTGGCGTATTCCAGCTGAGCAGCTGCGGAGTAGGCATCGCCGAAACCGGTGTTAACGGTCACTAAGGGTTCGGCATTGAGCATCCGGCAAAAGTGAATAAATTCATGGAAGCCGAAGTCATTGTGCTCCACACCGGTCCAGGCGGGATTTTTGCGAGGGGGTCTTCTGTCCCTGTCGCCGATGCCGTCGCGCCAGTCGTAACCACTAACGAAATTACCGCCTGGCCAGCGATACATCGTGGCATTAAGCTCTTTAAGCAACCCCAGCGTATCGGCACGCATACCATCGATATTGTCCGCAGGCATCAGAGAAACCGTGCCTACAAAGCATGGATTATCTGCTATCTTGATTTCCAGTTTGCCTTTTATAGTGTCTGCGCCGGCTGTAAACTGAAATGGACACTTAATATACTTATTTGCGCTAACAGAGAAGTGAGCATCCTGTCGGTCTTCCGGCTTATCGCCCCAGATAAGTGATACAGTCACATTCGTACTTTGCTGTTTGGCTTTGAGGTAGATATAACCAACATACTGTTTATTTTTAACCAGTCCCAGGTCAAGCTGCCGGATGCCGCTATCAGGCCGAATGAGCGGCGCGTGCTCACCAACGAAGGAATCTTCTTTGACCATAACAACCGAATTGGGTCCGCCGATTATTTGCCAGGGTGAGGCGCCAACTATCGCAAAAGGATTGTTTTTGGAAGCGCCGCCTGTGCTGCGATAGGGGTTATAGTTTGCCGTAAGGGGAAAATAAAATTTCCGGTCTTCTAACATTTCTGCCCAGATGCCGCCGTAAATACATCTGCCGAGGTGCTCGATGAACTGACCGTAAATGTATTTGGAAATCGGCTCGTCTGTTTTGCCGGTATCAATCGTCACGACAATTTTTTGCGAGGTTGCGGCCCGATTGACCTGCTGTGTCTGCTGCTGACAGCCGGCCAACATCACGGCCATCAAAAAACCAATATAAACAAAGCGGGCTCTTATCGTCTTAAGTCTCCTTTCTATTTTCGATTTACCCTGTGGGAGAAAGTAGAATTTTAGCGAAAGTTAAGAGAAATGCAATTCAACAATATCTTTGTCGTTTAAGACGTGTGTTCTCTGGACGTTCTGGCCGGCATAGACACCGGTGCCCCATATTCTTGCGAATTTCAGTTTATCCGCCAATTCTCTGTGGATGGCAGTGGCCATGTCCATAACGGTTGAGCCGGTCGGCAGTGTGAAAGGGTCATTCATATCGGGTTTTTTGCCCGGTGGTTTTGCGTAGATGCGGATGATACCTAATAAGCTGAAGAACAAGGCAGGGAGCTTGTCGAGGCCTGCACAGGTTTTAGTAGAGATTTCCACAAATTCAAAGGGGTATTTGTGAGACTCTTTGAGGGTTTCAAGGGCGCCGGCTTTGGCGATATCGCATTTTGTGCAGATGCAAAAGGCCTTTTTGCCGAGAACATTGCCGCGTCCATCTGCGGCGGGCGTTTGCTCGTCGATAAGCAGGTTTCTCGATTCGAGGAAATCGAGGCAGATTTGCAATTGTTGTTTAACATCGGCGGAAAGGTCAATGACGATAGCAATCAAATCACAGTTGCGGTATGTTCCGACTTGGCCTGGGGCGCTGTGGTCGGCGGTAATAGGCGGCATATCGACGAGCTGAATATGAACATCCTCGAACTTCATCATTCCGGGGACTGGCGCATTTGTCGCAAACGGAAACTCGGCGACATTGACCTTCGCATTAGTCAAAGCGGCAACGACGGAGCTTTTGCCGCAGTTAGGTGTCCCCAGGAGTACGACCTGGCCTACGCCGCTTCGCTGGACGTGGAAGATATCAGCGTGTTTGCCTTTGCCCTTGCCTGCCGGGGCTTCTTTCAGGGCGCTGAGCTTTCTTCGCAGGTCTGCCTTGAGGTGGTCGGTGCCCTTGTGCTTGGGCATTACAGCCAGCATACGTTCCACGGCGAGTATTTTTTCCTCGTTGGTGGTGGCTTCACGGTACCACCGCTCCGCCTTAAAATATTCCGGATTTAGATTTGCTGGCATCTTTCTATTCAGCTACTTTTTCGGCAACTATGTCTCCGACTTCGCTGGTTGAATAACCCATTTTTCCGGCCTGCAGCGATTTGAGCTTGTTGGCGGTTGTGAACATTACAGCTTTTTCTATCGTCTCAGCTGCCTTTTCTTCACCGAGGGTGGCGAGCATCATTTGTCCTGCGCAGATAGCGGCTAAGGGATTGATGGCACCTTTGCCGGTATATTTTGGGGCGCTGCCGCCGATTGGCTCAAACATACTGACGCCTTCCGGGTTGAGATTACCGCCTGCAGCGATGCCCATACCGCCTTGCACTATTGCACCGAGGTCGGTGATAATGTCGCCGAACATATTGCCCGTAACAATCACGTCGAACCATTCGGGGTTTTTGACCATCCACATACAGGCGGCGTCAACGTGGTAATATTCTCTTTTAATATCCGGATATTCTTTTTGGCCCATTTCGTGAAAGGCCCTTTCCCACAGGTCGTAGATATACGTTAAGACGTTTGTCTTTCCGCAGAGAGCGAGGGTGTTGTTTTCACCTCTGCCGGTTGCCTTTTTGCCGTATTTGCGAGCGTATTCGAATGCGTATTTCAGGCAGCGGTCAACCTGAAAGCGAGAATAGACCGCTGACTGCACCGCCACTTCCTGCGGCGTCCCTTTCATTGTGAAGCCGCCTGTGCCGGTGTACATATCGCCGGTATTTTCGCGGACCACCGCGAAGTTTATGTCGTCCGGGCCTTTGTTTTTTAACGGCGTCTCGACACCCGGATAGAGCTTAACAGGCCGCAGATTGATGTATTGGTCAAGTTCAAAACGGGCCTTGAGCAAGATTCCTTTTTCGAGAATTCCCGGCGCCACATCAGGATGACCGATTGCGCCTAATAAAATTGCATCGAACTTACGAAGTTCTTCTATGGCGCTATCGGGCAGGGTCTCGCCTGTCCTTTTGTATCTTTCGCCGCCGAAATCAAATGTGGCTAAATTGATTTTGAATTTGAACTTATCCGCAGCGGCTTTTAATACCTTTACCGCTTCAGTGATCACTTCCGGCCCTGTGCCATCGCCGGGTATCACGGCAATTTTATACGTCTTAGCCACGTTTTTTTCTCCTTTTGTCTCTGTTTATTTCTTATCTTTTACTTTTTCTGAGTAATGCCAACCAACGTCGAAAAACTTCTTCATACACTTAACGCACTTGCTGTAATGCATCGCGTCAATGGAAAGAATTTCCTTATTTGTCCATGCGACACTGAAAATAGCGTCGGCGAAATAAATCGAGCCGAGATTGGCCTCGACGCCTTTATGGTCTTTGTAGAGTCTGGCTTTTTGAACGGCGACATCACCAATCGCCTTCAGCTTACTTGTTACCTTACTATCTTTCGAAAGTATGAATTTGACGTCTTTGTCCTTCAAGAGCGGCAGAAGCTCTTCGACTAAGCTCATCGGCACGTTGCTTATTCGCACCCGTTTCGACTCTGCTATCCTCTTTTTTATCTCTGCTATTCCTTCCGCCGCCGTAGCATACGTCGTTGACACCTTCGCTTCATATTTTCCATCCACAATCGGCATAATTTTATCCCTTAAAGTTTCTTTTTTATATGTTCCAGCAGTCCGCCGTCGTCGATTATTTCGAGAGCAAAGTCGGGCAGCGGATTAAACTTAATATCAATACCAGCTGTTTTATTTTTAATCGAGCCAGCCTTGAAATCTATATCAATTTCATTGCCGTCGTTGATTTTCTCAAGTGCGTCCGGCGATTCAATCACATAAAAGCCGTTGTTGATGGCGTTGCGATAGAAGATTCGGGCAAAGGATTTGGCGATTACGGTTTGCACGCCTGCTGCGCGGATGGCCCAGATGGCATGCTCTCTCGATGACCCGCAGCCGAAATCTTCGCCGGCAACAATTATATCTCCTTTTTTGACCCTGTTAACAAAGTCAGGATCCAAATCTTCGAGACAATGCTTCGCAAGTTCTGCCTCGTCGTCGGTATTCAAATACCGAGCAGGAATTATCTCATCCGTATTTATATGGTCACGTTTGTAGACATAAGCTTTTGACATTGTTTCCTCACATATATTTTCTTGGGTCTGTCAACATTCCTTCAACTGCGCTTGCGGCGGCGGTGGCAGGCGAAGCTAAATAGACCTCGCTTTTTGGATGACCCATCCTGCCGACAAAATTGCGGTTCGTTGTGCTGACGCATTTTTCGCCTTCGGCTAATACGCCCATAAAACCGCCGAGGCACGCACCGCAGGTCGGGGCGGCGATTACGCAGCCGGCGTCATAGAATATATCGAATAGTTTCTCGTCCATCGCCTGCCTCCAGATTTCGGGCGTTGCAGGGACAACGATAGTTCTTATGGCTGCCTTTTTGCCTTTGAGGATTTTGGCTGCTATTCGCAGGTCCTCGATTCTGCCATTGGTGCAGCTTCCGATATATGCCTGGTCCATCGCCTTGCCGGCGCATTTGCCGATAGGCACACCGTTGCTCGGCAGGTGCGGCAGGGCGACCATCGGCTCTAATTTCGAGCAGTCAAACTCTTCCACGCTAACATATTCAGCGTCTTCATCGGATTCATACACGGTGTAATCGGTTTTCTCTTTCAGGTGCTCGTCGAGATATTGTTTTGTGATATTGTCAAAGCCGATAATCCCGTTTTTTGCACCGGCTTCGATGGCCATATTCGTTATGGTCATTCTTGCTTCCATTGACATTTTCGCCAGCGCCGGGCCGGTGAACTCCATCGCTTTATAGAGCGCGCCATCAACGCCTATTCGCGATATTACCGCAATTATTACGTCTTTGCTGTAGACGCCTTTGGGCAGCGTTCCTTTGAGCACGAATTTTATCGAAGCGGGGACCTTGAACCACAATTGCCCGGTTGCGATTGCCGCTGCTGTATCCGTTGAGCCAACGCCTGTGCCAAACGCCGCAAAGGCGCCGTAGGTGCAGGTATGCGAGTCAGGCCCGACTATGACTTCGCCGGGCCGAATATGTCCCTGTTCCGGCAATAGTGCGTGACAGACGCCGGCCCTGCCGATTTTGTAGTAATGTTTTATTTTGTGTCGCCTTGCCCATTCATCGAGCCGTTTATGAAGCTCGGCGCTTTTGATGTCTTTTGCCGGCTGAAAATGGTCAGGCGTTACAACAATCTTTTCAGGGTCGAATACTTTATCCATACCCTTCTCAACCAGCATTGAGATAGCCGGTGGGGTAGTAACATCGACGCACATAACAATATCGAGCTTGGCGTCTATAAGCTCACCCGGCGTAACTTTTTTCTTGCCTGCTGCTTTTGCCAAGATTTTTTCCGTTATCGTCATTCCCATAGGTTTTACCCTAAATTTACAGTTCGACTTTTACTTCCGGCTCTGTGCCTTTATCCTTTGCGGAGACCATTCTGTTGATGGCATCGACGTAGGCCTTTGCGCTTGCCTCGATGATGTCGGTTGAGACGCCTCTGCCTATGTAGGTTCGGCCGTTCTGCTTGATTCTGACTGTTGCTTCGCCGAGGGCCTCTTTGCCGCTTGTAACTGCCCGAATCGAGTAACTTTCCAGCGTCGGCGAGAAGCCTGTTGCTTCACGAATCGCCTCGTAAGCCGCATCGACAGGGCCGTCGCCTTCTGTCTGAGCTTCTTTTATTCCGTCTTTGCTGCGAATTTTAACTATTGCCGTCGGGCTTGTCCCCGTTTCTATCAGCACTCGCATATACTCCAGTTCAAACGTGTGCTCGACTACCCGCACCTCATCATCGATAATCGCAACCAAGTCCTCATCGAATACCTCTTTTTTCTTATCTGCTACCTGCAAAAACTTTTGATACGCCTGCTCAAGCTCGTCTTTGGATAGTTTGTAGCCGAGCTTTTTGCAGCGGTCTGCAAACCCGTGCCTGCCTGTATGTCTGCCCAGCACCATACGCGAGCCGCTAAGCCCAATTGTTTCCGGCGTCATAATTTCATAAGTGCTTCGCTTTGGCTCCGACAATCGCCTTATTCGGCTGCACCACGAATCCGGTAAGACGCGAGACCAGTTGGCTGGTCTTGTAAATCTGTTTTGTGTTTATATTTGTTGTTAATGGTTTGGCCCTATCTTTGCCTGTGGTGAGCAAAGCCGAACCGCCGAAGAAGTCCGGCCTTGTATGTATCGCCATCACGACCTCTTCGAGCGCAGCGTTTCCGGCTCGTTCGCCGAGTCCGTTGACGGAGCACTCGACCTGGCGGGCACCGTTTCGCACGCCTGTCAGTGAATTTGCCACCGCCATTCCGAGGTCATTGTGGCAATGGGTGCTTATTATACATTTGTCTATACCCGGAACGTCTGATTTAAGCTGGGCGATGATTCGGCCATACTCATAAGGCAGAATGTAGCCGACGGTGTCGGGTATATTTAATGTCGTCGCACCGGCTTCGATGACTGCGGTTAAGATTTCGATGAGAAACGACATTTCGCTTCTGCAGGCGTCTTCCGGCGAGAACTCGACATCGTCGGTGAAGGTCTTTGCATACCTGACGGCCTCGACAGCCATTTTCAGGACTTCGTCGCTATCTTTCTTCAGCTTGTATTTCATATGAATTGGCGAGGTTGCGATGAAGGTATGGATGCGGTTCTTTTTAGCTGGGGCGACGGCTTTACCTGCGGCTTCGATGTCCTTTTCGTTTGCACGGGCCAGGCCTGCTATGGTTGGGCCGGTTACCTGCTCGGCAATCTGGGTGGTGGCCTCGAACTGCACCGGCGAGGAGACCGGAAAGCCCGCTTCGATTACATCGACGCCCAAAATCGCTAATTGCCGGGCGATTTCGAGCTTTTCAGATATTGAAAGAGATGCGCCCGGCGCCTGTTCGCCGTCGCGTAAGGTGGTATCGAAAATTATGATTTTTTCTTCAGTCATTTGTTTTCTCCAAAACTGACGCTGATTGGGGCAAATTTACCCCAAACAGGGTTAAATTGCTACGAATTTATCAAAAAACGCTTGGATACAAATATAGATTTTTCGGGTGTAAAAGGGTTATTGCGCCTTGCGGCGCAAAAGGAGAGCGCTAAGGCACAGGATGGCCTTTTGCGAAGAACGAATTGCATAAACTCGACTCATAAAACCAATTATACACAAGAAAAAAGGTTTTGCAAATAATTTTTTGTTTTTTTGCTGTTGCGTCCTCCAGTTCGGCCCCTTTTCCTATTTACTTCGTGGCTTCGCCCCTGCGTAATACTAATGCTCCTCATGACGGCTTCCGGAAACAATAGCAACTTTTTCGTTGACTTTTGCCCGAAAACATGTTAAAATTCCTGCCAGTTTGTCAGTAGACAAACGACATACCGCCCAGCAGGGCAAGGTTTCAGGCCCAGTAGGTCCAAGTCAAATAATCTATTAAACCTTGTTTATATCGATTATCCGATTTCGTGCTTCGGATTTATCTCCGCTCTTTGTCTGCCTTGAGCGGAAAATTCAATCAAAAAAGAGTTAATTATGCAAAACAAACCCAATTTCCAAAATGCCTAAAATGATTGTAACCGCAGTTATGACAATGACTAATAACAACGAACAACGAACTATAAACTATTCAAAACAAACCCAAACAAACCCAACCTGTAGTGAGCTTATCGAACTTATTTCAAAATGGCGTAAGCCATGCGGCGCAAGCCGTCCCCAAGCGGACCTGACGGCAGGCACACTTGCTCAGGGCACTTTGACCAGTTCATACAAACCGTGGCCGGTGTCGCGTAGTTTTCCCTGCCGGCACAATTGGTCCCAGACCTCCTGCGGAAACTGGCTGGGCGGCCTTATCGCAAAAACGCCCGTAGGCCCGCCTGAAAGCGCCCCTCGTCCAAGGCGCGAATCGTCATCGAGTGCAGTGAGTTTGAGCCGCTTCTTGAACGCCTTCAAAGCACTCTTGAGCACCTCCGGCGTTATGCCCCCGGCTTGCTCTTGTTGCTGGTGTTCTGTCATATTATCCGCCGTCGCGTATTTACTTTTTCAGCGAAGGCGGTTGTTAGTAACGGTCTCTGCCGCCGAAACTACGGTCGTCTCTTCTGCCATAGCCGCCACCACGATTGCCACCGCCGCCGCCATAGCCGCCTCGTCCACCTCTACCGCCTCCGCCGAAGCCGCCTCTTCCACCTCTGCCGCCACGTTCGGTCTTGGGCTTTGCCTCGTTGACAGTCATAGCGCGTCCCTTCACATCTTTGCCGTTCAGTCCTTCGATAGCTTTTTGCGCTTCCTCTTTAGAGGGCATTTCAATAAATCCGAAGCCCTTGGATTTGCCGGTGAACTTATCCATAATCAGACGGATTTCAGTGACCTGGCCGAACGGTTCGAAAAGCGCTTTTAGTTCGTTTTCGGTGACGTCAAACAATAAATTTCCTACATAAAGGTTCATTACGTTACTGCCTTTCTTTTGGAGAAAACTTGAGCCGGAACTGCCGGCTTTCAATCAATATCCATCACGGTGCGGATATTTTCTAAATATCAATCTGCCTGAATTATTTGTTTCGGACTGTGATACTATCCGGTCTGCTCAAGATAAGCAAGTAATTAAAATGAGTCGGACCATTATTTATTAAAAGATTGTTTGACAAGGCGCAATAATGTGGTAAAATGGTAAAAACGCAAAAGATTAGAAACTCTTTAAGCTGCAGAGGAAGATAACTAACCTTTACAGCTTTTTTGTTTGGTGATTTAGCTATAGGAGTAATAATGGGGAAAAAAATGCTAAAAACTTCGGCTGATGGCAGGAAATGTATGTTCCCGGGCTGCACACATACCTTGAGTATCTATAACCATGAAATATACTGTCATATACATCGTGACCAGATGTCTGAGAGGCAAAAACTTAAGATTGCATATCATCATTTTGTACAAGCCGAATAATATCGATATTATGCAGCACCTTTTCACACTAAACCGGCCCCATTGCGCAGGTAAAACAGCATAAGAAAAGCGAAAGGGCATATTTCCGGAATTAAACAGGAGGGGCTTGATTTCTTTTTCACAAGGATGTAATCTGTTGTGGAAACAATTTTTCGGCCTGCGGCATGCTTGACTTAACGAAGAAAAGATACAGATTCAGAGTTGTAATTCCCGCTTACCCGGCATTCAATATCTACTCTCATATCGCCAGGAAGACTACAGCCCTTGGGCCGGTGTGCGTGGCTACGGCCATCAATAAAATGGGAAAATGGGACGTGGAGGTCATCGACGAAAATAACCTTCGCCGATTCGGTCCGAAGGCAAGTGCAGGCGGGGCCGACCACGAATTCCTGCAGAGAAAAAGACCTGCGGACGTTGTCGGTTTTTACGGGGGGCTGACCAGCACCATACCCCAGGTTTACCAAATAGCGCGCTTCTACAAGGAACTTGGCATCGTAACGGTCGCCGGCGGCCAGCACTTTGTTGAAGAGAACATCGCTGAGGCGTTGTCCAGCGGCATCGACTATGTCGTTATCGGCGAAGCGGAAGAAACAATCACGGAGCTTCTTGGCGCGATAGAATGTGGAAAAGAACCGAGCGAGGTAAGGGGCATAGCTTATCTGAAGGACGGCGAGATTTTTCTTACGGAAAAAAGGGAGCCAACGACGGACTTTGACAAGCTGCCGCTGCCCGATTTTTCGCTTGTGCGCTATGCCAAAATCAAAATATATCCTGTGGAAAGAATTCGCGGGTGCGGAATGGATTGTGAGTTCTGCACGGTCAAAGGCAGGCCACGACCGGCCAGCCCTGAACGACTGCTCGAACATATCAGCTCATTAGTCGAGGGCAGAAATGCGAAGCACTTTTTCATAGTCGATGACCTTTTCGGCCAACAGCGAGATGAAACGGTAAGGTTCTGCAACATGCTCAGCGACTACGAAAAGAGCGTCAAGAGGAGCCTGAACATTACCGTTCAGATAAGGTTAGACAAGGCCAGAGATTCCGAGCTGCTTTCCGCGATGCGACGAGCCGGCATTGAGACGGTCGCTATCGGCTTCGAATCACCCATCGAGGAAGAACTCATCGCTATGAACAAGCACGTGCAGTGCGAGGAAATGGTGTCGCTGGCGAGGACCTTTCACGAATTCGGATTCCTCGTTCACGGGATGTTCATCTTCGGGTATCCGCTAAAAGCGGGGCAGAGCTTTGAGATGCCCGCCGCCGAGCGTGCCAAACGCTACAGACAATTTATCCGCAAGGCCAAAATCGACACGGTCCAGGTACTGCTGCCCGTTCCGATGCCCGGCACCGAGCTATGGCGCCGCCTGGAAGAGCAAAACAGAATTTACCCGCTTACGGACATAGGGTGGGAGTACTACGACGGCAATTTTCCCACCTTCGAGCCGGATGAGCCGCTGACCGCAAAGCAGACACTTCGCTGCGCCAAGAAACTCATGGGGCGCTTTTATCAGTTCAAGTATGTGTTTCTTGTGGCGCTGAATATATTTTCATTTCCGGCTTTGATTTTCTTTTTGCACAACATACGCCTGGGGTGGAGAAGGTGGTACCGCAACTGGCGCAACTACCTGATTCGTTTTGTCGGCTGGATGACCTTCCACAAATGGACTGTCGCGTTCAAGAAAGACAACTTCATTCAAAAACTCAAGGCCGCACAGCACCACCTGAAGACCACCTCCAAATAACCCCCTCACACCCGTGCCTGCCCGGGTCAAAGAGCCGATATAATTATTTTTATATTTTTATTGTATTCCCGCCGGTGTTCTGGTATAATGCTTGCCAGTTGGGTTTATTCTCACGTCTCTCAGGAATAATCTCTTAAACAATACGAGAGGCAGATTTTATGGCCGATTGGAAGGCCAAAGGAGATTTTAGTGAGTACAGGTACAGTAAAATGGTTTAATAGCAGCAAAGGTTTTGGATTTATCAGCCCCGATGGTGGCGGCGACGATTTGTTCGTCCATCACTCGGAAATCAAGGGCACCGGATACGCCAATCTTGATGAAGGGCAGAAGGTCGAGTTCGTGGTCGGCGAGGGCAGAAAAGGCCCTTGTGCGACGAATGTAATCCCCGGCTAATTGAAAGCAAGATGCCGAAAAAAACCAAAGGGCCCCGACACAAGTCGGGGCCTTTTTTATTTGAATAGAGAGATTAACGTCTGCGGTGCGGCGGGCGGCGGCGAGAAGCAAATCGCGACCCTCTTTTGGCAGTTGAAAACCTTCCTCTGTGCAGCCCCAGGAGCGGCTTTGGGATGTTGGGTTTGGTGTATGTAAAGCCGGGACATTCCACGGGAGTAAAATCTCGCCCTATGAATTTTTCAATCCGACGAAGGTGCTTGTGCTCATCGCGTGAAACAAAGGTAATGGCGTCTCCTGTGGCTTCTGCCCGGCCTGTGCGGCCAATGCGATGAATGTAGTCTTCCGGGAAGGCAGGGACATCGAAATTGATGACGTGCGAGATACCGGTAACATCGATTCCTCGAGCGGCGATATCTGTTGCAACCATAACGCGGTATCTGCCGCTTTTGAAACCATCCATTGCGCGTTCGCGCTGGCCCTGGTTTCGTCCTGAGTGGATAGCCACCGCCACAATGTCCGCTCGTTCGAGGTAGCGGTGAATCTTGTCCGCCCCGTACTTGGTGCGAGAGAAGACCAGGACGCTGGACAATTGGCCGTCCTGGAGGAGGTGCAAAAGAAGGCCGATTTTCTGCTCTTTCTCGACGAGATAAATGTGCTGGGTGATTGTTTCGATGGGGTTTCTCGGCCTGCCAATCTGAATCATTATCGGGGACTTCTGCACGCCAGCGGCCAGCGCGCTTATTTCCGGCGTTACGGTGGCCGAAAAGAGCATAGTCTGGCGATTTTTAGGCAGGGCGGCGATGATTCTCCGCACATCCATAATGAAACCCATATCGAACATTCGGTCGGCCTCATCGATAACGAGCACTTCAATATGCCTTAGGTCGATGGTTCGTCGCTGCATATGGTCGAGGAGCCGGCCCGGCGTTGCAACAACGATGTCAACGCCGCGATGAAGTGCGTTAAACTGCCCCTTGATATTCACGCCGCCATAAACGGCGAGCGTTCGCAAATGCAGGAAACGGCCATATCGGAGTATGAACTTTTCGATTTGCAGTGCCAGCTCACGGGTCGGGGTAAGGATAAGCGACCTGATAACTCTCCTTTTTGGCAGCGGCTCGTGGGAGAGCCGGTTCAGGATGGGCAGGGCAAAGACGGCGGTTTTTCCCGTGCCGGTCTGGGCGCAGCCGATGATGTCTTTGCCGGCAATTGCGGCTGGAATCGCCTTTGACTGAACTTCGGTGGGAGCGGTGTAGCCGGCAGCAAGAATTCCCTGCACCAGCGGGTCGGAAAGACCAAAAGTCTTAAATGGCATCAGATACTCCTAAACTCAAACTTCCCTGTTATACCTGGCCTGGCTGCACCGCCAAGTGAAGCTCCACGACTTTACCTGCTTCGGCTGCGAAGGCGGGCCAAATTTCCAATAGAATACAGGGCCCGTCTTGAAAATACAAGCTGATTACGCAGAGAAATATAACCACAAGGACACCAAGACATCCGCCTTCGCTAAAGCTACGGCGGACAGGCGAAGAAAAATTAACCACGGATTCCACAGATTAACACGGATTTTTAATAATAAAAGAATACTTGGTGTCTTGGCGATTTGGGGGTAGAATTATAAGTCAATTCAAAAGGTAAAAGGAAGAAGGTAAAACGCAGCTGAAGAATAAAAAAGCAAAAGGGGAATAAGATGATTTATTTCAAATGCTCACAATGCGGAGAAAAGATGGAGGCCCCGGCCTCGCTCAAAGGTCAACTTTTGGCTTGCCCGAAATGCGGCTCGCATCAAACAGTTAAAAATTCTTATCTTAAAAAAATCCTCCTCATTTCAGGTTTGGCATTTGTCTTGATTGTAAGCATTTATATTTATAGATACATATTGTATCCAGACCCCCAAAACCTCGACTGGGCCGAAAAAATACTCACACAGAACAAGTTGTTTCTTTTGACCCCGGTAGGTCAGGATGGAATTTTTAGAGGTAGAAATTTAACGGAATACAAATTTAGCCAGAATGCAACACATGTTTATCCTTATCTTTCGGTATGGGCGGACCGCAAGAACAATATTGTTGGTGTTTCTGTTCACTGGGATGAATATATTGAAGGAGTGATTCGCCCAGATCATTCTTCTCCAACAGATGATCTTCAAGAATGGCTCATAAATTATAACATCCGAAATGGCCTTGAGTTATTAACTGGTTGGACAGGTCTTTATGTAGTTCAACATGATGGAAAATTTCATTTCAATTACGACTATGATGAGATAATCCGGGCGGCACGAATAGAGGCACTGGCGAAAAATGAAGAACTGGAAAAGGCGATAGTTGATGTAGCAAAAAAAATGAAAATAGACAAACAGAATGATAAGGAAATTTATGATGAATCCTACAAAAAATGGTCCATCATAATTACGCGATGGAAAATTAATGATGAAAATCAAGTTTGCATCGGATATACCTATTTAGCAACTGCTCAAACTTGGTGATTTCCTACTGCCCCAAAATACATTTGTTTTCATCGCGGTCGGATGCTTTGCCGCTCGCCGGAGTTTTCCTGGAATTGGCTTTAGATTTCTTTGCCATAGCCAATAGTGTAAACGCAATCTATAGATTTGCAAGCGATATTGACTAAGCCCGATATCTTGTTAGACTGAAGCCATATTGGTGAGTATTGGGTCCAAGAATGAGCGAGAAACACACAATTCGAAACAGCATCGCCATTAGCGTTGCGTCCGGACTCATTTTGGCTTTTTTTCTAAGTTCATGGGTCAAAGGGATGCTGCTGACCTGTCTCCACTGGTTGTGGTCAGTCATCAAGTTCATGGGTGGTCTTTTAGTTCACCAAGTCGAGACACCAGTGTGGATACTCGTACTCCTTGTGACGCTATCGATATTCCCAATTCTGCACGTTGTGCGTCTCCTTAGAAGAAAAGGGAATGATCCGTTGGAATACACCTACACCCAAGACAATCTGTTTGGCGTAGTCTGGAGATGGTGTAATAGCTCCAGCGGCATAAACGACCTTTGGGCTTTCTGCCCCCATTGTGATCTCGAACTTGTGTACCATGAGCAAAGATCCGACTATCATAAGTCCTCATCTTTCTTCCCGCCGGAGTTTACGCAGTTTGAATGTGAGAATTGCGATATCAAGTCAGAAAAACTGTCGGGTGGTAAATCCGATGCATTGGGTCGGATTGAACGGGAAATCCGTCGTCGGCTTCGGACAGGTGAATGGAAGAAAAACCTCAAAACCGAACCACCGACCGAACACAGACAGCGATAACGCAGTCGGCCCTGTGGTTAATTTTTCTTCGTGCCTTGGAGACTTCGTGGCAAAAACATCAATCAAAATCGCAGGGGGATAAGAGTAAAAATCCATTTTTTTAAAAAATTTTTACTCCTTTTTTCACATCGAGTTACGAGAATCAGGAATCGGGAATCGAGAACTTTTTTCGCATCAAACGCGCAGGTTCGCCCAATTATGAGAGAACGATAGTCTATTCTCGGAACTGGAATTATTTGAAGGAATTACCAATGAGCGGTTACCAATAACCAATTAATACTGTTTATAATTTACTTCTCTGTGTCCTCGGAGCCTGCCCTGAGCGAAGTCGAAGGGTTCTCTGTGGCTGAAACTGCGGCTATGGAGATTTTCTGCGCTGAGTGGAAAAATCAATCAAAATGAACTAAATTATGCCAAACAAAGCCAATTTTTGGAAAGCCAAAAATGATTATAAGATCGGTAATAGCAATGACTAACAACAAAAAACAACGAACAATGAACTATCAAAAACAAACCCAATCAAAGCCAATTTATGGTGAGCAAACCTGTCTTGAGCGTAGTCGAAAGAGTCGAACCATTTGTGGAGGGTTTGTCCGCCTCCGGCTAACCTTTATTTGTTTGGTTGTCTGTTTGGTTCTGCGGGCTGTTGCGGGGGTTGTTGCTGGCCGACTTGCTTCGGCTGATTTGCCGGTTTGTTTGGTTCCGCAGGTTGTTTCGGCTGAGCAGCCGATCCAGGAGGCGGTGGCGGCGGGGGAGGCGGTGTGCCGCCGAGGGCGACAGCCATATCCCGAACGGGCTTGCTTGAATCATATTTGGCGGCCCAATCCAGAACATTGGTGAAATTGCTGTTTTTGTTTTTGGCCAGCAGATAGATGGCCATCATACGAACCGGCCAGTGAGTATCATTCAAGTTTTCCGCCAGTGCGTTTATGAACTCGTAGTCCAGCGGTAGGGAAGTCATATCAGCCATAGTATTCGCCTTAGCGGCCCAATCAGCCGAGGTGAGATTATGCACCAGTGCGGATTTCAGCAAAGCCGGCATCCAGTCGGCATACATAAATTTATAAAGCGGTTCGCGATTGGCCATTGCATATTGCTCCATCAAAAGGCCAATAAAAAGATGAGCGGTTTTAATCTTTTGTCCTTCCTGGCCTTTTGTGAATGAACTGAGTCGGTTCCGCAGATACCTGCCGGTAATTTCGATGCCGGGACGCTTTACGACGACCGTGGCTGGTTTTAAGTCAGGTATGTTGCTGGTTATCCGGCCCTGGTCGGTGGTTACGGCATCAAGATAAAGCGTGAATTCTATATCAACGGATGCCTGCGGATGTGTAAGCAGCATCTGCCTAAGCTCAGCGGTGAACAGATGCAGAGGAATAAAAATGCTCTTGCCAGGTTCGATAGGCGAAGGAGGTCTAATCTTGATAGATACGAGGTTCGGGATATTTTTATTAAGGTCGCCGGTGATGTTGGCGTCAACTCTGATGTTGCCGGTGAACAATCCGTCGTCAGAGACTACCAGCGTCTCGGAAGAGTTGTTTGTTATTACGGCAGAGCCATCGAATCTGCCGCCATAGGAAAACTCGCTGCCTCGAACATTTAGCTGCGCTGAAATAATTTTATCCGGACTGGTGAATGCAGGGACAAGCACCTGTCCGAAGGTATTTCTTAACGCCGACAAGGTTACATCAGGGTCAATCGGCGGGACATATTCTCCGCCGTTCTGCTTCAGGATTTGCTTAGCGAGTTCGGCCTCGAGCGAGCCGGGGTCTGCGGCGATTGCTGACTTCAAGGTCTCAATAGCCAAATCTTTCTGGCCGTCAGCCAGTTGAATCTGAGCCAGCGTTAAATCGGCGATTTGGTTATGCTCAGCCTTGTCGATAAGCGGCTTGGCCCAATCTATTTGCTTGTTCATTACAAGCGAATAAGCCAAAATAGCAGAAGCCGTTGCTGAGTTGGGTTCAGATGAATAAGCCCTATTGGCCCAGTGGAGCGCTTTGTTTGCGTCCGGTGAAGCAAAACAATAAAACCAGGCAATAGATTGATAGTTGATTCCTTCGGCTTTGCTCAGGACAGGAATTGATAATTGATTATTGATTTTTTCTTCGGCGGTCTGGAATATTCGATTCGCCTGTTCCGTATCACCGATTTTCGCTGCTGCTTTGCCGGCAACGGCTTCAGCGAGCAGGTCGAAGCGTCCGCTCTGGCGGAGCTGAGAGGCAATCTGCAGGCAGTTATGCTGATTTCGCTGGGTGTTGTAGCTGCTGAGCATCCAGGGAAGATAGATATGAGGCGGCAGCTCCTGCGAAGGGTAAAGATAGCTGAACAACTCGGCACAGTATTCGTAGGCGTCTGCGGCGGTCTGGTAAAGCTGTATCTGTTCAGCGTATCGTGCAAAGGCCAGGGCGGCCTCTAAATCGAGCGGATTTTCGCCTAACGCTAATCTGAGGTGTTCAAGATACATCGCCGGCGATATCTGTTCAGGCATAAGCTCAACGAGCTTTGCAAAGGCCAGCTTATTGTATTTATTGTTGCTGAAGGCCCTTGTAAAGTAATATTGAGCGGTGTTGGCGTCAGCTTTTTCAGCCACCAGCAACCCGAGCAGAGTGGCTAACTCAGAATCAAAACAGGTGTTTTTACCGCCTAAATTCTGTAACAAACCCGTAAGAAGCTGCTCTCGCTGCTCACGAGAGTTCAAGCGTTCGAGCAGATATTGAACCGCCTGACGAGCCGGCTCAAAGTCGGCGGATTTATCTAAGTATTTCGTAAGCGAGTTATACACCATCTCAGAGTAATCCCGCCCAGGGTGCTGAGTGGCAAGCTTAATCAGTAGAGGGTGAACGTAGTTAGCACGACTATCCAAATCGAGTGTGGCAGTTAAGAAAACAACCGCCTGTTCGATTTTTGGTCCGTTAATATCTTCAGACCCCTCGACTGCGCTCGGGACAGGGTTGGCCAGCTCATAAGCTATTTCATAGAATTTTTGGCCAAGAGAGGGAGAAAAAAGCGGTTCGACTGAGCTTGCCGCAAGCCGTTCTGAACCCGGAGTGCCTTGAGCCCAGGCCAACAAGGAACAGAAGAAAAGCATCGAAAGAGCTAAAAAAGACCATCTCTTAAGCATTTATATATAGTCTCCGGTAAAACAGGCCGCCATTTTGTTATGGGTACCTGCCTAAAAACGTCCGTTAACAATAAATATTTCGGGCGATTGTCCTATGTGCTTTAGGTATTATCTACGGTTGAAGCGTCGTTTTTTATGCCCTATTAGTTTTTTTGGTTTGTTTTTTTTGATTATACGAGCGATTTCTTCGGCGGTGCGAGTTTATTAAATCCTGAAGAGAGGTTTTTTGACAATTTAATCCGCCTGAGGCGGACTAATCTTTTTTTGTATTGTAAGCCGACTTGCTTATATGAACACAAAACTCCACGATGAACGTACGGAACGTGAACACTTCTTCAGCTCCGCCAAAACAGTTGCGGTCATAACACTGGTTTCACGGATATTCGGTATGCTGCGTGATATGGCTATTACGTCACTGGGCGCTAACCGGCTGACTGATGCGTATGGTCTGGCTTTCCAGATACCGAATTTATTTCGGCGGCTGTTCGGCGAAGGCGCTTTGACCTCTGCGTTCGTGCCTGTATTCACAGAGACTACCGAAAAAAGCGGTTTTGAAAAGGCGTGCAAACTTCTTTCAAACGCATTGGCGCTTTTGGCGGTGGTGCTGATGGTGGTTATGGTGATTGTGGAAATTATTTTTCTTGTAATAGCATTGTTGCCGGGACCGGAAGACCGCAAACTTCTGATGGTGCTGGCGTCAATTATGTTTCCGTATATGGTTACCGTCTGCCTGCTGGCGATGGGTTCGGCGGCGCTTAACTGCCGGGGACACTTTGCATATCCGGCTGCAGCGCCGATTATACTCAATATCTTTGGAATAGCTGCTGCATGGTGGATAGCGCCGATTTTAAGGGAGGAGCTATCCGGCAGACTTATAATAGTCGCCATCAGCGTGACATCGGCAGGCGTTGTTCAGCTTGCGGCGGTTTTATGGCTTCTCGGCAAAAGCGGCTTTTCGCTGAAACTGCGGTTAAAACCCGTGGAAGCGGGCATACGACCTATGGTGAGATTACTTGCACCGGTGCTGCTGGGCCTGGGGTTTTTACAGATTTCAGAATTATTAGCTACGGTCATCTCGTGGAATTTAACAGCGGTTTCCGCACACCCGACAATTAACATATTCGGCTGGGTGCTGCATCGTCCGCTTATGCCGGGCGTCATTGTGCGGGTCAATGCTGCGAGGGCACTGTATCAGTTTCCTATGGGAGTCCTGGCAATCCCGGTGGGTGTGGCAGTCTTTCCGCTGCTGACGCGTTATGCGGCCCGAGGCGACATCCGCAATCTGTGCGACAGCATCAACCGCGCATTGCGTCTGGCCTTGATGGAGGGGATAGCAACAGGAGTCGGGATGTTCATACTGGCAGAACCGATTGTAAAACTTATTTATACGCGGCGGAATTTTACGGCAGCGGACGCTGCACAATCGGCCTTTATCCTTAAAATGTATGTGGTCGGTATGGCGGCTTACTGCAGCTATCAGATATTGACGCGGGCATTTTATTCGTTCAAAGATACGGTTACGCCGCTGAAGATTTCCTGCTGGCTTGTGATTGTGAATTTAGGGATGTTGGTGCCTATGCTGTGGATACCTTCTTTGGGCGCTGGTGCCTTTGGGCTTTCGACCGCAATTACTTTCACCATTAATGCGGTCGTTCTAATGTATCTGCTGCGGAAACGGCTGGGGCTTTTCGGAGGTCGAAAAATACTGATAAGCGTTGTCCGAACAGTTGTCGGCTGTGTGGTTATGGCAGCGGTGGTATATCTATTGCAATGTCAGCTCGGGGGCGTGCGGAACTGGATAGTAGTTACAGTGTGCATACTATCCGGTGCAATTACTTTTTTTGCGGTGGTATGGCTTCTTGGAGCGCCCGAACTGGGAGAATTGATGGGGGGCATAAAAGCCGCAAAAGAGCCAGAAACAAGCATTTCACAACAGGGAAACTAACTTAAACACCAGCCACGCCATCTGTACTTACACATAACTTATTACGGACATCCTAAAGTAGTCGAACCAGGCTTACACCAGAAGTTAATGTGCGTAGAATCGCAATCCGCAGGTACGGGGGCAACTTTGTTCAAATACGTCGCCAGGATAGACTTATCTGCACCACTAACCCAGAACAACCCTCCATCCTGCGAGTGAGTAAAGTCCGCACATGCACCGGCGAAGTAACTCGGCGGCGGGGGGTCAGGGAACTTGTTCAAATACGTCATGAAGATGGCCTTATCTGTGTTACTAACCCAGAACAGACCCTGCTGGAGGCCATCTGCGTCGCCACGGCAATGCTTAGCATAGCACCAGCACTTTGGTTTGTTATGCAAAACCCATTTGGCATAATCAGGGTGCGTTGCCTTCATACAGTAAGACGCCACATTAATGGTTATTGTAGTACCACAATCGACAGGATTGCCGGTATAAACCGGACTCTGGCTGTACACCTGGCCTATCGGTGTGGTGCCGCCGTTCCCATAAGTCTTAGTGCCAACTACAAGACTGGCATTATTAATGGCCGTTATTGCATTAGCCTCCGTCATACCAATAACGTTCGGCACAACACACAGGGTGGTATTAAAGCTCCAAACATCTCCCTTCCACAGATTAGGGTCGTTGACTTCATCTATCCGCCAGTAATAAAAAGTATCTTCTTCAAGACCGCCAGGGTCGTAGCTATTGATATCGTAGTTGCCTTTGTATTCTGGTGATAGTGTATCGGCGTTATTTACATCGTTGTAATCGGTGCCGAAGTACACATCATGCGAACGAGCACTCACACCAGGAGACCAACTGAGAACAGAATCCTCACTTACACCAGACTGGCCGTCCGATGGCTGCGGGTTCTTTGCTTTTCCTGATACTACCGTAAAATTCCAGACATTGCCTTTCCATAAGTTAGCATCGTTGACTTCATCAATCCGCCAGTAGTAAGTGGTTAAGAGGTCGAGACCATTCGGGTTGAAACTATTAACATCGAAGCTGCCTTTATATTCCGGTGACGATGTACTGGCGTTATTTACATCGTTGAAATTCGTGCCGAAATACACATCGTGCGAAGCAGCATCTCTTCCCGGTGACCAGTGAAGGACTATATCCGGGTTTACTCCTGTTGCTCCATTAGCAGGATTTGCTGCAAATGCCTTTTGGCCTTGGCCATAAAGCTCTTCGACTTCCTCTGCAGATAAAGCCCTGTTGTAAATGCGGACATCATCGATTTCGCCTTTGAAGAACTCCAACGCCCTTCCACCAATGCGATTAAGAGTCAGCAAAGAATTAGAAATTGTCCTTGTGTCTACCAACGCACCATTTAAGTATGTCTTTGCTGTTTTGTTGTTAAAAGATACAACGATATGGTTCCATTCACCCACAGGAACTACGCCCATTGCAATAACATAATAGTCGTCCTGTGAATCAGTTTCACCGACTATGTTATAAGGGGCAGTTCCATTTCCTGCAATTGTTAAGTAGCTATAATATTGGTTATTCGCACTTATTAAATATCCATAGCCACCATAATTTGCTGAAAAATCAGCGGATGTTTTGAACCATAATGAAATTGTTCCATTATTCGTGTAGACCGTAAAATTTGAAAGAGCCACATAATCATCACTGCCGTCAAAGCTCAATGCACCGTTAATTTTACCCTCTGTCGTCCACGTTGCTCCGGTGATAGTTCCATTGTTGCTCCCCGCCGAATCGTATGCTATGTTACCGCTACCTTCGTCAAACTTCCACCAGCTAATAAGATTAGGTTCCGCATTAACTGTGGAACAAAAGCTGAAAAGAAGAGAGATAGATAGAATTAATAGAAGTGCTGCAGGTTTCATTTAACTATCCTCCGTCAATATATCTATTTTGTACTCTGCAGAATACAAAATATAAAATGCCTTATCCTCGTTGTTTCCTAAGTTACTATGATATAGTGGTTTTCAGGGGTTTGTCAAGGAAATTTCTCCAGAAATAGTCTACGAAAGATATTACGGGCAGATGGGCTGGTTACTCAAAGGCTTTTCGTGCTACGCTGAGAAAGGCCGACACCTTCCGACATTATTTAATAAGCCCACAGAAGTCATACTGACCAGCAGACTTGAGCCGCCGTAACTCACCAGGGGCAAAGTCAAGCCGGTTATCGGCATCAGCCCCACAGTCATACCTACATTGACGATAACCTCAACCGCAAACATCGCCACAATACCGACCGCAAGGAATCTGCCAAAGGGGTCGGTATTGTGCTGTGCGATTTCTAATCCGCAACTGATAATAATGGCATAAAGCCCAAACAAACCCAGGCAGCCGAGGAAGCCCCATTGGTGGGCGATTATAGCGAATATGAAGTCGTTGTGTCTGTGGACGAGAAAGTCATACTTGATAAAAGGGCCCTGTCGAAAGCCGTATCCTGTCATTCCGCCGGAGGCAACCGCAAATTTCGAACGGGTCAAATGATAACCCCACTCGTTCTCCCATTGCTTTGCACTGAATTTTTTGCCGACCAGAATTTTGCCAAGAGCGGGATACTGTTCCGCTTTTTCCTGAATCCAGCTGCTTTGTAACAGCACACTGCTTATTCTGATTCTTTGGTAAGGTTTCATTTCTCGCCACAGCAGGGGACTAATCAGCAAAGCCGTCAGGACTATAATCAGCAGGTGCTTAACCTTCGCCCCCGCCACGAACAGCATTGTGAACAAAATCGGCATCATCAGAAGCACTGTTCCCAAATCAGGTTCGAGCAAAATCAGAACCATCGGCAGCAGCGTCAGAACAAAAGGCCCAATCAGTGCACTGAAATTGCGATAGTTGCTGCGGTATCTGAGATACCACGCAAGTGCAAGGATGTAAGCCAGCTTGCAAAATTCTGATGGTTGGAACTGTATCGCCGTTCCAATTCTTATCCATCGGCGAGCGTAGTTAATAACAGGAACAAAGGGGATATCTACAACCATATCGAGCAGCAACACGGCCAAAAGCATCAGGACAAAGGCGTATATCCCGCTGCTTGCGGCCCCTAATCGGCGGTAATTGACGAAGTTAGCTGCTATGAAGCCAACCGCTCCTATTACAGCAAATATGAGCTGTTTTTTCCAGAGGTTGGCCGAATCGCCGGTTTGGCTGGGGGGGCCTGGCTGCTCCGCCTTCGCTAAAGCTACGGCGGATAAAGCGGGGCAGCCGACTGAATAAATGGTTGCTATCCCTATTATGACCAGCGCTAAGGTGGCTGCCAGCAGAGTTAATCTCACGGCCATAAGCCGGCCTTTTAGAAATTTATACATAAAGGGCAAAATAACAAAAAAAGGCCAAAATTGCGAAAAAAATTATTTTTTCAGCAAAAAACGGCCTCGGAGCGAAGGGGAATCCCCCAAAACGGCCAAAAACAGGTCCGCCGAAGGCGGACAAGGGCGTGTTTGCCCAGATTAACGGCCCAAATGTGCCTTTTGCGATGTTCCCATAAAAATTGCGTTTGTGTTCTAAATCTTTTAGTTTTTTAAAAATTTTTTCTTTTTTTTACATTTTTTTCTTGATTTGCCGGGGGGCTTATGATACCTTAAAATCAACCTTCACATAGTAAATAACACTGTGCTAAGCAGTTTTTTAGCACGAATTTTCGCCGACCGGCGGGAAAGGAGGAGACAGAAGAGCAGGTAAGGGTGACTTTTCTGGTCGGCTGTTCCTGCCACCAGGTGAGGCGCTATGCTCAAGCAAAAGCATTTACAGGTATATTGAATTACAAATTTTCAAGACAGGAAAAAACCAAGATAGTGCAGAGTGTATAGCTCTGCAATAAGAAGAAAAGAAAGGAAGGTGTATTATGAGGAAAACTGTATTATTTCTTTTGGTGTTGTTTATGGCAGTGCCGGCAATGGCGGTGTCAACTGTTACCATCTCCTGCGCTCAGGGCTCTGGTTCAGACATCAACGCGATTACCGTATCGTATCACAGCGATGTAAATCTGATTCGGGCGTTCGGCTTGGACATCAATGTCGGTGGTGGCGCTAACATCACAAAGGTGGTTCCGTTAGACGCGAATTACAGGATTTACCCTGGTGAAATCGTGATTGTGGACGGTAATGTTATCGACTACAATAAACCTTACGCTCCCGGCAGCCTCCCTGGCTCCAGTGTTACCGTTGAGATGGGCTCGCTGTACACTACGGACTCAAACTACGCCAGCGACGCGAATGCGGGTTACGGTAAGAAGCCCGGCTTGGGCACAAGTGCTCTGCTGAAGTTCTACGTTGACCAGGCTTGCTGTTACAAGGTTGACGTGAACGCAAAGCGCGGCGGCATTGTTATGGAAGACCCCACTGAAAACCCAAGCATTGGTAGTCCCCTCTGCAGCGGCTGTGTGGTATTAGGTTGTACTGTGCCGAACGTTGTGCACATGACTGAGGCTAATGCAATTACGGCCATTACTACTGCTGGATTTCCAACTCCAACTGTTGTTGATGTGAACGGTAACGCCGAGCCGATAGGCCAGGTAGCCAGCCAGAGTCCGGTTTATACCGGCAATCCTGTCGATTGTGGTACTGCAATAACCATTAATGTGGCGTCTTACTGTATGAAGGCAACGCACCCTGATTATGCCAAATGGGTTTTGCATAACAAACCAAAGTGCTGGTGCTATGCCAAGCAGTGCCATGGCGACGCAGATGGCCTCCAGCAGGGTCTGTTCTGGGTCAGTAACAACGATAAGGCTTTATTAGTGACGTATTTGAACAAGTTCCCTGACCCCCCGCCGCCGAGTTTCTTCGCCGGTGCATGTGCGGACTTTACTCACTCGCAGGATGGAGGCTTGTTCTGGGTTAGTAATTCAGATAAGACTATCCTGACGACGTATTTGAACAAAGTTACCCCCGTACCTGCGGATTGCAGTGCTACGTACATTAACTTCTGGTGTAAGCCTGGTTCGACTAGTTTAGGATGTCCGTAATAAATTATGTGCAACAGATGATGGTGGGCCGCAGTGCCCACCATCATCGGGTTTTGATGTAGAGATGTGAAGTTATAAACAAATATTGATTGGCTACCTCGAAGATGCCTGTGTGTGGAGGGTATTTGGAGGTAGTGAAATTTGAAAGGAGAAGATGATGAAGAAGTTTCTAATTTTTGTGCTGGTTCTTGGAATGGCCTCGATGGCCAGTGCAGTATTGCAGATTTCGGTCCACAACAACCCTCCAGGTGGTGAGACGTGGGATCCGATGAATCCTGCGGACTCGGAGATTACTGTACTGCCGAGTCACTACCTCATGATTGACATCTGGACAACCACTACGATCAATTCAGGTGTTGGTGAGGGTTACTTTCTCTTAGGGCTTACAGCCACCAAAGGGACACTAAGCGGCGGCGATAGTATGTGGCCTGCTGAGGGAGGCGTTAACTACTATTCTGGTATGGGTACCGGTTTTCTTCCACCGGAAGAAGTCGGTGATTTAGCGACTGTCGCTACATTTTCCCCGATAACCGGAGTGGTCTTTGACCATATTATATTCCACTGTGAAGGCCCTGGTGATGCGGTACTCCATCTGTACGAGGATGCTTTTGGTACGCCTGGAGTGATAGACACTGTGATCATCCACCAGATACCTGAGCCGGCAACAATTGCACTGCTTGGTCTGGGAAGCTTGTTACTGAGACGTCGCAAATAAGCAGCCAAGAGCCATAAGTTTTAGTTGTTGAAAGAGGCAGGTCTTTGACCTGCCTCTTTTTTTATTTAATTAGCCACAGAGGAACACAGAGAAAAATCAAAAATTAAACCTCAAAAAGCAAAATGACAAATAAAAATTTAAAAAGAGATGCTGGGTGCTCGATACTGGATTCTCGATGGCATAGTTCTGTTGCGGTAAAAAGGGCTTTTTTAGCGGCGTAAGCCGCTTTTTGACGGCTGTAAAAAGGCGTTTAAAGGGGTCGAAAATTTTTTGAAAAAGAGTAATTTTTTACTTGCATTGGCGGGGCTGTTCTGGTATACTGCTTTTAATCTTTCGGGGGAAAGATAACTCATATACTCGGGGGCTGGGAAAACTCATCGGTAACGGTATTTGGCATTTTGTTGTAATTAAGCCACAGAGGGCACAGAGAACGCAGAAAATAAATTACAATCAGTGAAATCTGTGTAATCAGCGGCAATGTCGGGGGGTGGGAAAACTCATCGGAAACAGCAGGAAGTTGATAGTTATTTGTTCATTGTTTTTTGGATGAATAACTAAACCAAAGGAATAGCAAAAAACTGCGAACTATAAACAACGGACTAATTTGAAAGGAGGTATATTAAGTAAAAATATTGTTTCGGCATAATGTTATTTTGAAGTGAACAATTTTATTAAGGAGAAATATGATGAAGAAGTTATTGGTTTTAATGCTGGTTTTTGGAATGGCCTCGTTGGCCAGTGCACAACTGCAGATTTCGGTCCACAAAAACCCTCCAGGTGGTGAGACGTGGGATCCGATGAATCCTGCGGACTCGGAGATTACTGTAATGCCGAGTCAGTACCTCATGCTTGACATCTGGACAACCACTACGATCGATTCAGGTGTTGGTGAGGGTTACTTTCTCTTAGGGGTTGTACCCACCAAAGGCACACTAACCGGCGGCGATAGTATGTGGCCTGCTGAGTCAGGTATTAACTACTATTCTGGTTTGGGCGCCGGTTTTCTTCCACCGAGCGAAGCCGGCGATTTAATGACTATCGCTACCTTTTCCCCGATAACCGGGGTGGTCTTTGACCATATTCTATTCCACTGTGAAGGCCTTGGTGATGCGGCGATACATCTGTACTCGGATGCTTTTGGTACGCCTACACTGATAGACACGGTGCTCATCCATCAGATTGTTCCAGAGCCGATGACGATAGCTCTGCTGGGTCTGGGAGGGTTGTTCCTGCGTCGTCGCAAGAAATAAGAACCCAACCGCCAAGAGAAATAGATGCGAATACGAGAAAAGAGGCAAGTCTTTGACTTGCCTCTTTTTTTATGCTATATTTAGATGCTGCTTTCGCAGAAGTTGAACTGGCACAGATTACGCTGGGAATAATTAGTATTAAATATCTGTGTTAATCATCGCAATCTGCGTCTAATTAAAGTTAAAGGGATAAAGATTATGAAACAGTTAATGGCGTTCGGATTTGCGGTTATTCTGTTGGGTCTGACGGGCTGTGGGTCGGAGAACGGGAAAACGTCAGGTCACCCACAGATAGGAGGTAAAACGCAGAAGGACGTGTTCCCGGCGTTTTTGGCTGGGGTATGGGAAGTAAAAACGGGCCAATACAAAGATAAATTAGGCGTTAGGTTTGAGCCTGACGGCTCGGTTTTGAAGGTTCTTTACACGGCGGAAGGGCCGGTGTATATCGCAGAAGGCGAGTCTTACGGGGATGCAAATGGTGAAGAGAGTTACTACTTATTTACCGTTGACTTGGGCGAGGCAAGGTATGCACCAGAGACACGTATGCTTAAGGTGAAGATTGTAATGGATACTATGATACAATTAACTTCTGCGAAACTGGAAGGCGGAATGAATGATTACTTCGAGGGTCCTGTTTCTGAGGACGGCAAGACATGGGAGGCGGAGTGGTCTCATTATATCTGGTTCGATGAAAAGGGCCCACCCGATCCTAACGAAGTAGAGATTCACCCTATTCCACTGGTGTTTACCAAAACCGATATTAAATAGTGTTGACCGATGTCGAGCGCAGCTTAAATTAGTAATCGTAGTAGCTGACGCCGTCTTTGTCGGTTCCGGACCAATCGAGCTTTATTGTTTTTGTCTGGGGCTGATAGACCCATCCGTATTGGCCGGTGGGTGCAGCGGGGAAGGATACACCATTAGCTATCATTAGGAAAGTTGTCTTGTTGTTGAATGGATTTTCCGGTAAGGCATTGAGATAATTTCCGCGCATACTGAGTATGAAGGCAAGCGTCAATACTGGGAGGGATGTGTTGTCGTTAGGGTATCCCGGGGGGACGCCATTGTGCTGAGCGGCGTAGAGTCCCAATTGCATTTCGCAATATGCGCAGATTGTCTTTTGCGGCGGATTCCTTAGCTTGCTGTATGTGGCCCTGAAACGTCGGCAGGACAAGAGCTGCGAGGATACCCAGAATTGCGACTACTATCAGCATTTCCATAAGCGTAAATGCATATTTCGTATTTCGTATTGCGTATCTCGTATTTCGTATTGCGAATTTTATTTCTCTTTAATTCCATACCCGTTATCTACTTATATCGTCTAATGGGGGGATGTACTTTGGGGAAAAAGCGTTATGGGACTTTACTCGAGATAAAGAAATACCAAGTGAAGGCCGTTATTATTAGTGCCATGCGGCTGTCCAGAGCCATTGCTCGGCGAATGCAGCATAGTCGGCTAAATCTATGAAGTCATCGTCGGATAAATCACTTTGAAGCTCACTGCCACTGTGGAGCCATTCGTTGGCCATTACCTCAAGGTCGAAATAATCCACAATACCATCGTTATTGAAATCGGCGAGGTTTGCTATTACCTCGTCGGCACCCATATCGACCGAATCGTTGAATATTCGCTGTTCGCCATCTATGTCCGTAGTGGATACAGGTGGGACAGATGAGTTATCGCCGGCGTCGATGCAGGCAGATATGGGCAGGAGATGGTAGTTGCCTGTGACGAAGAGGTCGTCGTTTGGGTCGGCAGGGGTGTTGGCATCGTCCCAGTAACCTGGGTCAACGAAATTAGGGTCGATGTTGATGTTGCCGTTGCCCCAGTGGAGTGTGCAGCCGGCGTCGATGCAAGCCTGCTCGTAGCCGCCCTCGATATCGCTAAATGAGACTGTCATCTCAGTGCCGATGGAGATAGGCCATACGCGCCGAGTGTTTATAAGAGCGAGCTGGTTGCCGTCCGGCGCGATGTTGTCGCGGACGATGCAATTTATAACCTGCGGATTGCTTTCTCTGAATGAGCCGATACCACCACCTTCCAGAGCCCTGTTGCCAATGACGGTGCAGTTGACGAAAGTCGGGCTTGACCAGTAAGCGTAGAGTCCGCCGCCTCGGTGTCCTGCTGAGTTGCCGCTGACGATGCAGTTGACGACGAGGGCATTTCCGCCTGCATCCTGGTCTCCCCAGCAGCAGATTCCTCCGCCGTGGCGGCCGGAACCTGTGGCTGAATTATTAGTAATAATGCAATTTGTGATTGTTGGGCTGCTTTTATAGCAGTATATTCCGCCGCCGTAACCCGAAGGTATGAAAGTGTTTGAATTGATAAAGCAGTTAGTTATTACCGTGTTGCTTGGGTTGCCGTATGAATCGCTGCCGCAGTAAATGCCAGCACCGTGGCCATTAATTATATTATCTCTGATGATGCAGTTGGTAATGGCAGGACTGCTCCCAGAACAATGAATTGCTCCGCCATCGTAGATGTTACCTCCATTAGCGATTGTAAAGCCGTTGACAATTGAATTTGTATCTTCACCACTGTGAAAGCGGAATCCACGTCCGGAGGCCTGGCAGTCGATTATAGTGGAGGCGACGATGTCGTGGCTGTTTGGGTCGATACTGCGGAGGGTTACGGCCTTGCCGCCGAAATCTATGTCTCTGTTGCCAGTGCCTGTGTGGGTGCCGGTGATAACGACAATAACATCATAATCATTTGCATCGTTTATAGCCTGCTGAATGGTTTCGTGTTGGCTGTTGCCGGTGATGTTCCATACAGGCAGAACCTCGTCGGCCCCCATATCAACGCGTTGGTCCAAGAGTCGCTGGTCGCCGTCATAGTCAGTTTCATTTGGTGCAGGAGCGAAATTGGGGTCACCTGCATTCATGCATTTGCTGTCGTAATTCAAATGATAATCATTACTATTAGGATTAATGAAATTGGGGGCTATAGAAATATTTCCGTTGATTCCGGTCTGGTCGCCGATGACAGAGTTGTAATTGCCCGCCCCATTGTCCCATACATTGTTATATCTTATTGTAGGTGGGGTAGTTAGGGCGTATATGCCGAAAGAGTTGCCGTTTGAGACGATTATATTGTTTTCAATAATGGGAACGGAATCGGTCAGGCAGTCCACGCCGCCGGCATAAGATGCTGATGCCGTATTTCCGACTATAGTGTTGTTAGTGATAATTGGTATTGAGCCGCCTTTTACCCTTATGCCTGCGCCGTTTACATTGTTGGCAATCATATTATTACGTATTGTCGGGTTGCTAGTCCAGGCTACTAAAATACCGGCCCCATTGGTAGATTCGTTTTGGGTGATGGTGTTTCGCTCAATAAGAGGATTGGAGTAGTAATAGACGTAAATTCCGCCGCCTCCTAAGCCTCCTGCTATATTTGCTTGAATCAGGTTGTCCCTGATATTTGGCGCTGAGGTATAAGTAACATGAATGCCTGCTCCGAGTATAGAATCGTTGCCGATTATGTTATTGTCCTCAATCAGGCTATTACTCCACTGCCGCAAGTGTAATCCTCCGCCATACGAGTCAGCGTGGTTGTTCTCGATAAGGTTTCCCCTGATAATCGCATCGACGCCCTGGAAACTGACGATGGCGCCACCGTCGCCGTGGTCATTTACAGGGTAGTTGTTGTTGGGCGGGTTGAAGCCGTGTGCGACGACAGCAGAGTTGTTAATGAAGGTATTATCGATGATGACCGGGTTGATGTGCACCGGCGGATTGCTGGGGTTATTAGGATTGACAGGGTCGCCGTAGAGGTAAATACCACCGCCCTGGCCAGCGGTGTTACTGGTGAAGACATTTTTGCTGATAGTTGGTGCGGCCATATTGTAACAGAGGGCACCGCCTCCACAGCGGTTCCAGTAGACTTGGTAGAACTGCCAGGCGATCGGCAGCCAGGAACCGCTGCCACCGGTGATGGTAAAGCCGCTCAAAACCGAATTGGCGTCTTCTCCGCCATTAAAAGTCACTACGCTGCCGATGTTCGGGTCAACAGGGTTTGAGCCGTCAATTATTGTCGCTGCTACCATATTCGGGTCATTCGGGTCGACAGACCGCACCGTAATAGCTTTTCCCAGAAAATTGATATTCTCTTGATATGTACCAGAGGAAACTACGATAGTGTCGCCATCATTGGCGTCGTTAATTGCTGACTGGATGTTGCTGTATTCCGCAGAGGGGACATATAGTGTTTGTGCCGAAACTTGCGTCCAGCACAAAGCAAATACCGCAATTAGTAACAATCTATTCATTTATTCGACCCGCCTCCGGGAATTTAGCCCAAACTCCTTATAGCCCCTTATTATAACAAAAAAAGCCCGGAAAATCCAGAAAAGCAGCCAGTTTTTCTAAACGTCTTTTCGAGCCGGCTTCCCCGGCGGGTAAGAACTATATTATCGGATAATCTATGGAGGGAAACGCAAATTTTTGCTATAAGGTGATATTGACATAAATAAATGGGTCTTGCGTTACCAGATTTACAAAAGTCTGGAGCCGACTATAAAAAAGAAAGGTGATAATGTTTTACTAAAAGAGCTATGAGAAAAGCGAGTATCATTAGCATCGGTAATGAAATTCTCAGCGGTCAGACAGTGGACACAAACGCTTCATATCTGAGCGGGAAACTACTTTCAATCGGCATACCTGTTGTCAGCACCTATACCGCCGGAGATGATATAGATTTGATTGTGCGAATGCTGAGTTTGGCGAGCGGCGATGCTGATTTGGTATTAGTAACCGGCGGACTGGGGCCGACAGATGATGACCTAACACGCCAAGCGTTTGCAAAATTTCTTGGTGTCGAATTGAAATTAGAAAATGAGCTTCTGGGAAAAATACAGGATTTTTTCAGCAGGCGAAACTTGCAAATGCCTGAAAAGACCAAGATTCAGGCATACATACCGGTCGGCACGAAAACGCTTGCAAACAATCTTGGTACTGCAGCGGGCATTATGGCTCGGATAGAGGAAAAGTTGATTATTGCTATGCCCGGCGTGCCATTGGAAATGAAACAAATGTTCGAAGAATCGGTTTTTGCAAAGCTGAAAAGATTTGCTGGCAAAGGTGCGATTGTTGTGCTGAAACTAAACTGCTTCGGGGCAGGGGAATCTGTTATTGCCGAGAAACTCGGCGAGCTTATGCAACGGGGCAGAAACCCGCTAATTAACTGCACGGCTCAATATGGTGTAATTACCCTGTATATTATTGCAACGGCAGAAGATAAAGATAAGGCGCAGCGAATGGCTGAAAAAGACGAAAAAACACTGCGAAATATCCTCGGAGAGCTGATCTACGGCACAGGGGAGCAGACTTTAGCTGAAGTGGTGGGCGCAAAATTAGCTCAACAGAAAAAGACTATCGCCGTAGCTGAATCCTGCACAGGCGGTACTTTAGCGAAGCTGTTGACCGATATTCCCGGAGCCAGCAGATATTTCACATACGGCTGGGTTACTTACAGCAACACCGCTAAAATCAGTGAGCTTGGCATAGAAGCTGATTTAATTGAAAAGGACGGCGCTGTAAGCTACAGAATAGCAGAAGCTATGGCGCAAGGTGCCAGGAAAAAGGCGGGGACAGATTTTGCCATAGGCATAACCGGCATAGCAGGGCCGAGCGGCGGAAGCGAACGGAAACCTGTCGGCCTGGTATACATTAGCGTAGATTCCGACAGCGGCTGTGAAACCAAACGCTTTATTTTTCCTTATGGCAGAGATTTTATACGACTCCAGGCGGCACAAACAGCCCTAAATATGCTCCGGCTAAAATTGTAGATTCGACCAATTGCCTCAATAAGAGATAACAGAGTCATCGAACCTCTCTTCAGAATTTCTATCTCCGATACGCAATTTTTAAAGATTGACAACAAAATTTATTCGGCCTACAATAAAACGCTAACGTTTGGAAAGGGATTATTATGAATTTTGAGCAGAACGACAATCGTAGCGAACCGTTGCAGATGCAACCATCGGAGCCAGTTTCCGGCTTGGCTCAAGGCGCATCATCAGCACCAAAAACGCCTAAAAAACGAACCGGCTGGAGAATTTTCTGGGGTATTATTCTCGGGCTGTCGGTGCTGGCAAATATTGCACTATTTTTGATGTTGATTGGTTTTGCTGCGGTCTTTGCGATAGGACAAAAAGGTATCTTTACCGAAGAAGTTATACAAGCTGGGCCACGAACAACTAAAATTGCGGTAATCTCGGTGCGGGGTATAATAGACGATGAACAAGCTCAGGATGTGTACAGGCAGATAAAATCAGCCCAACAGGATAAGCGGGTAAAGGGGCTGATTCTTCGTGTGAACTCGCCGGGCGGAACGATTTCGGGCAGTGACCAAATCAGCAATGAGATTCGCAAGTACCGCAAGAAGGAAGATAAACCGGTTGTGGCGTTTATGCAGGGCGTCGCTGCTTCGGGCGGCTATTATGTGTCGGTAGGATGCGACAAAATCGTAGCTGAGCCAACGGTGATTACCGGCTCGGTGGGTGTGATTGCGGGCCATTTTGTTCTTCAGGGATTGCTGGAGGAAAAGCTTGGTATTCAGCCGGTCATTTTCAAGTCGGGTGAGAAGAAAGATTGGCCCAGTCCTTTCCGGCCGGTTACGGAAGAACAGCGGCAATATATACAAGATAAACTGATTACCCCCGCCTATAACAGGTTCGTGCAGATTGTTGACGAAGGTAGAGAATCGCTTACATTAGCTGATGTCAAACGTCTGGCTGACGGCAGCATCTACGGCGCTGAAGAAGCGCTCAGCGAAAAGCTAATAGACAAAATTGGCTATATCGATGAGGCCATAGAGCAGGTTAAGTTGCTGGCAGGGATTGAAAAGGCTCAGGTAGTAGAATATCGTAAGCCATTTTCTCTGGCATACTTTTTAAGCTCGCGCAACGGGAATATCTTTAAAATCGACAAATCCACATTGTACGAACTTAGCACACCGCAGATATTGTATCTTTGGAGTTTGTATTAGCAGTCTCCTTGATTGGGAGTCAGCAGAACGAAAACAGTAACTGCGGCAAAAATAAAGACTTAGGAAATTACAAAATATCTGCTCAAAAATTTTGCTGAAGAAATCAAAATTTTAATAAAATTATTAAAAATTTGCTTGACGTTCGTATTCAGGTTCAATATGCTCCCATTTGGATTTGGAGTGGTGATGAGATGGCTGGCAGACCAAAACGTGCTGGCACTCATAAATAGTCTTCGGAAAAGCACCTTTAGTGTGCTTTGAAGAGGAGGAGTGAAGAACGAAAAGGTATTTGTCAGCGAACGAAGGGCTGTGGGCGTTTTGCTTACAGCCCTTTCTTTTTTAAAGGCCTACGGGGAACCTCGCGTCAGATTTTCCTTGAAATATTCTTTTTGCTTATGGTAGAATTGTATCAAATATTGCTTTTGTTTACGTGTATTGTCAAAACAACTCAATATGATACTAAGGGTATCGAAAGGAGGAAGATTATGTTTACATATCCAACCAAAGTAAGGTCTCCGTCAGGCATAACCATCATTGCGGTTCTGATTACGGCATATTTAATTTTTGCCTCGACGACCCCCGTCCAGGGTGCGCAGTGGTTTTACCAGACGAATCTGCTGCCGCCTGAGAACGGAATGTACAATTGCACAAGTCCAAGTGCATATTTTGCGGTGTATCCAAGTGGCTTTGTAATCAGGAACTTTAGCAGCCGGCAGTTCACACAGTCCATCCCTCCTCCGCCGTCGGGGGCGCCGGTCACAGTCAGCTTTAATTCAAAAATCGAGATGGAAATCAGCTTCGACGGCGGTTCAACATACTGGCCGATTAAAGCTAATGCGGCAAATACGATGTGGATACAATATCAAAGCAGCAGCGGCGGAGAAGATATTTATAAAACCGAAATGTTGCAGTTGGATATCTCAGGCGGCGATTTGCCTTCAGGGGTGATGATTCGCGAAAGTCCGACGCTGGCTTCGATAGGCCAGATACACATCAAGCCGGTAGCAGGTGGTTATATGATTGATAGTTTTTTTGATATTTTCACAGAAATCAGCACCGACTTTGGCGGAAGCTGGATGCCTTCGAGCGGATCGGGACGATTAGAGCTGAAAGTTGACCCGGCGTTCTATCCGCCTGTGGCTGCGCCGCGCACGGTGTTGCCGATGCCCAACGGCGAACACGCCTCGCTGTCGGACGAGGGTCAGGCTTATGCTAATAACATCATCATCAAGAACATTCGACAAAAACTTTTTACGAGCTGGGAGGAGCCGCCGACTTTAGGTCTTACGCATACGCACACCTGCGATTTGCAGATTGACTTCGATTTCTCCAGCGACGGCGGTTCGACATTTAGTCATTGCCGTTCGCCGGCTGTGGCTACGGAAACCATCAAGCACACACGTGACTTCCAAGGCCGGTCGACTTACGAGACCGAGATGACACAATGTGATATCTCCGGCGGCGACCTGCCCCTTGGCGTGAGGTTTCGCGAAAGCCCAACGAAGGTTTCTGAAGGCGGGGTGAGCATGCTTGCGGGTGGAGGTGGTGGCGGTGCCGGCGGGGGTGCTGCTATCAGCAGCTTCTTCGACATCTTCACCGAGGTAAGCACGGATGGTGGCGTGACGTGGTGGCCGGCGACCAGCGGGCCGGAGCACCTGGAACTGGAGCGGGTGGCGCCGGTTTACACTTATGCCAACAACTTGTGGCCTCCGCTCAGCGGCGAATATCTCGATAAGGGCGGATGGTTTGCTTTCTATCCAAATGGTATTGTGATAAGCAACGTACATCAGCATGGCTTCACAGCATCAATTGTGCCGCCGTTGCCGGGCTACACCACCAGCCACACCTTCGGCGAGCAAGTGGATTTAGAGGTATCGTACGACGGCGGCCTGACGTTCACTCGTGCAACTGCGCCGGCGACCGTGACCGTTCAGATAACGTGCCGGCTGGGCGATGACGGCACCACAGAATACTACGATACGGAGATGACGCGATTGGACATCAGCGGCGGGACGCTGCTTGCGGGCGTCCAAATCCGCGAAAGCCCGACACGTGCTTCGCTCGGTCGCACAACCTCGAGTTCTGTAGGGGGCGGCACGACTTACCAGGTGGATAGTTTCTTCGACATCTATACCGAAGTAAGTAATGATGGTGGTATGTCGTGGTATCCCACCTTTGTTGGCCCAGGGACAGTTTACCTGCGCCCCGTCCCGTGCGAAAAATGCAGCGACCTCGATGGCAACAGTGTTGTAAATATGTCTGACCTTGAGATATTTGTAGCAAACTGGCTGTGGAAAGAATCTGTCGGACAGACGGATAACGTAGCGGATTTGAACTGCGACGAGAAGGTTGATTTCAGAGATTACGCAATTCTTGCAGAGATTTGGCTGCAAGGCTGTCAGTAGCGTAATCTATTTGCCACAGGCGAATATAGTTGGAATATTGTAAAAAAATGGATAATTTTTTACCGGTTTTGGCTTGTTGTGTAGAAGTGAGCTGGTAGAATAGTACTTGTCGTATCAAAATTAAGCGGGTGCGGCTATGGCACGTAATCGTGAAAAAAAAGCTCTTTACGAGGTAATGAGTAAAACGTGGTCTAAGCCACGCCAAGACAAGACGTTGGAGCAACTGCACCCGGAAAAATCCGACAAAGATAAGCAAATTGTAACAAAGTTCCCGACCCCGGCTTCTGGAAGGGCAAAATGGCTCAATAGGCCAAGAATCGCACAAATCAACGCCGGCAGGATTGAGATATCAATACCGTATCAGCTCGCAATTGCACTGCTTCTGGGGCTTATTCTGCTGGTTTTAGTATCCTTTCGGCTGGGTCAAAGCGGCCAAAAGGCGACCGTCTCAACTGTAAAAACGCCGAAAACTATGCAGAAAGAGGCGCCAAAGGTAACCGTTGGTGCGCCGCAAAAGGCTGTTCCGGCCGAGGAAAAAGCACCAGCACCGCCGGTTGTCCAAAAAGTCGAGCCGGTTAAACCAAAAGGTGATAATCGAATTGTGATACAAACCTACCAGCTTAGGGCTGATTTGGAGCCGGTAAAGCAGTATTTTGCCCAGTTCGGCATAGAAACCGAAATAATAAAAGTCGGTGATTGGTATCATCTGGTTACCAAGGATAAATACGAAAACCCGGGAAAGCCGGGGACAGATGGTTACCTTGCAAAACAGAAAATAATCGAGCTGGGCGCTAAATATAAGGCGCCGCCGGGATACGAGGCCTTTGGCAGCCAGCCGTTCCGTGATGCATACGGCAAGAGGTTTGATGAATAGCTTTTTAGGAGAAGTATTGAATGTCTATTGACCGTTCTTTAAAAATCAAAGGCGCCTTGAAGAGACACCGAAACATTTTGACACGGGCAGAGCGCATCAAGCAGCTAAAAGATGAAGAGCGATGGTTTGAGGGTGATTCTCTGTTCGGGCTGCCGAAGGTCGCCCATCGCAAGAGTCACGCCGGTAAGAAAGCAGCGAAAGAGGAAGCCGCCGTGGAAGGCACTGTAGCTGCTACGCCGGAAGCACAGGCACAGGCCGGAGCGAAGCCGCCAACACCAGCGACGCTGGCAGCGGGGCCAACGACACCCAAAGAGAAATCTAAAGAAAAACCCGCAGAAAAATCCAAAGGAAAAGGAAAAGAAAAAGAAAAAGGTTAATATAAGTTCTTTAGTAGTGAGTATTTAGCGTTTGAGGAAAAGAAGGGCAGGGGGGTGGTTTAGTTGCTGGTCACTCGTCGTTAGTCGCTGGTAAAATGGGGAAAATGAGTAATTTGGGGAAGTGGGAAAATCAACAAATTTTTTCGTAAAATGGCCTGAAAGGGGGTAACGGCGCTATTTTATGAGCAAACGTTCAAGAATATTCGAAAACGTTTGAAAACTTACAAAAACTATATAGAAACTTACAAAAATTATATAGAAACGTACAAAAACTGTATAGAAATATTCAAAAGTTGTATGGAAACGTTTAAGAATATTTGAAGATTTTAGTTCTTTGTTCATTGTTCGTAGTTAATCGAGAAATCAGCCAAAAGTTGCCTAAGTTAAGAGATTTTTTCAGCCACTAAGGCACCAAGACACAAAGAAAAAGTAGCCACGAATCCGTTCGACTTCGCTCAGGACAGGTTCACACGAATGGACACGAATTTTTCAGACACGGATTCCTTCGACAAGCTCAGGACGGGTAACACGGGATTAACACAGCCACCAAGAGGCAGAAAATCAATCAAAAATCCGAGATGTGAAATTCGAGGAAAATCTGAAAATCCTGTAGTGGCGCAAGCCATCCCCTCGACTTCGCTCGGGACAGGCTTGGCGATTTTTACGATTGACAAAAATGCGAAAAAATGATATATAGGGTTTTACATATAACGAAAGGCCGGTTCTGGTTGTTAAGATTTGACCTATGAAGGGGTTAGGAGGGCAGAAAAATGGGTCGGGTGTTCTTTGCAGCAATTATTGTCGGGGGGTTGGTGTTGTCATCTATTTGCTTCGGCTATTCCGGCGGTTCAGGGACAGCAGAGGAGCCATATCAGATTGCGAATAAAGAGGATTTGCTGGCACTGGCCGGGACTACTACCGATTACAATAAGTGCTTTATCCTGACGGCGGATATTGATTTAGACCCGAACTTGCCAAGCGGGCGGGTCTTTACGACGGCAATCATTGGTGCAGCAAACTTTACGGGAACGTTCGACGGTGACGGCCATAAAATCACGAATTTTATCATAAACGGCAGATACTACCTCGGTTTATTTGGGCGAATCAATGCCGGCGGTGCGGTAAAAAATCTCGGCCTTGAGAATTTTACTGTCAGCGGTTCTTCCGGTGATGTCGGCGGTCTGGCAGGATACAACTACTATGGCAGTATCAGCAATTGCTATTCGACGGGTACGGTCAGCGGTGATGGCGATTATATTGGCGGTTTGGTGGGGTACAATGACTATGGAAGTATCAGCGATTGCTATTCGACGGGTGCGGTCAGCGGTTCTTCTGGTTCTAGTTATGTAGGTGGTCTGGTGGGAGATAACCACTACAGCAGTATCAGCAATTGCTATTCGACTGGTGCGGTCAGTAGTTTTTATTATGTCGGTGGTCTGGTGGGATACAATGACCGCGGTAGTATCAGCGATTGCTATTCGACGGGTGCGGTCAGCAGTGATAACCGTGTAGGCGGTCTGGTGGGATACAACTACATTGGCAGTATCAGCAATTGCTATTCGACGGGTGCGGTCAGCGGTTCTCAGGATGTCGGCGGGCTGGTGGGGGAGAACCACGGCGCCAATATCAGCAATTGCTATTCGACGGGCTCGGTTATCGGCACTTCCTATGTTGGCGGTCTGGTGGGATACAATGGCAGTGGTAGTATCAGCGATTGCTATTCGACGGGTGCGGTCAGCGGCACTTTTGATGTAGGCGGTTTGGTGGGATGCAACAGCTTTTATGGCAGTATCAGCGATTGCTATTCGACGGGTGCGGTCAGTGGTAATACTAATGTCGGCGGTCTGATGGGATACAATGACCGCGGTAGTATCAACAATTGCTATTTTCTTGCCACCAGTGGGCCGGACAATGGATACGGTGAGCCATTGACTGATGAGCAGATGAAACAACAGGCATCTTTTACGGGGTGGGATTTTACGACTATATGGGCGATTTGTGAAGGAACGAATTATCCGCGGTTGAGGTGGCAAATACCGTTAACAGGTGATTTTGTCTGTCCGGACGGTGTTGATTTTGATGATTTTGCCGTATTTGCAAACCAGTGGTTGCTCAAAAAACTACCTGCAGATGTCGCTCCGGGTGGAGGCGATGGCATTGTTAATTTCATAGATTACGCGGTTTTTGCCGACGGATGGCAAAGTGTTAATGATATGAATGACCTTGCAGATTTCACCTCTCAATGGCTAAAGCCAAGCGCTTATTGTGCTGATATTGCTCCTGCTCCCAGCGGCGACGGTGTGGTCAATATGTTAGACCTTGCGATATTCGCACAACACTGGCTTGAAGGGCTTTGAGAATTGATTATCCTTCGACGTTGCTCAGGACAGGTTTTCTATTGACTATGGTTCGACTCTGCTCACCACAGGTTTGCGATTGGGGGGGCGTTACGTATTTATGATTTATTATTTATGATTGAAAAGTGGGGAGATTCTTCACGCCGTTCAGAACGATAATCCTGATTTTGGGTTTTGACTTTTCGGCCAATTCGGTTACGATATTGGTCAAATGAAAAAGATTATCGCAGATAGAGTAAAACTTATCGATGCCAGCGGCATCAGAAAAGTTTTTGCATTGGGGGAGAAGATGAAGGACCCGGTAAATTTTTCGATAGGTCAGCCGGACTTCGACGTGCCCGGGCCATTAAAAGAAGAAGCAATAAAAGCAATTGCGGCAGGGGGGAACAAATATTCACAGACGGCGGGGGACACGCTTCTAAAAGAGAAAATCAGCGAATTAGTAAAAAAAGAGATTGGGTGGGACAAGCCGGCGGTCTTAGTTACCAGCGGTGTGAGCGGGGGGCTGCTGCTGGCGTTTATGGCACTGGTCAATCCCGGCGATGAAGTAATTATACCGGACCCATATTTTGTGATGTATAAGCACTTAGTCAATATGCTGGGCGGCAAGTGCGTTTTTGTTGACAGCTATCCGAGCTTCGAGCTTCCGGTAGAGAAGATAAGCAGGGCGATAACGAGTAAAACTAAAATGATTATAGTCAATTCGCCTTGCAATCCGACCGGTGTGGTATATTCGCAAGAGCAGATAAAGGCGCTTGCCGAGATAGCAGAGAAAAAAGATATGCTTATTATAACAGATGAAATATACGAGAAATTCTGCTACGAGGGGGAATGCCCAAGCATAGCCAATTACTATAAGAAAATCCTTCTGCTGCGAGGGTTCAGCAAGTCTTATGCAATGGCGGGGTGGCGATTGGGATTTGCAGCGGCAGATGAATCCCTCAAAGACGTAATCGAGCAGATGACCAAAATACAACAATACACCTTTGTCTGTGCGCCGAGTCCGTTTCAAAAAGCAGCGATAGCGGCGCTGGATTATGACGTCAGCGATTTTGTGAGAGCGTATCGAAAGAAAAGGGACCTTATTTACGAGGGACTGAAAGATAAATTCGAGATGGTCAAGCCGGGCGGAGCGTTTTATGCGTTTGTCAAGGCGCCGGCAGGGGGGGCGACGAAATTCGTGGAGAAGGCCATCGCCAATAACGTGCTTATTATACCGGGCAATGTTTTCAGTGAAAAAGACACGCATTTCCGGATAAGTTACGCAACCAGCGATGAGAAAATCGAACAGGGGATAGAAATTCTGCGCAGACTGGCATAAAAATTAAATCAAAAATCAAAAATTAAATATCAAAACTGCAGAATATAAAATATTCCTCTAAATCATTGCAAGAGCAGGGGGGGTGCGGGTAGAATCTGGAGATATGAAGAAGTCATTTCTGAAATTTGCGATAGTTTTGCTTTGCATAGTGCTTTTCCTGACACTGAATTCGACATCTGAGCCGAACAATCTCCCGACGGAGGGGCGAACGGTCAAGGCGGCGGTAATCGTCTGCAAAGGTATGATTGATGACGGGCTGTATCAGTCGATTCAGCGAAGGACGCAAATAGCACTCGATGCGGGAGCAGAGTATCTGATATATGAAATAGGCACATATGGGGGGCTTCTGGAATCAGGCGACAATATATCAAAGTACCTGATATTCGATGTTGCTAAAAAAGCCCACACCGTTGCCTACATAACAAGCGAGGCGATATCAGCCGGTGCGATGATAAGTGTGTCGTGCCAGGATATAATAATGCTCGAAAATACCACCATAGGCGATTGCGCCCCAATCCAAATTGGCGCCAAACTCGAAGGCGTCGAGCGTGAAAAAGCCGAGAGCTTTACCCGTGCGGCTTTTATGCGTGCCGCTGAAGCAAACGGCTACCCTGCGGCGCTGCTGAAGGCGATGGTCAGTATGCAAGTAGAAGTCTACAGAATACAAAATCTGAAAACCGGCAAATACGAATTTTTTGAGGCAGAGCAAATACCCAAGGACCAGAAGGAATATGACATTAAAAACAAGGTGCTGATTGACAGCGATAAGGAACTTTTAACGCTGACCGCCTCGAAAGCAGTTGAGTATGGAGTAGCAAGGGCGGTTGTTGAGGACAGGGCAGGGGCGTTTGACTTTTTGGCGAAGCGAGACGGCGTGACCTTTGCCGGTGAGCCGATGGTGCTTAAAACCCTCTGGTCTGAGGAAATGGTGCGATGGGTAAATTCGCCTGCGGTAATGGGCGTGCTTGTTATGCTGGCCTTGCTGGGCGTCTATATTGAGTTTCAAAAACCTGGTCTTATGCTGCCTGGACTGGTGGCGGCAGTGTGTTTTGTTATCATAATCGGCAGCAAATACCTCGTCGGATTAGCCAACTGGGTGGAAATATTAATATTCCTCATAGGCGTGCTTTTGCTGATGGTAGAAATTTTTGTCCTGCCCGGCTTCGGCATCGCGGGCGTCTTAGGGGCAGTGTGCATATTAGCCGGATTATTCGGTATGCTTATCAAAAATCCGCCTGACAGAGCACCGTGGCCGCAAACGCCGCTTGACTGGCAGTTATTTGAAGGCGAAGTGTGGGGACTATTGTTCGGTTTCATAGGGTTTATTCTGCTGGCGCTTCTGCTGCCAAGATACCTGCCGAAAATCCCTGTGGTGAGACGGTTAGTTTTGAAGCCGCCGGATGTTACCGTGATGCAGCCGTCAGCGGCGATTGCAGGGCAGTCGATGGAGTCTTTTGTGCAACCACCTGTTCAAGAGGGTATGAAGGGAATAACTATCAGTCAGCTTCGGCCTGCGGGCAAAGCCAATTTCGGCGGAAGACGGTTTGACGTGGTTTCCCGCGGTGAGCTTATCGAGGCGAACAAAGAGATTATGGTTGTGCTCGTTGAAGGAAATCGTATAGTAGTAAGGGAGACATCTAATACCGGAAATGCAGTTTAGGCGAGCGGTTTTAAGGGGCGCATTTTGACATACGTGATAATATTACTTGTGGTGGGGATAATACTGGTTATTCTCGAGACGCTTTTGCCTTCGGGGGGCATACTCGGCATATTGGCCACTGCTTGTCTAATCGGGGCCATTGCTCTGGGTTTTAGGCAAAGTCCGACAACAGGATGGCTTGTTGTGCTTGCGGTCCTGATTTGTGTGCCGATACTGGTTTTATTAGGGCTGAAGGCACTTCCGAGCACGCCTTTCGGACGGAAGATGATACTGGCAGAATATCAACAGGACAAAAACGCCCGCGGAAGGGCAGGAGTTGACGATGAAAATTTCGAATCGCTTAAGGGCAAAAGCGGGACAACTATCACGGCGCTACGACCCAGCGGGATTGCGGAGATAGACGGCAAAAGATACAGCGTGGTTTCCGAGAGCGAGATGATAGAGCCGGCAGTGGAGATTGTTGTCAAAGAGGTGGAGGGAAACAATATAATCGTAGGCAGGAAAGCGTGATTATTAACGGGGGTATTTGGTAAGGAGCATATTGCAATGGGAATTATTTTAGCGGCAAATACGGGCCTGATAGTAGTGGGGGTCATAGCGGGCATACTTGGGTTAGTTGTTTTGCTGATTTTTATAAGTTTCATTAAAATCTGGGTCCAGGCACTTTTCAGCGGGGCGAGGGTAAGCATTCTCGATTTGATAGGAATGTCTCTTCGAGGCGTTCCCCGTGACGAGATAGTTCGTGCACGGATTGCCGTTGTCCAGGCAGGAATCGCCGACCTCGACACCCAGCAACTCGAGAGTGTATGGCTTGTAGCGAAGAACAGATTTCCCCGCAAGGACAGGCCCGACCGGGAAGCCGCCACGCAGCCTCTTGAACGCTGGATGGAAGAAAAATTTGAGCGCGAAAGACGCTTCTGGGGGTCATACCAGGGCGATGTAATGACCTGCGTCAATGCCCTTATTATTGCCCGCAAGGCCGACCTGCCGGTTACCTTCGCACAGCTGCAGGCACACCATTTTGCCGGTGGTTACGTGATAGATGTGGTTCAGTCTATGATTGCAGCGAATCGAGCCAAGATACCTCTTAGCTTTGATGTCGCTCGTGCCATCGACCTAGCAGGGCGGGATATACTCAGAGCGGTCGAAACCACCGTTACACCCAAAATCATAGATTGCCCGTTGGATAAATCCTCGCTGCTCGATGCGGTCGCCAAAGACGGCATCAGGATGCTGGTCCGCGCCAGAGTTACCGTCAGGTCCAACATAAATCAATTGGTTCGAGGTGCGACCGACGAAACGATTATTGCCCGAGTCGGCCAAGGTATTGTCAGCGCTATCGGCTCGGCGGAAACTTATAAAGATGTGCTGGAACATCCCGACCGGATTTCGCGGAAGGTGCTGGACAGCGGCCTTGATGCACAGACGGCCTACGAGATTGTCTCAATTGATATTGCCGACGTAAGCGTTGCAGGGGTAAGTACCAAGGACATTGAGGTGGCTAATGTCGGCGCCAAGCTCGAGACCGAACGAGCCGAAGCAGACAAGCGGATGCGCCAGGCGGAAGCGGAAGGGCGTCGGGCTATGGCTGTCGCACGCGAGCAGGAAATGACAGCGCTGGTACAGGAAAACAGGGCCAAAGTCGTCCTGGCCGAGGCGGAAGTGCCGCTGGCCATAGCGGAGGCCTTCAAAAAAGGCAACCTCGGCATTATGGACTACTATCGATTGAAAAACATAAGCGCAGATACCGAGATGCGGGACTCTATCGCAAAGCCAAAGAAATAAAGTATGAACTATTGGCTGGCACAACTTTTATCCGCCTTAGGCGGGCAAGTTCTGGCTGCTCAAAACAGCGACGAGAGGGATACCGGCTGGGTGCAGATACTCGTTTTTGTGATACTGGCGATTTTCTATGCGGTCGGCAGCATCGTCAAAGCAAGAGCAAATAAGACCGCACCGAAGGGGAGAGAGCAAACACCCCGTAAGCCAGCACGTGAACCACCTGAGAGCACCATAGAAATACAATTGCTTAAGCAGCTTTGGCGTCCTGCGAGGCCTACACCAGGCAGTCAACGCCGTATGCAGGTTCAAACACAACGCAGAAAAGTTGCGAGTCCCCAGCCAGCAGGAATGGCAATGCTTGAGCCGCAGGTGGTTAAGCCACAGGTGGCTATGCCACAAGTTCAGCCGAAGCTGGAAAAAGTCACTGCTGAAGCTGCTGCGGCGGTAGCTATGCCACAGGCAGAAATACCGCGGGCGGAGTATCTTTCTGAAATTTTGTCTGATTACGAAGACCCTGAAAAGCTGAGAATGGCGATTCTGCATTACGAAATATTAGGCAAGCCGATGTCTCTGCGTGATTCGCAAGGGTATACGTAGTACACAGCGTTTCATAAGTTCCTCGACTAGCCTCTGTTTAAAAAAAGGCCGCGGGCAATTTTTTAACGAAGCTTACCGTGTTTTTAGGCCAAAAGTGGGGATTTTGAAGAATCAGTCCGAAAAAAACTAAAAAATCCGCCGAGTTCCCAAGTTTAACCTTGACAATGTAGCATGGAGGGAGGTAAAATATTTTACACGTTGGATGAGGTAAGTCCATGTTCGTTTAGGACTTCCAGAAAACGGAAGAGAGAGTGAGAGTGATGAGGAGAAGGAAAGAGAGAGTTAGTTTTGTACTCATACTCAGAATGAGTATCCTCCTTTTATTTCCCACAACATCAGACCTCACCGCTTGAAATCTATTTATTAATGTTTTGTTGGATGAAAGAGAATGAAAAAGTTAACTACAATTTGTGCAACAGTAATTTTTGCCTTGGCGGTACCCGCTGGTGCTGTATCCATTGAGTATACAGTGTCAGGCTGGGGGCCAACGCAGTTTCCCGGTCCTGTCACTCCACCGGCGGGGTCTCCTCATGGCCCCAACGGTTACCCGGGTGATACGGTAGAGCTTCTCACCTACACAGGCACCCTCGATCTTACCCCAGGCACATATGATTTGAAGATCAACACCCTTTTATGGTCAGTAGATTACACCTATGCAGGTACCGAGACCCAGTGGGACTACCCAGACCATTGGAGTGATTTGTCGTTCAATATTAACGCAGCCCGCGGCATGTCTATCGGCACGGCTGCTGGTTCCCTCAGCCAGGCGGGCCTACTCGGAGTCACTTGGTTTTACGACCGCCTCTCGTTCTCTCAGGGATCAGTGACTTCCTTTGTGGTCTACCCTTACCGAGTTGACGTCACGCCGCTCGCAGTCGCGCCCACGGATGCTGGGGGCGTTGTTGGTCCCCCCTGGGTCCAGCCTCAGCGAGACGTTATAGCAAGATTTGATGTTGTTGTTGTCCCCGAGCCGGCGACGATTTGCCTCCTCGGTCTTGGTGGATTGGCTTTGTTGAGAAAACGCAGGGCATAAAAAACTCGAAAAGACAACTTGTGTTACAAATCAGAGGGCTGTGCGAACAACACAGCCCTTTTTCTATTCAGGATTTAGCAAATATTTAAGGTTGAGAAAAAGGCCATAAGCAACGTCTCATAATATATGTTGTGGGTCACCTTCCTCGTTCACCAAATAGTATAGAACCTTCCTCAAGGCAAGTCAAGAAAAAAATTCGAAAGCACGTTAGGTGCTTTTCATCACCCTCCTCCGAAGCCGGATTCTGTTGTAATAGAATCCGGTTTTAAGAACAATCCGCTTTTGCGGTTCATGATATCGCAGGGTAGAGCAGTTGGCAGCTCGCGTGGCCCATAACCACGAGGTCGCTGGTTCGAATCCGGCCCCTGCCATTGTTAGTCGATAGTCGTCAGTCGCTGGTCGTTAGTGAAAAGTAAATAGACCAAGAAATAGGATGGGCCCGATGTGCCAGGGAATGGCTGATTGAGTCGGCAGCGGGCGGAACAGGGAGATATTCCAAACCGCCCACTGCATTTTTGAAAAAGGAGAAAAATGGATATACAAAAATGGTACAAATTTATTATGGAATTGATTCTTGTTGTCAGCGGAATAGTTTTGGGGGTATGGCTCGTATTTTTCGTAATGTTATACGGTGGGATAATGCAAGCACTCAATAATTGGCAGATTAACAATTTTTTAGTGGCAATGGGCATCATTCGTGCCGTCTGCTGTGGGGCCGGAAGTATACCTGCATATATTTTAATTTTGATAGCCAAAATATTGTTTGAGGCATAACCGCCCCGCTGCAATTTATAAGAAAATTAAAATGTAAAATGAAAAATGAAAAATCATAAATCAGAAATAATAAATGAAAACGCCCCAGCCGGCGGTGGGCAAAAACTCCGGCCGTCAGACATACACCTCCTAATTAGAGCAACCCTTCGGGGCGGCCAAGCGCCCCGAAGGGGGAATTTTAAGAAAGGGGAAAATGGCAAAAAAGAATTCTTTGACAGTATTTCAGTGTGAAGTTTGCAATTCGTATGGTTGTACATTGATTGTCAAAGGCAAACCAGTGCCTAATCCCAAATTTTGTCCTTTTGTACCCATACCAAAAAGCAAAAATGCTAAATGGGGAAAAATATAATGAAAATAATCAATGCAATTTTATGTGCACTAATGGCGATGCTTTCGTGCCCGGAGAAATGCTATCTCGGGGCAGTCGAGGTGCAGGTTCACGAACCGATTGAAACCCAAATGGACGAATTGGAGATTATCGCCCGAGCGGCGGAAAGGAACAACTGCAGGGGAGATGATTTTCTTATCCTACTGGCAATTCGAAGGGCGGAGAACGGTGGCCCGGGCAGGGAGTTCGGAATTAAACACCGGTTATGCCGGGCGGCAATAGAAAGAGAACCGCAGCGAAGTTTGGATATTCAGGCGGGTTGGGCGGCGGCGACGATCGTCAAAAATCGATGCCGGTGGGAATTCGCAGGCAGGCCGGGGGAGTTCATAGATTTTTTAGGCGATAGATACTGCCCGGCATCAGTTGACTCAAAGGGCAACAAAAACTGGAAGATAAATGTTAAATATTTTTACAACAAGTTCTTAGAGCAACAAGAATAAAAATGGGAATAAAAATAAGAATAAATGTGCCCAAATCTGCGCAGGCGAATTTCTGGGATGAGCCGCAAAAAAAGTTCAAAAGTTAAGGTGTAAAGTGCAAAATTGTAAAAGTGAATTTTTGGTTTTTAGTTTTAATTTTTAAGTTTTTTATGGCAGGGAAGCCAAATGTATCGCGGAAATGTTGACAAAGTAATGGCTGATGCGGGGAAAATCGCATGCAAACTGCGCAATACCAAATGCACTTTAACTAAACTGACAGCCGAATACCACTGCGGGTATGACACAATGATGAAGGCGATTCACTCGCAAATCCCGCAGGATGAATGGCTGCAAATTCGCAATGCCAAACTCGCCCAGGGCGGGGTCAAGACGCGATTTTATCCGGGACAGAAAAACTTATACAGGCCGCCGAAGGGGATACATCTTTCGCCGGCGACGGAATTCAAAAAAGGACACCTGCCGGCAAACCATAAAGAACTCGGCACAATCACAATCCATAAATCCGAGCGGGACAGACCATACCGGATGATTGCGGTTGCAGGACCGACACCCAACAGGCACAAGTGGATTCCATACGCCCAATATGTCTGGGAGAAAATTCACGGACCGCTGCCTAAAGGATGCTTGGTCGTCCATACAGATGGCGACAGCATGAATGATAATCCTGAAAATCTTGAAGCCACTGACCGCAAAGGCAATCTAAACCTAATGAAGAAAAACAGGCCGGGCTGGAAAAAGAAGGCCATTGAGTCTCGAAAAAAGACCTGTCGAATCAGGCGGATGAAAAAAGCACGGGTCTTATTGAAAGCACAGAAAGAGGCGGAGAAACTGCAAAAACAACAGGCGAGACTGCAGCAAGCAACTATTCTTGAGACAGCGCAGGAAAAAGCCGCCGAGGCCGAAAAAACCTTGCTTTATGGTCATCAGTTTGTCCGGTGGGATTGTTACGGTTGCAGCGCCGAATATTATCAGGAACAGATGCCTGAACAGTGCATCAAATGTGGAAGTTATTGCTTTGAAAGAATTGTCTATAGGAAAAAATTGGCGTCATAAATGGACATACAAAACGAAATCCTGCAGCAACGATGGGCAATGATGACAAATCCCTGCGCTATGCTGGTCCCGCCGATGTGCAAAGCAACTGAACTTGAAATTACGGAGCATCTTTTCTGGCTCGATGCAATAACACCAGGGCAACAATTAAGCAAGGCGGAAATGGACAAATGCGGCGAGCGGTTCAGGCGGTTCTGCGAAACGCAATGGGAAAACAGGAACATAAACTAAAAAGGGCAGGGCAATTGCAAAGAGAAAACGAATTAAACGCGGGCGATATAACAGAGAAGACAGGAGATTTAGATGGTGCAAAGATGATGGTTATGGTCCATACGGCAAACCGAGAGAGGTATCATCGCTTTTCAAGCAGGTCAGATTAAAGAGATATTTTAAACAGCAAAATGGATTTAATTACCCAACAGAAATTGAAGTTCAGAAAAAAGATGCTGATGGCAGATGGATATCACTTGGATTTTTCGGGACGGAAAATGAGGCGGTAGCGGCACTCGAAGATGAAGTTAAAAAAATGAGGTTAAAGGAAGCACGGCAGGAATTGACTAATGGAAACGGCGGTAAAAGATACGAGTTTGATGGCGCTGGAGAAGGTCAATCGCCGGCTCGAGCCGGACCAATTGGCGGTCCTTGAACTTTTAGAGGAAATCGGGCCGGCACACGACCTGCGGCTCCTCGAGGCGCTCAATCAGAAAGAGCAGAAGTCATTAAAGCCGCGGGAGTTCAGGAGGGCATGGAAAATCAACCAGGTCACAGCCAGACGCAATGAATTGGTCAAGCTGGGTCTTATCAGGGATATTGGAATGTATAACGGCTTCTGGGAAGGCAGAGCAAAGACATATCACTTCTGGATGGTCCAAGGCGATTACAGGTGCCCGGCGGGATGGGTCCGGCAGCCGGATAGATCGCACGCGATTGTTATCCCTGACAAATGCGCAAGTTGCAGATATCGAAGGCAGTTTATTCGGCAGGCAGCGGAGAGGCCGGTTGTGGAAAGATTAAATGCCAGCGCCGCGGGAAGCGTGCTGGCGCGATATGGACACGGACCCGCCTTCGCAGGGCTTCGCCGCGGCAGGCAAAGCAGAAAAAGCCAATTGGCGGAAACGGCGACTTTATTCGGATAAAAATTATGGGCCAGCCAATAACATACGAGGAACTCTGGGGCGTTCCGGAAGCGGAAGCGAAAAAATACAAAGAACCGGCGGATTTCTGTCCCTATAAAAAAATCAGATATTCTATTTGGGATGGTGAGTGCCAAATGGATAAGTACATTCAGGAAACAGAATATTGAAAGGGTAATATGATGGCAAGGAAGAACACAGAACACAGAACACAGAACACAGAACGCAACAAGAACGAAACCTTATCAACCGAATCAATCGGGACATTCCCGCAAATAACTTCGAAATGCAGTATCAAACAGGTCATCCTTAAAAAGAAAGGCCAGGATATTCGCTTCGAAGGATTCAAGATCAGCGAAGGGCAGGCGGAACTGCTCAGCGGGTTAGTCGCAACAGGCGAAGAGATCAATTTGACGATTTCAGCAGTTCAAGGACGATTGCCGGGGATGACATAAAAGGAGAAAAGATATGGGGTTTTCTAATTTTTTTGAAACTGTTACAGGATGGTTTCAACAATCAAAAAATACCTTCGAATGCAAGGTTACTGAAACATCTGTGCCGAAAAAAGAACAGCCTGAATTCCGGATAAAATACAAACGAGACCAAAACGGCAAATGGTGGTGGAGAATAATACAGGATGGGGGAAAGATTTTTGCTCAATCATCCAAAGGATATGACTATGCAATTGAATGCATCAACGATGCCCGGACAGTTTTGAATTTAGATAATGTGCATACCGAAAAGGGATTGCCGGAAGGAATAATATGAAGGTAACAATCGAGGTTCATAAGGTCGAGGCGACAGGGCAGGTAGAACTGGATATGCCGAATGTCGAGGCAGCGAAGAACAAGGCGCTGGAAATGGCCCGGGCGCATAGTATCGCGATGGACAGGCCGGAAGAGGAGTTCATTGCGGTCGTAGTAAAGGCGGTGGGATAAATGCAGATATTAGGGATTCACATAATCAGCGACGAGAAATTCAGGAGACAGATAGCGGATGAATTGGTAACGCAAAATAGCCAAAATAATGCTTTTATTGCAAATCTGCTGTTTAATGCTGAACTGTACAGGAAAATAGCGGAAAAAGCATTACATAGGCCGGTCAGTCTACCCGAGGATATCAGGCCGAGACTGGCGGAAAAAATGAGAGAAAATCGTTTGAAACAGAAATAAAAAACTTAATTTGAAAGGGCAAATTTATGAAGAAGTTAATGTTGGTTATGATGTTGTTTATGGTGATGGTGGTTGTGGCTGGTTGTGCAACCCAAAATATGCACGTCAAAAAGACCTTGGCTGATGGTTCTTCACTTGAATATGATGTTAAACTTGGTTCGGCATTACAGGATATTAAAGGGACAGATTTAGCAGCATCCCTTGATCCTGAGGGCAAGACTACAGTGAAGGCCGGTGCAATAGACAGTTCTACCAGTCCAGTTGCTGTCGAGGCCATAAAGCAATTTGGTGACATTGCTAAGATAGCAATGCAAGCAGCGTTGGCAGCAAAAGGCGTACCTGTGCCGGCACCTTAAATAAATTGAGAGCCGGCAGACCCAAATAATAGCCAACTGGAAAGAGTGCAGTCAATAACAAGGATAATTTTATGTGTATCAATAAATTACTTAGCGGTCGGTGGATTTTGACGGTGGTTTGCGGCGGGATATTTGCATATTGCTCGATTGTAGGAAAACTTACGCCGGAAGCGATAGCGTCTATTCTATCGATGGTTTTTGTAAGTTATTTCAATAAGGGGCCGGATGAGAAAAAACCGTCCGAACAAACGGCTGTCATAAACAATCTGCCAAAACAGTAAGGCGGCCCAGACTTTTGCGCAGAGAAATGCCGAACCTAAAAAAGAGTCGCGAGGCAAAATTGTTACTATTTGACTTTTTCAATCCAGTTGGCAGCGATTGAGTCGGCGGCCTAAAGTTCGGATATCGAATAAGATTTATAAATAAAACAGCAGGTAATATGAAAACAAAGAGACGTGCGAAAAAAGTCTGGAGGATATTTCGTTTCCGGCAAAGATTCGAACTGCCGGACAACATACGGTTCGACAGGCAAAAGCCCCTGATTTATATCCGGTATTATGTCGGCAGCGGGCAGGATGATGAATCGATAAATTTCAAAAGGCAGATAGCGGCATGCAAGGCAAGCCAAAGACGGCATATATTGCTGGCGGTATTTATGGACCTGCTCGAGATAGCGGCGAATTACAGCAGGGCCTTTCGCGGGTACATACTGGATGAACACTTTGAGCCGGCGGGAATAATCAAGATTGCCGGATGGGTGGGATTGGAGGTAAAAGAGGCCGGCAAAATATTCCGGGAGCTCGAGCAAATCGGACTGATTGAGAGAATTTTAATGCCTGAATTCGATTTGTCTGTGAATGATAATAAGGGAGGAAAAAAAGGCAGAAAACAAAAATCTCGTGCGCGCACGAGAAAATCCGAGAAAAAGCGAGCGCCTTTAAAAAATAAAGGTAAATCGGAAATCGGAAACGGGAATTCTTCTAAGGTAAATAAAAAAACGGGTAAAGAACCCGAAAGAAATAAAAGGCAAGCCAACTCTAAAAAACAAGCAACAGGTGCAGCCACAGGCAAAGGACAAGACCAAATCAACCATAACCCGACAACAAACCCGAAGGTGTCCGACGCCCAGGTGGGCGGCAGCAATGAAAGACCACGCACATGCCCACCTGGGAAGTCGATTACGCAACAATATAAGCAAACAGAACAAATAGGTGCAGTCCTGCAAAAACTTTACAACCCGGAGGCAGAGGAGTTTGCTCAGGCGGTTTATAAAGCAATAGGCACACCTTATGCCCGAGACAGCAAAGAAGGCCGCAGCGAGTTGGCATGTTTTAAAATGGCCTGGGTAAAGGCACAGATAGCAGGACTTGCCCCGCGATATTTGACGGCGTTGTGGGATAGAACAATACGAGAAGCGGAGACATTGAAAATTAAGCGACATCGAAAACCTAAATCATATTGGAGGAAATCGCCGGAAGCAGTGTTGAGAAAACTGTTTGATAGATTTTTGAATAATGCAAAGCGAGATGCGGAATTGGCAGAACCCAAACGTGCAATAAGTATCGGATGAAGCAGATTAAGGATGTTATCAGGCCAAAAATGTGCATTTTCAACGTAATATTGCGGGTTTTTGGGAGTGAAATGGTTGTGAATTGATATGCAATCGGACTTTCAAGGGTTGAAAGATTGTATTAAAAAAAAGGACAGGAGATAACCCAACATGTTTAATGCAGTTATAACTTCTGTTGTTATATATAGTTATATGATGGGTCCTTCCTGGCATATAGAGCCTCACGGATTAAAAAACGCCGAAAAGCGAGTGCTTATGGAAATTTTTTTTGGCATTGCACATTCACAAGTCTGGCGTGTTTGAAAATTAATTGAGGTGAAAAATGGAAGAAAAACAGGAACCGAAAAATGAGTTTCGAGACCAGCTTGCGAAGGCAAAACAGACCGAGAAAGAACTAATCGAAGAGGATGCTTTCGTGGTTTATCTATGGCTAAAGCATACCAGCGAATTGGTTGCCGCCGACCACGCTCATATACAGTCGGCCATCGATAGTATAAACATCGTCGGCAATGAAATATTCAAGTTGCCGAAAAGCAAGATGAGCGAGAGTCTGCTGAGGAATTGCAAGGCCCGCATAGAGAACCTGACAAAGCAAAGAGATGCATGCGTGATGCATCCCAAAGATAGTGTCATGCTGGCCGTGCTCGAGGAGAAATTCGGGACGAAAGCGGAAAAGATTGATTGAGGTGAAGAATGAGAGAACTGGTGGTTGATAATTTTGCGGGTGGGGGCGGGGCGAGCTTGGGAATCGGCCGTGCGCTCGGCATCCCGGTCGATATTGCAATCAACCACGACCGCGAGGCGATAGAGATGTATCGGCTGAATCACCCCGATACGAAATGCCTGTGCGAGGACATCTGGAAGGTGAACCCGGTAGATGCGACAGGCGGCAGACCCGTAGGCCTGGCGTGGTTTTCACCGGACTGCACGCATTTTTCGCGGGCAAAGGGCGGCAAACCGGTCGAGAAGAAAATCAGGGGGCTTGCCTGGGTGGTTGTCCGATGGGCGAAGGCGGTCAGACCGCGAATAATCATTCTTGAAAACGTGGCGGAGTTCCAGGAGTGGGGACCGTTGACGAAAAAAAACAAGCCGAACCTGAAATTGAAGGGGAAAATATTCAATTACTGGCTGAACATATTGACCGGCCTGGGATATCAGGTCCAGTGGCGGGAGTTGGTCGCTGCCGATTACGGGGCCCCGACAATCCGCAAGCGGTTGTTTCTGATAGCGCGGTGCGACGGCCAGTCGATAGTCTGGCCGGAAAAAACGCACGGCACGGGACTTTTGCCTTATAGGGCGGCGGCGGAGTGCATCGACTGGTCGATACTGTGTCCCTCGATTTTCGAGAGAAAGAGGCCTTTGGCCGAAAATACATTACGAAGGATAGCAAAAGGCATACAGAAATTTGTCATCGAAGCAAAAGAACCATTCATCGTGCGGTCAGGCCATTACAGTAATATAACAGGTGAAGGAAGTCATTTTCGTGGGCAGGACATAAAGAAACCGCTTGGGACAATTACCAGTAAAAATGATAAGGCCCTCATCGTGCCATATTTATCCGGCATAGACCATCAGGGAAGCAATGGCGGCTGTGTCTGGTCGGCGGATGATGCGTTGCGGACAATCACAAAGGAAAATAGGTTCGCATTAGTGGCGGCTTTCCTGTCGAAATATCACCTTCAGAAGGCAGGAGAATCGAGATGCCAAACCCCCGGCAAACCAATAGCCACATTAGACACTTCCAACAGGTTTGCTCTTGTTACATCGCACCTGACGAAATTCTACGGCACAAACAAAGGCGGCGGCGGTGATATGCGAAATCCCATGCCGACTATCACAGGTTTGGGCCAGCATATAGGCGAGGTCCGGGCGTTTCTCGTCAAATACTACGGGACAAATATCGGCAGTAACTTAAAGAAACCAATGCACACCGTGACGGGCAAGCACCGATTCGGCCTGGTAACGGTCGAGGGGCAGCAATACCAGATAGCCGACATCGGGTTGCGGATGCTGACATCGAGAGAGCTGGCAAGGGCACAGGGATTCCCGGATAGTTATATCCTTACCGGCACGAAATCAAACCAGGTAGCGAAGATCGGCAATAGTGTTTGTCCCGTGCTGGCGGAGGTCCTGGTACGGGCGAATGTGAAACTGCAAAAATTTAGTAAAAATTATGTGGCCTAAGAAATTTTAAACTTAAAGTTTGAAACTAAAAACTATTTACGAAGGGCAGGTGGTTGATATGAGGTAAAAGTGAAAAATGCAACGTTGGAAGAAGTGCTAAATGCGACCCCGATGGGATAACAGCAAGCATCCCACGGGGCAGGTAAGTTACGTTGTGGCGTGGGGACAGAAACCATTAACCAAAAGAAAAGGTTAAAAAGCTAAAATTCAAACGCCCCACGCCACTTTATAAGAAAATTAAAAGTCAAAGATAAAAAATAAATGCTGACAGTTAATGAAATTCAGGCGAGGTTGAAGGTTCGGTATTGTTTGCCGCATTATGTTTATATGACCGAGGTTCGCAGCGCAACCGGTTTTGTCAGGGATGTTACATACGCGGACGGTCTTGCAATCAGCCTTTATCCGTCAAAAGATTATGACATACACGGTTTTGAAATCAAGGTGAATCGAAGTGATGTTTTGAAAGAATTAAAATCACTGCGAAAATCGGAGAACATTCAAAAGTTTTGTAGCCGGTGGTGGCTTGTTGTGGGCGATAAATCCATTGTCGATATAGCAGAAATACCGCCATACTGGGGGTTACTGGTTCCTTATGGCTCCGGGTTGAGGCAGGCAAAAGTTGCGCCGTTGCAAAAAGCTGAAATAATAACGCCGGATTTTTTAGCATCGCTGATTCAGAGGATGTATCTCGCCTCACCAAACAAAGTCGCTCTTAATGCGGAATATGAACGTGGAGTTGAGGCTGGCAAAGCAGAAAGTATTTCATCGGAGCAAAGATATCAAATTGAACAGGCCGAGGGATTGAAAGAACAGATAGAAAAATTTGAGCAGATTTCTGGCATTGAGATAACCAATTACAACGGGCACTCTATGGGCGAGGCGGTTAAATTCGTTCAGGATGCGGAGAGAATCGGAAATACCATCAGACAACTTAAATCAACGGTCGAGGAACATCAACGAGTGGTAAATGCGGCTCAGTCAGCAATTAAAAACTTACAAAAATTATAGAAAATTTGAATGAGTGAAATGGGAATGAAAATCAAGGCCATTGCGTAAGAAAATTAAAAATCAAAACGCAAAAATCAAAATTTGAGGAAAAAAGATGAGTAAATATGCAGAGAATACGAGCGTGCCGATTGAACGGTCAAAGGTGGAAATCGAACGAACCCTGATTCGTTATGGTGCAGAGGAATTCTTCTACGGGACAAGTTCACGTGGTTCAGGCGTCGGCTTTAAATATAAAGGTAGAGTAATCAAAATGAATATCCCAATGCCGGACAGGAAGAAATACCCAGCTAATCAATCCGGCGAAACCAAATGGATGCAGGCGCAGAGGCAACTGTGGCGGGTATTACTTCTGGCATTGAAGGCAAAACTGGAGTTGGTCGATAACGGCCTGACGACATTTGAGGACGAATTTCTGGCGCAAACCTGTCTGCCCGGGGGCGGGACAATCAGCCAGCACCTGCAACCGCAAATTGACAAAATGGTGGAGTCCGGTAAGATGCCGGACCTTCTGTTGCTAACGGATGGGAAGGGATGATAATAAATGGCAAAGAATGACAGGCCAATCCAGCCGGGGATGGATTCGACATGCTCACCACAGGTTAAACGGTTCAAATTGAACGAGTTGCATCCGGCCAAATACAATCCCCGGACAATTACTGACGATGCACTGGCGGGACTGGCGGAATCGATAAAGAAATTCGGATGCGTCGAACCGATTATCGTCAATACCCGGGGCGGCGCCAATACGATCGTGGGCGGAAACCAGCGGTTCAAGGTCCTGCAGGCGGCGAAAGTCAAAGAAGCGATCTGTATTACGGTGAATCTCAGCGAAATCGATGAAAAGTTACTCAATATCACGTTAAATAACCCACTCATTCAGGGAGAGTTCATAAAAAACTTGGCGGCGTATATAGATTCAATGCGCAAAAATATAAACGATGATGTTTATCTGAATTTGAGAATAGGCGAGTTACGGGAATCAATGGGCGGCGAGGAAAAGGCGGGCAATATTCTTGATGATGAAATACCCGAACCGCCAAAAAAGGCGATAACGAAACCCGGCGATCTATGGATTTTGGGTCAACATAAATTACTTTGCGGGGATAGTACAAACGAGACCGATGTAGCCCAACTGATGGGTAAGGAAAGGGCAAAATTGTTTGCGACAGACCCGCCTTACTGCATTGATTATACGGGGGCCAATAGACCGGTCAAAAAGCCGAAGGATTGGTCGAATGTTTACCATGAGGTCGATATTAAAGACCCAAAAGCATTTATGCTAAATTTTTTGACGGCCGGGCTGAAATATACAATTCCGAAGGCGCCTATATATCTCTGGCATGCCGACAAACGGGATGTAATGATAAGGCAGTTGTTGGATGAACTCGAACTATTTGTGCATCAGACAATAATCTGGGTCAAACCATGTGTCATTTTGGGTTTTGCCTTTTACGCATATCGGCACGAACCTTGTTTTTTAATCTGGCGGAAGGGTAGCCGTGCCAGACCAACTAAATTCGGAAGAAAACACGATCCGGGGACAGTCTGGCCAGTGGGTTGGGTTAAAAAAGGTGACCCGACTGAACCGGAGTATTATACCGATGTCTGGGAGCTGGACTGGGAGGGCAAGAAAAGAAATTCAGGACTCGAACACCCGACGGTCAAGCCGGTCGAGGTGTTCGCAATCCCGATGCGGGTCCATACAAAGGTCGGCGATATTTGCTACGAGCCATTTTGCGGGTCCGGTTCGCAGATTATTGCGGCAGAAAAACTTGACAGGCGGTGCTTCGCGATGGAACTGGAACCGGTTTTCTGCGATGTGGTGGTCAAACGCTGGGAGCAATGGACAGGAAAAAAGGCGAAATTGGTTAAAGATGGCCACGCTGGGCCGGGTTGACCCCCGGGGTATAAATGGCTGGAAAATGGAGAAAAGCGGCCCCAGCGGCAACCGTGGGGCAGGAAATGGGCAATAAAGGACTATTTTAGATAACTATGAACAATGAACAAAAAACAACTGACATTGGGAAATGCCGGGCGATTTACAGGCCGCGGGGAAGGGCGGGGGAATATAGCCCTCTTGCACTGAACCTCTATACCGGATGTCATTGCGGCTGCAAATACTGCTATGTGCCGAGGTGCATACGGACCGACAAACAGAAATTTCATTCGGACATCAGGGTCCGCAGAGACATAATCGAAAAAATTCAGCATGATATCGAGAGAGTTCAAATCACCGAGCCGGTCCTGTTGTGCTTTACATGCGACCCGTATACGCCGGAGGTCGAGACAGACCCCTATAATATGACGACATTAAAGACACTCGGAATACTCACGGCGGCAGGGGTGAATTTCCAGATATTGACGAAGGCGGGAAAGAGGGCGTGCAGAGACTTCGCACTTTATAAAAAAGGCGACAAGTTCGCAACGACATTGACGTTTTACGATGCCGTTAAATCGCTGATGACAGAGCCGAATGCGGCACTGCCGAATGAAAGAATCGAGACGCTCGCAACGGCAAAAAAGCACGGTATCGAGACGTGGGTGAGCTTCGAGCCGGCACTCGATGAGGAACAGATACACCTGCTGCTTACGGCGTCGGCACCATATACGGATTTCTATAAAATCGGCAAGGTCAGCGAATATAAAAGCGAAATAACGGACTGGAAGGGATTTGCAGAACGAGTGACGAGACATTTAGATGTGATTGGAAAGCCGTATATGCTTAAAGAAGATTTGAAGGTTTATATGAAATAAAGAGAAGCCGATGCGGGCGGCGAGTACCGAATTAGCCGCCTGTCCGCCAGATGCAACTGGCGGGACATTTTAACACATCGGCCTTTTTGCGAAGTGAACCATTATATAAAGAGTACCGAAGAAAGACAGGATATTTGACCCTGCCGACTGTTGAGATTGCCCAAAAACAGAGGCACCTGCACCTGCTTGAAAAGGTCAGGAGCAATAAGGCGCTCAGCCCGGCAGAATTGAAAGAACTGAAAAGATACGAAGAGATGATGGGAAAAAAGGGAACACAGAACACAGAACGCAGAAGGCGTGGGGTAGGAGGGCGATTCGTAAAGACGGCAGACCACAGACCACAGACGACAGACGAATTCGCGGCATTAGCGGCGGAACTTAAATCAGTCGCCGCGCTCGACAGCCAGTTCGATGAGCATTTCGATTTGGATAAACACCCCCGCGTCAAAGCTGCGCTCGAGCAGGCGGTATCGGCAAGGGTAGAGGATATAATCCGGCAGCGATTCGCAGGGTTGGGAGCAAAAAAAACACATAAAGATTATCGCAGGGTAACATTTGACCAGTTGGCGGAAATTGCCGGCGTTAAGAGGCGAACAGTTTATTTCTGGATAGATAACAAGGGACTGAAGAGAGAGGACGATGGCAGTTTCTGGTTGCCGACATTCTTTGGATGGTTCGAGGAATATACAAAAGGGAAGGTGCTCGAAAGATTACCGGACCGGCAAATGAACCCGTATCAGGCGGGGAGGGCGAAAGAACTCGCAATGCATATCGCCAAGGAAGAACACCAACTGCTGGACAGGACAGAGGTTATGGCGGGGCAGGTCGCAAGGCATCAGAACCTCATAAATTCCTTTACGCACAAAGCGGAAGAACTGGCAATGGAAGCCCACGGACAACCGGAAGCGGTAATAGCAAAAATGCTCGGTGATTTCTTCGATGAGGTGCTGAGGCAGCAGTGCCAGGTGGGCGAGCAACTTCATCTGCCGGAAGAAAAGGCGAAACAGTTCGGGGAACTGCTTCGTAATTTATGATTTATTATTTATGAATTATGATTGAAAAATTGAAGGAGAACAAAATGATAGAGAAAGACAAATTGGAGAGGCGGTTCAAGATACTTTATATTGACCAGCAAATAATACTGAATATGGTTGCGGGACTATATAAACACGAATATGTGAAGTTGCCGGATTTTTCGAGTATGTTGCCGGAAGATGCAACTGTCCTCGATGTCAGATTCGATTTCGAGAGATTGTCATTTGGTTTTCTTGTATACAGTAAAACTTTTCAGATTGTCCCCCAATTCGCAATAATACCTGCGATGGATTCAAGCGCCGATTTTCAATATAAGACTATCAAACTGCCAAAAGATGAAAAATAAAAAATCAAAAATAATAAATAATAAATTGGCCCTGCCCCGGCCTCTTCCCATTCAGCCGGAGGAGTTGGAGATATTATCCCCCCGCAAGAAGATGACGGTCGCGGAATGGGCGCTCAATAGGCGGGTTCTGTCGCCCAAGACAAGCAATTACGCCGGGTCGTGGTCGCATGATTTCACACCGTGGGCGGTCAGGATTATGGAGAAACTCTCGGAGGCGGGGACGAAACAAGTGACGGTGATGGCATGCGTCCAGAGCAGTAAGACTGAAATAGGCCTCAATTTCTTCGGCTGGATAATCGAAGAATCACCCGGACCTGCCCTTATTGTCATGCCCCGCGAGGATGATACCAACCGCCGCATCAATACGAGAATCAAGCCGATGTTCCAGTCGACGAAGTCGCTAATGGCGCATCTGCCGGCGGGCAAACTTGAGAACATCAATACCGGCAAGGAGACGGTACTCGATAATATGATACTGTTTATCGGCTGGGCGGGCAGTGCAGCGGCGCTGGCTGATAATCCGGTATGCTATGTGTGGCTCGATGAGGTCGGCAAGTTCCCGGCCAGAACCGGAAAGGAGGCGGACCCGGTAAGTCTCGCCAAAGACAGGCAGACCACATTTTTCGCACGCTCGAAATTATACTGCGATTCCACGCCGGTAAAGGAAAATGACCTTATAGACCGCGAATTCAAGGCGGGCGATATGGAGGAACTCTGGTTTAAGTGCCCCGCCTGCGGTGGATATCATCTGCCGGACTGGTTCGAGAACGTAAAACTCGACCACGATAACGAAGGCCATCTGTTCGGCCCCGAAGAATACGAGTCGGGCGGGCACGCGAGATATATCTGCCCGGCATGCAAAGAAAACTGGACAGAAAAACAGCGATGGCAGGCAGTATCGGACGGCATCTGGGCGCCGGAGGGCTGCACGGTCGAGCGAGGCGGTAAAATCGTCGGCAAAATCGTCGGCAATGTGCCTATAACGACGCATTACAGCTTCCGGGTGCATGCGATGATGCTTTACCCCGGCTTTATGACAATCGACCGGTTAGCGGTGAAATGGGCGGAGGCGATACTTGCCAAAAAGACCGGAGACATCGGGCCGCTGCAGGATTTCTATAATTCATACCTCGCAAGGCCATTCGAGGAACGCGAAAAGGAGACAGCAGAAAGTATACTTGTTAAGCACGTCGGAACATATAAATCCGGCACCGTGCCGGCGGGCGTGCAGATGCTGACGGCGGGATTCGACGTTCAGTTCGACCATATATGGTTCGTAGTCGATGGCTGGGGATTTATGTCGGAGGCGTGGGGGATAGCGGAAGGCAGATTAGAGACGGGTGATACTTCATTGCTGGAAAATTACAGATTAGTTGAGGAACTGCTCGCAGCGCCCTGGCCGCTGGAAAATAGAGATGCGGTCGGCATAATTTACAGGGCGGCAATCGACTGCAATTACAGGCCTGATGTCGTCAAGGACCTGTGCGTTAGGCATAATGATGTGCTGATACCTGTCCGCGGCGATGATTCGGTGCGAAGCCGCGTGTTCCGGGCATCGAGAGAGACAATCACAATCGGGGCGAGTAGAATCAACCTGATTCGTTACGACCTTAATACCAATGTCATTAAAGACCGGCTGTACCGGCTCCTATATGAGACGGATATACCCGGACCGGGATATATGCACCTGCACGCGGAGACGACCGATGAGACGTTCGAACAGTTCGCCAGCGAGGAAAAACGAAAAATCAAAAACGGCAGACATTTCGAGGATATATGGATGCAGAAAGGAAGCAGGCCGAACCACCTGTGGGATTGCCGCGTGTATTCGGCGTTAGCAGCGGAACTGGCAGGTGCGAGGTTCCTGCAGGACCCGAATGCGGCTGCGCCGGCCGCCAGGCAAGCCGGAGCGGAGATAAAACAGACAGGGACAAAGAAGATAAGGATCAAATATTGATGAATTATGATTTATAATTTATGATTTGAAAGGAATCAGAATGAATAAGCAAAGACAGAACACAGAAAACAGAACACAGAAAATAAAACATCCAGGCGGGATAGAAGGCGAACGGGTGGGAAATGAAAAAGCGCCGGTCGATGACAAGGTCGATAAGTCGGTCGATGAGTCAGTCGAGGAACAAAAGGATGTTTATTCTTTTCCGACGCGGTCGCGATGTCCGCGGTGCAAAACAACAGACACGATAGCTACTGAAACCCGTGGCAAGATACAACGAAGACAATGTCAAAGAGCAATATGCAGGTGGAAATATATAGTCTACGGGACAAAAATATGAAAATTTCTACTAAACTTAGTAGAAATTTGCATAAACACACTATATTTGGGATGAATTCGGGTTGACATACCATATATAGTGGACGATATTTTAAGATAGAATATAGAACACAGAACTCAGAAAATAGAATTAAAAAGTGAATAATAGCCCTTCGGACTGATCACCCGGCGGGACAAAACGAAAAACAGAGCGGCTGGTAGGAGCCGAACCCTCCACCAGCCGCTTTTTATTTTGGCTTATATCAATGAACAATGAACTAAGGACAACGAACTAATATGTCACTGACAAGTTCATCGACGCGGGCAAATGCACTGGCGCAATACAACGACAACCTCGGATGGGAAGGCAGCCCGGCAAAAGCGGCATTGGCGCTCGAGGCAATTCGCTGGCTGCTTGTCAACCGGCCATCCCGGATAGCACAGGGGGAACGAAGCATGGATTACGAGACACTCGCCGACGAAAAAAGACGGCTCGAGGAATATATTGAAATTGCATCGACCACGAGTACGGGCCGGATGGCGACATTCACGCAGGGAAGACCCAGATGCTGATTTTCAATTTATGATTTATGATTTGGCATTGAAGCGGAAATGTAAATGAAAGAAGTCGGCAGAAAACTGGATGTATATCTTTCGAAGGGCACTTACGGCGCCCTCGGGTACCGCTCGGCAACCATCGCAAACAGGGAAGGCAGAATATCAACGGCGGCGAGCGGGGAGGCGCACGCCAGATACCATCGGCTGCCGCTGCAGAACCAGTCGCGGGAATTCAAGCGAGACAACCCGATCTATGATGGAATGATAGCCCGCGCCACCGGATACATCATAGGCAACGGCTTTTCCCTGCAGGCGAAAACAGGCGTTACTAACCTAAACAACACAATCGAGAAGCGCTGGAAGAATTTCTGGAAAAGACCGGAAATCAGAGGAATATTATCAGGCCCTGAATGCGAAGAAACGACATGTAAAGAACTTTTAACGGTGGGTGATACGGGAGTTCTTAAAACAAATATACGCAAAATCCAGCTCATCGAATCCGAGCAAATCACAGGTAAAAAAGGATATGCCGACGACGGCATCGAGAAGAACTCGCTCGGCGTGCCGACCGGCTTTTTCGTGGGTGGATATAACAAAAATGGATTCATCGATAAGCGCACGATTACAAGATATAGTCCGGAAGATTTTCTATTTCTTACCAAACCTGACAGGCCGAGCTCGATACGAGGTGTGCCGCCCTGCCAGGCATCTTTCCCGATGCTGCACCGCATAAACGATGTCTGCGATTCGGAGGCGATTGCATGGCAATTGCTGGCAAGATTAGCAGTCTCGGTCACGAGACAACAAGGTAAAAATATAGCGTTCCTTGAGAGCAAAACCGACCCAAATAAAAAAACCGATGCCAACGAGTTGACCACACGCCTGACGGAGCTCGATTACGCCCTGATATTCCACGGTGAGGTTGGGGATGAAATCAAGGGAATCGAACGCAACCTGCCGGGCAAGAATTTCTCGGAGTCGCTTATTATGTTCCTGCGGCTTTTAGGACTGCCGCTCGGATTGCCGCTGGAGGTGATACTTTTAGACTGGACAAAGAGCAATTACTCACAGTCGCGGGCGGTACTCGAGCAGGCGTTCGTCACTTTTATGAAATGGCAATTCAAAATTGCCGATTTCTTCCTGACGCCGGTATTCGAATGGTGGTTGGCCGGCGAAATCGGCGAAGGCGAAGGTTTAAAGGAAACAGACACAATATATGAACATGACTGGATAAAGCCGACATTTCCCTGGATAGACCAGCTCAAAGAAGCGCAGGCGTGGGGCGAGAAACTTGACAGGGGATTGACACTCCATCAGAAGGCGCTCAAATCGCTCGGCGCAGACCGCGAGGACGAGATGAACGAGCGCGAGAAAGAGATAAAGGATGCGATAGAACGGGCCCAGAGACTAAAAAAAGAGACAGGGATAGAGGTGCCGTGGCAGCATTTTGCGGGACTGACGCCGCCGGGGCAGGCGAAGGCGCCGGCAACAGGGGTGAATGAACCGCCAACAGGAAATCAAAAAGGCCAAAATACCGGGGAAAGCGGGGAATAATATGCCATATCCAAACGAGCACAGTGCGAGACTGCGGCAGCCATCTGATTTCAAGGAGAGGCCCGACTGGGCGACAAAAGAAGGCAAGTTCCGCAGAACCGCCGACGGTACAATATTCGGACATGTAAAGGTGCCGCAGACGGCGGATGTCATTTGGGGACAATTAAAATCGCAATCGGGCAAAGAGGCATTTCCTCAGGCGATAAGATTTCCCATCAAGGATTGGACTGCGGCTCAGGCGAGAAAGTGGCTCAAAGACAATAAGGTCAAATATATACGCTTCGAGGCGGCTGCGCCGAAGAAAGGCAATGAAAATATCCTCATCGATTCGCAGACAACTCCGCCGATGGCAGAGGAGCTGGCCGCAATCGGGACAAACTGGATATTATGTATGGACTTTATCGCAACAGCCCGGCAGATGGTCGAGGAAAAGAAAATCACGATGGCAGAAGCGATGAGAATAACCAAAAAAGAAAACCCGGCACTTTTTGAGAATTTCAGGCAGGAGAACGCCGCATTTCATCATAATTCGGCCGTTGCAAAGGATGAGCCGGACTGGGCAGGCGTTGATAAAACGAAACTGCCGAGGGCCGCCTTCGCAAGACAGGGCAAACCAAATGAGAAATCAACGTGGGGGTTCCCGCACCACTGGATAAAAGGCGGCTCCAAGACCGACAAAAACGGGGTTTATACCGATGGCACTATGTACCTGCATAAGGGAGGACTGAATGCCGCCTGGGCGGCTGCCAACGGGGCAAGAGGCGGACAAAAGGCGGAGCAGGCGGTCCTGAGCCATCTTAATGCACACCGGAAGGCAATTGGAACGGGAGATGAGAAAAAAGGAGGCATGGGTTTTATCGAGGCAGCAAAACAACTGGCCGGAGAAAACAGAATTTCAATAACTGAGGCGATGAGAAGGATAAAAAAAGACCAGCCGGAATTATTCATAAATTTCAGGAAAAACTTATGAGCAAGGAAAATGCAATTTTGGCGGAAATGCAGAAGGAAGTCTGGGCGATGGAGCCGCGGCACCTGAACGCCCTGTTTACGCACCTGTTAGAGATTGAAATAAAAGCGCCTGCCGGGGTTGAGATAATCAAAGAGGCGAAATTATCAATCATCGGCGATACGGCCGTAATCAGGATTTCGGGGATACTGCTCAAAAATATACCATCGCTTTACCGCTGGCTGGGAATCGAGATGACAAGATACCTCGATATTCAGGGCCAGCTGGCAGAAGCAGTCGGTAATCCGGCGGTCAGGAAAATCCTGCTTGATATTGATTCACCGGGCGGGGTCGTATCGGGCGTAATGGAGACGGGACAGGCAATAGCGGATGCGGCGTTGGTAAAGCCGGTGACGGCAAAGATAGACGACCTCGGGGCAAGCGGGGCGTACTGGCTGGCAAGCCAGACGACGATGGTCTCCGCGGGACCCAATGCGGAGGTCGGGTCAATAGGGGTATTTACCGTCTATGTCGACTGGTCTGTCCGGGCGGACAAGAAAGGGATGAAGGTCCACATCGTCCGAAGCGGCGAGCACAAGGGGATGGGAGTGCCGGGGGCGCCTATAACGGCCGAGCAGATAGCGGCGGTCCAGACAATCATCGATGGGATGGCGGATAATTTCATTAAGGCGGTAAGCTCGGGCAGGAAAATGAGCGTTGAGGCGGTCCGCGAACTGGCGGATGGACGGGTGTTCCTGGCTGCCGATGCAGTTAAAAACGGGCTTATCGATAACGTAATAACAGTAAATAAACAATCGAATGTTAAGGAGAAAATCACGATGGCAGAAGAACAAAAAGATAATAAAGCCGCCGCTGCAGGAGCAGATGGGACGGCGACGGTTGATAAAGAGACCGTGAAAAAACAGGTGAACGAGGCCGCTTCGACAGGCTCAGGGCAGGAAGACAAGGTCAGGTTGTCAGCCCTGAGGGCGGCATTTCCCGATGAGCCGGCATTTGTGCTCGAGCAGTTCGAGAAAGGGGCGACGGTCGAGCAGGCGAAGGCGGCTTACGCCGACATCCTGAAGACAAGAAACGCCGAACTCAAAGAGCAGAACGCCGAGTTGGCGAAAAAGACGAAAAAGGCAACAGGCGGTGCGCCTCCGGTGCCGCCGGGCGGGGAAGGCGGGAGCCAGACGGCGGACGCTTTCATTGATATGGCAAAGCAGTATGCGGAAGACCATAAATGCTCAATGGCGATAGCGCTTAAGGCAGTCAGAAAGAAAAATCCGCAGGCCTTCAATGATTATATGAATAGTTGCCGGCAACAGAAAGTGGCGGCGGACGGCGAATAGTAACTGGTAACTGGTAATTGGTAATTGGTAAAATAAGTCCTCAAAATATAAGGGACACAGAATAAAGGAGTAAAACAATGAGTCAAAATTGCGAAGGAAATATAAAGACCTTTACGGCAGCGGAAGCCTTGGAGGCCTTCAGACGTGTCAGGTTAGATTCTTCCGGCAATGTGGTTTATTCCGATTCCGGAGAGACCTGGATTGGCACAACCGAGCATTATGCCGCTAATGCCGCACAAGTATCAATCCGTCTGCGAACGGCAAGCGGGACGCGAAAGGTGACGGCGGCAGGGGCATTCAGTATCAATGCCCTGCTTTATGGCGCCGATGACGGTAAGGTCGATGATGCCGTCGCTGGGTCACCTACATTAAGAGCACTGGAAGCAGCGACGGCAAATAATGATGTTATCGAGGCCATCGATGAGGAAGGCGTGGACGTCGCCGGGGATTCGTTTATCTGGGTTAGCCCTAATGGCGATGATTCAGGAGATGGTTCGTTTACATCACCCTATCTGACTATTACTAAAGCATTTACGCAAGTAACTGCAGTCAGACCGATAGTTATGGTTATGCCCGGCGAATATGCGGAAGTTGACCTGGTATGGCCGAATATAAATGGCGTTCGACTTATTGCGCCTTTCGGTTCAGTTCTTATCGGGCAATCGACTAAAGCGGCAACTGCCGTCATAACAATGGCCCCGACTACCGCTACAAGTACTTGGGAAGCCTATATATCGGAAGGTATTGATATTGAATCTGATTACACAGGTGGCACCTGTCTTGCGATTGCAAACGCTGATATAACCAAAAAAATGGTTATTCAAGTGGATGCTGACCTTTCGACAAAGGCAGTTACGGATAAATCAGTAACTATTACGAACACCGTATCGTCCGCAGCGATTAGAGTTTATGCCGCCGGCAATTTCCCAACATGGGAAGGAACTGTTACATTCGTCGCTCTTAATGCGAGTGACAGGTTGCGGGTTTACAACCACAGGATAATAGGCGCTATAACACAGACTGGAGCGGTTGCAGTCGAATTAACATTTATCAATTCGGCAATACCTACCGTTACCAAGACCAGCGAGGCTGCTCTGAACAATATCAACTGCTGGCACGAGACCGATGCTGACCCGGATGTTTATACGGCTTATACCAACGCTTACGATACATAGTATTTATGGGACTAATGTAACGGAAGTGATTATTTAGTAAAAGTAAAGAGTTTGAAAAGTAAATAGACAGTTATACGGGTCCGCCGGCGGCTGATCACCAAGGGCGGCGAAAAGACAAATTAACGGCTGATAGGGGCCTATCCTCCTGTCAGCCGTTTTTTTGTGCCCGTGAAAACAGCAGATGGTCGCCAGTCTCTGGTCGCTGGCTGAAGGAATGAGGCCGGGAAAAAAGAAAACAGAAAAAAGAAAAAATAAAAACCGGGATAGCCGGAAAAATTGAAAAGGAGAATACAAATGATTCAACATCCAACTTATGCGGTGCCGAGAATGGACCTCGGCGAGGCGTTCCACGAATATGACCCGTCAGTCGATGGGTTCATAGCAACTCAGGTGCTGCCGGCACTGCCGGTGGCCAAGGAAGCGGCCACAATGAGTGTTATCACCCGCGAGAACCTTAAACGCGCAGATGCCAAGCATTCCAACGGGGCCGCTTTCAACCGCATCAACCTGATTTCGGAAGACAAGGCGTATGCCTGCGAGGATTATGGGCTCGAAATACAGCTCACCGACAAGGACAGGGCGAAATATAGGGATGATTACGATGCCGAAATCGAATCATCTCAGGCGCTGGCCAAAAAGATTTTCAATGAACTGGAAATCCGCGTTGCAACGGCCGTATTCAATACGACCACGTGGGCAACCGGGACAGCGGCACTTTATACAGACAACAAGGCAACACCATGGAGCACCACAACAACCGATCCAATCATACAGGTAGCGGCAGCGAAAGAAAAGGTCCGCGTCAATTCCGGAGTGCGGGCGGATGCTCTGATTATCGGCGAGCCGGCCCTTAATCATCTTCTTGCCAATACAGTCATCAGAGCAAGGTTCCCGGGCGTTGCGGTAATAAGCGAAGCGATGCTGCGGGCGAACCTTGCGGCCATTTTCGGGCTGACGGACCTGATTGTAGGCGGTGCAGTCTATGATTCGGCGAAGGAAGGACAGGTCTTTACCGGTGCCGACATCTGGGACTACAAGTATGCGATGGTCGCCAAGATCCAGAGAGGCCCGACAAGAGTCAATCCGGGTATCGGCCGCGTGATGACGTGGGAAGAACTGACCGACGCCGCTGATATTGCCCCCGTGCTGCAGTACCGCGAAGAGCAGACGGTAAGCGATATATTCCGCATCCAGCAATATCTCGATGAACTGATTTTCGATGCATACTTCGGGCACCTGATGCGGATAGAGACATAAGCATATTACCCGCTGTGAAGCGTTTGAGGGCGATGGGCGGCCCGCAACGGCCGCCCTGTCGCCTCGGATTGGTAATTGGTAATCCGCCTTCGCGTGAGCGACATAGCCGCTTCGGCGGAGGCACTTGGTAATTGGTAAATGGTAATTGGTAAATGATAGCGGGGAATATATGAATGAAACGGTAACAACAAATCTTATGACTCCGATTATTCAATATGGGTTTGCAGGGTTCAGTGTAATACTTCTAATTATAATTATCTGGCTCATCCGCGAATTATTGAAGGTTATCAGGGAAAATAACAAGGTAATTGCTGCAAATACCGTGGCCATTGCCGCCGTAGATAAACACTCCAGCGATGCACTTGATATTATTATTGAGTTGAAAGATGAGTTGTTGAAACGGCCGTGCATAGCAAAATTCAAGCAGGAATAAATGAAAATCGAAAATCATAAATCAGAAATCATAATTGCTCTGCTTCTGCTGGTTTTTGGACTATCAAGCAATTGCTTTAGTGTTTGGGTTTTACCGACTTCCTACGATGACCCAGACAACAAATGGACAAATGAAACTTCTGCTTATGATACTAATTTAGCTACTGCTGCAACATACACTTTGGTTAGCGGTGTGCAGCATTATATAAATTTTTTCCACGATGGAGTTACGGATTGTAATAAAATAAAATTGTATATAATTCCTGCTACGGCCCAGACTGGAGTGTGTGATGTAAATTATAACGGTGCGTGGCATAATATATTTACCGGCACTGTGACGAGCGGCTGGCACACATACGAAATAGGTTCAAGCCAAACAATTGTGGGCGTAAGATTCAAATTAACGGCTTTCATCGCCAGTGCTTCTTTGTATGAGATATCTTTCTGGCAGCCAAGCACGGCAAAGCCGACAAAAGTAGCTAATTTATACCCTGCTAATTTGGAATCAAATAAGGGATTTGAACTACTTCTTACCTGGTCGATTGGAAATTTGCTGGATACAGATAGTTATAATGTTTACTTTGGAACTGACAATCCACCTACTAACATAGTTAATGGCGAAAACAAATCCATTTCAGGCACACCGGCCGTTGAGGCCTATGAAGTAAACGGATTATCACTGACTACTTACTACTGGCGGGTAGATGCTAAAAATGATTATGATGTGAACAACGGAGATATTTGGTCTTTTACGACAAAGGCGGACACTGGCGAAGATTTAACCCGTTGCAGTGTTTCTCATTGGAAAATGAACGAGGATAATGCTGACCCCAATGTGTATGATTCTCTCGGATATTCAACCGGCACTTTTCACGGTTCAGATGCAAATACTTCTGCGCATCATACAATCGGCAGAATCAATGGTGGGCTACATACGGATGGAATAGATAATTATATAAATCTTGGAGACCCTTTTCTATCAGTTTTCGGTGCAATAGATTCACCAGATGGTTTTACGGTGACTTTTTGGTATAAACCCGACGCGAATAACCCTGGAGATTTAGACGAGATTTTTGGTCTCAGAAGTCAAACTTCTCCCTGGAACATTGTTTCTATTTGGGGGCGAACGAACCTGAATTATGCAGCAAACACTTCACCTGTTGCGGGTTTATATGCAACTGAATCCTACCCTGCTGTATTTGACATTAGTAAACAATGGACAATGGTAACGGCAACAATTACCAAACTATCCCCTGTTGCAGTAAGAGGCAAATTATATATGAATGGGGTTCTTGTAGCGACATCTCCCATATCGAATCAGACTATGGCGGATTATAATTATGCTTTTAACCCACTTATCGGGGATTCAGATATGGATGGAGTTCCTATACTCACTGAACATACTGCCGGTATTTATGATGATGTACGGATATGCAAAGAAGTATTGACACAGAAACAAATTGCTTTTCTTTATCATAATGGTGAAGGGACAGAAGAATTGAGTTCTACTAATCGTAGGGGTATAAAAATACGAAAAATAGTAAGATGATTTAGGGTATAAAAACGAGAAAAATTGTTATAAATTTGTTGCTGGTTTTCGGGTTTATTTTCTGTTGTGGGATGATGATTCAGCAGAAACTCATAGAGATTGACCCGATAGTTGCGGCAATTAACGGCATCATCAAATCCAACGGAACTACTATTTCAGCGGCTTTATCTGGAATTGATTATGCTCCGGCCACCTCCGGCACGGCCATATTGAAGGGCAGTGGTTCTGGTGGTTTCAGTGCAGCATCTTCGGGAACAGATTACGAACCCGCTCATTCTTTGGATTGCAGGGTTACATCGCAATTCGATAAAACCAGCGACACCAATCTTGCGAATATCCCCGGACTTTCGGCGACACTTGTTGCGGGACAGACTTATACTTTCGAGGCGGTTCTTTTTGTTACAAGTGGAGCTACCGGAGTAAATAAAACTGCGGTATCTGGAACTTGCACGGCGACCTCAATTATTTATGATTCGTTGAGACTTATTACCGCCGGATTTCCAACTTTAGTGCGTGCCACGGCATTGGATACTTCATCAGCAGGTTCTACATCAGGTTCAGTCCAAATACTTATTCGTGGCACGATTGTCGTCAATGCCGGTGGCACTTTGACAATTCAATTTGCCCAAAATGTATCAAGTGCCAATACAAGTTCCGTTTTGGTGGGGTCACATATGCTGATTAAGGCGTGGTAAAAATGAAAAAGATATTTATTTTACTTATTGTTTTCTTAATGGCATTGTCTGTCTGGGCAGCGAATGAAGTGAAATTTATCTTTACGGCGGGACGAACATTAAACTTTAGTATTTATCAACCCGATGGAACATTGAGGGGAACTGCCTGGCAATCACTTCCTGAAATCGGGACAACCAGATATTATACGGCCACTCCTTCAACAGCCCCCGTGGCCGGTGATGTGATAGATGTAAACGATACTGTCTCTGGTTTAGTCGGCTACGGAGAATACGAACCAACACAGACGGGTGATAATTATGCTGTTGTGAAATCCGGTGGTTCGGGCGATGTGAATGCCAGTTGGACGGTTGCGAAAAACGCATTTACCGATGCCAACAGCGCCAATGGCAAGGGAACGACCATACAGACAAATCAGGCAATAATAATATCCTATGCAGACCCGAACAGGTTTGATAATACCGGAACTGTCGCAGATACGGTTCAGGGGTATATGGACAATAATTCAACCCGGTTTGCGGCTATCTCTGCAAAGACAGGTTTGATACCCGCCTCGCCGGCGGCAACGGGAGAACTGCAGCCGGCAGTGGCGGCAGCGCTTGCGGACTATGGAGTTTCGATTCAGGCAAAGGAAGATGCCAACCATTTGCTCACGCAGAATGCCATCGCCGCCGCAAAGGAAGCGTCTGATGCCAACTTTATAAAAACCAACGGTAAAATTGATGACATAAATACATCAGTCCCGACTGCGGCAGAAATCCGCGATGCAATCTTCGCAAAGACCGGCATCACCGCAGGCGGGACGCGGACATATAAAGAAATCATAAAGTTACAGGATGCCTGGTTGCTGGGTAAATGGACGGACAGCAACGAAGCCGGAACTTACAATATTTCCGATGCCGAGGATATGAATGTGACCATTCTTAAATATACCCCCGGGGTGACGAGCCCGCAAAAAACGGTAATAACACCATGATAAAGATAAAAACAATCATACTGTTCGGGAGAGAATTATAATGCCCCCGGTAGTGGCCAATGACCCGATTGCAGTATCATCCGCCGGGATACTCAGGACGGACAAGCCGGCAGCGCCGGTGCTATCAGTTGCCGCAGGCACACTCTCGGCGGTTGCCACAATAACAGGGGATAACAACTGCACTCATTACCTCTACTACAGAAAAAGCACAGATACGAGCTGGTCAGACGGCGGTAGCCGGATAGGGGATGGCACAATAACCATCACGGGATTGGTTAATAATGTGGCTTATGTATTTGTAGCAATAAGCAAGAATGCACCCGGAATATTCAGCCTGCCATCCATAGCGATAATATTGACGCTGTCAGGCGCGGCGGCGGCCGCGACGGCAAATGTTTTCGACGGACTGCTCGCCGATACTGCCGATGATTTCCTCGCGGCGTTCGGAATTGATGCGATGGTCCTGCCGCCATCGGGCGGGACAAGGGCGATAAAGGCAATCGTGGATTGCGAGCCGCCGGCGGAGATCGAGGGGATGAGCGGGGTTCATTCGACAAGAACGACAATGGTAGTGGCGAATAATTCGACAACGGGGATAAGCAGTAGCGAGATAGATATTGGCGCAAACTGGAAGGTGCAGATAGAAACGAGGGTCGGCGAGGTACAAAAAACGAAAAGAATAACAAGAATTATATATCAGGACCGGGGAATGATGAAACTGGAAGTGAGATAAAACATTTATGATTTATGAATTATTAATTATGATTTGAGATTTGAAAATGGCAGAACCGATTATTGAAGTAAAGATTGATGAGGCGAAACTGAGGAATGTCCAGCGGTTATTGCAGGATATTTCCCGGGCGCTGCCGAGAGTAATAAGCAGGACAATAAACCGGACAGTTACCCCTGTCAGAACTTCTATGGCACGGCAACTGCTCGGGCCGATAAATGAAGAGGCGGCGGCAATAAGGGCCGCACAGAAAGAGGCAGGCAGGGCAGCATTAAACCTGCGGTTTAAAATCTCTACAATCAAAAGGAATATCAGATTCCAGAAGGCGACATACAGGGTCTGGCAGGCCCTGATTTGGATTAAAAGGTTCAAAGGACAAGAGGCAGAGGCAAGCACGGAGACGGCCTTTATAACAGAGATGCCGAAGAGCGGGCATATAAGCATCTTTCGGCGACTGGGAGCAGTGAGATTGCCGATAACAGACCAAATCAGACGGCTGATGGTTCAGTTTTTTACAGGAATATCAGGACAGGTCAGGCAGGAGGCACAGGCAAGACTTGAACGCAATGTCGAGGACCAGGTGAAGCTGGCACTTAATCAATGGAGGGCAGGAGTGGGAAGTGCAGTGTAAAAAATTTATTATTTATGAATTATGAATTATGATTTTTAAGAACTAAAAATGTCAACGCCAATAACAGAATATATCGCCGAGAACATAAAAACGGCAATCAACGCCATCACGAGCGCCAATGGGTTCAACCAGGACCTCGTTGCTATCAGGCGCAAGAGAGTTGATTTTTACAATGTAGCGCCGGAAGACGGCAAGGTCCTGATTATGCAGGCCGAGGATGACAAACCGGGCCAGACGGTCGGATGCGCGGAATGGCTGCAGAAGTACCTGATTGCGGCCATCGTGATAGATTCGGATTCGGCGACGGACTCAATAGAGACGAAAATGGCAAAGGTCAGGGATGATATCCGCAAGAAACTCGTCGAGGACACAACACGGGGCGGATACGCAATAGATACAATCAACGGGCCCGCGACGCCGTTTGACGATGGTGAGGGATTTACAGGGATTATTTTAGAGATGGATGTCCACTACAGGACACAGTTTGCAGACCCTTATATGAAGGTATAAAGACAGAAATCAGAATATAGAACACAGAATTAAAAAGTAAATAAAAACCCAATGAACTGATCACTCTGAGGGCGGCAATGGAAACGAAACGGCTGATAGGAGCTGAAATCCTGTCAGCCGTTTTTTTTATTTTAAGGAGAAACAAAGATGGCAGATTTTAATCTATTATTAACGAGAAAAAAAGTAATCAAGGTCCTGGCCGAATCCGCAAAAGGCACCAAGGTCGCCGCCACGAGCGCAATACTGGCATATGACCTTGCGATAGACTCGACCGCACCCTTCGAGGAGCGAAAAGGGACGGGTCTTTACCGCGGACAGGAACGGGTCGGGACGTTAGGGGCACTGTCCGGCAGTTGCAAGTTCAAGACGGAACTGCGGGGCAACGGCACATCGGGGATGGATACGGGACTGGCAATCCTGCTGCAGGGTTGCGGACTGAAACAAACAAGCGAATCCTATCAGATCCACTCCGCGCCCGCGGATGATAAGACCATATCAATCGATGTCTTCGAAGATGGGGTCCAGAAGGGACTGAGAGGGGCATCGAGCGATTTGACAATCGGAGGCGAAAACGGCGGGAAGGTAATGTGCGATTTCGATTTTCAGGGGATATGGCAGGCGCCGGTCTATGGAGCATTGCCAAGTTGGACGCCGGGGACAGGGGCGGTCCTGAAAATGCAGGGAGGGACATTCACACTGGCAAATGCGACAATAAAAATAGCAAAATTCAGCCTGAAGCTGGGCTGCAAGGTGGTGCCGAGATACGATATGACCGCCGCCGGCGGGATTATCTATTATATGATTACCGATTACGACCCGGTATTGAGTATCGACCCGGAGGCCGCACTTGTCGCCGACCATGATTATTACGGGTTATGGCTGGCGGGGACTCCGGCGGCGGTGAGCCTGGTCCTTACCAACGGCACGACCAAGGTGACAATTACGCTGCCGGCGGTCCAGTATAAGGAACTCAAGGAAGGCGACCGCGATGGCATCCAGATTTATGACCTTACCGGCCAGTGCAACCACAGTAGCGGCAACGATGCGGTAACGATTGCTGCGGCGGCGGCTTAGAAGATTTATGATTTATGATTTTATATTTTTGATTTAAGAATTGAGGGAATTTATGAAGGAAGAAACCAAAAAAATAAGGCAGGCGGTGCTGGCCAACAGGGGCGGGCTGGAAGAGGCAACCGATGAGCAGATTATGGTCATCTGGCAGGACCTGCCGGCGGACGTCCAGAAACAATATATAAGTTCATTGTCGATAGTTCATAGTTCATCGACGAATAAAGAAAAGGAGAAAAACAATGCCGTTAGCACTTGAACCGAATGAGACATTCGAAATCATCCTCGACGGAGATAAGGACAAATCCCGCGAAACACAACCGAGATTTATTTATCAATATCTAACCTGCAGACAGTGGCGGAAAATCGCCCAGTTTAATGACCAACTTGAAGGTATTAAAGATGCCGAACAGGTGATGGACAAAATATTCGAAACAGCCACGACAAAACTTGTCGGTTGGGTCAATATAGTCGACCCGCAAAGCGGGCCGATACTATTTGATATTAAGAAATTCGAGGACGTCGTTACGATGCACGAAGCGATGGAATTGATTGCCAAGATATTGAAACAAGGGCGGGATTTTTCAGATAAAAAAAAATTAGACTCGCATCAGGACTTAGGTATGGCGGCGTCTGTTTCTATACCGGAGGGAAATGCGAAGAGCCGGACAAATGCAAATACCGAAACAAAGAAGCAATAATAACGCCGTTTAATTCGATGTTGTGTCCTGCCTGCGAGGGCAAATATGAAAATGAGGACAAAAGCTGGAAATGTCCGGAATGCAAGGAAGGTCAGATAGATGTAACAGAATGCCCGCTGGATTTAATAACAGAGGACGTCTGGCAGGCGATGCAATTGGCGGAATTATACGAAAAAGGACTGCCGCCGATTGCGGGCGGGGCGATCGACCAGGCGAAGATTTTTATCGATGCAGCACAGTTTATTATGAATGAAAAAGCACACTGGAAATCGAAATTAGGGATTTTAGATTAATATGCAAAGCGTGGATATAGTAATTAAGGCGAGGGACGAGGCCAGCGCAACATTCGGACGGGTAGGCCAGGCGGCAGGGGGCCTTGGCAGCATGATTAAAAGGGCGGCTATGGCGGCGGGGCTATATTTCGGAGCAAGGGAAATCATCGGGTTTGTAAAAAGCAACATAGCAGCATATCAGGAACATGAGATGGCCATTGAACATTTGACAGAATCCTTGGCATATTTGAGGATTACAGATAAAAATGTAATTTCAGGATTGCGGGAATTTGCTGCCGAGATACAGCGGACGACTACCATAAGTGATGAGATGGCAATGGAAGTAATGAGTATGGGGGTTTCAATAGGCAAATTCTCCAGCGATACACTTAAAGCAGCCACAATCGCGGCAATCGGGTACTCAAAGAAATTTAAGATAGATTTAGAACAGGCGATGAAATTAGTTGCCAAGAGTGCTGAAGGTATCACATTGGGATTACAAAGACAAGGTATTGCATTTGATAATACAAAATCCAAGGCCGAAATATTCCACGATGTCCTTAAAAGAGGGGCTGAACTTTATAATGTGGCGACCGGCGAGATAGATACGCAGGGGGGGAGTATGATGCAGTTGAAAAATGAATGGCACGATTTCAAGGAAGAATTAGGCGGGGCCGTCAGCGGACCTGTCAGGGGAATGATTGATGGGTTCAGGGTTGCCATTGTAATAATCGAAAACTGGCGATTGTCTCTTGATATAGCATGGACGGCAGTGAAACTGGGGCTTATCAATTTCTGGGAAGACATAAAGCATTTCTTTGGAACGGCAATGCCGGCCTATTTAACCTATTTTGCCGAGAACTGGAGGCAGATTTTCACTAACATTTGGAACGCAACAACGACAATATTCGCGAATATGTGGACGAATATAAAAGATTTTTTTGTAGCTGTCTGGACATGGTTGAAGGGCGGAGAGGCCGACTGGAAATGGACTGGCCTGCTCGAAGGGTTCGAATCAACACTCAAAGAGTTACCTGTAATTGCCGCACGGGAATTGACTAAGACCGAACTGGCCCTAAAAGAGCAACTCGGCGGTTTGACTTTGGAGATGTCGAAAAAAATAGTAGAGGTATTTTATCCGACGGCGATTGATATCGGTGAGATTTTGAAAAACGCCAAGTTGCCGGAAGGGGTGCTGGAAAAAGGAACGAAAGCCAAAAAGAAAAGCGAGCAAAAATTGCCGTGGGAGGAGGCGGTGCGCCTGACCTTTGCGCCGGGGACAAAATTCGATAAGACCGAACGCAATACCGATGAGACCGCGAAAAATACGGGCAGGATGGCACGGCTCATCGAAAATACGAATAAAACCTTAAACAATGTGATAGATGCGGTCAAGGCATTAGATGTGACACAGGCTATTTCAAATTTCAAATGAAGGTAATTGGTAATTGGTAAAAGGTAACTGGTGAATGGTAAATAGCAAATGGCGATAAAAAGCGTAATAGAAAGTTGGGAAAATAGGACGGTCAAGGAAACCGCCACGGAAAGGACCACAATTCGGACATTTACGGTCGAATTCGATACTAACGATAACCCTATAGCGCGACCAATATTGGCATTAAAGGCAAGAGACCCCCAGACTGGCCTTGCTGTGCCGCCTTATGGCGCTCAGCATCCTTTCGACGGGTATATGTTCGTTATCAACCGGGAGGTCAAGCCTGCCGAGGGAGCATTCGTTTATGAGGTCACCTGCAATTATTCAAATGACCCTGCCGGTACCGAACAAACCCAGGACCCATTAATACGAAAACCGGAGATAAGCTGGACGTTCGTAACAAGCGATGAACCGATAGACAGGGCGCTGGCCCGAATCGAACCTGGTACTCGAAAAATAGATGTGCCTATATTGACTTCTGCAGGGGAAGCATTTGACCCGCCGCCTACGGATGAGATGCATGATTTGGTGCTGCGATATGTCCGCAATGTGCGGGTCTTTGACCAATTGCAGGCCAGTCGATATAAAGGGTCGGTTAACAGCGATATGTTCCTCGGCTTTGGGCCGGGGCACGCAAAATGCGCTGTGTTTGATGGGGATAAAATCTATGATGACAAGTATGGTGAGTATTACAAGAAAACTTATGAGATTCATTTTCGTGTGGTTGTAATCAACGGTAAAAAATACGGCTGGGTGAAAAGGACATTGGACCAGGGATACTGGGAGTTAAGCGATGAAACTGATGAAGAGGGCAATCATAAATATCGGAGGGCTTTAGATTTGGATGGAAATCCTTTAAGCGGGTCGGTTCCATTAAATGGCAACGGTAAATTTCTTTTTCCAAGTGAAATAGCCGCAGGAAATGTAGTTTATCTCGTATTTGAGACGCGGCCGAAATTACCGTTTTCGGCATTAAATATAAAAGTATAGATTGGTAATTAGTAATTAATAATTGGTAATTGATAAACAGGTGAAATATGGCAGATACAAAAATATGGTTAGGAAATGTTTCCGGGCATGAAGGTGCCTGGGATTATGCGGCGAACTGGTTGCCTTCGGGCATGCCGGTTGCGACGGACAATGTTTACCTTGAGAATTCAAGTCAGTCGGTCCTGACCGGACTCAACCAGTCGGCGGTAGTGCTCGGGTCACTGAATATAGCGCAGAGTTTCACAGGGTCAATAGGCACCGCATCTGCATATCTGCAGATTGGCGCCACACTCGCCAATATCGGCTATCATTTCGGCCCGGGAGAGGCAGCGGGAAGCGGCTTAATCAAGCTTGATTTGGGAACGACTGCATCGACAATCATTGTTTTCAACGCCGGAATATCGGCGGACACGACCAGGCCGGCCATAAGATTGAAATACGTCAATGCCGCCACGACTTTAGAGGTCCGCAGGGGCGAGGTAGGGGTCGCCATAGAGACCGGCGAGGTCTCGACCGGGGCCGGCATCACTCTCGGATATGTGGATAATGTCGAATCCGATGCAAATGTATATATCGGCGCTGGGGTTACACTGGCGACTTTGACGAAAAAGGGCGGGTTCTGCCTGCTCCAGTGCGGGGCGACGACTATCAATAACTATGCGGGCGAGTTGATAACTGAAGGTAGCGGGGCCATAACCACGATTAACGCATACGGAGGCAATATCATCAGTAATTCCACAGGCACCATCGGCACCTGTAATATAAGCAGCAAGGGAACAGTCGATTTTACAAAATCCCAGCAGGCGCGTACGGTAACGACCTTCAAGATTGATGATGATGCGGCAGTCAAATTTGATCCGAATATTGTCACATTTACAAATAAAGTCATATCGAACAGGCCGGTTACACTGCAGGCGTCGGCAGTATGAAGAAGTTCATAGTTGATAGTTCAGAGTTCATCGAAATCAATCAACAATGAACAAAGGACAATGAACAATGTCTGATGGGATATTATTATCATCGAAGGATGCCTGGCGGCTGCAGAATATGCTTCGCTGGTTCGAGCACGGCCGCGATAGACAGATTCCCCGCCGGCGGGGCGGTGTAAGTGGCGGGACCAATATCAAGATTTTCAAGGTCCACGAGAATGATACGGGAGATGGTGTCTATAAGTGTTATGAGCAGGTCATTGTCGATGCGGACTGGGATTTAACAAACGGCGCCGCCAAAATCTGGGACAAGGATGAGACGCCGGTAGCGGTCAAGGTCCTCAACCTCGCCGAATGGAATCCGAGTGCCGGCCAGCATAATCTTGCCATAAATGATGTACTTATTGCCTGCTGGACGGTGGATGATGAAGGGAAGGGACGATGGGTGGGTGTGCCGGCGGTTGGGATTGGTGAAATTCATCGAGCATTTTGTAAGGGCGATGCACCAGGGGATACAAAGATTACTTGTTATCTTGATACTGATGAGACGGGAACACAAATTGAAGTTCATTGTAGCATTTCGGGTGGTGGAAATCTTAATCAGGCAGATCCACACTTGGTTGATGGTTTAGAAATTTCTGTTCGGAACGATAACGGTACTTGGAAACCTGCAGGTCAGATATTCCAGCATAGAGGTTGTTAATGAGCAGAACTATTAGTGGAACATTTTTACAAGGAGTAGGTATAATTTGTGAGGAGTATTGTCCCCCTTGTAACCACTGCACACCGAGTATTTTTGAGGGATTATCTGGCTGGCCTTGTAGAGTGAAATGTATGTTTACTGGTGTTGGAAATCCTACAGGATTTCCCCCTGCACCAAATGGTTTTGAATTTATCTTGGATGTTAATGACCCTGATTGTGCTGACATAATTGAAAATGGAGAAACTGTTTGTATAAATGGTTATTGTTTTGGGGGTTGTAGAAAAAAAATAGCTAATAGTGGACCGGAGTATTGGATAATAGCTTTAACTTGGCATTGTTTTGCACCTATTGGGCCAGTAGGTGCTGACCTATACTTGCGTTATATGTATGATGGTGACCCACCAGTTATGGCTAAGGATTATTTTATAGACTATGCTGCAAATTGTGCTGTTAATTTTTTAAATGGAATGTCTTATGGAGGGTCAGCGGAAATAAATTTAGCTGGATGTGGAAATTATTGTATTATGCCTGTTTGGGAAGGTACACACGCCGGAATGGTTGCACTTACGATTGAGGATGACGATAATCCAATATGTAATGATACTTTTTATGGTGAATGGAACTCGACAATGACAAAGTTCACTATAGAGATTCCTGATGATTGTTGTGAGAAGAAAGGATGTAAAATTTCAGGACGTGTAACCAAAAATGGTGTTGGAGTTGAAGGAGTATCAATGAATGGTCTGAATGCTGTTACTGATTCAGATGGCTATTATACTTTTTATGTTCCAAAGGGTTGGAGTGGGACAGTTACCCCATTAAAATCAGGAAATTCTATACCTACTCCTATAAGTTGGGAAGTAGTCCCATATGAGACTGGCTCTGGTCAGAACTGTCAATGTCATATGGAGGCTGCTGTAGCAAATGGTGGTTGTTATTCTTATGATTTTTCTCCTACCCATAGGGATTATTCTAATGTAAATTCTGACCAGGAAAACCAAGATTATGAAGCAACGGGTGGTGGAGGAGTTGAATATTATTTTGAGTGCTCAACTAATTCCTCAATAAATAGCGGTTGGCAGACAAGTAGAACATGGAATGTTCCAGTGGGAAATTGTGGTCAAGGCCTTAAATTTCATTTTAAGGCAAGGTGCGGGGTGGATAAAGTAAGCGGTTGGTCTACGGCCTTACCTTGTTATCCATAAGGGTATCTAAATTATGATAGTTGGAGTCAACAATACAATTTGTTGTAAGACAAATCCGCCGGAGATGATTGTTGAACAGGTGCAGGAGTGTAAATTTGGAAATGGAGGACTTGGATGCAGGCATATAAGCGATAAAAAATTATTTTGCAGCAAGTGTGGTATATGGGTCATAGAAAAGGGGCAAGTTCCAGCACAAAAACAGGCAAATCAAAGCCCGAAAGTAATTCAGGCGGATAAAATATTATTGATTCCGAAGGATAGTGAACCTGATGTTGAAAAGATTTTGAAATCACATTATAAAGCAGAGATGGGTCGATATGAAGGATATAAGTTATCCAGTAATGAAAAACTCGATTTACTTACAAAAGAGGAATACGTTGAACGCGGCAAAAAGTGCATAAATTGCACTGAAAAATGTCCGATAAGATCTTGTATGAAGTGGGAAAGTATCTTGCATCGAGGCACAAAATGCCCGAAAGGTAAGTTCCAATAATGGCAAATATACCCGATAATCAATTAGTCGAAATCCGCCGGCTGGCGGTTCTGCTGGTGGAAGTGGTCAATAAGGCAGGGGGGTGCGTTTCAAAACTGCGGCAGGGATTCATCGAGCCGATCGATGTCGAGAAAATCCAAAAGGAAATAACAGGAATGCAGGTTGAGATTCTGCAAATCGGCAATCTTGCGGATGAGGCATTGGATACTATCTCGAAGTCAAAGACCTCAGAAAATCATTCACGGGAGCGGGATTTGCCAGATAGGATTTGAGCAGGCACATCGCCGCCGCGAGGATTATAAAGAACATTCCCGCGCCTTTTGTTTCACAAGCATCGTTGAGAAAACTGATGACCAAAAGCAAAATGCCTATGATGACAAATACGACCGCCAAAACATAAAGGAACATTTTTAACCTCCCTTCTAAAAATAATAAGCTAACCGTGAAACCACCAGGCGCCCAAGCATCCGATGATGCCGAGTAATAAACCAAAGACAAGGCAGGCGACCGCGGCCGCCGTATTATGTTTGGAAGAATATACAACCCCGATAATCAATAAAATCATGGCAATCAATTTGAGGAATTTCCAGAGTTTGCCGGTCTTTTCAATCGTTTGAGTTTTTCTCATATTAAACTATCCTTGCAGGAGCATCAAAATCTTTTCTAAATTTCCAGCCGTTATTTCCGTCCGGCCTGACAGATAATTATAAATCGTCTGCGAGTTTAATTCAACCTCACTGGCAAGCCTTGGGATGCTCATCTTCTTTTTTTTGAGCAATTTTTTAATCTGTTCTCGAAAATCAATCTTCATTTATTTATATTCTCTATAATTGGTTTATTTTTAATAAGCAATGCCCATCACTGTTAATTCATTGATCTCTTTGATATTTCTATTATCCTGAAAATACTCCCATATTTTTTCAGCTATACTCTCACCTATTCCATCTATGCCCTCAAGTTCCATCAAATTTGCCTTCATCAACGGCCTGATTGAATCGAAATGTTCTGCCAGAATCCATGCTGTCTGTTTCCCTACCCGTGGGATAGATAATCCCGAAATCAATCTACCCAAATAACTGATTGGACTTTCTTGAATATTAATCATTTTCTTAATTCTTTCATTTTCTATTATCATTATATAATTATGATAGAATTTGTCAAGTTATTTGTTAAGAATTATTCAAATTTTGCAATATTTTTAGCGATACAAGGCCTTTACGTGTCGATACTTATGGAATTATGCTGTAAATTTCTTAAAATTCTTCAATCTTTTCCCTTGATTTTTTCGGGTAAGTCAGTCGAAATATGCATCATAAATTCTTTGAAAGGATTGAGTATGCACACTGTTTATAATCATGTATTAAACCGGGCAAGGTTCAATTCTGTGCTTACAGTGTGCGGAATCCTTTGCCTTGCCCCGGTTTTTTTATTTAGAAAGTTTAGTGAGTTTCTCGGTTTTGCCAATTAGGTCATCGTTAAGCCATTCAATATAAACCGAGGCAGTAACGGCAGGTGTAGAATGATTCATAAGTTTGCTGATAATTTCAATAGAAAGGCCCGGCTCACCATTACAACTGCGATGGAGCTGGTTTGCATAGAAATGTCTCAGGTCGTGCGGGCTGATAGGAGTTTCGAGACCGGCAATTTTAGATGCTCGCCGGCATAACCGGAAAAGCCATTTTCGGTTTCTGTTCTTTGTCAAGTTAAGAAGAGTAGGATTTGTTTTGAGGATATTTTGGGCGATTGAATTTAATGGAGTAGAACATTGCTTTGAACCCTTGCCGATGAATACAAGAAAATTGCCCCGGACATTTTCCTCACGGAGAGAGAGCATCTCGGATGCGCGAATCCCGACCATAGCCATAAACTGGATAATGTCCCTCATGTAACCGGTAGTTGATTTGATTATCCTGTTAAATTCTTCAGATGTAAGATTTCTCCGGCGGGGCGGCAGAGTTTTTAATCGCTTAATTCTTTTGGCTGGATTGGGGATATTGTAGGTTTCTTCCATCCAGTTGAACCAACTTTTGATGGCTGCCAGATAGAGATTGCAGGTCGAGGCGATGCGGGTTTTCCTTTCAGACATAAGAAATCGCTCAATATGTTCAGCGCTGATTTGGTCGATATATCGAGGCGCGGAGTCCGCGAACCGTTGAATTGCCCCCCGATAAGCACTTTGGGTAGAGGGACTGAAACGGTATAAATGCAGAAGAAAGCATTGATAAGCCGTTATTGTCCGCATCCTTGCCCGTGACATAAGGCGATTGCCGGGCATAAAAGTTAGATACAATTTTTAAGAACAGTGATATTTTTGTCACTGTTTATTAAAAAATAAAGGTGTGTCCCATAATATATGTTATGTTTCATTGGGGTTTGTTTTGGGTCAAATGGCTGATTTGCGTGGTTTTTAGCTTTTTGACGTGTTTTCTGCCTATTTATAGTTGATTATTGAGCGCCTGGGCGGCTGTATCGGAAAGATTATCCCACATAGCAGTCGCCCTATCCAACAGCCCCAAATTTTGAAGAACTACTGAAATGTTAACTGTCGCATCGGCGCAGGTGAAATTATTATTCAGTAAATGGTTTAGATTAATCAGCGATGATGCAAACTTGAGTCTGTCACAATAAAGCAAGGCCACTTTATAGTGCAGCTCGAGCGTATCCTTATTGAGACAATCAGGGCCAATCAGCTGCTCCAGTGCAGCCTGTTTTTGGTTCGTTTCAAAAAGACAGACCGCCAGCTTGCTCCTGGCCCTGGCGTAGGTTGGGTTTATCTCCAAAGCGGTCAGCAATAACTTAACGGCCTCGTCTATCCTTCCGACACTCATCATTAAAACGCCAAGCCGATAGTGCAAATCCGGATTTTGCGGCCGGTTGGCGATTTGCCGCTGATGGATGCCAATCACATCCTCAATCAGGTTGATTGAATCGTTCTCGATTAAGCTGATTGAGTCATCCTCATTGTGAGATGCCGGATTTATGACAAAGTCTGTTTTGAACTGCAATGTGGCTGTTTCAGCAAGCAACAAAGAGCTATTAGCGTCAATTGCCGCAGCCAATGACAATGTTACTAAGGCGCCCGAGACGTTGCCGGCTAATTTTTGGGCAATTGCAAGTCCGATATACACATCAACTATCTGGTCATTTATCTCAACCGCTCTATTAAATTGTTGTGCGGCGAGGCGCTCATCGCCTATCTGCAAATACTGTGTCCCAAGCTTTATAGCCGCCTCCAGAAAACCAGGGCAAATGCGAATCGCATCTTCATACTGTGCAACCGCCTCTGTCGTGGCACCCAACTTACTAAGCACATCGGCGTACTTAACAATAAAATCCGCCCTGTCGGATTGTATCTCCAGCAAATCTTCAAGCTGCTCGGCTGCCTCGTGAAGCCGGCCATCGGCAATGAGCTGGTCTAAACAATCATCTTCAGCGTGAAAATTGTCCGGATGTATCAGGATTGCGGTGTTAAATGTTTCGACGGCCTTTATGTATTTGGCGCCGGCAATATACAAATGACCAAGCGATAACAATGTTGACAAGTCATCGGGATATTCGCTTCTTAACAGCTCGTATTCGGCTATGGTTTTTTCCAATTGGCCGTTTTTGAAATAAACAGCAGCCAGCCGCTGCCTGGGAAGCTGTAAATAGTTTTTGAACTTCAGACAATCCTGATAAAATTCGACGGCTTCAGACTCTTTGCCGAGACGTTCATAGCAGTGCCCCAGGGCATAAAGAGCCATAGTATTATTCGGCTGACGCAAATAGACCGAGTTTAACTCTTTGATGGCACTATCCAGCTGGTTTTCATTCAGGCACATTGCTGCCGAGGCCAACCGGCCGCGTGTGCAATCGGGATTTTCAAAAAGATACAGTCTTAGCTGCTCCCGGGCTGCTTCTACCTTTCTATTGCCCATCAGCTCAATGATTTTATTTAGCTGCTGTGGCTGTGCAGAATCGCCGTCGTCTTTTGGAAGTGCAACCACATTCAGCCAATGCCATATAACATCGGCTGTATCGACCTCCATCCCCCTGCCGAGAATTTCCAGCAATCTACTCATACACCCTCACAATCCAAATAACTTATTGCATTGTGCTCCACTAACGAATATCGACTATCGCACCACGATTGTTAATTTGGTGGCTGCTTAATTAGCCGTCTGAATCCTTCTTTTTTGCGGTAGATTTGGCGATTGTGTGTGATGTAGGGGCTGTTGGGGTTTTGAATCCACTGCAAGCAGACAAGAGGCGGATTTTCCGGACTTTACCCCCCTGCTGTTCAAAAACGGCCCGCAAAACCCCTAAAACCCGCAAATTCAGACTGTTGTTAATCCGCCGTAGGCAGATTAATCCGGTATTTGTGCCTGTTTTTCTATCTCGCTTAGATATGCTAATGTGCGTTCGAGCTTGTCGGTTATATACTTTAGCTTCAGCATAGTTTTAACCCGTGTTACAAGCTCCAGCTTATTCACAGGTTTGCTTAAAAAATCGTCTGTGCCGGAATCAATGCCGCGTTCGATATCGCCGAATTCATTGAGCGCCGTTACCATTATCACAGGAATGTCGCTGGTCCTGGGGTCGTTTTTTATCCTCTTGCAAACCTCAAACCCGCTCATTTTAGGCATCATCACATCCAGTAAAACCAAATCAGGTGCGCTGGCGTTTATAATCTCCAGCGCCTCTGGGCCATCATGCGCAGGGATTGTCTGGCAGTCCGTATCTTCAAGATAGGCCTGCAATAGTTCAAGATTCTGCTGATTGTCGTCAACAACCAGCACTACCGGCGTTTTCTTTTGCTCTTTTCCTGGCTTTACTGGATTCATAAGAAGCTGCTCCTATTACTTCTCTGCCACGAAGGCACCAAGTTATGAGGGACAAATACGAAATCCGAAGCACGAAATTCTAAACAATATCAAAATCCAAATATTCAAATCCTCAAAACCTCTTGTTTTGGTCATTCGGATTTTGTTCATTTGAATTTGTTTCGGATTTCGGATTTCGATATTCAATATTAACAATCAGTATCCTCGTGTCTTTGTGGCTAATTCTTTACTTTTTCAAAGCATCTAATATTGCCGTGCAAAAGGCCGGCAGGTCATCCGGCTTGCGGGACGTAATCAAATTGCCGTCCACAACGCACTCGGCATCTACATATTCAGCACCGGCGTTTTTAATGTCATCTTTAATTGCCATAAAACAGGTTGCTTTTTTGCCCTTGTAGATTTTCGTGCTGCAGAGCAGCCATCCGCCGTGACAGATAGCCGCTATAATCTTGCCGGCATTTACCATATCGTTTGCGAATTTTATAACATCGCTGCATCTACGCATAAAATCCGGAGCAAATCCGCCCGGCACAATCATACAATCATAATCGCCGGCGTCGGCCTTGCCGGCTGCAACATTCGAGGTGCAGGGATAACCCTCTTTCGAATGGTATTCTTTTTTCGCCTCCGCCGCAACGAAATCGACCTTGAACCCCCCTTCCCTGAGGCGGTAGTATGGATACCAGACTTCAAGAACCTGATACATTTCGTCAACCATAATAGCTATTTTAGCCGCCATTTTTAACGCTCCATTACTTTCCCTGCGATTAAAGCGTCTCAATGATGATATGTCAACACTTTTGGTTATAGTTTTCTGGTTGACAAAAACTACTCTTGCTACTAATTAAGTTTAAAAAGGTAAAGAAATGAATGAAGCAAATTTACTTTTGAAGGCGTATTACGAAGCCCTGTATGAATATCTGGAGGCCAATAAGGAACTTTTGGCAACGAAGATAGAAAAGCTGCTGAAGGAGGAGATTGTAAAGGGCGGGTTTGGGGACTTCGATGAGGAGAAATACACTGCATATCGGGATGCATGCTTAGCTTTTGTGGATGAACGGCTGGAAACCTACAATCCGGTCGGGATTCAATATACCTTTGACCGCATCAGGGCGCAGGATGCCGTTGAATTGGAGCTGCAGCTTAACTGGTACGACAGTCAGGCGGAATTTGAGGCCTTGTTGGAAGCTGTGCGTGCCAAAGCAGAAGATGGGATGACGGAAGATAGAATGCGAGAACTGGCTAATGAGCTAATCAAGGAGGCCGGGGCCTTCCCGGACAGGAGCATTATATCTGCTTACGAGGCCGAACCTGCCCTTGGTAAGCTGCCGGACTACGTTGTGGCACGAGCAATCGAAGAAACCATCAGATAAAAATATATTGATGAATCCATAAATAATAAGGGCTGCAAGCCCGATACTTACAGCCCTTTATTCGATAGACAAAACTTGTTTATTTTTTGCGGTTTCTCAGTAAAGCTAATCCGCCGAAGCCAAGCAGCAAAAGCGTGGCGGGTTCTGGGATCGTGTAGATCAAGCCGTGCATACCGGAGGCATCCTGGTAATTACCAACAACTGTACTCCCGTCGATTCCGAAAAACTGAGTGGACGTTGCGCCCGGCATGTCCAAGGTCGTCCACGCTGTCCCGTCGTAGAGAAGTCCGTGAGCTAAACCCGAGGCGTCTACGCAGATCCCGACCATAGAGCTGCCGCTGATGCCCTCCAGATCAGTAGAGATTGCACCGGGCCAATCGACGGTAGTATAATTTGTCCCATCGTAGATGAACCCATGGAGTTTCCAATTGCCGTCATTGTAGCAACCAACAACAGTGTTACCGCTGATGTCCTTCGCGCCTGCTTGAGGTGAGCCCGGCGGCTGGATGATGCTCCAGGATGCGCCGTCGTAGAGAACCGCTCGCATTTGCCCATAACCCTGGATACCGTCCCAAACATTTCCTACGAGCTTATCTCCGTCAATTCCAAATAAACCCAAATCGGGAAATCCAGGAAACGGGGACACAATATTGGTCCAGGTTTGGGTGCTGATATTGTACATAAGTCCGTCGTAGGTCCACCCAGTAATCCCGTGGGCACCGACCACCGTGTTCCCCTGCACCCCATAAAAGCACGTTGACCATCCAGGGGGTGAGTACCCCGGATAGTCAAAAGAAGAAAGGCTTCCCCCATCATAGACAAATCCATGATAAGAAAGGCTGTCACACCACGAGCCGACGACGGTCCCTCCGCTGACTTCTTCCGGCGTCATCCAAGCTTGACCTGGGATGTCTGGAATGGTCGTCCAAGTGCCCGCCCATGCGTAACCCGTACCAAACAGCACTATCACTGCACAAATTGTAATTAACTTTTTCATTTTAATTCTCCTACTCAAAAAATTGTTAACATTTATCGACGTACATAACTTGCGCTGCAACAAAACCTGTTCTGAATTGACCTAATAGAATTGTATATTCCATCCTCCTCCAAAAATCATATTCTTTTGGTTATTTGTGGGGGGAAAGCCTGGCAGGAAACAAGAAAAAGCTCTCTCACCACTCCTCTTCTCTTGTAGGTCTATACAGCAGACCTACATACTTAAACAAGCAATGACTCTATCCCCTTCATCCGGAATGTCAAGACTTTTTTGGTGGAAAAGTTGGGTTTTTTCTCAGAAGCAGCCCGCCCAGGCAACAGTTGCCCTCGGCCTAAACCAAGCCCTAATATCCGGCAGGTTTTGACGTATTTTTGCCCTTGATGAATTGGAAATTGCGATTATAATTCAGGTAACAAGCTGAATAACCAGCAGTTGGGGCTCGTAGCTCAGCGGTAGAGCAGTGGACTCATAATCCCAAAGCACGGTTGTAAGTGCATTACCGACAACACGTTATGGCTCGATTTTGACCTGAAATCGAGGATTACAAGTAGTTAGCAAGTCACCGACAAGTAGCTTCTGGAGTGGCTTACTGCTGACGGCTGACACCAAAATGACACCGAGAATAGCTATCACTCTGACCGTGCAGAATTCAGAGAGAGGTTCAACAAAGCAGAAAGGGAAAATTTGATTTCAGCAAAGTTCTGTGCCTGAATAAGGAAGCTACTCTACCTGCTAGAACGAACTGCCAGAAGTTGCATAGAAATTAGTGTAACCTAAAATTTCATAATAAGCGTGTCAAACCCAATGATTTTGAGCCTGTGAGCAGAAAAGGTGGTCATCGTATCGAACATTCAATTACCGTTGCAAAGACAAACGGATTATATAACCTATTGACTTTCATTTCGTATAATAATCGCAAGCCTATATATTGCAATTGGTTGTAATTGTCGACTGCCGTTGCTTTGTTGAAAATAACAACCAGAGCTACAACTAATTCGGGATTATATGAAAAATGTAAACCATTTTTTTAAGGAGGCAGGATTATGAAAAATCTAAAAAGAAAAACACGTTCTGACAAATTCCCACTTACGTTTCATCCAACGAGACAATACTGTAAGAAGATTAAAGGAAAAATGTATTACTTTGGATCAGATAAGAAACAAGCACTTGAAAAATACCTAGACCAGGCAACATATCTGCATGGATGTCAAAACAATCTACAACAAAAACCGACAGGCGATGATATGACGCTAAAGCAGCTTTGTGATATGTATCTAAAGTATCAGTATTCAAAGCTTCAGGCAAATGACCTTACTGCAAGCCACCACAATGAACAAATCAGCAGCCTTAATAAGTTAATGGCTTTTCTGGGTCAGAATATAGATATCAATAACATCTCAACCTTAGATTTGCAGAACTACAAAAGAAGGATACAGAAAAGCCATGTGTCAGTTTGCAGGTTGAACCTGCATATAAGTATTATGAAGGCTTTATTTCATTGGGCAAGAAAGAATGATGTTCTTGCGAACATCCCAAATATTGATGCTGTCTCAAGAGGCAAGATAATTCATCAGGAAAGGTTCACCTTTAATTCGGAACATATAACCAGATTGTTGTCTGTGGCAGATGTAAAGATGAGAGCTATGATATGGCTTGGATTAAATTGTGGTTTTGGATGTACGGATTGTTCGGAGCTTAAATGGACTGATTTGGATCTCGCAAATAGTAGAGTCAAGCCCGCGAGAAAAAAGACAGGGATTTCAAGGGATTTGCCATTATGGCCGGAGACCGTTGAATCGCTTAAAAAGGTTCCAAAGATAGGTAAGCTTGTTTTTTATACATCCAGAGATAACCCATATATACAGACACTTCTTAAGCCCGATGGTAATGGTAACGGCAAATATACAACCCTAAATACAATCACGACCAAATTTTCAAGGTTGATCAAAAAGTTGGGCCTTGATGTTCCCAAGGGAACAGGATTTTATACACTGTGAAGAACTGCTGCTACTATTGCTGCCAGATCGGGCGATCCGTTTGCTGTTCAAAGACTCCTTGGCCATGCAGATTTACAAATGGCAACAAGGTATGTGCAGGATGTTTCTGCACAAACGGACAGAGTTATTGAAAATAGCAGAAAGTATGTGATTTAAGAAGAAATTTAAACCTGGATTTCTCCTTATTTTGATCTTGCGGTTGTAATATGTGCGGTTAATACAAGCTCTTGATTTTTTAAGTATTAAATATTAATGTCTCTTTATGAGCCAATGTACGTATATATTTTTGTATCTCAAGATGATAAAGGCGGAGAATCACATAAAGTGACAAGTTCACCCGTTGGCAATCTGAAAGTATTAAGAAATGTCTCTTCCAAAATGACCCTGAAGCAAATCAAATCATGCATCGGGAATTTAGAAGGTTTTAAAATACAAAATAGAAACGCAGGAATTGTTTCTCCACATTGGGGGCTTTTTGTTCGTATAGCAAATAAACTGCCGAGCAAATATCTTGACAAGATTCGTAGAGTTATTTACCTCAAACACTTTGGTGATATTTCTAAACCAACGAGCGTAATTATTAAATTAGATCCCAAAGATTACATTAAGGTAAATAACCGCTGGGTTCGGGCTATTAAGATTAAAGGTATAACCACTCGAATTGCGATGATTAAAAAAGGTAAGCTTCGCCACACTCGCTTGCTTGGCAACGGTAATATTCCATTTCTGATTCCCTATACAAATCCTGATGGAACGATAGAAAACTTTAGATTCGATGTGGGCGAACCCTATAGAGCAAAAAGGTTCCGCAGTGCAATAAACGAAGTTGTCCTCTCACAATATGCATTGTTACATGGTCGGGCAGTAATGGTACCTATTGGTATGGGGATATATGAGGACGAAGAGCTTTTGTACAAAGGAGAGCCGATAGCTTTTTCTATCTGGGGCTTGGAGCATCCAGACGATTTAAGATCGGGAGATGAATTAGACACAAGATTTCTTTATATGTTGGATGAAATTGAAGTCGCTGCTTCAAAAGAAGAAATATGGACGGCGTTTCAAGAAGCGCTCTCGTGGATGTGCCAACATCATGCCCAAATAGTTGCGGAGATGCGCAAGAATCACGATATAGGGATAGTTCATTATGAAGTCCATTTTAACAATACCATTTTCTTTGATAATTCCTTGACAATTGCGGATTGGGAAGAAGCTGCACACCGCTATAATCTGTCAAGACACCAATTTTTGGATGGTATTGTAGTTGATCTGGTAAGACTTATCGAAAATTGCTGTAGCGAAGAGAGGGTTTATCGACAGTATTATAATAGGCTCTCTTGGCTTGCAGCAGAGTCTGGAATAGAAATTCCAGCTTTTCAAACTGCAAATTATTTTATGTATTATTTTCACGAGAACGAGGTGAATCCGGATGACAGAGAAAGGTTACAATCTCTTCAGGAAAAATTGTTAGCGGAATATAAGGAAAACGCAGATTTAGCAGAAAGACTTATTGGAAAACTCATTCTTACTATATTCGACAGCGGACATTTCGGGAAAGGTATTAATTGGAAGGATGTTGCACGGCCGTTTATGCCCGGCTTTTCAGGCGATAATCCTATATGGCAGCCTGAAGCCACAACAACTTTTGATCCGAAGCTGTTTGTTCAAAAAGGTGAATGGCCCTATGGAAAGAAGAAAAAACATCCGACAAAAGCGATATGTCTGTCAGAGGAAGCCATATACGAAGGTAGGTTTGAAGATGCTATAAAGATTTATGAGAATATTCTTCGTTACGGGCACAAGCGTAACCGCGATTTTGATAGTTATATTCATCATAATTTAGCGTCGCTTTATTTTGTTCTTCGCCAAGATAAAAAAGCTAAAACACATTTTGATCTTAAGGTTTTTCGTAGAACCAGATACAAGAGGAGCCTTGGTGAGTCAAAACAGCAGAACTCAAAGGTCGCAGGGAACCAAAGGGATGGCTAAGACACGATCGTTCATTTTTCTGTTACCAATCTGCCTGGAAAATCTTTGAGCAGTAGCCAAAAAACTTGACTTTTCAAGACAAACGCGGCATTCTATTAAAAATGTAACTCAGCGACGTAGTTGATCAGGTATAAGTTAGAGATCCCAGATAATATATTTTGGGCGGTACAAAAGAGATTTAACTCAATGGAAAAAGATGTACCAATCAAAGCAGTAGAAGATATTCTCATCCCCGATAAGTCACCCATCATTATTCTCGAGTCAAAAGGAACAGGTGAGACACTGCCATGCAATTATATCTCATCAATCCATCCAACCCACTTGTAAGCATCGTCAGGGTCAAGGAGAGTCGCTGGAACCGTTACCGCGTGTGGAAACCACTGAGCCTTATGGTTCTGGCGGGCCTGACCGGGCCTGAGTGGGAAATCCGGATAGTGGACGAGAACTGCGGTGTGCCGAACT
>JBELAN010000031.1:0-4421 GCA_049508795.1 Sedimentisphaerales bacterium | reverse complement strand
TACCAACGAGCGGTTACCAATAACCAATTAATACTGTTTATAATTTACTTCTCTGTGTTCTCTGTGGCTGAAACTGCGGCTACGGAGATTTTCTGCGCTGAGCGGAAAAATCAATCAAACTGAATTAAATTATGCAAAACGAACCCAATTTCCGAAAAAGTCAAATGTTTATAACCGTATTTTCGACAGTTAGTTACAACGAAAAATGCAAATTGGACACTTGGTCAAAACGAACCCAAACGAACCCAATTTTCTGTTAAAATGGGTAATCAAGAGTAAGCAAGGTTGAAGGGACAACTTTCAAAATGTACAATAGCTTTATGGAAAAATACTCAGCGGATAGGAAGTGTATTGTGATGAGCAGGGACGAGGTCCGGGCGTTTGATGCGTGGGCGATAAATACACTGGGAATACCCGGCGTGGTCTTGATGGAAAACGCCGGTCGAAGCTGCGCAGATTTAATTAAAGAAAAGTTAAGCGGCGTTACAAGACCAAAGGTCTGTATATTCTGCGGGACAGGCAACAACGGCGGCGATGGTTACGTAATCGCCCGCCATCTTTTGAACAGTGGTTTTGAAGTTGTCGTGGTTGTATGCGGCGAGCGTAATAAAGTCAAAGGCGATGCAAAAATAAACCTGGACATATTAGAAAAAATGGGCCAGCCAATCGAGCAGCTAAACCTCAATGACGGCAACATCACAGAGAAGGTTAAAACCTTTGCGGCGGGCGCTTGTTTGCTTGTTGACGGTCTTTTCGGGACAGGATTAAACGGGCGGCTGAACGATGAGTATAAGCAGTTGATAGAAAGTATAAATTCCCAGCACTGTCCTATTTTGGCGGTTGATATTCCGTCCGGGCTGGATTGTGATACAGGTGAGCCGCTCGGTGCAGCCATCAAGGCCAGTTTCACCGTAACTTTCGCTGCGGTCAAAAAAGGGTTTAGAGCTTCAAAGACCGCAAGTGCATACACGGGCGAGATTTTTGTCGCCTCGATTGGTGTGAAAGCAGCCAACTAATACGTCGAATTAAAATGCACCGGGTCTGGCTGACAGTGTTTTATAGCCAATAAAGTAGAGGAATCTTTCGAGGTTAAATACAGGAATCGAGAGAGTTTGTGCCCGCGTTTGTATTTCCTTGTAAGCGGCAAGTTTTTGGAGGGAGGCCTCGTATTTTTCCATCGCCATTGGGTCAACTTCCGTTTGTTCGAAGGTCGGCTTTTTGAGAACCGTGGGCGTTGTTCCGAGAACGATGAAGTCGGTGTCGATAGAAATTTCATCAGCCACTTTGCCGCCCCATTTTTTGATAAGCGCTTTTATTTTATCGGCAGCTTCATAATCGATTTCTCCATCGGCATTAAGGTCGAATTCACCTGCAACCACAAAGACGTTTGTTTTACCACTATCCCAAATTAGATTTGCAACGATGTCATCCGGAATGATGGGTTTTTTGGGATTGGAACTTGTAATGCGTGCGGCTGAGATGTTTTTCCCGACATTAAATACTTCAATTTCAGCTTTTCCCTTGCCGTCTCTGGGGATAGGCGTGTTTTTTTCATAGACCGAAAAAGTCAGGCCCCGATAGACATGGTTGTCACTGCCGATATTAATATGAACTGTTTTTGTTGAGTCATCAATTAATATTATTTTCCCATCGGGCTTGTATGCCGCCACGTTGCTGTCGGGCGGCGGGACAAGTGCGTTAAGCTTTTCCTGGGAGCGTTTCATTCTCTCCTGGGCGAGCGCCAATTCCGCTTCTGTTTTGAGCAGCTGCTGGTTTAGTTTTTTTCGAGTGTCTTTTTCCTCATCGAGCTGTGTCATAAGAGTCTGAACCTGCTGTTCGGAAGTTTGCCGCAACATTATTTTAAGGTCGTTGTAGTCCTGCTTAATTTCGTCAACCTGCTGCTGATATTTTTCTTTTTCGGCAAGAAGAGTTTGTTCTTTTTCAAGACTTGCCGCCATTGCGTCGTCAAATCGATTTTTCAGCTTTTCAAGCTGTTCCTGAAGAACAAGCTCTACACTTGTGGTGTTATCCAGCTTTGCTTTCAGTTTTTCTATCACTCGCACAAGGCCGATGGTGTTGGGGTCATCAAGCTCAATGTAAGGTTGTTGCCGGGTTATAAGCTGCGGCGGCTGCCGGTAACTTTCCAGGACATCTGCGGGGGTAGGGACAAAGAACAGACCGGCAACCTGCTTTTCATCGTTGTAGACGATTTTTACATCGAGGCATCCTTTCTCAAATTCACAGGTGACAAGCACAACATCATAATCCAATTCTTTTTCTGTTCGCAGGCCGAGTTGTTTTTTGAAAGGCCCCAACTGGTCGATGGTCGATTTCCACGTTTCTTCGAGTTTTTCCGGAGGCAATTCGGTTTTCAATATTTCATTGAAGTCCTCTGTCACCGCTGCGAACTGCTGATTAGCCAGCAGGGTGACGAGGTCATTGGTTGGGACGTTTGGTTCTGTGCTTTCAATAGCAATATGTTTCTGAGCCAGTAAATCGAGCGTGTCTTTGGCCTTTCTGTTTACGGTGTCAACTTTGACTTCAGCCGAGGTCTCTTCCGGCAGGCCTCCGATGATTAGAGAAACTGTTCCGTCAAGATAATCGACCATAGTGCCAAGCCGGCTCTTTTGCGGCTGTTTTGCACCGACTATCGCTCCTATTTTTCGCAGTTCCGAGCTGTTGGCCAGCTCATCCATCTGGCTTTGTAAAGCAACTGCCTCCGTCCTATGTTTTTCGGCCTGGAGATAGAAGATAACTGCAACGACAGTTGAGACAATAAAAAGGCCGACAAATACTACCACGGTATAGAGCATAGCGTTATTTTGCTGTCTTTTGCCTGCCGGCATAGTAAGACTCCTTTTAGAAATACTGAAAAATCACATATTAGGGCCGTCCAAACACCATATTATCGTCTGAAAAAGGCACTAAATCAATAAAAAAATCTATCGAGAACAGTTTTAAGGTCCGATAAGATATTATCGTCCTGATTTTGGATTTTACCCTAATACTGGAGACCGAAGTCTCAAAGTTTCCCTAATAGGAAGGGTAATCGGCTGATTTTGCGTATTACGTGTTGAGCAGCGGCGTGGGGGGCGTCAGAAGTCGATGTGTGTATGCGGGCAGGACGGATTATCTGAATGGTCACGAAACCTAATTTATTCGGTGCGATAAAATCTTTCATCTGGTTGTCAGCAACGTAGGCTATATTTTGTGGTTTTGCATTCAGTGTCTTGATAAGTTTTTCGAATCCGGCTGGTGAGGGCTTCCAGAATTGTCTGCCGAGCTGCTCGGTGTAGATTATGCACTTAAAATATTTTTCGATTTTAAGGGCCTGAACTTTTAACCGCTGGGCGGGCAGGAAGCCATCCGTCAACAGGGCCAACGTATATTTTTTGCTTAGCTGCCGAAGGATTTTTCCGGAATCGGCGGGCAGTTTTATTTTCGGTTTGTGATTGCGATAAGTCTTTACCAGTTTTTCGATAATTTTGTCGTCATAGCTTATGCCGAGGTCGTCAAGTGCTGCATTAAATGTTTTCGTGCGGTTGCCGGCGGTGAACTGCTGCCATAGGCTATCAAAAATCTCCTCAGGAGATAGCACGTCCACCAGGTTAGAGAGGGACTCAGCAACGGCCTTGAAGCCGCTCTTGCAGTAATCAAGCTCATCGTAGAGCGTGTCGTCTAAATCGAAAATAACTGTTGTTATCATAGTTTGTTACCGAGTTTCCTACTATTCGCCAATTATAACATCGACATTTGGCCTGACAGCACATAATATTATAATGACGAACTATGGCTAAACAAAGATTACAAAAGGTTTTGGCGGCGGCGGGTATCGCTTCACGGAGGAGGTGCGAAGAAGTGATACTCGAAGGAGTGGTGCGTGTGAACGGCAGGGTTGTGGACAGTCTGCCAGCTTTTGTTGACCCTGAAAAGGACATCATAACCGTAAACGGGAGGGAAATTAGCGCCGTTCCGAAGGTGTATTTTCTTTTGAATAAGCCCAAGGGTGTGATTTGCACAAATTTTGACCCGCAGGGAAGAAAAAAAGCGATAGACATAGTAAAGTCGCGTGAACGCATTTTTTGTGTCGGCAGACTCGATATTGAAAGCACAGGTTTGATAATACTTACTAACGACAGCGAAATGGCAAACAAATTAACGCATCCAAGGTATGGACTGGCTAAAACATACATTGTCGGTGTCAAAGGTGAGGTTGGCGGCGAGCAGATAGAAAAGCTAAAAAGAGGGGTTTGGCTGGCTGAGGGCAAAACCGGCAAAGCAGCGATAAAAGTATTAAAACGCAGCCATAAAGAGTCATTGGCAGAAGTAACTATTCAAGAAGGGCTTAACCGCGAGATTCGAAGGATGTTTGCGAAAGTGGGGCTGCCTGTAAAATCGCTGACAAGGACACGAATTGGCAA
>JBELAN010000030.1:0-5164 GCA_049508795.1 Sedimentisphaerales bacterium | reverse complement strand
ATTGCTCGGAGAAACTATATGGGCCGTAAGAACTCGGAACTGAAAGTCAAAAAAAGGCGGATAGTTGGGTTTCGTAACCGTCAAGGTATCGTAATCGCTATTTTCTCAATTACGTTCGCTACTTTTCTTGCCGTAACAATTTTGATAACGATTTTCCGGCCAGACCTTCTCGATAGGATAGTTGAACACTCTGCTGACTTCTGCAAAGTGACCCTTGGTGCTGTCTTGGGCTGGTTGCTGCATAAGGGCAGAGGACCATAGGTAAATTGTTATTGCGAGGCCGCAGACCGAAGCGCCAGTAACGGCACGTTGCAATCTCTTGGGTTTTAATTCCGGATTCTTAAAAATACTTGCTTTTCTTGCCACATAGACGTTATACTTCTGCCTTAAGGCCGGAATCGGCTCGTGGAGAGAACGCCACCTTGTCCGTCAGCTTTACTGTCCGGAAAATGGTTGTTGATTTCGGCATGTCGTATGATAAACCACGATTGTGTGATGTTAGATATTGTTACAATCTATTTTTAAAAATCTTCTTAGTTAGAAGGGAAGAACTATTATGCCATACCCAGATTTTCACGTTGGCGAATCTTTGCATTTGCATTCCGATTTGACAATCTTAGACAGCAAAAATCCTGATAAGCCTGATGGGCAACCAGCTGATCCAATAAGTCGAGGTGCGACAGGTGTAGTTTGGCTAGTGAAACAATCAAACCTGATAGAACGAGCCGTGAAAATACTTTCGCCCGAGGCCCAACTTCATGAGAAAGAAGGCGATTGGAAAAAATTCGTTGAAGTTTTCAAGAAAGAAGCGCATAAACTAGCATCACTCACACATTCTCACCTTGCAAAGCTTATCACTTTCGGAATAATTCCCCAAGAGGAAGTGCCAAAAGTGGATACCGAAGGTGTCGGTATTCCCTATATAGTTATGGAGCTTATCAAAGGTTCACCGCTTCAGGAATTTATAATAGAACAAGCGGGAAAGGAACAACCCGATGAGTTTGTCAATGTTATATTAGATTTATTTGATGATATTCTTTCTGCGATGCTTTATTTACATCAACAGATAGGGATGCATTCCGATATCAAAGAAGCAAATATTCTGGTTCGACATACCCATCGACCCGAGGCGGTTATAGTCGATCTTGGTGCTGCTCATATACTTAGCGACGATTATGGAGAAGAGACATTATATGTAACAACCCCGGGCAGAGTTCCTAAGTTATGGCAAGACAAAGTAGGAACATATATTCCTGTTAAGGTGCTCCGGGATAATCGAGTACGTCTCGATCTCTACATGTTTGGCACAATGTTACGCTTGTTTCTTAATAAGGAACTTCCGGAGTATCCAGATTGGTTTAAGTGGCGAAAACCTTTGATCCTGCCAGCACTCCGTCGAATACTTTCAGATCTTGGAATAGTGGTGTTGGATCGAGTTGCAGATAAATGTTTGGAGAATATATACTCATCTGCGGAAGAGGTTCGACAAGACCTAGCTGCAATCAAGTCAGGATTTGTGTCACCACTTGGGGTAGCGGAGTTGTCTCTGGGAACCGACACAAAAACCACATTGTCTTTGCCGGAGGATTCAGTTCCTTTCACCCAAAGAATGACATGGATTCTAAATCATCCTTCTGTTCAAAGATTAAGAAATATTTCGCAGTTAGATTTTGTAAGCATGATCTATTTAGGAGCGACACATAACCGCTTGTTGCATAGCGTAGAGACATATAATCTTGCCAGACGTTATATCGGGACTCTTTTGGGCGATCCCACTTTCAGAGCTTACTGCGCCGAGCATTGTAAACTTGAAGCGGCTTTATTAGCGGGCCTTCTTCATGACGTCGGCCACTATCCGTTGGGTCACATTTTTGAAGATTATGCATTTCGCAGTATAAAAGAGGGACCTTTTTCAAATATTCTTCGCGACGAAGGAGTAACTAGTGCTCTTTTAGACAATCCCGATGAAAAGAATACCTGGGTAAGAGATGCTGCAAACCAACATATAGATGAATGTAAACGAGTACTACGAACCGAATCTATCTCTGGTTTGCCGGATTTGATCAGAAAACATTTTGGTGAACAAGTGCTAACCATTCTACGAAATATTTTGGGGGATTCTAAGGGCGAAGAAAAAGGAATCCTGATCTTAAGAAGCATTGTAAATGGCCCCCTTGATGTTGATAAAGTATGCTATCTACGTACGGATAGTAAATTCACAGGCGCCTCTTATGGGAGCGCTGTAGATATAGATAGTATTTTGGCTAGTATAACCTGCACAGTCAGCGACAAACCTGGTATCGCAATTAGAGAAAAGGGAATTTGTGCGGCGGAATCGATTGCGACAGGGCGACGATGGATGTTTCAACGTGTGTATTGGCACCGAACAAACCGTGCAGTGATGGCAATGCTTCGCTTCGTCCCGCATTATCTTTTCGAAAATAATATATTGACCTTCCCTCAGTACTTTAAAACTACATATTCTATGTCAGATATTGGAGCAGTTAAATGGCTAGATAAAGAGTTCGAGGAGAAACGCCTTGACAAAGACAAACATTTGGAGAATCCTGCGCTAATGATTTTAAATGGGAGAAGAGGAATATATAAAACGCTATTGGAATTCAGTAGAATTAATAATGAGGATGCAAAAGTATATGATTTTTTAACAGGTAGAACGTGTGCGCAATGGAGCATTATTGCGAATGAAATCGCTAAGATAGCAAAAGCGTATGTGAAAGAAACCAAAGTATCTGATGTGTTAATAGACATTCCATCGAAACGGAGGCATGACATTGGCGACCCAACTGTGTTTCGCGCTGGGAAGGAACCACGAATGTTATCGGAGTTGTCTGCCGAGTTTAAACAAACTATGAACTGCTTCGCAGAAGCTTTAAGTTGTAGAATCTTTATTCATCCTACTTTAAGGAAATCTTTATTGGAATCAGACACAAAACGATTAGTTGCTTTCCAAAAGGATGTTTATAAGCATCTGGATGATTCTGCAACGGGGTGATAAAATCACTTAATGAACAGTACTATTTTAAACAACCACCATTACATTTGCCCCTCAGCTCCCTCGTTTTGGTTGTCCGTTATCCTCACCTTCACAATTTGATTTTTATTAAATCGACAATCGACAATCGGCAATCGACAATCTTTTGTTACTTGAACGAGGAAATATCTCTCACAATGTCCGCTCATCGGCTCAGTGTCTTCCAGAAGCACCTCAACCGTCTCCCCGACAAATTGTTCCCGAAACTTCAAAGCCAACTCATCACCTAATCGGCGTAGAATTTCCGCCCTAATCTTTACAACCTTCGGCTGTATTTTCTCCTTCATCTTTGCCGCCGCCGTTCCCGCCCGCGCAGAGAATGGGAAAACGTGTATTTTTGAAAACCCCGCCCATTTTGAAAGCTCTACCGTCTCCTCAAAATCCTCCTCCGTCTCGCCGGGGAAACCCACAATTATATCGCAGGTAATCGCCGGCCTGTCCAATCGGCTTTTAATCATCGCGATTTTCTCCCGCAGCTCCCCTGCCGAATATGGCCGGCACATCCGCCTCAAAATCTTTTCCGACCCCGACTGCACCGACAAGTGAATATGCGGCATAATATTTTTGTGTGCGCAAAAAACGTCTAACAGCTCTTCACTTATATCCCCCGGCTCCAGCGAACTCACCCTTAGCCGTAATAATCCTTCAATTTTTGCTAATTCTTCCAATAAATCGACAATCGACAATCGGCAATCGACAATCTGTCTTCCGTCCTCCGTCTTCTGTCCTATGTTCTTTGTTCTGTGTTCTGCATTCTCTGTTCTGCATTCTGCATTCCTTACGGATTCCCGCCCGTAACTCCCCAGATTCACCCCCGTTACGACGATTTCCTTATGCCCTGCCGAGACGAGGTTTTTTGCCTCAAAAATCACGTCCTCAATGGGCTTATTTTGAACATCGGGCCTGACCTTTGGTATAATACAGTAGGAACACGTTCCGTCGCACCCGTCCTGTATTTTAAGGAACGCTCGCGTCTGTTCTTTAAAATTTGTTAAAAGCGGCAATAGAAAGCCCCCAGGTTTATCCTGGGGGTCGATTATTTGCTTAATTTTAGAAGCCAATTCGGCTCGATTACTAATAATGTGAGTCGCGTTATCTTTCGGTATGCGCAGCTCATCTGTTTGTATTGCTGTTAAGCACCCGCAGACAATTTTTACCCCTTCAGGGTTTGATTTCGTCGCTCTTTGAATATATTGCCTGCTTTTGGCCGATGCGGTGGCCGTTACGCAACAGGTGTTAATCACGCACAAATCCGGCCTTTCGCCCGCTTTTGCGCCCGAAAGACCGTTATTTTCCAAAAATTGGCGAATTTGCGCACTTTCATAGTGATTTACTTTGCAGCCAAGTGTATATATGGAAAATGTTCTCATAATATGCTATATTATTATGTCGTGTGCCGGTTTACAAGGGCACGTCGGCCTTTGGCCGACAGAGCAGTTGAGCAGATGAACAGTTGAGCAGTAGGGAAGATGTAACTGCTCAACTGCGGTCAACTGTTCTACTGTTCAATTTTTATTGCTCTGTTGGCCGAAGGCCAACTCGCTGGAGGCAAGTTATGGCGGAAAGAATTGGGTCGGTTTGGGCAATCGACATAGGAAACACCTCATTAAAGGCGATTCGCCTCAGTAACGAATCCGGAACCCTTGAGGTTACCGGCTTTGACCATATTCAGCACGGCAAAATCCTCTCAGGAACAGGCGTCAAGGACCAGGAAAAGCAGGAGCTTATCGCCCTGACCCTTCGCCAGTTCGTCCAGCAAAACGACGTCGGCAGCGATGATATTATCGTCGCCGTCCCAAGCCAGAACAGTTTCGCCCGTTTCGTCAACCTCCCACCCGTCGAGCAGAAGCGTATCCCCGAAATCGTCAAATTCGAAGCCAGCCAGCAGATTCCCTTCGAAATCTCGGAGGTAACATGGGACTGGCAGATGATGACGGAAGAGGGGGCGACGGAGGCGAAGGTAGGGATATTCGCGATAAAAAATGAGGTGGTGACGGAGGAATTAGAGCATTTCAGCAGGGAAAACCTGGAGGTATCATACGTGCAGATATCGCCGATGGCGTTATATAACTACCTTGTGTTCGACAGGCCGGATTTGACGAAGTCGAATTC
>JBELAN010000003.1:0-95555 GCA_049508795.1 Sedimentisphaerales bacterium | reverse complement strand
CGGGTGATTGACCTGAAACTTCGCAGAAGTCTGCTCGACTGCATCGTTGGCGTAGGCACGGTAACGGTAATAACGACCGATAAATCTGACCCCGAGTTCGCTTTTGAAAAGATACGAAATCCCCGCCGGCTCTACGATATCATCAAGAAGGCAAGTCTCGAAGCCGACCGCCGCAGCAACGCCATCCACCTCGAATAGGAGTTTCGTCAGGTTAACTGTCTTTGCTGCTCGTTGATGATTGATATTCGTGTTTTAGCAGTTTTCCTTTCAAATTTCTCCCGCCGGCAGCGGAGAATCCGCCGATTTTGCCGTTAGCGCAGATTACTCTATGGCAGGGAATTATCAACGGCAGGGGATTTTTAGCCAGCGCCCCGCCGACTGCTCTGGCGGCGGAATTGCCGGCCATTTCAGCCAATCGGCCATAAGTAACTATCCGGCCAAACTCTATACCCCTGCAGGCAGTTAAAACCAAGCTGGCAAAAGAGCTAAATCCGTTAAGTACAACGGGAATATCTCTGAAATCTACGCAATCACCCTCAAAATAAGCGGTTATCTGTTCCTGGGCCGGCTTGAAAAGGGCTTTGTCGTATTTGGGGTTCGGAAAGTTCCGTAAAAGCTGCGATTCGACCTTTTCGCGATTGGCCAATGGCAGACAGGTGCGCAGAAGTCCCTTGTCGGTGGCCGCAAGGCCAAAATAACCCCATTTGGTCTTAAAAATCGTATACTTTACTGTCTTTTGCATTTAGAACCCAAAATTCATATCTAAATATGCCAAATTCGTTGACGCAAGAGCAAAGTTTTGTTAAAAACAATAGTTTTAGAAAAAATGGCCGAGTTACCGGAGATTCGCTTGTAATTTTATCCTTCATTTCGGCGTTGGCTTATGTCGCTTGAAGAATTGAGAAATCAAATTAACGAGCTTGACCTTCAGCTCGTAAAGCTGCTCAATGAGCGTGCGCGTGTTGTCGTTGAGATAGGCAAGCTAAAAAGCAAGGCCGGCAAACCTGTCTATTCGCCAGACCGAGAGAAAAAGGTTTTTGCTACGATTACCAAAGCCAACAAGGGCCCACTGTCGGATAGGTGCCTGACGGCTATTTGGCGCGAGCTGATGAGCGGCTCTTTTGCGCTGGAAAGGCCGTTGCGTATCGGTTATCTTGGGCCTGGCGGCAGCTTCAGCCACACCGCAGCAATGCTAAAGTTCGGCCAGAGCGTCGATTATGAACCGCTGGCCGATATCAGAAGCATCTTTGATGAAGTCAGTAAAGGTCATTGTGATTTGGGTCTTGCCCCGATAGAAAATACCACCGGCGGCGGCGTAATAGAGACGCTCGACGCTCTGATAGATTCCGACGTGAAAATTTGCGCCGAGGTCTTAATGGCGATTCACCACAGCTTATTGGCCAATTGCCCGCTGAACCAAATCGAGAAGATTTACTCAAAGCCGGAAGTTTTTGTCCAGTGCCGAAACTGGTTGAGCGCCACTTTTAAGGAAGCCCAAACCATCTCCGTTGCTTCCAGCGCCAAAGCCGCACAGTTGGCGGCGGACGAGCCGAAAGCCGCAGCGATTGGCTCAGCCATCGCCGCGGAACTGTACGGGCTGCAAGTTATCTGTGAAAATATCGAGGACAATGCCAACAATATAACCCGATTTCTGGTAATCGGGCGAGATGACGCAAAGCCGACCGGCGAAGATAAGACCGCTATCCTGTTCAGCACCGCCCATAAAGCCGGCGCCCTGGCTGATGTGCTTGATGTCTTCAAGAAATACAACATCAACCTGACAAATATAGAATCCAGGCCGAGCAAAAAAAGACAGTGGGAATATTATTTCTTTGTGGATTTCCTCGGACACAGAACGGAAGAGCAGGTTCAGAAAGGACTGGAAGAAGCCCGTGAGCATTGCCTGCAGCTTTCGATATTAGGCAGTTTTCCGAGGGCAACAGAATTACTTTGATTGAGTCTATAGTTTTTATTATTTAGGAGAGCTTTGTGAGTTTTATGAGAAAGCCGTTCGTGGCCGGCAACTGGAAAATGAACACAGACAGTCACACCAGTGTAGAGCTGGTCAAGGCGATTGCTTCCAGAACTTCAGAGGCAGCTCGCCGCAGCGTTCACGTAGCGGTCTGTCCGCCTTTTGTTTATCTGCAGAACGTGGTTAATGCCCTTCGCAAATCTGGTGTCGCCGTCGGCGCTCAGGATATTTATTATGAGAAAGAAGGGGCTTTTACCGGCGAGATAAGCTCGTCAATGCTGAAGGATATTGGCTGCACTTATGTCTTGTGCGGCCATTCGGAACGCAGGCACGTGATTGGCGAAAGCGACGAGCTGATAAATAAGAAAACTGCCGCTGCTATCCTGGGCGGACTTTTGCCGATATTCTGTGTGGGCGAGCTGATTGAAGAACGCAAAGCATCCAAAACAGAAGAAGTCGTAACACGGCAGGTAAAAAAGGGACTGGCCGGCTTAAGCGCCGAGAAGGTCTCCGCGGTAACCGTAGCTTATGAGCCGGTCTGGGCTATTGGAACCGGCCTGACCGCAACGCCGCAGCAGGCACAAGAGGTGCATGCCTTGATAAGGAAGCTGCTTGGGCAAATGTATGACGCCAAATTAGCAGAAGAGATTCGCATCCTCTACGGCGGTTCGGTAAAGCCCAACAACGCAGCCGAGCTGATGCATCAGCAGGATATAGACGGCCTGTTAGTCGGCGGAGCAAGCCTGAACGCAGATGACTTCGTCGCGATAATTCAGGCGGCAATGTAATTGGCGTATAGTGTTTAATTTTTCCTATTTGCTATTTGTAAAGGGAAATAAATATGATGGTTTTTCCGGTGGTGGCAGTAAGTTTTTTTATGAATTTTGTTGCTGTCGTTTTTGTCGTTTGTGCGGTGGTGCTGATGCTAATCATCCTGATTCAGAAGGGCAGAGGCGGCGGCTTGGGATCTGCGTTTGGCGGCGGTCTGGCAAGCGGGATTTTAGGTTCCAAGACCGGTGACTTTCTGACATGGGTTACAATAGCGATGGTGAGTGTGTTCCTGATGCTTGCTGTGGTAATGGTCAAATTCTACAAACCAGGTATTAGTGATTTCGGTGCCGGCCGGCCTCAGCCGACCCAGCAGCTTCCGGCCCAACAGCCTCCTGTTCAACAGTCTCCGGTTCAACAGGAGCTGCCGCAAAGTTCGGAACTGCCATCAGCTCCTGCCCAGACCGGCGGCGAAAGTACCGGTGCAAATTCGCCCGGTGGTTAACCTCGTCGTGCGTTATGCGTCGTGCGGAGAGAAATACGCAATACGAATTGAAAGTGTAGTGCTATGATAAATAGTATGACCGGATTTGGTGAGGCGCAGGGTGAGATTAACGGCGTAACTTACATCGTGGAAATCAGAGCGGTCAATAATCGTTATTTAAAAACCTGTTTGAGACTGCCGGAGACAGCGGCGTTTCTTGAAGAAGATATAGATAAACTTCTGCGAGAAAACCTCTCACGCGGGATGGTAAGTTGTGTGCTGCGGCTTAAAAATGCACCGGCAAATGTGCTCTTTGATATCGATGAGACGGCCCTGCGGGCATATATAGAGAAATTGAGCCGGATTGTCTCTTCGGCCAATACTAAATGCCCCATTGATATTGGGGGGCTGCTGACACTGCCCGGGATTGTTCAGCCGGCGCTGCCGGATGAAGAAAAAGCCAAGCAAATAAAAAAGATGGTTTTAAGCATTACGCAAAAGGCAATAGACCGGCTCAAGCAAATGCGCGCCGCAGAGGGAACTGCTCTTGCAGCCGATTTGGATAATAACTGTGAAGCTATAAAACAGGACCTCGAGCAAATACGTACCCGCAATGGGGTTGTTTTGCGGGAATATCAGAAGAAATTGAAAAAAAGGGTCGATGAGCTGCTGGCGGACGCGAAACTTAAACTGGATGAAGAAACCCTCGCCAGGGAGGTGGCGATTTTTGCCGACAGGTCAGATATATCTGAGGAAGTTGCCCGGCTGGATTCGCACCTGCAGCAGTTCGCTGAGAGCTGCGAGGCGAACACTCAGGCGGGGCGCAGGCTGGATTTCATCAGCCAGGAAATGCTCAGGGAAGCCAACACCATTGCCAGCAAGGCATACGATACCGAGGTTGCCCGCTGCGTGGTCGATATAAAGTGCCGGATAGACCGGATTAAAGAACAGGTCCAGAATGTGGAGTGATGGAAGACGGAATTGTCATTGTGATAAGCGGCCCCAGCGGCGTGGGCAAAAGCACGATTTGCAAAGAGGCAGTTAAACGGCTAAATAACGCTCATCTTAGCGTCTCAGTTACCACCAGGCCTAAAGGTGAAGGCGAAGTTAACGGCCGGGACTATTGGTTTATATCAAAGGAGCAGTTCCAGCAGCGGGTCAGCGAGGGTTCGCTGCTGGAATATGCAGAGGTGTTCGGCCATCTCTATGGAACACCGAAGGACAAGGTAGAAGAGGCGCTGCGGGCCGGCAAAACTGTTATTTTGGAAATTGACGTTCAGGGCGCCAAAAAGGTAAAAGTAATATACCCGGCTGCGGTAATGATTTTTATCTTGCCGCCCAGCCGGAAGGAACTGGCGGAACGTATGAACCTAAGAGCCAGAGAGAACGCCCAAGCATTTGAAAAAAGATTGAATGAGGCGGGCGCTGAAATCGCCGTTGCGTGGCAATATTATGAACATATGGTTATAAATGACGATTTGGAGCAGGCGGTAAAAGAAGTGGTGCAAATTATTAAGCAGAGCATTGGAGAAAAAGAATGATAGAAGAGCTAAAAAGCACAGACATAATCAACAAGGTGGGTGGTAGATACCGGCTAACGGCACTGATTCAACGACGGCTGGATGAGTTGATGGAGGGGGCTCGGCCACTGATTGAGGATGCCAAAGGCAAAACGCAGCTGGAAATCGTTGTTCAGGAAATCCTGCAGGGCAAGATTGCCGTCGACTCCGGGGCCGGTAATATTGACAAGCTGAAAGAATAATTGAGCCGGTAATGCCTGGAAAAAAATCAAATCGAGGTTATCTGAAAAGCTCCCACTTTGCGACGTGGGGCAAAAAGGTGCCCAATATCTTACTGGGTGTCAGCGGCGGAGTTGCTGCATACAAGGCGGTCGATTTGGCCGGCAAGCTGACCGCCGCCGGCGCCAGGGTGAACACGGTAATGACAGAGAACGCCTGCCGGCTCATCTGTCCAAAAAGCTTCGAGGCGGTTACCAGCTCGGCGGTTTTTACCAGCTTGTGGGACACAAGTGCCGAATTCAAAATCAGCCATATAAATCTGGTTAACTGGGCTGATATTGTTGTCGTTGCACCGGCAACAGCAAATATTATAGGCAAAATTGCAAATGGCATCTGCGATGATTTGCTTAGCACGACCCTTTGCGTCTGCTGGCCCCTGATTAAATCAGGAGCGGCGATTTTGGCTCCCGCGATGAACGACAATATGTGGAACAATCCTGCCGTGCAGCGCAACATCAGGATGGTTATAGAGATGGGTTTTCAGTTGATAGGCCCTGTTAAAGGCCGGCTTGCCTGCGGTACAGAAGGTATCGGAAGAATGTCAGAGCCGCAGGACATTCTGAAGGTAATCGAAAAAATTGCTTCGAAAATTAAACACAAAAAAAGATAAACCATCCGGCAAAATGCATTTTCTAATAACAGCAGGCGGAACCCGCGAATATATCGACCCGGTTCGTTTTATTTCCAATGCAAGCAGCGGCAAGATGGGCTATGCCCTTGCGCTGGCGGCAATAAAAGCAGGTCTCAAAGTTACACTTATCAGCACTTCGGATTTGCAGCCGCCGGTGGGGGTGGATTTTGTTGGAGTTGACAGTGCCTCTGAAATGTTTACAGCCGTGAGAAAGTTCTTCGCAAAATGCGATTGCTTGATAATGGCAGCCGCGGTTGCAGATTATACACCCGTTAAAAAATCAAAAATAAAAATTAAAAAATCAAACAAGAATTTAATAATAAAGTTAAAACCAACAGCTGATATTTTGAAATGGGCGGGAAAACACAAAAGAAGAAATCAAATCGTTGTAGGTTTTGCACTAGAAGATAAAAATTTAAGAAAAAATGCCGAAAAAAAACTTATCGAAAAAAATCTCGATATGATAATTGCCAACGCCTCTACTGCAATCGGCTCTGATAAAGCAGCTGTTCAAATAAAAACGCCCGACCACAAATGGCTGAAACTCCCACACGCAGCCAAAGCCGCAATCGCCAAAAAAATCGTTGATTTGCTGACCTGCTAATCTTTTATTCCGAGGTCGTTTTTTGTGAGGATGCTTTCAAACTTGTAGCCGGCGTTCGTTATGTTTTCGCCTGCGCCCTGTTTGCGGTCGATTACGCAGACGATTTTTTTGACCTTTGCGCCTGCTTCGGTAATTACTTTTGCTGCTTCAAGCACCTGTCCGCCCGTGGTGGCGATGTCCTCAACAAGCAGAACTACATCACCTTTTTTTAAGACGCCTTCGATTAGCTTGCCGGTGCCGTAGCCCTTTTTGCTGTTGCGGACGATTATCCAGTTTTTATTCGTTTGCATAGCCGTAGCAGCAGCTAAAGCCACACCGCCTAATTCGGCGCCGGCTATCAAAGTAACATCGTCGGTAACGTATTTTGCAAATTCTTTGCCGAGAGCTTTTAGAATATCCGGGCAGGTCTCGAAAAGATATTTATCGAGATAGTATTTGCTTTTCTTTCCGCTGCGAAGGGTAAAATCACCTTCCAGATACGCCGTTTCCTTAATACGTTTTATTAATTCTTCTCTGGTCACAGCACAAAATTCCTTTATACTTTCAACTCAACTTTTCTGCTAAGCTCCCTGCGATATTTCCTCCGGATGGGTGTTACGATGTCTTTTATGAATTCATCGACCTGCTGCGGTGCTCCGCCGACGTAATCATTCGGGTTTAAGACCTTTTTGAAATCCACTTTTGCAAAAGCGGAATCGTTTTTAAGCCGTTCTATTAAATCGTTTGGTTTGCCGAACTTTTTGACCTGCTCGGCGGCGGCCTGTGAATGGATTCTAATTCTTTCGTGAAGTTTCTGTCTGTTGCCGCCGGCCTTGACCGCTGCCATCAGGATATTTTCAGTGGCCATAAAGGGCAGCTCCGCTGCAACGTGTGCCGCTATCACTTTCGGATAAACGACAAGTCCATCAAGAACGTTGATAAGGACTTCCAGAATGCCATCGACTGCCAAAAAAGCTTCCGGAATAACAACTCTTCTGTTGGCCGAATCATCGAGCGTTCTCTCGAACCACTGCTCGGACGCCGTCATCTGCGGACTGGAAGCGAGACTTAACACCAATCTGCTGAGGGCTGTTACCCTCTCGCAGCGCATCGGGTTTCTCTTGTAGGCCATTGCCGAGGAGCCGACCTGAGACTTCTCAAATGGCTCTTCAACCTCTTTTAGATTTGCGAGCAGCCGGAGGTCATTGCATAGTTTATGGGCCGATTGTGCTATTGACGCAAGGGCGTTTATAACGAGCGTATCGACTTTTCGCTGGTAGGTTTGTCCGGTAACAGCGCAGACGTTTTTGAAGCCAAAGGCGGCAGCGACCATTTTGTCTAATCGCTCAACCTTGTTGTGGTTGCCGTCGAACAAAGCTAAAAAAGACGCCTGTGTTCCCGTGGTGCCTTTGATGCCTCTGAAAGGCAGTGTGTCTAACCGGTGTTCAACTTCATTCAGGTCGAGTGCAAATTCATAACACCACAGCGTCGCTCTTTTGCCCACGGTGGTCAGTTGCGCCGGCTGATAGTGCGTAAAGCCCAGCGTCGGCAGTGAACGATGTTTCTTCGCGAATTTAGCCAGAAGATTAATAACAGCCGCGAGTTTTCCGGTGATAAGCTGCAGGCCATCTCGAATGATAATTAAATCAGCGTTGTCAGTGATGTCGCAGCTTGTCGCACCCAAATGAATGATGGGCGCTGCTTTTGGAGCGACTGCGGCAAATGTGTGGATGTGTGCCATAACATCGTGCCGAACCTTTTTTTCATATTCAGCCGCCTTTCTGAAGTTGATGTCGTCCAAGTGTCGAGCCATTTCGCTGATTTGCGCTTGGGTGATTTTCAGCCCGAGTTTTCTCTGTGCTTTTGCCAGTTCGAGCCATATTCTCCGCCACGTGCTGAACTTTTTTTGTGCTCCAAAGAGCTCAGCCATTTCTCTTGAGGCGTTTCTTTCCACCAGAGGACTTACATATAAGGTTTTATTATTTGCCATTCTTTACTCCCTGCACGGATTGATATTAAACACGGATTAACATGGAATTACACCGCTTATAATTCATTTTCGTCGTTTCTGCATAACCAAGCTCCAAAAAGCTTCGGCTTTCAACGCAACAGTATATTACCATCCGCCCGGCTGAAGGATATCGCTGACGGCTTCGTTCCACCAGTTCGGGTCTCTGAAATATTGTTTCAGCATCATTGCCGCCACCACCCCGTCTCCGACTGCCGTGGCCAACTGCATAGCAGTTCCGACTCGACAATCGCCGGCTGCAAATACGCCGGGCACTTTTGTGCGAAGATACGCGCAGTCGCACTTGATAAATCCCTTCTCGGTCAGTTCCACAAATCCTTTCAAAAAACCGGTATTCGGCACCATACCTACAAATATGAATACGCCGTCACAGAGATACTTTTCTTCTTCGCCGGTCTTTACATTTTTGAGCTTGATTGATTGGACTTTTCCTTTACCTTCTATGGCAGTTGCAACGGTGTTGTATTTTATAATCAAATTGGAGTTTGGTTCGCTTGCTTTGGCCAGAAGCTCCTCCTGCAGAACTCTGGTCGCTCTAAGCTCGTCTCTGCGGTGTATCAACGTTACCTTCTCGGCGAATTTGGTCAGGTGCAGCGTTTCCTCCAGAGCGGTGTTGCCCCCGCCTACGGCAACGACCTGTTTCCCCTTAAAGAACGGCGCATCACAGGTTCCGCAATAGCTGACTCCTGCGCCGGCGCTGCGGAATTCCTCTTCGCCGGGAACACCAAGTCTGCGATAATCACTGCCGGGCGCCAGAATGACGGCCCTTGTGATATATTTGTCCTCATCGCAGCAAACCTCGATATTGCCGTCCCGCAATTTTTTCAGAGCGGTAACTTCGCTGCTGGTTTTGATTTCCGCCCCGAAGGTTATGGCCTGTTTCTGCATTCGTTCAATCAAGCCGGGGCCGTCTATCTGTTCAATGCCGGGGTAGTTCTCTATCCTGTCTGTGGTGCTGATTTGTCCGCCGGGGGTGAGTTTCTCGAGCACTAACGTTTTTAGTCTGTCACGGGATGTGTAAAGTGCCGCTCCCAGACCGGCTGGGCCGGCGCCGATTATGATGCAATCATAATGTTCAGACATAACAAATACCTTTTGGTAATTGGTGAATGGTAATTGGTAACTACTTATTCGCTGCTTTCCTGCAGCTGGTTCTGCTCCAGTATTTTATCCTTTCTCTGTAAAATGTAGCCGCCCTGTTCGGGGAACTCTCTTAATATGTTTTCTGTGCTGGTGCGTTCAAGGGTATATGTGCTTTCCTGCTGCAGCAGTATTCTCGAAATCCGCCTCTGGTCGTCAAGATACACTTGTTCAGAAAAGCCCCGGCCGTCCATAAGTTCCACCCTGAATACGCAGGCAGCTTCTTCTCTGGTAACCTCAGCGCCGCTGCCCCCACTGTTTTGCTCCTCAGGGGCAGTAGGCGTAAAAGGGCGGGGCGCCTCGATTCTGGAGACAAGTGCCGGTGTGATTTTACCATCAGCCCCAATTATATCCACGAAGATTTCTTTCCGGTCGCTGTCAAGCATCTGGCTGAAGGTGAACTCGCTCAGGACATCCGGTATCGCCGCGGGGTTGATTTGGTAAATCTTTTCTTCGACCCGCCGGCCAAATTCCTTAACGGTTATAATCCCATCTTTGCCTGAGATTATCTCGGCGCCGCTTCTATCGGCCGGACTGCTGGTCTCGCTTCTCCAGACAAACTCATCGAAGCGGTTATCGCTTTGAAAAAATGTTGCCTGCTCATACCGCCCACGAATATAGTAGAAACTCCCCACCAGTATATTTAATCGAGTTTCTGGCGTCGGCTCGAGAGTACCGCCGGTTTGCAGTATTTCCGCAGAATGGGACCCCAGCACCTCCATAGTAAATCCAATAGTGTGTCCTCTCGCATCCTTAATCAGAAAAAAGCTTTCTTGACCTTCCTCCTGTTTGTTACCGGCAGGGACCAAAAAGCTGTCGAGCCCCTTACCTTTAATTTCTGCAACAATTTTACTGCCGGTCTCAAGCAGTCGGTTATCTGTGAATTTTAAGCTCTCCACAACGGATTTGAAAATTCCCTCCGCCAGGTTTGTATCACCGGTAGTTTGGTACACTTCGATATCGAGCCGACGGTTGTTCGGTAACTGCGCTATGCCGAAAAACGTATCGAACAGCGTTTTTGACCCTTGGCTGCCGCTAGGCGAGCTTTTTATATGTGCCCAATCAAGAGTGAGAATGCTCCCGTTTTGCGAGTCTTTTGCAAAGGAGAAACCCTGCCTGCCTATCTCGATTTGGCCTGTTTTTGCGATTTTTGACCCGCCGACCGTAGAAACTCTTTCCTCGAACAGCTTATCCGGAGCGGCCTTTGTGGCCGCCAACAGGTATCGACAGGATACTATGGTGGTTACGCTGCCGGAGCCGGGGGTGAAAAAACTATCTAAAGTAAAGGCGTTTTGCTGATATTTCCATTGTTTTTCGTTTTTCCAGCCAGCACCCGTCGGGATACAGACCGATAAACCGGCACAATCTAATTCTATCGGTTCCGAAAGCACAATGGCAGACTTCCAGAGGACTATAAAGCATGCTATCAGCAAAACCGCAATAAAAAGGCCGAAAAACGCTATTTTATCCGCCCAATGGCCTTTTGCTCCGTATGTTCCGTTCATAGTTAAAGCAAGCATATCCACCGCCGGCGGGTTTTGCAACTATGTATTTTGGGCTCTTATCCGACTATTAGCGAACAGCTCCAAAATTAGCAAAATCTTCCTTACCACCGCCAAGTTTCAAAATTTTGACTAAAACCAATGTTGGTTATTGCCGATTTATATATATACTTTAGAAAGGGTGCCGATGGCCAAATATGGTAATTGGAATTCTAAAAAAGCCCTCGATTAGCTACAAAAACAGATTCTTAAATCGCCTTTTTAGGGGGGCTGATATGAACCAAGCAGCAATGCTAAACGGAGCTGAACCAAGGGAAATTCTGCAAATTGTAATCGAGAAAAAAATACCCGCTGTTTTGTCATACCTATCCAGGGGTAAATGGCACATTGCGAAGGTGTTACTGGCCAACCTTGGGGCTAACAGGCTGGATGTCAGGGTCTCGCCACGGAAAATGGGCTCCATTTTGCAAAAAACTCACGAAATGACAAGGCCGAAGCATCCTCCGTTAAGCATCCAGGTTAATCAGCCGGTCGGTATATCGCTAAAGTATGGATACGGCAAGTTTATTTTTGAGACAACCGTGGTAGCTCTTGAGCCTTCATCAGAATCGTCCGGCAAATCAGATACAACAGGCGGCGAAACGATATCGCTTATGGTGCCGGACCGAATTGAAATGGTTCAGAGAAGAAGCTATTTCCGTGTTGACGTGCCCAGCTCTTTGAAGGTAAAGGTGATGCTGTGGCATCGCCGCTATGCAGATGAGAATCCCCAAATGCAGCAAATATCAACCCCGCCTCCCGGTGCTCGCCGGGTGCTGCTGGAATGCTATTGGCAGGGCAAGCTTACCGATATCTCCGCCGGCGGCGTGCAGATTATAGTTGACAGCGGGCAAAAACCGGACTTCAAAAGAGGGCAGTTTGTCGGGCTGCGATTTACACCTATGCCCTATGAAATGCCGCTGATGTTCGATGCCCAGATTAGGAACATCCTGCCGACAACGGATGAGAAAAGTATATGTCTCGGCCTGCGGATTGTCGGCCTGGAAGCAAGTCCTGAGGGCCGGCAGGTTTTGCAGCGGCTCTGCAATGTTGTGGAGCACTATTACCAGATAAACCAGTGCAGCGCCAAGCAGCAAGACCTCCAGACGACAAGCTCATCCCCTTAGAGAATTGGTCTCTAATGGGGCTAATCACTGTCGTGCTGCTTAGCAATTGGACCTTGGTCGGCCCCTCTGCTTTCTTGCGAAAGCAAGAAGGGGGACGGCTCGGCTGACAAGGGGAAATCGCCCCTCCTGTGGACTACTTTATAATAAAACCATTTCAAAAAGCCGCTTGCTGCAAAACCGCAGAAAATCAATACCAGAGCCACTTGCCTGCTCCAGATAATCAAGCCAAGAAACAGCAGCGCTCTGATAAAATGTGCGAAAGGTTTTTTACCCTTTATATATTGATTTAGGATATGTGGATATCGAATCCTGCTGACCATCAACACCGCCACCCCCAGAACCAGAAGCGGCAAGGCGTAAATAACAGCGTTTTCGCAGAGAAGATAAGCCTCCGCCGTTTTGCTTCGCAAAAGCGAAGCAGCGGGGGCTGAAAGCTCCAGCAGTGTTTCCTGATGGAATATTACCACGCTCACTACCACCCCTGCAGCAGCAGGAGTCGGCAGGCCTATAAAACTCATATGAGCGGATTCATCCTCCTCGTTCTCCACATTGAACCTGGCTAAACGAATGGCTGCGCAGCTTATATATGCCGCTGCCGCCAGCCAAACAAAATGCTCTACAAAATTTGCAAAGGCCGTGCCCTGCTCGGCAAAACCGCTTAATTTGTATTCAAGAACTTTGAGCATCAAAAATGCCGGCGCTACGCCGAAGCTGATTATATCGCAGAGACTGTCGAGCTGGCCTCCGAAGCTGGAGGTATTCTTGCTCATTCGTGCGAGCCGGCCGTCCAGAACATCGGCAATCATCGCAAGCAGGACCATATAGCCGGCCATAGCAAAATATGGCAGGGTAATCTTATGATAGGAAAAATGGTTAATGCCGGCAGTAGCGCCTTTGCTGGCAAAAGCAATGGCCGCGAAGCCGCATACGCCGTTTAGAATTGTTACCAGCGACGGCAGGACAGTGATATACTTCAATCTCTGCCTTCGCACCCGCCGAAGCAAACTCTCTTTAGCAGCCTGGGTTTTTAATCTGGGCATAAGCTCGTCTCTCGTCCCTTGTCCCTTGTCCTTCGTACCTTACAAGTGGCGTCAGGCCGGCTTTGACTTTATCGCCTATTTGAACCAGACACTTTACATTTGCACGAGCAGGCACATACAGCTCCGTTCTGGAGCCGAATTTTATCATCCCGAATTTCTCGCCGCCAGTTAATTCTTGCCCCTCTTTTGTATCACATACGATTCGCCGGGCAATCGCACCGCTGATTTGCCGGACAATCAGCCTGTCTTTAGGGTTGTCGGTCCTGATTATACAAAGGTCGTTGGACTCATTAACCCGCCCGGACTCTGGGCTCATAGCGTTTTTATATTTGCCTTTTTTGTAGCGGATTCTCTCAACTTTTGCATTGCACGGTGCACGATTAATATGCACATTAAAAATGCTCAAAAATATTCCGATTCTAATAGCGTGCTCACCGATGAAGCCATTTTCTTTAACAATCTCGATATCGGTTACTCCGCCGTCGGCGGGCGAAAGCAGCAGGTTCGCTTCTTTTGGGCAACGCCGGTAGGGGTCCCGGAAGAACGACAAAACCCATATCAGGATAACAGCCAGAACAGCTTCTATCGAGATGATAGTCCAGACACTCAAACGAGGGACGAGCGACGAGAGACGAGCGACGAGAATCATCGCCCCCAGCACTATCGCAGGGGAAATAATCACCTCCGGCCAACCGTATTTAGTCAGCGCCAATCTCATACGCAAATATCATAATCACCAACATCCCGACAATCAACAAAAAATTGGAGAGGTGCCGTTTGCAATGAGCTGCAGAAGTATATACGGGCTTTACACTAATGTTTTGTGTGCTAAAATATTGAAAATATGGTTGTTCTCAATCTTAATTCAAGGAGAAAAGTTATGTTCAAAGTAAAAAATGTGTCGTTATATGTTTCAGTGGGGTTGCTTCTGTTGATTATTTCAAGCTGCGCTGTAACTGAAAAAGTTGCTGTGGAAAAAAGGCTGGCGGACCCCTTCGAGCAGAATAAACACCTGGGCAGGGGAATAAATCTGGGAAACGCGCTTGACGCACCGAGGGAAGGTGAGTGGGGGGTAACATTGAAAGAAGAGTATTTCCAGTTGATAAAAGATGCTGGCTTTGATTCCGTCCGCATACCTTGTCGCTGGTCGGCCCACGCCCTGACTGAAAAACCCTATACTATCGACCCGAACTTCTTCAAAAGGGTTGACTGGGCGGTAAATTGCGCACTGTCGCGGAAACTGCCTGTGGTGCTGGATATCCATCACTATGCCGAGGCCTACGCCGACGCTCGCGGCCAGAAGGCAAAGTTCCTCGCCCTTTGGGAGCAGATTGCATCGCATTACAAGGATTATCCCGATACCCTTATCTTCGAGCTTTTCAATGAGCCGAAGAGGGACCTGACGGACGATATTTGGAATACATACATCAAGGAAGCCATTCCAATCGTTCGCCGAACCAACCCGAACAGGACCATCGTCGTCGGCCCGGGCGACAACAACATAGTCGCGCACCTCAAGAACCTCCGCATACCCGAAGATGACCGCAATATCATTGTCAGCATACACTATTACTTCCCGCTGGAATTTACCCATCAGGGCGCCGATTGGATTAAACGGGGCGACCCCAATAGCTGGCTTGGTACAAAATGGACGGGCAGCGATGCTGAAAAGAAGGCCGTAACGGACGAGTTTGACACCGCGGCCGCCTGGGCCAAGGAGCATAACAGGCCGATTAATCTTGGCGAATTCGGCGCTTACGAAAAGGCCGATATGGACAGCCGTGCCCGCTGGACGGCTTTTGTCGCAAAATCCGCTGTAGAACGCGGCTTTAGCTTCCATTATTGGGAGTTCTGCTCCTCCTTCGGCGCCTACGACCCACAAAAGAATGCCTGGAGAGAACCGTTACTAAAAGCCCTTATTCCGCCGAAGAAATAGACCATCGCTTATAGTTGAGAGTCAACGGTTAATTTTTGAGGTTTTGAAAGACTCGATTGCGCTCGCAGAAGCAGGCGGGTAGCAGATTCTCGCTGTGATTGCTGCATAAGGTGACTATCGCAATAAGAAGGAGGCTTCCCAATCCGTTGAGAAGCCTCCTTATCAATGTTATCGGATTGCCGTATCAGTCGAGATCACTAAGGGTCAGGGAAGTATGTGAAGCAATTGGGGTCGTTCAGCTCGCTGCACCTCAGCCAGTTCTCGGCCACCGCTGCGACATCACGGAAGTTAATATAGCCATCACCGGTAACATCACCAGGTGTCTCTTCCTCCTTAAGCAGCAGGTTCGCAATGGGGAACTGGACCATCTCGCGTGACCTCACAAGCTCCGTCCCACCCGGGTAAGTAATCGGGACTTCGCTCTCAGCCCGTATAATCATCACCTTGTTTGCATCAAAATCGCCAATTGGGCCGAGGTTGAATACCTCCTCTTCGAGATCCGGGTCATTTGCAGTAAGGGTAAAAGGCGTGGCAATTTCAGTCCAGGTTATTCCAGGATGGTTCGGGACAAAGTTCGGGTCCAAGTCGTTGAGGTCATAGGCGGTATCGACAAGGGCGTAGTAGAAGTTATTCACATCAATCGTGGACTGTGGAGGATATCCAGGTCCCACAGTCTCAGTGGGCAGGAATGCGATATCACCCGTGCCTGCATTCCAGTTTCGCCAGGTGTGCGCCACAGCCACCTCGAGATTTCCGGCGTTAAGCCTTGGGCTGACGTGGAAGACAGCGCCGGCCAAGCCTATAATATGCCCACAGGAATCGGTCCAGAACGCCACCCTCGCTGGCGGAGTCTGGCCGCCTAAGGTGTTGAAACAGGCAGCGGCCTGCCCGCCGGGCGGAACTGCGCCACCCCACCAGTGGATGATGGTAAAGCCGCCGAATTGAAAGGATACATGGTGAGTAAATGGGCTGTGGATGGCATTGGTAATAATCCAGTGGCCGAGCAGCACCTTCGTCAGGTCATACGCCCACAGACCGGTCATGTTCACAAAGTGCTCCTGGCAGTCCCAGCCGCCACCGCCACCCCCGCCGCCATGTCGCGGCAGGGCCACGTAGTCGATAGAGACGTCACCGGTGCCATTGGTTTTTGTCCGTATTTCGACCGTATGCCGCGCAAGAGGAAGCTTGGTGATGAGAATTGCGATGGCAGTACCCGGATTATTGTGCGTATTGACAGTGCATATCAAGGCACCGTCCACGTATATCTCTGCGTCCCCGTCATTCTGGTCGCATCCGTTCAACTGTACCCAAACATCTGTAGAGAGCCTGTTAAACCTACCACTATTCCACCATATTTGAACGGTGGGACTGTCATAGAGCCAACAAAGCTGGTCTCCGGGCTTGGGATTTTGCCATTGCCACGAAGGGAAGAACCGCACATTATTAGCGCTCCAAGTGACGGCGTGGGCATCCATATCCTCGGCAGGAATAACTTCCAGCCATCGAGGGTCATTCTGTGCCACGAATGTGCCTCTTTTTACCTGAAAGACGGCAGCATACGTCGAACTCGACATCAACAAAAGTAAAAACAATACTGCAACGAAAAAAGAACTGATTAAGTATTTTTGTGGTTTCATTTTTGGCACCTCCTTCTTTTCTAATCCTTTAGCGAAATATCAGATGACTTATCTAAACAGTAATTACACCCCAATACACAAGAACAATCGTGAAATAATTAGCCATTCTCACCTCCTTTCTTTAACCCCTAATTTTACGCTAACACCAAAACCGATATAGCCGGCAAGATGACTTAGCAGCGGCGTCAAACTATAGGAAAACCCTATAGAAAGCAAGATTTTTGGGGGTTTTCCATTAAAAAAACTGCGTTTGGCTTGTAATTATAATAAGGACAAAAACTTATAGCCGAAGACCTTTTTGTCTTTCGGCAAGATTTAATAAAGATGCAAAGTCCGCAACTTCCTATTTATTATTGACAATTGATTATTTGTGTTGAGATTGCCACGTCGGCATCTTCGCTGCCTTCTCGCAATAGTCAGCGGGTTATGTTGTTGAGGCAGATTCGGGCGTTCCTTTTTAAGCGTTCGAGGCCTACACGCATAAAAGCTGAATCGGCAAATTTGGCTTCGAAGACATCCTCGCTCATATTCAAGATTTCATTCAGATTAAGTTTAGCCCTGTCATCGTAGAACCTGAATTGATTGTTTTTGCATACGGGGGCATCTGTTTGATAGGGACAGGCGAGGACACATTCATCGCAGCCGAAGAGACGGTCGCCAATCTTTTGGGCTAAATCGACTGGTATCTCGCCCTTGTATTCGATTGTCAAATAGCTGATGCACTTATTGGCGTCAAAGCGGCCATCCGGTCTGAGGGCGCCTGTCGGACAGGCATTTGAGCACCTATCGCAGTTTGAGCAATCCGCCTTAATCGGCTCATCGGCCGGCAGTTTTAGACTCGTTACTATTTCTCCGAGGAGAATCTGCGGTCCGAGTTTTGGATTTATAAGCATACGATTTTTACCGATGAAGCCGAGGCCTGCGCGGGCGGCAAGTGCTCTTTCGGCCAAGGGAGATGAGTCAACGCAAATTCTGAATCTAAAGCCGGTGCCGGCGATGGAACCTATAAAATCAGTCAGCTTTCGCAACTGTTTTTTTATAAATGGGTGATAGTCTTCGTATTGAGCGTAGTTTGCCACTGTGCCCATTGGGGCCGGAGGGGTTGTAGTTTCGTTTTGTGTTTTTGGCGGGGTGTAGTTTAAACCGAGGCATATTATCGAGCGGGCACTTTTTAACAGTTTGACGGGGTTTGTGCGTTTGTCGAAGTTATCCCGCATATAGTCCATCCGGCCTGCGTAACCGAGGGCGAGCCAGTCGGTGAACAGTTTGAGCTGCTTGTTGTTTAGAGGGGAGGCATCCGTTATGCCGGCCAAGTCGAAACCCAATTGAAAAGCTTTTTGCTTTATTTCCTCTGCCAAACTCATATTGCTATTATACTAAATCCGGCTTACAAAAACAATTGTGAACGAGGGGCGAAGGCGTTATTATAATTGCCGATAATCCAAGGAGATAAAAGGTATGGCAGAAGAATTAATCGGCATAATAGGCGGCACAGGGCTGGGTGATGCACTGGTGGAAGAAATAACCGGCGGGGAATTCTGCGATATCGAAACGCCCTTCGGCAGGCCGAGCACAAGCATTATGGTCGGCAAATTAGGACCAAAGAGAATTGCATTTCTAAATCGACACGGCAAGGGGCATAAACTTTCACCGAGCGAGGTCCCGTTTTTAGCTAATATCTTCGCATTGAAAAAGCTCGGCGTTCATACGATAATATCAAGCGGCGCGGTGGGTTCTCTCCGCAAGGAAATTAGCCCTGGAGACCTGGTGGTCGTTGACCAGTTCATTGATAAAACGTTCAAACGGCAAAGCAGTTTTTTCGGCGGGTTTGGAGCGGTGCACTGCGAGATGAGCGAGCCGGTCTGCGGGCGGGTTCGAAAGCTGCTTTGCGATGCGGCTGAGACAATCGATATAACGACACATCCAAAAGGCACTTATGTTTGTATGGAAGGTCCTCAATTTTCCACACGGGCTGAATCGCTAATGCACCAGAAGTGGGGCGGTGATTTGATTGGTATGACGGCTATGCCGGAGGCGAAATTGGCCAGAGAAGCACAAATCTGCTACGCTCTGGTTGCATTGCCGAGCGATTATGACTGCTGGCGAGCCCACAAAGAGCGAAAAGATAAGCAGGCACTACTTAAAGAGATTACCGCAAATTTGCAAACGGCAACAAACAATTGCGTGGAACTTATCAAGGCGGTTTTGCACAGCGGAAGCGGACTTGTTTGCGAAGACTGCTCCTGCAGAAAAAGTTTAGATTTGGCTGTGTGGACGGACCAGAGCCAAATCAACCCGGCTGATAAAGAAAAACTGAAAGTGCTTTTTGAATAGGCGAAGGTCTTGACAGCAGGCCGGTTAACGATAAAGTAGTGACCAAATCTTAGCATTTTTAAGAAGATAGCTTCGAAAGGACAACAATGAAAAAGCCGGTCCACAAAGCGGTTATCTTAACAGTCGGCGTTGTTATTGCGCTAATTGCAGGATGCAGCGGGCAAGATACATCAAAATCAGAAATAAAGAGAGGGAGACTGGTAGCCATTGAAAACAAGCAACTGAAAAAGCAGTTGGAGCAGCTCGGGAAAGAGCTTGAAAAACAAAAAGAGCTGCTTGCAAAATGCCTGCCGGAAGAAAAAGCCACGGAAGAAAACGCAAAACTGCGCCGGACAATCGAGACACTCAAAGCTCAGGTAAAGCAACTCAAAGAAGAAACCGAAGCACTAAAAGATTCGGAACAATTTAAAAAATGGGAGGAAGAGGTGCAGAAAAGCGTCAAAGAGATGTCGGAAAGCGCCACCAAAGACCTTGAAGAAATCGGGAAATTGCGCGAGGAAAACGAGAATCTCAAAACGGAAATAACGAAGCTCAAAAAAGAATTAGAAACGTATAAGATGTCTGCGCCTCCGACGCGTACGGATTAGCTGTCTTGCGAACATATATTATGAACAGCCTGTAGGCAATCGGGCAACTTTTCGCCGGGGAAGCGTTTTTGCGTCGCTGTGGCGACAAGTCCCACAAACATAGGTTGAGGTCTTAATGGGCGCGAAGTAAAGCAGGGATGCGCCTGGGTAGCCATAAAGAACGGATGAGAGGGAAGTTCGAGGATTTGCATAATTGGCTGATTGGGGGCTTTCCCGGAAAAAACCAGGCCGGCTTTTTCCAATTGCTCAATGTATCGCGGGTCAACCTCGTAACGATGTCTAAATCGCATCCTGACAGAACTGGTTTCTCCGAAGAGCTTCCAGGTGAGGGTTTTGGGTTTTAATTCTATGTCCCTTCCGCCGAGGCGCATATTACCGCCCAGTCCTTCTATTTTCTTCTGCTCCGGCAAAATATCGATTACCGGCTCAGGACAATCCGGCTCAATCTCGGTGCTATTGGCTTTTGTTAGACCACATACATTACGGGCAAATTCTATGACGGCCATTTGAAAGCCGAAGCACAGCCCCAGATATGGTAATTTATTTCCTCTGGCGAATTTTATACAGGCGATTTTCCCTTCTGTTCCTCTGGTGCCGAATCCGCCGGGGACAATAATACCATCGACGCCGGCAAGATTCGCCGCTGCGTTGTCATCGGTAATGTCGGTTGTTTCAATCCATTTTATTTCTGTCTTGCAGCCGAGCGCGATGCCGGCGTGCTCAAGGGCGTTGATTATCGAGGCGTAGCTGTCGCGGACGGCGGTGTATTTGCCGGTGATACCGATGGTTATCTCGTGGTTGAGAGAGTCTATCTTGTCGGTGAAATCGCACCATTTGGCCCAGGCCTTGCGTTCGTGGCGGAGGTTGATTCTGTCCTCTATTTTTAAGAGGCGCAGGACCTGAAAATCCAGGCCTGCGTCCCTGAGCATCGCCGGTATCGTATAAATGCTGGCAGAATCAGGGACGCTGACCACCCTTTCCAGAGGGACGTTGCTATAGACGCTGATTTTTTGCCGGGCCTTTTCGGTAACAGGATGGGTGGCCCTGCAGGCGATGATGTCCGGCTGAATGCCGAGCTGCATAAGCTGTTTTATGCCGAGTTGAGCGGCCTTTGATTTTTGCTCGCCGAGAGTGGGCGGTTCGAGGATATAGGTCAAAGCAACGAAGCAGGAGCTGTTTGGGCCTTCTTCGTAGGCAAGCTCGCGCATTGCTTCGATGTAATAGGCGTTTTCCAAATCGCCGACCGTCCCGCCGATTTCGACAAAGACTATATCGGCGTTGGTTTCGGCAGCGAGGTTGCGAAGCCGGAGCTTGACTTCGCCGGTAACGTGGGGAATCATCTGGACGTCGCGACCGAGATAATCGCCGTGGCGCTCCTTGTTCAGGACTGAGTTGAATATCTGGCCGCTTGTTACAAAGTTCGCTCTGGTCAGGTTCTGGTCGAGCATTCTCTCATAAGTGCCTAAATCCATATCGGTTTCCATACCGTCATCGAGGACAAAGACCTCGCCGTGTCGGAAGGGGTTGAGTGTGCCGGAGTCGATATTCAGATAGCCTTCGAGCTTGATGGGTGTAACTTTTAACCCCTTGTCTTGCATAAGTTTGGCAAGGCAGGATGAGAAAATTCCTTTGCCCAGGCCGCTCATCACGGTGCCCATAACAAAGACATATCGGGTCTTTCCTTTTTTATAGCCGGCCGGCAGCGGCGAGAAAAATTCGCTGTCAACCGAAACGTCTCCGACGGAAGCCAATAAATCTTTATCTTTGGTCATAAGTGTTCCTTTTTGCTGCTTTTTTTATATCTTTTGACGAATTCGGCGTATTGGTCGGGGGTGTCGATGCCGTCGCAGGTGTGCTTGACTTTGGCGAATAATATAGCGAAGCCATTTTCGAGCGCACGCAATTGTTCGAGTTTTTCGATTTTTTCCAGCGTGGTCTGCGGCAATTTAGTAATTTCCAGCAGAAAATCTTTTCGATAGGCATAAATTCCGAGATGACGCAAATAGTTTTTGACGTTTCCTACGCCGGATTTGTCTCTGTCATAAGGGATGGGGGAACGGGAGAAATAGATTGCCCGTTGGGCTTCGATGCTCGATGCTCGATGCTCGATACTTGTAACGATGACCTTCACGATATTTGGGTCGGAGATTTGGTCGGCGTTTTGGAAGTCGGCGGCGAGGGTAGCCATCGGACAATCGGGATTATCTATTAGAAGCCGGGCGACCTTATCAATATTGGCCGGTTCGATTTCGGGTTCGTCAGCTTGGACATTCACCACGATATCGACGTTAATGTCGGCAACGGCTTCAGCGATGCGGTCGGTGCCGCTCGCGCAATTTTGGCTTGTCATAATACATTCGGCGCCGAAGGATTCGGCGGCGGTGACTATCCTTTTATCATCGGCTGCTATTATTACCTTTTCCGGCAGCGAAGCAAGGCAGGCCTGTTCGTATGTGTGCTGGATGAGGAATTTGCCGGTATCTTTGGCGAGAACTTTAGCCGGGAACCTGGTAGAACCGTAACGAGCAGGAATACAAGCATAAACTATCACAGGAAACCTTCCCGGCAGCGCTCCGTCGCCATAGCTTTGGAGCGTCGGCGACAGAATTTATAAAAAACCACTGCCAAAGTATATTAAGCCGAACAGAAGATTTTGTCAACCCTTGAAAATATTTTCTCTGCGATTAGGGATACAGGGTACGATGCACCCCCGTTATTCCCTTATCCAAACCGTTTAATTCTTGACAAAATCAAAGATTTGTGATAGATTTGTTAATTAAGAAACAACAAGTAAAAAAGCAGATTTTTATCACTATCGTCCATATTATCAGGCAATTTCAGAGTGAATAGGTTAAAGGGGATAAGCAGAAATAATTAACAGGTAAATCAGAAAAGAATAAGAAAATGAAAAAAGTATATTTAATCGCAATCATGGCCGCGGCGTTACTTGCAGCGGGGCAGGCTGCGCAAGGAACAGTACTTAATTCCTGCGCCCAGTGGGCGAATTACTGCAGCGGCAACTATTGTGTTTACAATGACGTTTGGCACCCAAGTGGAAGCTGGAGTCAGTGTATAGTGGCCGAGTCCTGCACTAACTGGTATGTAGACGCCTGCCATCCCGGCAACGGCGTTAAATCGTACCCGAACAGCTCAAGAATAAACGTAAACATGTCAATAGGCTCTTTGGGCAGCTGCTTAGGCAATGTGAGCACCAGCGGCCCCAGCTCAGGCGATTATTGCACAGCCTGGGACATCTGGGCACCAAGCGAGGTCATGATATGGCTCAACTGGCGAGGCGCTGTCAGCCCGTGGGGCTCTTATGTTACATCAGCAACGATTGGCGGCAGGGATTATGACGTCTATAAAGACGGCTATCCGGGATTCCTACTAAAAAAAAAGCAGGTGAGCGACGGTATCTTCGATATCAAATCTATCCTCGACTATTGCGTAAGCAGGGGCTGGCTCAACAACAGCGGCAATATCAGTAAGATTCAATGCGGCTTTGAGATTACCGGAACCGGTGGTTCAACTCTAAGATACACAATGAACAGCTTTTCCGTCTTTGTCAGCAATAATGAATGGCTCTACGGAGACTTTACATACGACAACAAGGTGGATGTGAACGACCTGCATGAATTTTGCGAAACCTGGTGGCTGGCAGGTGACTGTAATGATACTATCGGAGTGGATTTGAACGGCGATTGCACAATCAATTTTTATGAATACGCTTTCTTCGCGCAAAATTGGCTCGGAGAATTGTAATGAGATGTTTAAATTCTTAAAAAAAATCAAAGATTTGCGGCAGGTTTATTCAGGTTAAAAACAACGGGCAAAAAGACGGGTTTTTGTCGTTATCATACGTTTTTCTGTCGGGATTTTGGAGGATGAAATGGTGAAGTCGAAGGCAGATCGGAGCAGAGGAATTATTCAATCCAGACCCATTAAAGCTGCTATTGTGTGCGTGCTTTTTTATTCAATCATACTATCTTATGTTGCTCAAGCAGTTGAGGTTTACGGGGCTGAAACTACAGTCATCACGCCTGTATCTGCAGATACGAATGACGGTTTATCGGTAATGCCGATGTGCGGACCGACTCCAAGGCAGGTTAATAATAAATTCAGTAATGAACTCACAGGACCTCTTCCGGAAACAACCTATCCATTCCAAGACCCCAACCTGCCTCTTGAGACGAGGGTCGATGACCTTATATCCAGATTAACTCTGTCGGAAAAAGTCTCTCTATTGCACCAATGGCAGCCGGCGATACCCCGTTTAGGGATAGCTTCTTTCAGAACGGGTACCGAGGCATTGCATGGAGTAGCCTGGCTGGGTACGGCGACCGTTTTCCCGCAGGCGATAGGTCTGGGTTCCACGTGGGACCGTGATTTGGTTAAGCTGGTCGGGTCTGCGGTCGGCGATGAGGTCAGAGCAAAACATAAGGGCGACCCCATTAACGTTGGCTTGTCTGTATGGGCGCCAGTGGTTGACGCCCTGAGAGACCCCCGTGCCGGAAGAACCGAAGAGGGTTATTCAGAAGACCCTTATTTAACCGGACAGATGTCCACTGCTTACGCCTCGGGAATGAAAGGCGATGACCCGTTTTACTATAAAGTAATCCCCTCCTTGAAACACTTCTACGCTTACAATCAGGAAGCAAACAGGGATACTATGAATGTGATTTTCGATGAAAGAAACCAACACGAATACTATCTGGAGTTTTTCCGATATGCAATCGCTTCCGGCGCCGCTAAATCTATGATGACTGCGTATAATATAGTTAATAGCGTGCCGTGCACGGTGCACCCGGATATCAACGGCGTCGTGAAATCGGAGTGGGCACCAGTCGCTTCCGGCAGAGATTTCTTCGTGGTTACCGATGCCTATGCGCCGTCGAATCTTATCGGCTCCCAGCACTATTATCCCAATGCGGCCCAATCCCATGCCGGAATGATTAAAGCCGGGATAGACAGTATGACTCAGGACGGCAGTGACCCCACAAAGACGATAGCCAATATAAACGCCGCCCTTACGCAGGGATTAATCACGGAAGCAGACGTCAATAAAGCCGTGAGAAATATTTTGCGGGTCAGGTTCCACACCGGCGAGTTTGACGGCGACCTTGACCCTTACAAGGACATAAACAGCACGGTAATCAACTCGCCTGAGCATCAGGCCCTGGCACGAGAAGCAGTCTGCGAGTCGGTTGTGCTGTTGAAGAACAATGGAAATATTCTGCCTCTGGATGCAGGCAGCCTGACCAAAATCGCCGTCATCGGTCCCAGTGCAGACAGGGTCCTTACAGATTGGTATAGTGGAACCCTTCCTTATTCAGTTACTCCGCTGCAGGGAATACGGAACAGGGTCGGAGGCGACGTAAATGTAACTTATTCCGCCAATGACGCTAATATAGCACAGGGGGCCGACGTCGCCATTGTCCTTGTGGGCAACCGTCCTCAATGTAACGGCGGCTGGGGAGGAATTTGTCCTGCGGACGAAGGAAAAGAGACGATTGACAGAACTTCGATAGACCCTTGCAGCGTTCAGGAGAACTTAATAGAAAAGGTTTATGCCAAAAATTCAAACACGATAGTCGTGCTCATCTCCAGTTTTCCTTATGCAATCAACTGGGCAAACAGCAACGTCCCGGCGATACTATATTTATCCCACGGCGGGCAGGAGCTGGGCAATGGGCTGGCCGATGTTTTATTCGGTGACTACAGCCCTGCAGGCAGACTGACGATGACATGGTACAGCTCGTTAAGTCAAATACCGGCTAAAACTAATTATGACGTCATTAACGGCAAGAGAACTTATATGTACTTTGAGGGTACCCCTTTATATCCATTCGGGCATGGATTGACTTATACAACTTTCAATTATAGTAATTTACAGCTAAGCTCCAGCACAATCGCAGAGAACGGCCAAGTTGCTGTAAGCGTAGATGTTACAAACACCGGTTCTGTTGCAAGCGACGAAGTAGTTCAATTGTATGTCAAAGATGTGAATGCAAGTGTAAAAAGACCGATTAAGGAATTATTAGGTTTTGAAAGGGTTTCTATATCTCCAGGACAAACTAAAACCATTAACTTTACACTGCCGGCCAGCGAACTGGCATTCTGGGATGCAACAAGTCATAATTGGTTTGTTGAAGGAGGTTACTTTGATGTTATGGTGGGCAGCTCTTCAGCGGATATTCGGTTAACCGCATCACTTTATGTCAGCGGGCTTTACGGCGATTTGACAGGTGACAATAAAGTAGATATGAATGATCTGTCTGAATTTTGCAAAATCTGGTGGCTGGCCGATGATTGCAATAATACTGCCGGACTGGATTTGAACGGCGATTGTACAATCGATTTCTATGAATATGCCTTCTTCGCCCAGAACTGGCTCAAAGAATTGTAATAAGTCGCTTATCCTGTCCCAATTTTCTTTGTGATTTGTCTTGACAAATGCGAATGGATTTGGTTTAATACCAATATTATGAGGCAGATTGACCGTAAAAACACTGGTAATTGGTGGTGGCCTGCGGAATAATCCGGCAGGCGGCGGTAATTTGCTGTTATAAACTTATTTAGATTTTTTTAGAAAGCGGCCTGTTGGGAAAACAGGCCGCTTTTTTTGTTTGTATTTATGAGGATTTGCGGATAAAAAATTGCAATAAAAGGTCGAAAATATGGATGATTACAGAGGAATAATACTCAATGCCAAGCCGGGGCAAATCGTGCCTGTCGTCAGAGAAATTGATATTGACGAGCCGGTGGAATTTTTTGCTAGGCTAAGCGACTACGGCAGGAGTAAAAATTGCGCTTTGTTCGAAGCAAGTGATTATTTAGCGGAGAATGCTCTGAGTTTTGGGACGGCAAAGCCGGGGCTTTATCTTACCGGCACCGGTGCTGAATTTAAAATTGCGGCCCTGAGTAACACCGGCAAGCGGATAATAGAGTATTTGTCCAGCAAGAGGAAAAAAGGTTTTGGTTTTTGCGAATCGGTGGAATTCGGAGCGGAAACGATTGTCGGCCGAATTAAACAGGACGAAAAAATAGTAGATGAGCAATCACGGCTGCAAAGCACAAACCAGATGGATGTATTGCGGGCGGTTGCGTTTGGTTTCAGCTTAGCAAGCAAGCCGTTTCGTGTAACCTGCGGACTATTAGGGGCACTGAGTTACGATTTTATAGACCAGTTTGAAAAACTTCCTTCCAGCGGAAATGATTTGCTCGGTAATCCTGATTATGAGCTATATTTTGCCGACAATATTTTTCTGTGCGACCACAAACAAAACAAAGGTTACGTTATTGTCAATTGCGTGATAACCGACGGCGACCGTGAAGCTGCAATCGCCGAGACACAACAATGCTTCGAATACTATTTCAATATCGCAAAGACAGGTACTCCGAAGGGACAAAAATATACAGGGCCGCTGGCTGCAGCTTCAACCGACACCAACCAGGAGGCATACGAAAAAATGGTCCGCGACGCCAAGCAGCACATTATCGACGGTGACATTTTTCAGGTGGTTTTGAGCAGGACCAAGTTAGAGCCCTGCCCTGATGAACCATTGGATGTTTACAAGCGTCTTAGAAAACTGAATCCTTCGCCGTATATGTTTTATCTAAGCACGCCGAGCACGATATTGATAGGCTCCAGTCCGGAACTTAATCTGCGAGTGAGCGGCGGCAAGAAGCGTGATGTAGAGATTCGGCCGATAGCGGGCACAAAGCCGCGAGGCTGGGCTGGAGATAAAATCGATGCAGACACCGATTTTCGATACGAGGCGGAACTGAAGCTCGACCATAAAGAGTTGGCTGAGCATATAATGCTGGTCGATTTGGCGCGAAACGATATTGCACGGGTGGCTGAGCCGGGCAGCAGAATTGTTACGGAACTTCTTACAGCGGAAAAATACTCTTCAGTGCAGCATTTAGTAAGCAACGTCAAAGGCACACTGGCAAAAGGTCTCGATGCGCTGAGCGCATATCTTGCGACGATGAATATGGGGACACTTACGGGGGCGCCGAAAATTGAAGCGATGAAAATAATCCGTCAGCTCGAAAAGACCAAGCGCGGGTACTACGGCGGGGCTGTTTGCTATCTGACGGTGGACGGCCAATTCGATAGTTGCATTACCATAAGGAGTTTACAGGTCAAGGACCACACGGCTTATATCCGGGCTGGCGCCGGTATTGTGTATGACAGTGTCCCCAAGACCGAATTTGAAGAAACGGAGCACAAAGCAAATTCGTGCCTGCGTGCGATTCGCGGGGAATAAAAAGGATAAAATCCTATGAAAGAAAAGATGAGAAAAGTTTTGTTCATAGATAACTTCGATTCGTTCACGTACAATCTGGTCGATGATTTTTGCAAGCGCGATTGCGATGCGAAGGTCTATCGAGCAGACACTACGCTTGAAGAGCTAAAACGAGTCGCTGATGAATTTAACCCCGACCTTCTTGTGATTTCGCCGGGCCCGGGGACACCGGATACGGCTGGTGTTTCGCTGGTAGCGGTGGATTATTTTAAGGACAAACTACCAATATTTGGGGTCTGCTTAGGTCATCAGGTAATTGCGCAGTATTTCGGCGGGAAAGTCGGTCATGCGCCGGTACCGATGCACGGCAAGCCCTCACGAATAACACATAATGGAAAAGGTATATTTGCTGGCGTGGAAAATCCGTTGCAGGCGGGACGTTACCATAGTCTCTGTTGCTATACGCAGGAACTGCCGGAGTGCTTAGAACAGACGGCGGAGTTCGAGGGGATTGTTATGGGAATCGAGCATAAAGAACTGCCGATATTTGGTGTGCAGTTTCACCCTGAAAGCATTTTGACCCCTGCAGGGGGTAAGATAATCGAGAATATTTTGTCAATCGCAAAAATGCGAAAAGCATAAAACTCGAAACTGTATCCTCGATAATATCGAGTTATCCAAATAGCTCGGCTGAGATTGTAGAAGCGGAAAGCCCCCGAGTCTTCTGTCGAAGACAGAATCGGGGGGCGAATCGCTTAGGCCTTGCCGAGAGACTTCAGGTATTTCTTCGACTTCCGAAGCCTCATTCTGGAAGCTTTTTTCTTTACCGCATCGGTTTTGCGTCTGAGCTGAGCAGCTATCTTAGAAGTCGGATTGGTCGGGAAAAGCTTTTTGAGCAAATTGACTTCACGTGTGGTCCATAGTTTTGGGGCTTTTTTCTTTTTTGCGGTTTTTTTCTTCTTTGCCATTTTATAGCTCCTTTTGCTAAATGTATTCGTTTGAGTACGCTTCGGCATTTTGCCTGAAATACAATTTATTGATGATGTTCTCCGGTGTCAAGTTTTTTTAGCAATTCCGAGGCAGTTTGATTTACTGTTGTGCTTTACAGGCGGGAGTTTTTGTATATACTTAAATTTAACTATGGCAAAGAGCAGAGAAAATTCGGTAGGCATCGTCAAGACAGAGACGATACGTGTTGTCGAGCAGGATGAGCCCTTGGAGTTAGAGAGCGGCAAGAGATTAGGCCCTGTTGATGTGGCCTACGAGACTTATGGCCAGCTTAACGATGCTGGCGATAATGCTGTTTTGATTTGCCACGCCCTCAGCGGTAATGCTCACGTTGCCGGGGTAAATAGTCCTGAGGACAAAAAAACTGGCTGGTGGGACGTTATGGTCGGGCCGGGCAAAGGCATCGATACGAACAAGTATTTTGTTATTTGCTCGAACTTTTTGGGCGGCTGCAGCGGAACAACTGGGCCATGCTCGATTAACCCGCAGACGCAAAAGCCATACGGGCTGGATTTCCCGATTATAACCATTGCAGATATGGTAAGGGTGCAAAAGCTGCTGTTAGATAAGCTGGGGATAAAAAAGCTCCTGAGCGTAATCGGCGGCTCGATAGGCGGGATGCAGGTTCTGCAGTGGGCGATTGCGTATCCTGAGTTCGTCAAATCGGCGATACCGATTGCCACGACGACACATCTTGGCGCCCAGTCGGTAGCATTTGACGCCGTAGGCCGAAATGCGATACTGGCGGATTCTAATTTTGCCGGCGGGCAGTATCATGGCGCAAAAGGCCCGGACAGAGGACTGGCTATTGCGCGAATGATTGGCCATATAACCTATCTGTCGGAACAGGGTATGCGTGCGAAATTCGGGCGGAAGCTGCGAGGCACCGAGAGCTACAGTTACGATTTCAACAGTGAATTTGCGGTTGAGACATATCTGGACTACCAGGGGCAAAGCTTCGTGGAAAGATTCGACGCCAACAGTTACCTTTATATAACCAAGGCATCGGACTATTTCGACCTTCAAAAAGATTACGGGTCGCTGGAGAAGGCCTTTGCGAAAACGAAGTCTCGGTTCCTTATAATCAGTTTTGCAAGTGACTGGCTCTATACGCCCGCACAATCCAAGGCGATGGTGGACGCCCTTGCTGCTGTGGGTAAAGACGTCAGCTACTGCGATATCGCTTCGCCTTATGGCCACGATGCGTTTCTGCTGGAGCCGGAGGTTTTAGGCAGGTTTATCTGCTGCTTTTTGCAGGCGACCTATAAACCTGTGCCCGAACAGAAGCCCTGCTCCTGTTACGCACGAAGTATGCGGAAGCTCGACGAGTTTAAGCAGGCGCACAGGGCACGCGTGGATTATGAGCGGATAGAATCGCTTATTGAGCCGGGTAGCTCTGTGCTCGACGTCGGCTGCGGCGATGGCCAACTGCTGGTAAATCTCCTTCGCGATAAGAACATAAAAGGCAGCGGCATCGAGATTGACCAGGAGCTTGTGCTGGATTGCGTCTGCCGACGGCTGCCGATTATTCAGCAAAATGTCAGCGAGGGGCTGCGGTTTTACGGCGACAAGAGCTTCGATTATGTAATCCTGTCGCAGACGCTGCAAACAGTGAAGGAGCCGGAGAAGGTTTTTAAGGAATTGCTTCGGGTCGGTAAAAAGGTAATCGTCAGCTTTCCCAATTTCGCGCACTGGCGGTGCAGGGCACAGCTTATACTTCTCGGCAAAGCACCAGTGACCGGCCAACTGCCGCTGAGCTGGTACGATTCGCCGAACATACACTTTTTGTCGCTGAAGGATTTTGACCAGTTCTGCGAGAAGCTTGGGGTCAAGGTGGAAAAGAGGATTCCATTGGGCAAGGCCAAAATAGTGCCGGTGAGATTCGCGCCGAATTTGTTTGCCGAGCAGGTAATCTACGTAACCAGCAAAGATTAAAATAGATTCGACAAGCTCACTACAAGTTGGCTTTGATTGGGTTCGTTTTAACCAAGTGTCCAATGTCGTTTTTTCGTTGTAAGTCATTGTTGAAGTTACGGTTGTAAACATTTGACTTTTTAAAAAATTGGGTTTGTTTTGCATAATTTAATTCATTTTGATTGATTTTTCCGCTGTAAATAGACAATCTCCGTTTTCGCCGCGGCAAGTAAAGTTTCAGCCACAGAGAACACAGAGAAGTAAATTATAAACAGTATAAATTAATTAGTTATTGGAAACCGCTCATTAGCAACCCCTTTAAACAGTTTCAAGCCTCGAGAAAAGACTTTCGTTCTCTCTACAATAGGACGAACATGCGCGATTGATGCGAAAATTACGGGGTTTTTGGGGGTGAGGTTTCGGCTAAGTCATTGCAATTAAAGAAATAAAAAAATTTTGGAAAACTCGATTTTGGGAAAAAGGCACCTACAGTTTTGATTGAAAGCATAGCAGACACGTAGGTCTGCCTCTACCGCCTGAATTTAGTGTTCGGTCATCAGTTTAGCATTGGACATTATTTTTTTATTAAAAAAACACTTGACACGGTAGCACGGATTTGTTATTTTTATGCGCAATAGCGCATTTTAAGTTTTTGGAGAAGATGATTATGACAACGGAATTGAACGTTCTTATTATAACCGCCGCTTCGATAGCTTTTTTCCACACTATACTTGGGCCGGACCATTATGTTCCCTTTATTATGATGTCGTGGGCACGAAAATGGTCGGCTTTGAAAACCGCCCTGATAACCTTCCTGTGCGGCCTGGGACATATAGGCAGTTCTGTAGTGCTGGGGCTGGTAGGAGTTGCACTTGGGTTAGCAGTCAAGAAGCTGGAGATAGTGGAGTCGGTGCGAGGCAACATAGCGGCGTGGCTGCTTATCGCATTTGGGCTGGTATATTTTGTATGGGGGCTGCGCCGGGCGTACCAGAAGAAATCCCACGTGCATAGTCACATTCACACCGCCGGGGCTGCGCACGAACACCAGCATAATCATCAGAGCGAGCATGCTCACGTTCATGATGACAAGGCCAGCATAAGCATCACGCCGTGGGTGATATTTACGATTTTTGTCTTTGGGCCGTGCGAGCCGTTGATTCCGATTGTGATGTACCCTGCGGCGAAGCACAATCTACTTGGCATAGCGGTGGTGACGGGCGTGTTCGGGGCGGTTACGATTGGCACGATGTTAGGTGTGGTTATGCTTTCGGTGGCGGGAGTGAACTTCGCCCAATTGAACCGGCTGCAGCGTTTTTCTCACGCAATAGCGGGGGCCACGATATGCCTTTGCGGCGTGGCCATTCAGTTCCTAGGACTGTGAGCGACAATTTGACCAAGAGATTATTATTACAAGGAAACGAGAATGAGTCAAGTTGAGCGAATAGGGGGGCAGTAGATAAGAAGCTGTCTTGCCCAGCCAAGGGGGCGGATCTGGCTGCCTTTAGCCGTTCTGACTGACCGTGGGGGTTTTATCACTCACCGTAGATTGGCAAATCTTATTTTTTACGGAAATTGTTGTTGACAGAGGGGCTGCAATGGTTTAGATTATTAGCATATGCTAATAACTATGAAGGTGTCCGATGGCCAGACCTTTTAGATGCAGATGTGTACGTTGTATGCCGGGAACGAATTATTTCAAACCAAGGGGTGTTCCCCTGACTACTCTTGAAGAGGTTAATTTGACGGTAGATGAATTCGAAGCAATCAGGCTTGCTGACTTGGAGGGTTTATATCAGGAAGAGTCTGCGAAAAAAATGGAGATTTCACGGCAGACATTTGCAAACATCATAAATTCCGCGCACAAAAAAATTGCTGAGGCAATAGTTAAGGTAAAAGCAATAAAAATAGAAGGAGGTGTTTATAAAATGGCAGAAATGCGAAAGTTCAGTTGTTACGACTGCAAACATGAATGGGAGGTCCCTTATGGGACAGGTAGGCCGCAGAAATGTCCTCAGTGTGAAAGCAAAAATATTCACAGGGCACAAGAGGATAGGGGATATGCAAGGGCAGGCAGAGGGCGAGGCCGTTGTGGTAGGTCCTGGTGATATAGAAAGTAGTTAATAGTAATTGGACAGTGTATAAGGAATAAACTATGAGAATATGTATACCTACAGAAACCGACGTGGGGCGGAAAGCAATAGTATATGCTCATTTCGGTAGCGCCCCGTACTTTACAATCTACGACAGCGAAAAAGATACCTTCGAGGTGATTGACAACTCTAACCAGCATCACGCTCATGGAACGTGTCATCCCTTGGAAGCGCTAAATAGCAAACATATTGATGCTGTGGTATGTGGCGGCATGGGTGCGAGAGCCGTTTTGGGGCTTAACGGAAGCGGGATAAAGGTATATAAGGTAGTTGGGGGAACGGTTGAAGAAACAATCGAAAAGTGGAAAGATGGCAGCTTTGAGGAGATTACCGTAGAGAACGCCTGCAGTGAGCACAACTGCCACTGATTGATAGGCCGGCATGGGTATGCTCGTCACGCCCGCTTTAACTTTGGAAGTCAAGTAACCTGCTCATGGGTATCTTAATGGTTACAGACATCATGCCTTCCAAGCCGCTTCGAAGGCACGATACCGAGATTCTGTGGGGTATGGCTTAAGAGCCAACGGACAAACCTTTGGAGGGTAGGAACTTTGTAAAGCATACTTCTTCCTTTGATTTATCGATACTTAGAAAATATAATATTGAATACCATGAGAAAACTATCATTAATTCAACTGAAAGAAAACCAAAAGGCCAAAGTATTGGAAATTTCTGGTGGTAGAATTCTGCAGCACAAAATGATGAGTATGGGTATTTATCCTGGCAGAGAGATTATGAAGCTGAGCCATTTTGCCCTAAGAGGTCCGGTGACTGTAAGAGTAGGCAAGAGCGTCTTAGCTTTGGGCCACGGCGTAGCTGCTAAAATTATCATGGAAATAGAATGATAGAAAAGATTTTTTTATTAGGCAATCCTAATGTTGGTAAAAGCGTGGTATTTTCACGCTTAACTGGGGTTCATGTGATTGCTTCCAACTACCCAGGGACTACTGTTGAGATTACCAAAGGGTATTTAAAAATAGGTGAAGAAAAGATTGAAGTAATTGACCTGCCCGGAACTTATTCCTTAGAGTCGACTTCCAAAGCAGAAGAGGTGGCAGTTTCTTTGCTGAAAGAATATCCCAAAGACAAGGGTGCGGTAATAAATATTCTCGACGCAACTAATTTAGAGAGAAATTTGTTTTTGACTTTGCAATTAATTGAAGGGGGCTTTAGTGTGATTGTGTGTTTAAATATGTGGGATGATACAACGCACAGGGGAATTCATATCGACGTGGAAAGATTAGAAGAACTTTTGGGAGTGCCGGTTATTTCTACGTGTGCTGTAACAGGTGTGGGCATCAAATTATTGATAGAAAGGATAAAAGAGACCCATCCAAGTCCTAAAAATAAACTTACCCATGAGGCACGTTGGCAAGAGATTGGAAAGATAGTAGAAACTGTGCAGCGTCTTACCCACAGACATCATACCCTAAGAGAAATACTCGAAGATGCTTCGGTAAAGCCCTTAAGCGGGCTGCTTATGTCCTGCGTAATTGTATATGTATCTTTTAAAATTGTGCGTTTTTTAGGTGAATTATTAGTAAATAAAATATTTGACCCTTTATTTTTTGATATTTATCAGCCCGTTTTAGAGCGTTTAAGCATTGCATTAGGACAAAAGGGCTTTATTCATCATTTATTAATTGGTGAGTTAATCAGCGGAAAGATTGACTTTAAACAATCTTTAGGCGTCCTTACCACGGCGCCTTATATTGAATTTGCAATGGTTCTTCCTTACGTAGTTTCTTTTTATTTTATATTAAGTCTTTTAGAAGACATAGGATACCTGCCGCGGCTGGCAATATTATTGGATAATTTACTGCATCGGCTCGGGCTGCACGGTTATGCAATTATTCCGGTGCTTCTTGGCTTTGGTTGTAATGTGCCGGGGATTTTGTCTACGCGTGTTTTAGAATCAAAGCGCGAGAGGTTTATCGCTTCAACCCTTATATCTATTGGCGTGCCTTGTGTGCCTTTACAGGCGATGATATTTGGGCTGCTGGGTAATTTTGGAGGGTTTTATGTCGGCGGAGTTTACCTTGTTCTATTTTCCATATTGATAATATTAGGTGTAATTCTGAATCGCGTCCTGCCTGGATATAGTCCGGAACTTTTAATAGAGATTCCGCCATATAGGTTTCCCCCATTACTTATTTTAGGAAAGAAATTATATTTTCGCATAAAAGGTTTCTTGATAGAGGCGGCGCCGATTGTTTTATTGGGTGTTTTAGCAATCAATATTCTTTTGTACTTTAGGTTATTAGATTTTGTAACCGGCATATTTGCGCCAGTAATTCAAGGATTATTCGGTTTACCAAAAGAAGCAGTGGCTGCTTTGGTAATCGGATTTCTAAGAAAAGATGTTGCCGTGGGCATGCTTGCGCCTTTGGCGCTTTCTGCCAAGCAATTGTTTATTGCAGTAACATTGCTTGCTATATCTTTTCCTTGTATTGCTACATTTGTGGTCTTGCTAAAAGAATTGGGTTTAAAATATTTAATTAAGGCAATTCTGATAATGATAGTTGTAGGCATAGTTGTAGGTTCGATGCTTAATTTTGCAATTTTGCGTTAAAATGAAAGCAATTGCATTAATTTCACGTGATCTGGATAGCGCATTAACCGGTCAGAAATTGGCATATTGGTTCTGTTGCTGTCATAGGAGAACAAAATGGGTCAGGTTGAGCGAATAGGGGTATCGTTGGAGAAGGAGCTACTTTCGAAGTTCGATAAGCTGATTGCCAAGCAGGGCTATCAGAGCCGGTCGGAGGCCATACGCGACCTTGTGCGCCAGCAGCTAAGCGATGAGCGAGTGGGCGACCCAAAAGCCAAGGCGGTCGCCGCGGTAATTCTGGTTTACGACCATCATTCGACAAAGCTGATGGAAAAACTAACCGGCCTGCAACATTCACACCTTCTACAAACGATTTCCGCAATGCACATTCATTTAGACGAGCACGACTGTCTGGAGGTGGTTGTGCTGCGGGGGCGCGTGGGTGAAATCAAAAAAACGGCAGAAAATATAATCAGTCTAAAGGGTGTCAAGCTCGGCCGGATTAACTTTGTCGCTACGGAGCAGGACAACGATTAAAGCTTGACAAGCAACACCAATAAATGCTTTAATATATTCGGACTTGGGGCGATTGGCTCAGTTGGTTAGAGCGCACGGATCACACCCGTGAGGTCACAGGTTCGAACCCTGTATCGCCCATTAGTGAATCCTATTACCTTTCTCAGGCGTGGAGACAGGAGACTCTATAATTTTCATTTTGCTTATCCACGCAGAAATTAACATCAAGGAACTTTTTTATTATTTCCATATTTGTTGTAAGATGGGTAGTGAGCTCGTTGGTTGTGCAGCAGCCGGCCTTTGAGATTGCCATATAGATTAGAAGCTGGTCGGCCAGGAAGCGGTCAACAGCGGCTCCACTTGCCAGAAAATCCTTAGCCAAATCGACAACCTCACTAATCACCTTATGGGATGGTTTGCCCCGCATTCCAAAAGCGGTAAATACTGTTACGCGGTCACTGCTGCAAAGCCGAATCATCACGCAATTGCCGGGGCCATCAGAATCCGTTACCTCGATGTGTTCGATGTCTTCGAAGCCCAGCTTGCTTTGGAGCAGAAGTTCGTGCTGCTTCTGGGCGATATTTTCAGGAAGTTTTGCAGTGTATATGCGTGCGGAGATTTGAGGTTTATCAGCCGGCTCGCAGAAGTTGATTGTTTTGTGTATGTTTTTTTGTCGAGGCTGGATATTAAAAGTGATTTTTCCGCCGCCGGCAGGAAAGAAGCCGTATTTTACGAGTTTGCAATTGGCGTGGAAGCCAGCAGTTGCGATAGCCGGCAGAAAAGTCTCGGAAAGAAAGTCAACCGGCGGGGCCAGGGGATTATGAGTTCCGCCGGTAACGGTAACGGTCGAAGGTTTGCCTGCTAAGAAAAGAGCGGGCAAGACAGTTTGAATTACCAGGGATGCGGAGCCGGCGGAGCCAATATCAAAATAAAAGTCGCCGCTTTGCACAGGCCCCGGGTGAAAATCCAATACCTTTGAGTGTTGGACGGCACCCTGGCATTTGCCATTGCAGATTTGGCAGGCAGCATGGACACAACTTAGGTGCTGCTTTGCCAGGCCCGGATTGCGGCGTGCGGCACGGATATTTTCAATGTGCAAACTCTTGCCGGTTATACAGGATAAAGCCAAACTTGTTCGCAGTATTTGGCCTCCTCCTTCACCCGTGCTGCCATCAATAGAAACAGTTTCCATATTACTCATTGGCAATAGCCCGCTGTTACCATATATATGGGTTCAAGGTTTTTTGGCAAAGATAGAACTTTGCTGATGGAAGCATCATCGAAGGCGCCGACCGCGACAGAACCAAGCCCTAAGGATTCGGCCTGGAGATGGACATTCTGGGCGGCGTGGCCTGCTTCCATATAGACATAACGGACGCCTCGTTTGCCATAGTGATTTGTTGTTCTGCTAAATTCGGCGGCGAAGACAATTGTTAACGGCGCCGCTTCAATAAATTCCTGTCCCCAGGCGGCTGATGCAAGGGAGGCTCGCAAATCCCGGCCGGTGAGTTTCTCAAGCGAATGTTCGGCAGGCAAATAGTGAAACAAGCCATCACCTGTTACGACAAAAAGCTCAAGTGGATAAGTTGCTCCGGCTGAGGGTGCTGTGCGATACCTATTGCCAGCCACCTGCCCCTGTGCTGCCCAGGTTAGCTGGCTGATTTGCTCAAACGAAAGAGATTGTGGTGAAAAGTCTCGCCGGGACCGCCGAACGGCGATGGCTTTCTCCAATGACATCGAGCCATCTTGATTCGGCTTAGGAAGGGTTATTACCTCACTCATCGCCAAACCTTTCTTTATCTCTATTGTGTATTATAACGCAAACTACGGTCTTTTAGCCTCGACAAAACCCTTTAGTCTTGCAGCAGTGAAAGTGTTCAATACATTTGCTTTCGTTGCCCAGCCGCGTGCAGCGGTGGCTACTCCGTAGCCCATCGAGCCAAGGCCAGCAATGCTGTGAGCGTCGGTTCCGATGGCCAGCGCAACCTTTGCTTCAACCGCCATTTTGCAGTGGGTATCCTTGAGGTCCAGGCGCCATGGATTCGCGTTCACTTCCAAAGCCGTGTGTGTCTGAGTAGCATGTTTGATTACAGCGGCCATATCGATATCCATCGGTTCGCGCTGGCCGAGAAGGCGGCCTGTAGGATGCGCGATGCAGTTTACATAGGGATTATCCATCGCCTTTAATGTGCGGGTAGTTACCTTTTCGCGGGAACTGGTCATACCTGAATGTATCGAGGCTATTACAAAATCAAGCTCGGCAAGTAACTTGTTGTCGAAATCCAGAGAGCCGTTGGCGAGGATGTCCACCTCGGTTCCGGCGAAGATGGTTATGCCTTTTATTTTTTCATTTAGTTTGTGGATATGCCTGATTTGGTTAGCCAACTGTTTACTTGATAAACCATTAGCGATTGCAGAGGACTTCGAGTGGTCTGTGATGCAGATAAATTTATATCCAAAATCTTTTGCAGCATGGGCAAGCTCTGAAATACCGGCGTTACCATCGGAAGCATTTGTGTGGACGTGGAGGTCGCCTTTAATGTCTTTGGAATCAATCAGTTCGGGTAAGGTGTGTGTCTTTGCTGCTTCAATTTCGCCACGGTCTTCACGTAATAACGGGTTGATAAAATCCAGGTCGAGTTTTCGATAGATTTCTTCCTCAGTTGCCCCAGCAATTCTTTTATCTGCTTTGAATAAGCCATACTCGTTTAATTTCAATTTTGCCTTTACGGCGATTTCTCTTAGGCGCACGTTATGCTGTTTTGAGCCGGTGAAATATTGTGCCGCAGCGCCGAAGCTCTCTTTGGGCACGACGCGGACATCAACGTGGACGGGAATGGTTTCTGTCCGGATAATCGCAGAACCTTTTGTCGGTCCGGCGGCGAGAACCTCCTGCACAAAGCCCGCTTTGGTAAATGTGTCTATTATCTTTTTGCCATTTTTAGCGGCAACGAGGATGTCAACGTCACCAATGGTTTCTGCCCGGCGGCGCAGCGAGCCGGCAGGCTGGATTTTGCCGATACCGGGAAGCTCCTTGAGAAACCCGGTAACAATATCCGCGGCTTCAATGGCCTGGTCGAGGCGAATTCGGCCTGTGGATTTTTCAAGAAATTCAATGCCTCTTGTTATTGCTGCCGCCTTTTTATCGCCAAAGCCGGGCAGTTTAGCTAAAGAGCCGGAGAGAATCGCCTTTTTCAATTCGGAAATAGTTTTTACGTTTAGCTTTTCGTAGATTGTTTTTACGCCTTTGGGGCCTACACCGGGTATAGTAAGCAGCTCCAACAATGTTGGCGGGATTTTAGTGAGCAGTTGTTTGTGGGCGGTTATTGCGCCGGTTTTTACGAACTCTTCAATCTTAGCAAGACTTGATTTGCCGATACCGGGTATTTTTGCCAAGTCGCCGCTGGCCAAAAGCGTCTCTATATCAGTAGGCATATCAGCGATAATTCGGCCAACCTTTCGGTAGGTATTGATGCGGAATTTATCCTCGCCGAGGATTTCCATGATATCGGCCATCTGGTCGAAAAGCTCGCTAAGAATGGCGTTCTTCATAAGGCCGATTATATCCGGGCGGCAATAAAATCAAAGCGATAATTTTACGGCGGTGTCGCTTTATTTACTTTCTAACCGATCCAACTGATTGCTGATGTTGCGGAACGGGTCTCGCCAATCAGAAGGCAGTGAAAGGATAGGTTTGTTCTTAAGCTCGTTGAATTTTTTCATTGCGTCTTCAGAAGCCGGCTTGCTGTCAAGGTGGGGTGAGATGAGAACCATAAGCTCAGAATTCTTAACATCTTTCTTGTCATAAGAGAACAGGAAGCCGACCAGCGGTATGTCCCCAAGCAAAGGTATCTGGCTTTTAGTAATTCTTATTTCTTTTTTTCTCAGGCCGCCCATAATAAGGACCTGGCCGTCTTCCATAAGGAGGGTAGTTTTGGCTGTTCTTTTGTCAACTATAGGAACAGTGGTGGCACCCGCCCCCGTCCCCACCCCTGCTACACCGGTGTTAATGCTTTGTTCAGGCTCTACCGTCATCAGGATTTTATGCTCGTCAACGACGGTTGCTTTAACATTGAGAGTAACGCCGGCCTCCTTAAACTTTGTCGAGGATACATAGTTTCCGCTGGTACCACCGGTGCTTTCGGTAAGCTCTGTATACGGTATTTCTTCGGTGGTTTTAATGTAGGCCTCCTTTCCGCTGGCAACAAGTATGCGGGGGCTTGCGAGTATTTCGACATTTCGAATTTCCTGCAGAGCGCGTACAGTACCGGCAATGCCGTATTTCGAGAGCGTAAGAAGTCCTCCGGTTGTGCTGGTGGTAGGTATAAGGGTTTGCTCATACGCAAGGTGGCGTTCCGGTGGGAAAAACTTGGTCCAGTCCACGCCGATTTCGGTGTCATCGCCAAGCTGGACGTCAAGAATAACTACCTCTATCATAATCTGCTCGGGCGTTTTGTCGGCTTTTCTAATTTGAGCGAGAATTTTTTCGAGATTTTCCTTCGTGTCGCAAACAATCAAAGAATTACTTTTTTCATCAATAGAAATACTGCCATTTTTAGAAGACATACCTGCAAGTGCGGTCCTAAGGTTTCCGGCATCCAGAAATTTAAGGGCTACGGTTTCAACAAACAGCTCCGGCTTTTCCTCAACCGGCTGTGAAGTTTGGGAAGCTTCCTGTGCTGTGGATTTTTTATTACCGATGAAATTTGCAAAAGGGTTATCGCGTCCAACCTCTGATGTGCTGTTCTGTTCAGATTCAGATTTTACCGGCTGAGCTTGTGTCCAGCCATACCAGAAGATAGCGGCCAAAATAATACCGCAGAAAACTATCTTTGCATACCGGGGTTTATTCATAGGGCAGCCTCCTTATCCTGGATTGTGTAAGCTGTAATAGTCATATCGCATTTAAGCTGGCCAGAGCCGAAGTCGATAGATTCTATCTTAAATGGGTACATCCAGATCTTTTTGGGGTGATTTTGCAGTTTTTCCACCAGTCTGATTATGCTGTTATACTGGCCTGAGACGGTCAACATTGCACTGTTAGCGATAATACTTGAAGTGTCGTCTCTAAAAGATGGTTCACTTGCAGCCAGGTTAAGCGAACGAACTATACATCCTGTTTCTTCGGAAACGGCCTGCAAATCACTGAAGAACTCTTTAGTTTCATCGGGAGTAAACAGGGTGTTGCGGGCCCTGGCAAGCTGTTCATATAATTCTTCCCGCCTTTTCGTTTCGGCCTTGACTTCATCGGTGATGACTTCGTTTTTCTCCACAGCTTTACTTACAGCCGATTCATATTCTTGTGCTGCGAACAAGTAAGTAACGTGTGGGGCGACTATCCAGTTATACATTGCTATTGTTGCTATTATAATCAACGCAGTAAAAACAACACTTCTTGTTGAGCGATTCAAATTAACAAGATTATCAATTAACATTACTGTTTTCCTTTTTTGGAGCCAGGGCACAGCTGATTTCATAGCTGATGAATCCCTTGTCATCTTTCTTTGTCTCAGCGATAGAAGCCGAATTTATGTGCTCGGATTTGTTCAGCATATCCACAAACAAATAAACAGCTTCATTTGATAACGCCAGACCTTTCAGCGACATCCCGGAATTGGCTCTGCTGGACAGACTGGTTATACATACAGTTCTGGGTATCCCTTTTCCAATGTCATTTAGCAGACCGGGCCAGTCCGTATCACAATGAGAACCTAAGGCCCCATTTATTTGGTTAAGTGTATTGCTTATGGCGCTGATTTGTTTATTTATCGATATCCGTTCTCTAACCAGAGTATGCGTGTCCCGCAATAGATATGCCTTTTTATTAATGCTTTCGTTTAATTTTTTAATCTTCCAGATCGGCCCATTGACAGCCAATATCATAATCAGCAGCACTGCTGCTATAATATTGGCTGTTATGAGAGCTCCTTTTTGAGCAGTTCTAAGCCGGGCTACTTTCGGGGGAAGCAGGTTCACGCCTAAATTATGCGCATCCGTATCCAAAAGCTTCATAGCCAGGCCGATTGCTACCGGTGAAGGTTTATCGGGTTGGCGACAATTGGAAAGTCCGGCGGATTGACTAACGACAATAGCCTGGCAAATATCTTCGCCGGTTAGCAGTTGTAAATTGGCACTTGCGACTTTAGCCCTCAGAGACCCTGCAGCGTCCTTGGGTAATGGTTCGACTGGCTCACCATCTACAACCACAATGACTTCCCACTTTCCACAACCGTCTGGGACCTCGACATCATAAAATTGGATAACCATATTTATCTGTTCAGCGAGCCACTGACAGAGCTCATTCGGCTGTGCTTTTTCTCCGTAAGGAGTCCCCAGGACTTTGCTGATACTCTTCGTTCTGACAAAGTCCATAGTCTGCTTTCTGAACACGCACAGATTTAAGGTGTTATCCTGCAATATGGCTATAAGCACGCTGCAATCAAATTTTCCTGCTATCTTCTTAGCATAAAGCGCTCTGGTATAGGCGAGCAGCGGCGGCTCAATCGCCTCAACAACAAGACCGGCTTGACTGCACACCTTGACAATCTCATCTACCTTTCGGCCATCAGTAGCAATAACAAGGAGACGGCTTGCAGGGCTTGCTTCTGAACCGACCCCACAAAAGTCAAAAGCAATTTTCCTGCCTGGTAAGACAGCACAGTGTTTCACTTGGTCCTGGACAAATTGCCCTATATTGCCCGGAACTTGCTTGGGTATGTCCATAATTTGCGCAATAACCGGTTTGGTAAATAACGATACAGCAGCGTGGGTTGTCCGTATTCTGCTGGAGGTTTTCAATCTTTTTATCGCATTAGCTAAAACAGCAGCGTCTTCAATGTTGCCATTTTTTATCGCTCCATCAGGAACAGGGGCAGTGGCGGCCTTGAGTAACTCGACTCCGTTTTTGTCCTTCTTAAGGAGCGCCAGACTTATCTGCTTATCCGAGATATCTACTCCCAGAGCGGTTTTGGTCCTGAGCATCCTCAGTGGCGTAAGCCATCTTGACGATACGCTGCTTGTCTTGAGCATTTCCAGCCCGGCTTCGACTCGTGTCTTCGCCGAGGCGAGTGCGGTTCTCGTGCTAAGCATTATTCGTTTATCCATAAATTATCAATTCTGATTACGTGGTTTGGATCACTGCTGCTGATTGTTACTTTAGCTTTCACTCTGGCTTTAAATCCCTGCGATGTAATTCCTTCTGAAGTAATATTTGGGTCCGGCGGTACATAGGTTACGGTGTAGGTGCCATAACCTGGGAACGATTTATTGGTATAGCTACCATCGGGAACCCAGTTCGGATTTGTCCGTATTTTCGCGAAGGCATCGTTTAGACCGGCCTCGGCGACTGCGAGCGCCTGTGCAGCATCGACCTGATTTTGCATAAGCTGTATTTCCTCGGTGTGCATCTCGACTATGCCGATAGTGAGCACAGACAGCAGCGCTATGGCAAATACTACCATCAAAAGAACTGAACCATTATTTTTAGTCTTTGTTTTCATAGCAGTTCCGCTCTAAGGTCGTAGATAGTCTCCGCAACAATCATAACTGCCGTTAGTAGCCGGGGCTATCGCTATCGTAAGCATTCGTGCATCCTTCGATGCGGTAAGCTGGAAATTGGATGTTCCGCTGCCGCCGGCAAGCGATTGCTTGACGTATCCTGCGCCGCCCGAGACCGTGCCGTCACCGACTGGCTTGAGCGCGATGGTCATATGTCCGTCAACACTTGATGTTACCGTCGCCGTAGTCTGACCGGTGCTTCCGGCAGTTGATTTGAGGCCTGTTGCCACTCCCACGCCTCCACCGTTTCCTGATGTGGTTCCTCCGTCCGATCGCTCTGTGAGGCCTGAGAGATTTGCGTTCGTCCAACCTGACCACGCCGCTGCGGCTGAGTCGTTATCTCTTGATGCCGCAAGCACGATCAAGGTGTTATTGACGCTTGTGGTGACCGCTCCGAATGTCGTAGTGGTTGAGGCCGCTGCTTTCGTTCCACCTTGCGTCACGTCCCACGGGTCGCCAGTTGCGACAACGTTGCGAAAGGTGAGTATCCTTCCGTAGACGTGGTCTCCCGGGTCACCCACGACCGGCGAACTCATTGAAGACGACGTCGCCCGGCACCAGAACACGGTGAGACGCGTTCCGGCCGCTCCCGCTCCAGTTGCCTGCGGGCTGTTGGTTACATTCACGAAACCTGCCGGTGTTGTAAGCGTTACCGGCTGACCTCCGCATGACTCAACAAAAAGAAGCGCAATGTCGCCCGCCTGATGCGCCGGCCAGGGGACGGTAATCGCCACTGTGCTAGACTGAGCAGTTCCTGCTGCTTGATAGTTTGGAATAGTACTGCTGCCGCTGCTGCTGCCCGCAGTAATTGTAGTATGACCTGAAAGAAGATTGAGGTTGTCTTGTAAAACAGAAGTATCATCAAATGCACCGAGACGAAGAATCAGGCAATTGGGAACTGTTGTGGTTACTGCAGGACTGGTTGGAGCAATGTTGTTTTGATCGGCGGTCGCTGATGTATTAATCGGACTCGGACTGGTAGCATCATAGCCGGTAAAGCGCATTATCCAGCCGTAGGCCTGCTGTGGGTTCCCCACCGCCCAGGAGAAAGTATGAGTGGCCGGCTCTGAGGCACCTGTGGAAAATTTTCGCCAGGCGCCCAGCGTTACCCGGCCGCCGCTGGGTGCACCGCGGTCAATCAGTGTCCATCCTGGTACAGCAATAGAGGCGGAAGTATCTCCGTCCGTGGCAACTGCCGCGATGAGAAGGTCACCCGTGTTCGTGGCAGGCGTTGAAATGACAATAGAGGTGGTATCAGAATCTTGCTTGGCCTTACTGAAACCTCTGTAAGTGGGGATATTAGCCAACTGTGCGATTTCCGTCGCCGTGAGTGCGCGGTTGTAGAGACGGACATCGTCGATTGTGCCGGCGAGATAACGCTGGTCCGCTGTTCCGTAGCTATCGCTGACCCAGCGTCTCTCGGAACCGATTGCTCTTAAATTAGTTGTTATTGCACCTCCGGATTCCGCACCAGAATTTGTTCCCTGAGATACCCCATCCAAAAACAGTTCTATTGTACTGCCGGAACCTCTTACCGCCGCAATATGGTGCCAGAAGCCATCACTGACTTTCCCTCCTGTTACATGAGCATAACTACTGCCACCATTCTGTCTGACTAAAATCATAGCTTTGCAAGGGTCGTCAACTCCACCGTCATATCCCACTGCCAGGTCTATCACAGGACCGCCGTCAGTTGAACTTCTGAAAGAAACTATCATTCCATAACTGTCTGTTGTTTTCACCCAGGCAGATACTGTAAAAGGTCCAGAACTTCCAAAATTAAGTGATGAACCAGTCCCTAAATCAACATAATCATCCGTTCCATCAAAAGTTAGCGCATTGCCGATTTGTCCTGGGCCCCAGCATCCTGGGGTGGTCATATTGACCAGTGTCCCATTGTTGCCTTTGCCTGATGAATCCGCCGCAGTTGTTCCGCTGGTCTCATCCAGCTTCCAGCACCCCACAATCCCACCGTTATTCGCGTCCGCACGGAGGTAAACGGAGGCTGTGAAGGTTTTATTCTGGCCGAGCGCGGCAGGATTGGGCAGAATTGTATTCACATCAACAAGGCGGATGTCATTAACATCTGTTGTGGCTATATCACAAGCGTCGTAGCAGGTGAACGTCAGGGAACTGACGGGCCCTGCCAAATCCGCGGGAGTGTATCCGACCTGGCCATACCTGATGTAACTGCCGGTCGAGTTAATATCATACCGGTATGTGTTACTGTCATTACCCAGAAACTGGATATATCCGTTGGTTTCGGTCGGGTTACTTACGGCGGTTATTTTGATGGCTTTTGAAAGGTTACGGTTTATGTGGTCTATAAGGACCCTGCCATTTTGAAGGACCTCGGTAGCTGCTTGTCTGGAGTCCCAGCCGTTCTGGATAACCCTGAATTGCGGCAGCACCGCTGCAAAAATAATAGTTATTATAGCCAAAGCTATAATTATCTCCAAAATGGTTAGAGCCGGACAATTCCGAAGTTTTCTGTTTCGATACCGCATTTCGTCACCGCATATTTTTTGCGCTATTGTTGATATTTTCGGCATAAGAGGAAGCAGCCGTTACGCAAGTTTTAAATTATCAACCATTAAGATAAAGATAGAAAAAACCGCAAAAAAATGGGGTTATTTGGTATTAAGGTCTGCTTTTATCAGACATTAGTGATTAACACGAGAAAGGAATACTCAGACAGGCGAGAATGTCCTATAAGTTTTGTGTAGTGCCTTAATCAGTCCATCTTCTGGCAATAAGTGTCGCCAGAGTTACGGTGTCGCCATCGAGGTTGTAACCGACAGATACCGTTATCGTTTTTAGGAAGTCATCTTTATTGTCCGTTACATTGCACAGGTATAAACCGTCAAGAGGAGTGCCGCTTTCTGCAAATCCTAATGGGTTGCCGCTGTTGGTGTAGTTGTAGATTGAGCGAGCTCTTATCTGGTCAAGCTTGGCCTGGGCGAGAAGGAGACTGCGGCTTTTATGCTCGATTCTTATAGCGCTGGCGTGGGCAACGGTCAAACATTTCAATATCGGAACCATTGCGGCAGCCAGTAATGCTGAAGCAATAACAACCTCTATTAACGTTAATCCCGCGAATCGTTTTGCGATTTTCAATTTTCGGTGCATTTTATCATACCTGTTGCCGGAGTAATATTAATTGTGAAGAATTTTCCCTCTGCAGAAACGGTTAAGTCGTTGGAATCACTTTTGGTTAAATTTCCCAGCGGGCCGAATTGAAAGCTTGTTGGGCACGGTGCGCAGGTGATGATTCTCCGGTCGATTGAAAATGTGCCGTTTGGGATTGGTGTCCCATCGCTATGCGCTATTTTTATTTCATAGGTCAAGCCGATTGTGTTTATGTTTAGTGCAAAGCCGTTGGGTTCGGTTGCTGCGTTGGAAATAGCAAGCTCGCGTGCACGGCGAAGGTCGGTAACAATTTTTCTTGCAACTGTGTCAGCCTGTTTGCGATATAGAGTGGCAAATTGAAGTCTTGGTACCGCTATAAAGGCCAACGCGGCCAAAATCATTACGATTACAATCAATTCAACCAGCGTGTGAGCCTTTCTTTTCTTTGCCATAATGCAAATCCGCAATGGACAAGCCCTTGCTTAGTGGCCGGGAGCGTTACAAGAAACACGGTGAGTAGTGCCATTCATCGAATAGGTTCCACCGGCCGGACAGGCAGGAGCACCCTTAGGGAAATAGTTAGGGTCGTTCGTGATATCCGTCAGGGCGGATGGCCAAGAGCCATTTTCCGCATAGTATACTTCGATTTGTGTGTTCATCGTGGCAACATTAGTTTGGCAGGCCATAGTCTTGGTGGCAGCTGAACTTCGAGACATTCTTGAAATGGCAATTACGGCTAAGGTCGCCGCGGCCACAATCACCACAATTACAATTAGTTCAACCAGTGTGTGGGCCTTGCTTTTCTTTGTCATAATGCAAATTCACCCCGCACCAATTGTCATCCAGCGGAGAAGCCTCCCCTACATCTGGTTCGCAACGCCCGTTCAGCTTCAATTGGTGCGGGGGCCTTTTATATCCTGTATGTGCTTCGGTCCTTTGATTATGGGTTGGTGTGGCCGGAGGTGCTGCAAGAAACACGGTGAGTAGTACCATCCATCGTATAGGGTGCACTAGTTCCAGTAGTCGGACATTTAGGAGCACCACCAGGGAAATAGTTGGCGTCATTGGTAACATCCGTCAGGAGGGTCGGCCACGCGTCAGTTGGCGAATTGGCATGGTACAATTCGATTTGTGTGTTCATCGTGGCGACATTAGTTTGGCAGGCCTTCCACTTGGCGGTAGTTGAATTCTGAGATATTCTTGGAATTGCAATTGCTGCCAGTGCTCCCAGAATTATAACCACAATGAGCAATTCAATTAGTGTAAGACCTTTTCTGCTTTTCAATAGTTTCATAATTTGTGTCCTTTCTAAAAAGAAAAGAATTCTTATTTAGTTAATCGGTTAGATAATCGTCATAGAACATCAGCTACTTTATAAAAAACCAATAAAAAACTATCAGCTTGCAAGTTAGTCCGGTAATCCATATACTCCCCACGCATCAATCGTCTCTCGTCGCTCGTCCTCACATGGGCGGGGCGACTATTTCAAATGGCCCATGTAATCGAACATAGGCAAATATGCCCCCATAAGGATCAATCCAACAACAGCGCCCATAATAATCGTCAAGGCCGGCTCCAATTTCATAAGTAAAGCATTTATTGCCCTGTCAATATCTTTATCAAGAAGGTCAGCGCCTTTGTTCAACATTTCCGATAATTGTCCCACCTCTTCACCCGAGGCAGCCAACTGTATGATTATCGGAGGGAAAATTGCGTAGCTTTTAAGTGATTTTGCAATAGGATTACCTGCCTTAATCTCTTGTTGCAATTCTTTGGCAATTTCGGTCAACTTGTGATTGTGAGCAACCTCACTTGCTACATCCAAAGCCTTAATCAGCGGAACTCCAACTGAAGCCAGCATTGCGAATGTCCGCGTGAAATGTGAGACCACAAGCATACGATTTAGCTTGGCAAAAACAGGCATATTCAGTTTGAAAGCATCCCACGCAGCTTCTACTTGTGGTTTTTTTAGCAGCCATCGTCCTGCCATTGCTCCCGCCGCCACCACAATAAGGACTACCCACCACTGTTCTGTTACCAGAGAGCTTAATCCTATAAGAGCTCGCGTTGGACCAGGCAACGGCACATGCGCCTGTTTGTATAGTTTCATAAAAATTGGTATAACAAAAATCAAGAGAAAGGTAATAACTACAGAGCACATAATAGTTACCATAACAGGATAAGCAAAAGCGGAAACGACCTTTCGTCTTATATCTGTCCGCTTTTCCAGATACATAGCGCTCATATCGAGCGTTTTTCCCAGCTTCCCGCCGGTCTCACCGGCCTCAATCATTCCGAGGAAGAAATCTGAGAATATGTTTCTGTATTTTTCACAGGCGTTTTTTAGGCTTGAGCCGGTCTGTATGCTTTGCTTGATATCAGCAATTACATACCTGAAGGCCTGATTTTCGGTCTGCTCCTCCAGTGCCTCAAGGCAGCTTGCTATTGATAGACCTGCCGAATACATCTCTGCGAACCTATAGGCAAAAGTCGCCACTTCCGAATGCTTTATTCTCCTGCGTCTCACCGCTGAGCTCTTTTCCCGCCGGGCCTTTACGAGAACACAACCTATCTTGGCCAGCTCCTCTCGCAGCCCCGAAACATTTTCGATGTCGGTGTATGTGCCGGAGAACTTCCTATCCGTTCCATCTTTTGCCACATATTGATAGACTGCCATTACTCTATCCTCACATTGATGACTCGCATTATCTCATCTATTGTTGTCACGCCGGCGAGGACCTCACTGGCAGCGCTTTTATGAAGTGTTTTCATACCTTCTTTAATCGCCTGTTGCCTAATCACATCGTCGCTGCTTCTATCTACGGTCATTTTCCTTATTGTCGGAGAAATAGGCAGTATCTCAAAAATGCCCTTTCGCCCGTGATATCCCGTATGGTAGCAGTAGTTACATCCAGTCCCGCGATAAAGCTCTGTCTTCTTATCCCCGTCCGATTTGCCGAACAGACATTTCAGGTCATCTTCAGATGGCTGATAGACCTGCTTGCACTTGATGCAGGAGGTCCTTATAAGCCTTTGGGCGACTGCTCCTAAAAGTGCTGAAGCAACAAGAAACGGTGCTATTCCAAGATTGATTAAACGTGATATCGCGCCTGCTGCATCGTTGGTATGCAATGTGCTTAGTACCAGATGTCCCGTCAGAGCAGCACTGATAGCTATTTCTGCTGTCTCAAAATCACGTATCTCACCTACCAATATGATATCCGGGTCTTGGCGAACTATGCTTCGCAAAGCTGATGCAAATGTTATCCCCGCAATCGGTTTGACCTGCATCTGCGTAATACCATCGAGGCGATACTCGACAGGGTCCTCAACAGTAACGATATTTCTTTCAGGAGTATTTAACAGTTGCAGAACCGAATATAGGGTGGTGGTTTTGCCGCAGCCGGTCGGGCCGGTCAGAAGTAACATACCATAAGGATTGCTGGCTAACTCTCGAAACTTTCGGTTGTCATCGGGCGATGGCACAACAGCGTCAAGCGACCATTTAATCGCGTCCTTATCGAGAATTCTGATAACTATTTTTTCTCCTCCCACCCCTGGCAAGGACGAAACCCTCATATCATACTCTTTGCCGTCATGCCGCACCATCATATGACCGTCTTGAGGGACTCTTTGCTCAGAAATATCCATATCTGCTGTAACCTTAATGTGCGATACTACCTCAAGCTGTGCCGACGAGGGCACGTTTATTGCGTCGTGTAAGATTCCATCTATACGGTACCGCACCCTCATATCGGGCTGTTGTGGCTCGATGTGTATATCACTTGCCCCGGCATCAATGGCACTGTTTATTACGGAAGAAACCAGCTTCGTAATAGGAGCATTGGTAACTTGCGGCGATTTGTTCTCGGACTCAGCCTCTCTGGACACATCTTTATTACTGTCTGTTGTCAACCGCATTGAAGCTATAGCCTGGCGTGTTACATTTTGCACGTTGAAGTGGTATGTAATAGCTTGTCTGATTGCATTCTGTGTAGCAGCCAGAGGAACTACCTTAAGACCCGTCCTCATCTCTACTTCGTCCCTGACGGCAAGATTCAAGGGCGAGCTCATTGCCACCAGCAGCTTGTTGCCCTCTTTTTTAACAGGGATTATATTGTATTGGTTTGCCATCTCGTATGTCACCATGTGAGCGGCTATGGGACTTATCATATCTGGTGAAAGGTTCACGAATTCTATCTGATGACCAGCGGCAATTATCCTGACGAGCTGCTCTTCATCTACAAAGTTGTTTTTTTTGAGAATACTTATCAGGCTTTGACCGCTTATTTCTTGATCTTTGAGAACCTTTTGCAGGGTCTTTTCATCAAGAATGTTCTGCTCCAGGATATATGAGATTATGTGTTCCTGATTTTGCATAGCATTTTTGAATATATGGTTATACGGACTCACAATCACTATCGACATTGCTCAGTGAAGACTTAATAAGAAGCTTCTGTATATCAAATTTGAACATTTTGCAGGCAATAAGTCCGATACTAAACAACTAATATCTTTATCAGTGTCGGCGAAATAGCTGGGGTTATGACCGATAATCTTGGGAGACTCTTAATTTGTCAAATTGAGGACTTTCCCTGATATCGTTGCGTTAACATTATTCTTTGCTAATGCCACAATTGGTTTGGGTCGATAAAAAATCAGCGAAGCGATTCTGCACAAATAAGAAAATACGGAAAGTTTACACAGAGATTCGAAGAGGGAACCTATAATGTGGGGATTATTCAAGTCAAAAAAGAAAACCTCTCTCGCCAGAGTTCTTGTCGTCGATGACGAAGCTGATATAGTCAGCACCGTCCAATACCGCCTTGAATTTTGCGAATTTGAGGTTATTACTGCCGCCGATGGAAAAGAAGGCCTGGAAAAAGCGGCAAATGAGAAGCCGGACATCATATTATTAGACATCAGTATGCCGGTTATGAACGGCTATGAGATGCTCGAACGCCTCAAAAACAGTCCGGAGCTAAAGGACATACCTGTGATAATGTTTACCGCATTCAGCGATGCAAAGGATGTAGCTAAAGCCGTGGAAATTGGTGTAGCTGATTACGTTACTAAACCATTTGATTTTACTGACCTGGTGGGAAAAATAACAAAAGTTTTGGGAAATAAAATCCAGCGGTAATGCACAAAAGCAGGCCGAAAACCCAAACAAGACAAAGCGAGAGGCAATTCACCAACCAAAGAGATATTTACAAAATGTAAGGCAAAAATGGAAATCAATGGTACACAGCGGTTAAAAATACTCATAATCGAAGATGACATAGTTGACAGAAAACTGCTGCAACGGCTGTTGTCTCAATCGGCGCTGTCCATTTCAGATATAAAATCCGCAGAATGCCTCAAGACGGCACTTGGATTTCTGGATAAAGAATGTTTTGACGTTGTGTTCCTTGACCTCGGCCTGCCGGACAGTCAGGGAATCGAATCTTTCAGCGCAATACACGCTAAGATTCCGGATGTCCCCGTCATTGTGCTAAGTGGTCTTGACGATGAAGAAACAGCAGTTATGGCGGTGAAGAAGGGGGTGCAGGATTATCTTGTCAAGGGACAGATTGACAGCAACCTGCTGACCCGCGCTGTGCGGTATGCCATTGAACGCAAGAAAGCGGCAGAGCAGTTACGCCAAACTGAAGAAAAATATAGAATGCAGTTTGAGGGAGCATTAGACGCTATCTTCGTAGCCGATGCCGAAACAGGCATATTAATTGACTGTAACCCTGCGGCAACAAGATTAGTTGGTAGGGAAAAATCAGAACTCATTGGTCAGCACCAGCGGATTCTCCATCCTCCAGAAATGGTTGAAGGAGAATTTAGCAGCACTTTCAAGCAGCATCTCAAAGAAAAACAGGGTCAGACCCTGGAAACGCTGATTGTTACCAAAACCGGAGAAATCAAAGATGTTGCGATAATGGCCAGTTTACTTGAAGTCGGAGGCAAGAAAGTACTGCAGGGTATATTCCGGGATATCACCGATAGCAAAAGGGCCGAGGCAGTAATTAAACAGGAAAAGGAATTTGCTGAAAGCATGTTTAATACTGCACCGGTTATCATGTTGGTCTTGGATACAAATACCCGTATTGTAAATTTCAATCCCTGTATGGAGAAAATCTCCGGCTATAAGGTGGAGGAAGTAAAAAACAAGGACTGGTTTGGTACTTTTTTGCCTGAAAGAGACCACCCGCGGGCAAAAGAGTTGTTTAAGCGTGCAATAAGTGGAGAGCATACCAGAGGCAACATTAATCCTATCGTTACTAAGGACGGCCATGAAGTTTTAGTCGAGTGGTATGATGAAATACTCAGGGATAAAAATGGCCAGACTATTGGGTTGATAGCAATTGGACAGGACATCACCGAGCGCAAAAAGGCAGAGCAGGAACGCCAGTTGGCGGAGGAAAAGTACCGAACTATCTTTGAAAACTCGGCTGCTGCTATCACACTGGTCGATGAAAGGGAGCAGATTATTTCTTGGAACAAGTTCACAGAAGACCTTTTGGGTATGGACAAGGAAGATTTATACCTTAGGCCGGTGAAGTCGCTTTATTCCGAAGGGCAGTGGGAGAAAATAAGAACTCTCAATATCGTACAAAAAGGAGTGCAGCGCCACCTGGAAACCAAGATGATTAGAAAAGACGGGAGATTAATTGATGTTGATGTTTCGCTGAGCGTTCTGAAAAATTCTGAGGGGAAGATAATGGGTTCGATAGGTGTCACCACAGACATCACCGAGCGCAAAAGGGCAGAAGAAGAATTAAAAGAAGCAATGGAAACAAAATCGCAATTTGTATCCACGGTTTCGCACGAACTGCGGACGCCTTTGGCATCTATGAAAGAAGCTATCTCCATTGTCTTAGAGGAGGTGTCAGGGAAAATTAATAAAGACCAGAAGAATTTCTTGAATATCGCGCAAAAAAACATAGACAGGCTTGCCAAACTGATAAATGAGGTTTTGGATTTTCAAAAGCTCAGCGCCAATAAAATGAAATTTAATATGCGGGAAAACGATATCAGGGAAGTTGTTAAGGACGCGTGTCACACAATGACCCTCTATGCGGAGAAGAAAAAGGTGAAACTTTCCGTTAAACTTGATGATGATTTGCCTAAAGCCAGGTTTGATAGCGACGGAATTATGCAGGTCCTGACAAACTTAATTAGTAATTCAATCAAGTTCACACCTGAAAACGGCCAAGTTTTTGTTTCTGTTCAGCACAAAGGTGAAGATTTAGTTATACAGGTCAGCGATACAGGTATAGGGGTGCCCAAGGAAAACCTTCCTAAATTATTTGCCCCATTTTATCAAGTACATCAGCACGGACAGCAGGTTAAGGGCACAGGTTTGGGACTTGCCATAGTTAGCAAAATCGTGATGATGCACGGTGGCAGAATTGAGGTCGAAAGTGAAGTGGGCCAAGGCACAACCTTTACTGTCTTTCTGCCATTAGATGGTAAACCCACACCGGAGATTTTACCCGAAAAGATGGACAACCTTCTGGAGAAAACCGTTGTTGACAGTCAAGCTCACGCAAAATAAGGGATTGTGCATAGCAGCTCCGATATAAATAATGTGGTCGTTTCTACATAAGGATGCCTTCTTTTCATATCTTCACAGTTATAAGCATTTGGCGGACTTGACGATTTAGATAGGACTATTATAATTCTACCTTATTCAATTAAGGATTTTATTTTGTCCCAAGAGACGACAAAAACATTTTCGGGAAATTCGGCAGGCCCCTATATCTCCCTGACGCGAATCCAGAAGCTCATCGGCGAAAGGATGTTGCAATCAAAGATGAGCAAGCCTTGTTTTTACATTGAGTTAAAAGCGGATGTAACCGAACTGATGGGCCTTCGGCCGAGGCTGCGGAAATCGTTGGGTGTCAAAATAACAACAGACGCTTTTTATGTTCGTGCGCTGGCGATGGCTGTGAAAAAATACCCGCTTATGCTTGGAAGAATTGATGGAGACAGTATCAAAATACCCGATTCAATCAATGTTGGCTTTGCCGTCAATGCGCCGCAGGGCCTTGTTGTGCCGGTGATAAAAGATGCGGACAGAAAAACATTAGCTGAGATTGCCTCACTTGAGCAGACGCTTACTGAAAAGGCACGCGACGATAAGCTGACACTCGATGAGATGGAAGGCGAGACGATAGCGTTAAGCAACCTCGGCGCTTACGGCATCGATTCTTTTTTGGGAATTGTGCCGTTGCCGACAAGTGTCATCTTAGCGGTGGGCAATGTGAATAGAGAAAATGTTCCTATGGACGGTAAGCCGGTGGAACGGAAAATGGTAAGTTTGTCGCTGGCGGTTGACCGCAGCGTAATAGACGAGGTCTATGCTGCGAAGTTTTTGAACACAATCTGCGAGCAATTGCAAAACCCACAAGAGTTGGTTTGACGGACTGCAAGAAGGATTTCGGGGGCTATCAGGGTTCAGATGGGGCGGGAGCCGTTGTTGTTTGTGTAAACCCGGAAGGTGATATTTGCAAATCAGGCGGTGAAACTAATTTGATTTCAATCGGGGGTTTCTGATTTGATTGCATTCCGGGTTGTGGGGTTGGTTGTAATTGGGTGTGTATGAATTCGGCGACTTTGCGGTAATCTTCGGAGCCGTGGCAGGTGGGTTCGTATTCGAAGATTGTTTTGCCGTAACTGGGGGCTTCTGCGAGCTTAATGTTTCTTCTGATGTAAACAGGTAAAACCTGAGCCGATGCCCAGGCACAGTTGGTTGTGCGTGCGTTATTTAAGAATTGTTCTATATCGGCCCTGACCTCATTTGGAAGTGAGGCGCGGCTGTCGAACATACACAGCAAAATCCATCTAACTTTGAGGTTTGGATTTATTCTTTTATTGACAAGCTCAACGGTTTGCAGCAGTTTTCCAAATCCCTGCAGGGCGAGGAAATGCGGCTGGAGGGGAATCAGGACCTCTTCTGCGGCAGCGAGGGCGTTTAAGGTCAGCAATCCCAGCGAGGGGGGACAGTCGATAAAAGAATAATCGAATTTGTCTTCAGTTGATTGAAGAGCTTCCCGCAGGATAGTTTCCCTTCCAACAACACTTACGAGTTCGCTCTCAGCGCCGACGAGATTAATATTTGCAGGCAGCAGCCAAAGATTTGGTCGCACAAGCAGAATTTCTTCTTCAAATTTTGTCGATTGCGTAAGAAGTCTATATGAGCCCAAGCTGATGCTTTCGGGCTCTACGCCGAGATGTATTGTCAGATGTGCCTGCGGGTCGAGGTCAAGCACGGCCACCTTCAGCCCCGTGGCGGCAAGGGCTGCAGCAATATTTACCACTGTTGTGGTTTTTCCCACTCCGCCTTTTTGGTTTAATACCGCTATTGTTCTCAATCCATTAACCTCAATCGTTTTCACTTTGTATTTTCTTTAAGACGGCGTCCAGCACGCCGTTAACGAACGCCGGTGACTTATCGGTGCTGAACTTTTTGGCAAGCTCTATGGCCTCGTTTATCGCGACCTTGGGCGGTATGTCAGGGCAGAACTTCAACTGATAAACCGCCAGCCGCAAAATACTTTTGTCAACCATTGAAAGCCGGGATAATTGCCATTTTATTGTTGAGGCGGCTATAAGCTCATCACATACAGCCAAATTTTCCCAGGCTCCTTTTGTCCATTCTGAGGCAAGTTTGCGCACTGAAAGATGGGGGTCATTTTCTATGAAGAACTCAGCCAGGCTGTCGAGCACATCCGAGCCCTGCACTTCGAGCTGATATAGTCCCTGTATTGCCAGCTCTCTGGCCCTTGTTCTTTTGTCCACCTTCCGGCCTCTTGTCAGTTGATTGTTGGGTATTTTTAAATTGTCAATGAACGACTCAAATCTGTTCGAGGACGTTTACAGTTTCCATGGCGGTCAACGCAGCGTCTTCGCCTGCGTTACCTTTTTTAGTCCCCGCCCTTTCGACGGCCTGCTCAAGTGTGTCGCAGGTCAGGACACCGAAAACCGCCGGGGCCGCTGAATCGTAGCTGATTTGCCCGATGCCTCGCGCTACCATCTGGGAGATGTAATCGCAGTGGGCGGTCTGGCCTCGTATGACCGCACCGAGGCAGAGGACAGCAACGTGTTTGCCGCTTTTCGCAAGTTTTTTTGCAGCGATGGTGATTTCACAGGCGCCCGGCACCCAGACAACGAGTATTTGCTTGTCATCTGCGCCGTGGCGTTTGAGACAATCTACGGCACCGGCTAGCAGCTTAGCGGTTATAAATTCGTTGAACCTGCTGACTACAATAGCGTAATTGCCTTTGCCGGCTGTTAGCCGACCTTTTATTTCTTTAATCATAGTTTCGCTTCTCCAAAAACAATCTTAATCTGACAGAGCTACAGTTCCCACTGGTGTGGGTGGTTACACATTATAAGACTAATAGAAGCTGGTTTCCAGAAAAAGACCGGCTGCAACTTTGTCGGCCACTTGAGTTTATTTATCGTTGTTGAGCTAACCTTCTCAATTGTAAGAGCTTATAAACCAAATTTCAAGCGAAATTTTTAATTCAGGCAAAGGAAATATGGCCGGGGAAAAACAGCTAACCCCACGGGAGTTTATAGCCGAAACGGTCTTGGGTGATTCGTTATTTGTTGAGTTCGCTTTCCTGCTTTCCAATGGAGCGGTTATGCTGTTCGACGATATGGAATTTGACCCTTTTTCTGAAGCTGAACATAAGGCGAAGAAGGCTTTTGAGCTTTATGAAGACGGCAAAATACCCCAGGCCCTTGCCGAAATAGAAGCAGCGCTTGAGATAAATCCGGCCAATAGTTCTTGGCATTTTGACAAAGCCCTCACACTGGATACCAAGGGCGAGTTTGATGATGCAATAAGTGAATACGAGACAGCCCTGCAGCTAAATCCGGATGATTTGGAGATATTAAATTCGTTAGCGGTCGATTATACCCGCACCGGCCAATACGACCGTGCAATCGAGACTTTCGAGCATATCCAGCAGTTAGATGCGGAGTTTGAACCCTGCTATTGCAATCGGATAATTACCTATACCGAGATGGGTCAACACGATTTGGCCGAGCAGATGTTTTACCTTGCCCAGCAGCTAAATCCGGATTGTGCATTATGTTACTATAACATCGGCAACAGTCTTTTCGTTCGCGGTGAGCACAAGAAAGCAATTCACTGCTGGCTAAGGACAGCCGAGCTTGAGCCAAGTCACCCGCAAATTAACTATCGAATTGCCCAGGCCTATTGGGCCGTCGGTGATTACGAGCGCGGGCGTGAGTATTTCTTGGCTGAGCTTCGAGCCAGCCCGGGCGACGTTGATGTCATTCTCGATTTCGGCCTGTTTCTCCTTGAGATTGGGGATGTCGAATCGGCGAAGGAAAAGTTTAACAGAACACTTGAGCTTAAGCCGGGTTTTGCTGCTGCCTTGTTCTATCTGGGAGAGATTGCTTTTAATAAAGCTGATTATGGTCAAGCATTAAAACTATTCAACGAAGCGGGACAAAAAGACAACATGCTGACAGGACCGCAGTATCGGCTGGCTGAGTATGCGCTTATGGGGGGTAAAAAGGAGGAGGCGAGAGGCCATCTGGTTTCGGAGGTAAAACTGGCTCCGGAGGATACGGATATATTGGTTTCTATGGGGTCGATGTTTCTGAGGATTGGCGATATGGATTATGCAACGCATTGTCTGCTGAAGGTCATCGACATTGATTGCGCTAACGCAGATGCCTATTATTATCTTGGTCTTGTTAGTGCTATAAAAGGCCGATTTGAAGAAGCGGTAGAGTTTTTCGGTAATGCGCTCGATATAAAGCCAGGGGACGTTCGTGCCTTGCGGGATTCCGCCGTTGTTTATTTGGGGATGGGCAGGTTAACCGATGCTGTGGAGAGAATTAAGAAAGCGCTTGTCTTGGCAGGCGAGGATCCATATTTAAGGATGCTTGACCGCCGGGTTCGGGTGGTTCAAGCAACAGGTCGGATAGCAGATTTTCTCTGGCAATTTCAGCCACGATTTATTTCGTATATAGTGTCTCGAATTTTATTTGGCCTCCGAACTCACAGAAGCCGTAGAGGTTAAATTTTCTCTGCATATCTTGTGTTTTCTTTAATCAGGGTTTTCCCTTGCTATAAAATCATCTCAGTTTGCGGCAGGTTTCGATTTTCGCAATTTCTGCGGTATCCTTTGGAAATTAAGAAACAATTTGCAAATCGGCGGAAATTCCATTAGTCTATGAGGCCAGGCCGAGTGGCGGAATGGCAGACGCTGGGGACTTAAAATCCCCTGTCCTCACGGGCGTATGGGTTCGAATCCCATCTCGGCCATTACTTCGCATCTCAAACGAGATGTGCGATAACCAACGACATTACGGGAGATAAGTATGGCTAAAGAAGAGCCAAAACTTGTAGAGGTAGAAAAACCCAATTTGTATCGGGAGATGTTTCCATATACCGAATTTCCCAGGGTAATATTCGATGAGCAAAAAGTTGCGTATGACCTTCCGGAGAGGATATGGATAACCGATACGACCTTCCGTGACGGCCAGCAGGCCCGGCCTCCTTATACGCCGGAGCAAGTCCTGCGGATATATGACTTATTGCACGAAATAGATGGTGGGACCGGTTTGATTCGACAGAGCGAATTTTTTCTATATTCCCTTAGGGATAGAGAGGCAGTGGAACTGTGTAGAGAGCGCGGCTATAAGTTTCCTGAGATTACCGGCTGGATAAGGGCTGTTGCTGCTGATTTTAAGTTAGTTACACAAATGGGGCTTGCTGAAACCGGTATCCTGACCTCGGCGAGCGATTATCATATATTCCTAAAACTTCGTAAAACCCGGAAACAGGCAATAGACGCTTATCTCGATATTGTAAAGGCCTCGCTGGACAGCGGTGTTATTCCACGATGTCATTTTGAGGATGTCACGCGAGCCGACTATGAAGGTTTTGTGCTGCCTTTTGCAGCAGAACTGATGAAGCTGGCCGAGCAGTATAAAAAACCGGTTAAGATTCGGCTCTGTGATACGCTTGGATTTGGCCTGCCCTGGGCGGGGGCAGCTCTCCCAAGGGCTGTTCCGAAACTTATTTCCGGACTTCGTCAGATTGGACTGCCGTCTGAATGGCTGGAATGGCACGGCCATAATGATCTCCATAAGGTCCTGGTCAATGCCACGACGGCCTGGTTATATGGTTGTAGTGCCGCCAACGCCGCAATATTTGGGGTCGGCGAGCGAACCGGCAATTCACCTCTGGAAGCGCTTATTGTTGAACAAGCACAATTGAAGGGGATGACAAAAGGCGTCAACTATGCGGCGATAACCGAATTGGCTGAGTATGCCAAAAAAGAGCTGGGCTTCGAGATTCCGCACAATTATCCGCTTGTTGGAAGGGACTTCAATGTTACGCGTGCCGGCATTCACGCAGATGGCTTATTAAAGGACGAGGAAATATACAATTGTTTCGACACACAAAAACTGCTTAATCGCCCTGTCAGCGTAGCAATCGCTGACAAGACCGGGGCAGCGGGTATCAAACACTGGATAGAGTCAAGGTATGAGATTGAAATCCCCAAGCATAATCCTCATATAACCGAGATAAAGAACAGAATTGACGCTGAGTATTCAGCTAATCGCGTATCGGCGATATCGGATGAAGAAATGGTCGAATGGATGCGGGAGATTTTTGGCGATGATATACCGCCGTTGAGAAAATAAAGATGCTGATTATGCCGGATAAAAAGATAAAAGCGGTACTGTTCGACCTTGGCGAAACGCTGGTTAACTTCGGCAGGTTTAACACCGCAAAGGTTTTTCGTCAAAGCGCAAAGCTGACCTACGAATTCCTGCAAAGCTGTAATCAGCCGCTCGGCAACTTCAAATGGTATTGCCGGCACAGTATGATAGCTGTTCGGTTCCACTGTTTAGTTTCCAGTCTGACAGGAAAAGATTTCAACGCCCTGTCGTTATTGAAGAAAATCGGTATAAAGAAGGGCCTTACCCTCAACGAGAGCCAGTGGCGAGAGGTCGGCTGGCTGTGGTATGAGCCGTTAAGCAAGCTGGCGAAGGTCGAGCCGGATATAACGGACACTTTAACAAGACTCCGCTCTATGGGACTTAAGCTCGGCATACTGAGCAATACGTTTGTAAGCGCCGGCTCTTTAGACAGGCATCTGCGTCAACTGGGAATACTGGATTTTTTTCCTTGCCGACTTTATTCTTATCAGTTTGATTTTAGAAAACCGGACATCCGGATTTTTCAGACGGCCGCTCAACGAATAGGCGAGTCGCCGCAGGACATATTATTTGTCGGCGACAGGATTAACAAGGACATCATACCGGCGGTAAAAGCCGGTATGCAGGTCGTTTTGAAGGATGCATATACCAATATCGGAAAGAAAATTCCGGAAGGCGTTTGGAAAATCGATAAGCTGGCCGAACTGCCTGGCCTGATAGAAAAAATCAATTCGAGTGGGACCCCGCAAAGCGGGAACGACCAAGCCGACAATGATGAACTACGAAACACTAATGACAGCAAAGTCCAAAAGGAGTTTTGTATATGAGTGTTGACGTTGCCTTTCAAAAATGCATTAATCCGGATTGTGCGGCGGAGTTTGATTGTGGGTTCGCTGCAGGCGGATTTAAGTGCCCCAAATGCGGTGAGCTTCTGGATACGCAGTATAACTGGGACAAAATTGAGGTGCCCCGCAAGCTAAGCAGTTTCGCCAAACGCTGGGCAAACAGAAACAGTCCTTTGGATTTTTCCGGCGTGTGGCGGTTTCGAGAATTGCTTAACTTCTGCGATGACAAATATAAAGTAACCATCGGCGAAGGCCAGACAATCCTGCAGCAAAATGATGCGGTCGCTAAATATGTTGACATGAAGTCAGGGTGTTTATTTCTGCAATACGAAGGTTTGAACCCATCAGGATCGTTCAAAGATAATGGTATGGCGGCGGCATTCAGTCACGCCAAAATGGTTGGGGCAAATTCGTGCGTGTGCGCATCAACTGGAAATACTTCGGCATCGATGGCTCTGTATGCACACAGTTGCGGTCTGAAATCCACTGTTTTTATCGGCTCCGGCAGGATTGCCTTCGGCAAACTCAGCCAGGCAATGGATTACGGTGCACAAACGATTCAAATAGACGGAGATTTCGATGATTGTATGCGGCAGGTTCAGGATGTTTGCACAAAACTGGGGCTGTATCTGCTCAACTCACTAAACCCGTTCCGGCTGGAAGGCCAAAAGACGATAATGTATCGAATCATTGAAGGGCTAAACTGGGGAGTGCCGGACTGGATAGTGGTGCCTGGCGGAAATCTTGGCAATTCGAGCGCCTTCGGCAAGGCCTTTTCCGAATTAAAACAGCTCGGGCTGATTAAACAGATACCGCGAATGGCGATTATTAACGCCACCGGCGCTGACACACTTACCGAGCTGGTCAATAACAAAAAACTTACTTGGAATAACGGTAAAGTTAATCAGAAAATAATTGACGACTATTATGCTGATTTGACGGCCCGTAATTTTTCACCGCACACCTGTGCCTCGGCAATAGAGATTTCGCGTCCGGTCAATCTGAAGAAATGTCTGCGAGCTATTGATGTATGTAACGGCGTTGTGCGGAAGGTCTCAGACGAAGAGATTGTCGATGCAAAGGCGATTATAGGCGAATTCGGACTGGGCTGTGAGCCGGCCTCGGCGGCGACGATTGCAGGATTAAAGCACTTGCGGGCCGAAGGCGAAATTTCGGCCGACCAGCGAGTTGCCTGCGTGCTGACAGGACACGCACTTAAAGACCCCGGCGTAACAGTTAACTACCATAAAGAAAAGCAGGGCAAGTTCAGCAATCCGCCAATAGAAGCGCCTAACGATATCAATGAAATAATCAAATTAATCAAATGATTATCCGCCAGAATTGCGGATAAATTTGAGCATTCAACAAGATAAGGTTACGAAATGAAAAACAACCAAAATAATGCCAAAATAACAAAGGGTCTTATCGTCTGTGGTGTATTGGTTCTTTCGGCAATAAGTGCAACATGGATGCTTTCTGAAGAAGTGCTGGACAATCACGAATGTTTTGTTTCTGTCACCACCCGCGAAATGCTGCAGAGCGGCAACTGGATTATGCCGACCTGCAACGGCCTGCCGCGCCTGCAGAAAACACCGCTTTCATACTGGTTTACCTCGGGAATAGCCAAAATAACCGGTGAAGTTAACGAGTTCAGCGCCCGGATGCCGAGCGTTATCTTTGCAGTCTTATCGGCTGTGGTTATTCTGTATTTTGTAAACCAGTGGCTGTCTTTTCGGATTGCCGCACTTTCCACCTGTGTTTGGACAACCACATTGTGTTATTTTAATTATTCACATAATGCAAGACCTGAAATGGCCCTGACATTTTTCGTTCTATTGTGTTTTTTGAGTTTTTATTCAGCAATTACTGCCCAAAACCGCAAGAGGCAAATTGCGTATATGGTTATTTTCTGGGTAAGCTTCGGACTTGGAAATTTAGCCAAGGGACCTGCTCCGCTGCCGCTTGTCCTGATTCCACTGTTTTTCTACGTTGCCATATTTCGGCAATGGAGAAAGTTGTTCAACTTGGCATCAGCAGCAGGGTTGATTATTTTTCTGGCAATCGTTCTGCCCTGGCCGCTGGTGATTGCTCACAAAGTAAACTGGGATTTAGTAATATGGAAACATGAATTTGTCGACCGTTTCTTCGGCACTTATGCAAAAGGAAGATATCCGCTTTATTTCTATTTTCTTATAATGTTCAGATACATAACGCCCTGGGTTGCTTTTTTGCCGATGGCGCTGGCTGCTCCTTTCTACAAGGTTTGGAACAAGAAACGACCCGTGATGCAGTTCTTGTGGTTGTGGTTCGTTGTGGACTTGGTGTTTCTTACTATCAATGGAGGCAAACGCCAGCATTATATTCTGCCGTCGATGCCTGCCATGGCGATTTTGATTGGTATTTTGCTTGAGGATATGGTCTTCAGTCAAAAAGCATACGAGCGCAAATTTGCCGTAAAAATACTCCAGGGACATCTTGCAGTTGCAGTTGTCGGCATTATCATAGCAACCGTTTGCATAGCCAAAATAAGCCCTGTGAATCTTCACAAAATGTTAATACTTGCGTCGGTAACGATAGTAACTGCTGCTATAATAGCTGCGTTGTTCGCTAAAGGGGAAAACGGCTGGGGCTGTGTGGCGATTTTCGCCGGCGTTCTTGTCTGGACTATGATTTCATACGCGAGTTTTGCAGCTTTTATGGACGGGTTCAAATATTCGCGTGACTTCTCCAAAGAAGTGGCGCAGATAGTCCCGCCGACCGAAAACGTCATCGCCTATAAACACATATCGAGCAACTTTGTGCACTATTTCGGCAAAACTGTTCCGGTAGTATCAGATATAAATGAATTATATAACCATTATCAAAGTGGAGATTGGATTGTAGCGACCTCAGGCTACATAAAAGAATTAAATCGGGATAACCGTTTCAGAGAGGTGTATCATAATAACAAAGCGGACGAGATAGATAAATTCCGTGCATTATTCCACAAATCTGCCCCGCTGATAAAAGATGACAGCGACACTTCGCAGGATATTTTCATTCCGTCAGAGAACGGATATATTCCGTCTCAGCTTTTGTCAGCTCGCGCCTGTCTACAATCCTTTTTACCATCGAGGTAATTTCCTCAACGGTACATTTTTGTTTTTTCCTCATCCATACCGCCGTAAGCATAGCAACCCTCTCATCATCTCCGCTTCCGTGCAGGAGAACCGGCAGGTTTGTTTTGTCAGACATTATGTCAAAAAACCTGTCGATGGTCTGCTGGTCGGGAAAAGGGTTATTCTTGTCTATCGGCAGCTCGATATATTTTATCCCGCTGTTTCTGGTCCAGATTATTTCCTCATTATGCCAGTTTCTGTCTCTATGTTCGATTGAAGAGCGAACATTTACAATTGTTGCTATATGATACTTATAAAGCAGTCGCGTATAGTCCATTCCTCGCGGCTGGCCGCTTGCATAAAGTACATCCCGTCTGACGATTTGAAATCCTTTGATATGAAAATGTTTGACCAGGATAACCGTACCTGCTACCACAACCAGCAAAAAGATTACAAAACCAATTGGTGATTTTTTCTTTTTCATTGATTCAAGCTGTTATTAAGATTTTTTGCGGTGTATCTTTCGGATTGCATATGCTTTTTTGTTCGTTGTTTCAAAATAAACCCTGCTTATCATTTCGCCTATCAAACCAGTGGCGACAAAAATCAACCCGACCAGCAGCAGGACGGCGGCAAGCCCCGCCAGTGGTGCGTGTGCCACAAAAATGGGGACGTTATATGCGAATCTGTCGTAAAGTATATAAGCGCTCATTAAAAAGGCGGCAAGGATACAAAATGAGGCGGCTCTGCCGAAAAAGTGCAGCGGCCTTGTGATGTATCCGAGCAGAAATCGCAGCGTTATCAAATCAAAGGCAACACGAAACGCACGGGATATACCGTACTTGCTTTTTCCATACGGGCGAGGGATGTTCGGTATCGGCACTTCTATCATCTTTGCCCCCTGTTGTGCAACCAGTGCCGGAATGAACCTGTGCATTTCGCCGTAAAGATTCAATCCTTCGAGGACCTCGCGTCTGTACGCCTTAAAGCCGCCGCCGAAGTCACGAATCTCAACCCCGCTTGCTTTCGATGCCAGCCAGTTCGCTATCCTCGAAGGGATTTTTCTCGTTACAACATTGTCCACTCTTCGTTTGCGCCAACCGTTGACAACATCATAGCCGGCTTCAATTTTCTCAATAAAATTCGGTATATCTTCGGGTGCATGCTGGAGGTCGCCGTCCATTGATACTATTATCCGGCCCTTTGCGGTATCGAAACCTGCAGCCAGTGCGGCTGCCTTGCCGAAATTGCGGCGAAGCTCAATCAGCACCACCTTGCTGTCTTTATCTGCGATGCCTTTTAGTGACTCCAGCGTACCATCTGTGCTGCCGTCGTCGACAAAGACCAGTTCATAATACAGGCCGGTTTTGTTCATTGTTTTGATTAGTCGGCTGTAAAGTTCGTTAACCACCGGAACTTCATTATAAATCGGTATTACAACCGAGCAATCGATATTAAGCTGATTAGAGCTTTCCATAATGCACTAATTTTATTCCTGCATCCTTGAAATACTGCTTTGTTCTTTCACTGCAAAGAGCTTCAAATTCGACCTTTCGCTGCTCTACCAGTCTTGTTCGGCCGGGGTCCAGGCCGTTAGCCAGACCAGGATGGGTCATAACCTCTGCGGTTGCCGCCGGATTGTATAAAGCAACGGCCTTGAAGAAATTCACATCTATTTTTCCTGTATGTGCAACACCGAGGAGAGCATCGGTTTTCAGGAAAGCCGAGTTTTGAATACGGTTTATCTTCGCCGTAATCCGAAGTGTTTTTGCTCTTTTTCTTCCGCCTTCGCTCGGCAGCGGCCAGGGCATTGCCAAAAGCTGTTTTGGCTCAAGGGTCCAGCGTATGGCGGCAATTTCAAACCGTTTGGCTAAGCCGCACACTATCGGGAAAATGAGGGGGAAGCTGTGAATATGTTTATGTGAGTCCAGGTGAGTCGGCTTTAAGCCATTGTCAATTACCCATTGGATTTGTGCGGCAAGCTCGGTTCGTATGGCATTTCGAATTTTACGTCTGGCTATGGATAAAAGTGACAATTTGGCTGGTGACAAAGCGAAGCTGCCATTGTCATCAAGTAAACAGTCGATGCACCTGTCTTTCGATAGGGGCCGGCCTTCGAACAGATTGAGATGAACACCGACGCCGAGATTGGGTAGTTGCTTAGCCATTTTGACGGCTTCGTCGGCGGCCGGCATATTGGCCATAATCGTTGTACTGGTCAGCACGCCGCTGGTATGTGCCTGAACCACCGCCTTATTTACGCCGTTGCATAGGCCGAAATCATCTGCGTTTATTATGATACGCTTATTCATTTTCAGTAAGTTTAAACGGGATAGATGTTTCGGTCAATCAGATTCTGCTTAGCCCGGAAAGGCCGAAAATGATAAAGCCTACGGTGAGGGCCAATGAGCCAACCAAATGCAAAAGAACTGTGATTTGGCTGGTGCGGTATCGGCCGGGCTTGAGCAAATCTTCTTTATTTGCAGCTTTTATCGCAACAATAGCAATCGGCAGCGTGAGCAGATAAAGCAATCCCGCAAAAACAAAATGGCGATAAATCAGCGCCGCTGCTGCAACAAAATAGCTTGTAACCAGCGCAATTCGATAAATCCAGATAGAAGCTGGCACGCCGAAACGAACTACAAGGGTTCTTTTGTTCACGGCAGCATCGGCAGCGACATCCGGAAATTCGTTTATCAAAATCACTAAGAAAATCAGTGTTCCAACAATGACGGCAGGCAAAAGTGGAATAATATCGATAGTTTCCGTTTGCAGGTAGTATGAGCCATACACCGGCAGCAGGCCGAACAACAGCGCAATGACGGGTTCGCCAATTGAACGGTAGCCAAGCCGAAGAGGTGGAGCCGTGTAGAAAAAACCGCCTAACAGGCCGATAAGGCCGAGGACTAGAATAAAAACACTGCGGGTTAGATATACTATAACTATTCCGAGGATTGAGCCGATTGTAAGTGCAAATAAAGCAAGAAGTAATGTTGTTCTGGGAGAAAGGATACCCTGCTGGATGTATCGCCTGCCTCCTGAGAAAGGCGTCGGGTTTTGATTGACCCAGTCATTTCGCGAGGTATGGTCGAAGTAATCGTTGGCCATATTGGCGCCGGAGTGCAGAAACATTATCGCAAGTAGTGCCAGGACAAAAAGTCCCGGCGAAAAAGTTCCGGAGACCGCAAAGCCCAGCGCTGAGCCGACGAGGACCGGTGCTGCGCTTGCGACCAAAAACTTCGGCCTCGAAGCAAGGAAAAGAATAATCAAATTTGAATATTGGAGAGGAGATTTCATAGAATCAATTTTAACCACAGATTCCACAGATTGCACGGATTTTGGGGGTGAAAACGAGGATTTAGGTCCCAGATAAAGACATTCTGGGATTTGCGCTGCGCTCCAAGGGGTGGGTTGGTGAATGGTAAAATGGTCTGAAAGGGGTCAACGGCGGGGGTTTATAAGCAAACGTTTGAAAATATTCGAAAACGCTCGAAAACCATACCGAAACTTACAAAGACTATACCCAAACTGTATAGAAACGTACAAAAATATTTAACACGTGGCCCGTGACTCGGGGACGGAAAAACAAAAAACACTAAGAAAAATTGGGCGCAGAGGGTGGGAGGGAAATCGGGGTATCAGGCCATCAGGGGGCAGGTCATCAGGAGAACAGGATATCAGGGGAGGACCGTGTCTTGGTGACTTTGTGGCTAACAAAATTTTCGAATATTTTCAAACGTTTGCTTATAAACCCCCGCCGTTGACCCCTTTCAGACCATTTTACGAAGAAACTCCCTCCTGTTTTTCACAATTTTTCTTTCTTTATTTTACCTAAACCCCCTACTTTAATCTAACCCTTATCCCCTATTTTTTATCCTCTAACTCCTATACCCTAATTATATTACCTATTTTAACTCAAGATTTTTCTCAAACCTCGCCGATACTAAAATTACCCATTTTAACATTTAGGCACGATAGATACGTAAAATTGTTAACATAGGCAATATATAACGGTTAAAAACCTATTTTGGAGACCGAATTATGGCTAAAAATGCTGTTCTTGAGCGTTATTTAGACACCTTACTAAAGGGTGACCGCAAGGCCTGTCGGACCGTCATAGAGGAATCCCTCCAGACCGGCACCCCCGCAAATGCCGTTTATTCCGACATAATCTGGCCTATTATGGTTGAAATCGAGCATTTAGTCCGTTCTGACCGGATTACGACCACTCAGGAGCATTTAGCCACCCGGATTAACCGCACAATTGTGGATCAGCTCCAGAACAAGCTGCCGCGTAAACCCTTGAAAAACAAGAGAATAGTGATTTCCTGTGCCCCAGCCGAACTGCAGGAACTCGGCGCCCAAATAATGGCCGACCTGTTCGAGAGCGACGGCTGGGAAGTCAAATTCCTCGGCAGCGGCCTGACAAACGACGATATCCTCGCATTTATCCATGGATCCGCCCCCGATATGCTTCTAATCTACGGCAGCACCCCAAAACAGGCCCCTGACATTCGGCAGCTTATCGACACCATAAGAGATATAAACGCCTGGCCCAATATGCGAATAATGGTATCAGGTGGGCTATTTAACCGTGCAGAGGGGCTCTGGCAGGAAATTGGAGCTGATTTATTCGCCGCCACAGCACTGGAAGCTCTGCAAATAGCCTCAAAAGATGCCTCAATCGAGCCGGAGGCAAGGACAATAAACCGGCGGAAAAAAAGAGGGCAGCCAGCGGTTAAAAAAATACAAGTCCAAGTCTTAAAATAGCGATGTTGACCTCTTTCAGACCGTTTCCTGATTTCCTGATACCCCGATATCCTGATGCCCTGCCTTCCCCACCCTCATTTTTACTCCAAAAACACATATCCACCCCCGAAAAAACCCCAAAAAACCCATATTTTCCCCAAAACGCAATAATTTCAATTCTCTTTTTTTAAAACCAGCGTCAAATACCCACAGCACAATATGAGGTATCAAATACAGCTACGCATCCCGATTATTTTGATTTGATTTTCACTACTCAATACCAATTTAAGACCGTATAATCAAAGCTGTTATGGCCCGTGCCGTTTATAGAATTATCGATGCCAATTTCAATCGTGCCCCTGAGGCGGTAGAGTGTTGAAATCCCTTTAAGAAGCAGCCAAGTTGAGTTTTTAGTTTAATAAGGAGCCAACAGTGGCGACAATAACCGGATTTATCGAGCCGTTACTACAAGGGAAAAGTTTGAGCTTCGAGCAGGCGAGGAGTCTGCTGGATGTCATTTTTGAAGGCGAGGTTAGCGAGGTCCAGATTGCGGCCTTTCTTACAGCGATGCACATTAAGGGCGCTACGGCGCCGGAACTGGCGGGGCTTGCCAAATCCCTGCGAAACCACGCAGTTGCAGTGAGAGTCGATGTCGATAATTTAGTTGATACCTGCGGCACAGGCGGCGGAATAATTAAAACGTCCAACATTTCAACAGCGTCGGCGATAGTGGCAGCGGGTGCAGGGGTTTACGTGGCCAAGCACGGCAATCGCGGGATAACCAGCAAATGCGGCTCGGCTGACGTGCTTGAGGAGTTAGGCGTTAAAATAGATGCGGGAGCCGAGATGGTGGCAGAATGTATAAAGCAGGCCCATATCGGTTTTATGTTTGCACCGGCGTTCCATCCGGCGATGAAATACGTTCAGCCAATCCGCAAGAGTCTCGGCTTTAGAACGGTATTCAACATTCTTGGGCCTTTGGCCAATCCAGCCGGCGTGCAGAGACAGGTGCTGGGTGTGGCGGATGAAAATCTGATGGAAACAGTAGCCGAGGCACTCAAGCTGCTGGGCGCAAAAGTCGCAATGGTCGTTCATAGTAATGGAATGGATGAAATAAGCACAGCAGAGGTTACGAAAATAGTAGAATTAAAAGAAGGCCAAATCGTCAATTGTGAAATAAACGCAGAAGATTTTGGAATCCCGCCGGCCAATATAGACGATTTGAAAGTAGCCGATGCCAAGACAAGCGCTAAAGTTCTGAGAAAAATACTAAACGGTAAAGAAAGCGGGCCGCGCAAAGATATCGTTATTCTGAACGCTGCTGCCGCAATAATAGTCTCGGGGCTTGCGGGTGATTTTGAATCGGCAATCAGGTTGGCAGATGCCTCGGTCAGCGACGGCAGGGCCTTGGCCTGTCTGGAAAAGTTAATCGAAATCTCAAATAGTAGATGAGCAGATGAGTGAATGAGTAAATGCTGATAGTTAAAGTCAAAATTTGCGGTCTTACCAATTACGAAGACGCAGCGGCAGCAATGGATATGGGTGCGGACCTGCTGGGTTTTAATTTTTATCCGAAAAGCCCAAGGTATATTACACCGGCAAAGGCGGCGAAGATAATAAGCAAACTGCCGGCTTTTATAGATATTGTCGGCGTTTTTGTGAATGAGTCGATTGAGAAAATCGACGAAACGAAAGAGCTGTGCCAATTAGACTGGATTCAACTGCACGGCGACGAAGACCCGGAGTTCTGTAAGGAGTTTCGCTCTGACAATGTGAAAATAATGAAGGCGATACGCGTAAAAGACCAGTCAGATGTTGAAAGGGCGGACAGCTTCTTTACAGATGCGATTCTGCTGGATGCTTTTAACCCCAAAAAGTACGGCGGGACAGGTATAAGCTTTGACTGGAATATCATAGGCCATATCGGGAAGCGTATTTTTTTGGCCGGCGGGATAAATCCGGATAATGCGGCAAAGGCAATTGAACTGGGAGTTTATGGAATCGACGTATGCAGCGGCATCGAAATCAGACCTGGCAAAAAGGACAAAAGATTAATGAAGAAATTATTCGAAAATATACGGCATTTGAGAGGTTAGGAAATTAGTCATGAAATATAAAGGCAGGTTCGGAGATTACGGCGGATTCTATGTTCCGGAAGTTTTGATACCGGTGCTGGAAGAATTAGAAGGGGCGTTTTACCGCTTTTATGAAGATAAGCGATTTGTGGCTGAGCTGGCGCAGCTTTTGCGAGATTACGCAGGCAGGCCAAGCCCGCTATACTTCGCAAAAAGGTTCAGTGAGTACGTGGGCTTTAAGGTGTATCTAAAACGGGAAGACCTTCTGCACGGCGGAGCACACAAGGTCAACAACACACTCGGCCAAGGGCTTTTGGCGAAGTATATGGGCAAAACCAGACTTATCGCTGAAACGGGCGCCGGCCAGCACGGTTTGGCGACGGCGATGATTGGCGCTTTGTTCGGAATGGAGACGAAAATCTTTATGGGCGTAACCGATATTGAGCGACAAAGCGTCAACGTCCACAAGATGAGACTGTGCGGCGCAGAGGTCGTGCCGGTCGAAGGCGGGACGGGGACACTCAAAGACGCCATCAACGATGCACTTCGCTACTGGACGGCTCACGTTAAAGACACGTTTTACCTGTTTGGCTCGGCTGCGGGGCCGCATCCTTATCCGACAATAGTAAAACATTTCCAAAGCTGTATCGGCAAAGAGGCAAGGCAGCAGTGCCTCGACCAATTAGGCCGGCTGCCGGATATGGTTGTTGCCTGTGTGGGCGGCGGCAGCAATGCGATAGGTATTTTTTCCGCTTTTCTGGATGATAAAGATGTGAAGCTAATCGGTGTTGAAGCGGGGGGAAGGAGCTTGGCCGGCGGCAAGCACGCTGCGACATTAGTAGCCGGCCGAGTGGGCATCCTGCACGGGTCAAAATCCTATCTATTGCAGGATGCCGAAGGTCAGGTCAACGAGACGGAATCGGTAAGTGCGGGACTTGATTACCCGGCTGTCGGGCCGGAGCATTGTCTGCTGAAAGATACCGGCAGAGCCAAATACGTCGCTGCAGAGGATGCGGAGGTGCTCGACGCATTTGAACTGCTGAGTAAAACCGAAGGAATTCTTCCGGCACTGGAAAGCTCACACGCTTTGGCATACCTTATGAGTCAAAAGGGAAAGGTAGGGCCGGGGCAAATAGCGGTAGTAAATCTTTCGGGCCGGGGCGACAAGGATGTTTCGATTGTCGAGCAGCGCAGAAGTGAGAAGGAATGAACTTTATGAAAACATATAAAGAACTTTTTTCAGAATTGAAAAGAGCGGCGTTGATACCGTTTTTTGTAATCGGCGACCCTGATTTCGATACCAGTTTTGCAATTGTGAAAACAGCTATAGATGCCGGGGCTGATATTTTAGAGCTGGGCATACCGTTCTCCGACCCGATAGCAGACGGGCCCACGATTCAAAAGGCCGATATTCGGGCAAGGAACAGCGGGATGAATGTCGCAAAGGCGCTGGAGTTTGTCCGAAAAATAAAAGATTACAAGGACATCCCGATAGGACTGCTGATGTATTACAACCTGATTTATCAATATGGAACGAAAAAGTTTTTCAGCGATTTTCACAAAGCCGGTGTCAACAGTGTCCTGGTTGCTGATTTGAGCATTGACGATGCGGATGAAATAACCGGCCCTGCTGTTTCAGCGGGAGTTGATACCGTCTTTATGGTTACCCCCAATACCGACACAGAAAGGATGAAACGAATTGCCTCAAAGACGACAGGTTTTATTTACACGGTATCGCTGTTTGGCGTAACGGGGAGCAGAGAAAAGCTCTCCGGAGAAGTTCGCGGGCTGGTTAGAAAGCTAAAAAAAGTAACTGCCGTGCCGATTTGCGTGGGCTTTGGAATCAGCAAGCCCGAACATGCAGTCGAGGTCGCCAAGGCAGGCGCCGACGGAGTAATAATCGGCTCAAAGATAGTGCAATTAATCGAAGAGAGCTTAGGCAACAGGAAAAAGTGCTTATCTGAAATTTCAGCATTTATAAGCGAAATTAGAAAAGCAATCGAAAATCAGGCGTGAATCAACTGATATGCCCTTATTAGTTCCGCCACACTCCAGGCCTGAGCGATGCAGCCCCGAGGCTTATGAGGCGCATCACCATCGAATATTTCGCTGAGTTGTCCGAGACAGCCATCTTCCGTCAGATGCTGCAATAGAGGCCGGATAAATTCGGCTGCCTTTTTTTTGCTCTTTCGGCTGAAATCATTGACCTTGAGATAGCTTTCCACAAACGGCCCAATTAGATATGGCCAAACAGTTCCTTGGTGATAGGCCTCGTCCCGCTGTTTCTGCGGGCCTTCATAAATGCCTTTATAGCGGCTGTCCTGAACATTTAATGTCCTCAGGCCGAAAGGTGTGAGGAGATTTTTTTGCACTGCATTTACGACGGCCTTTTGCTGCTGAACGGACAAAGGTGAAAATGGAAGCGAAACAGCAAATATCTGGTTCGGCCGCAAGCTCGTATCAGCCGAGCCATCCGGCAAAATGCAATCATAAAGATAGCCGGCTGCTTCACTCCAGAATAACTTGCAGAAACTACTTTTGACTTTATCTGCCATATCATGGTAATGCTTTGCGTTCTCTATATCATCCACGCTGTCGTAAAATTGAGCGAGCCAGCAAAGAGCGTTATACCAGAGTGCATTAACCTCAACGGCTTTTCCATAGCGAGCGGTGATAGCCACTCCGTCATATTTAGCATCCATCCAGGTTAGCTGCGTTTGCTCATTACCTGCGGTTATAAGCCCGTCAGCATCGGCACGGATACCAAACCGACTGCCTTGCTGGTAAGCGGCTATGATGTCTCGGATTACCGGCAGAAGCCGCCTGGTAAAGGTTTCCGAATCGCCGCTCGTATTTAAGTATTGAAAGGCTGCGTTGATAAACCAAAGGGAAGCATCTATGCTATTAAAGTAGGCGGTGTCGCTGCGGTCATCGAACCGATTCGGAATCATACCCTCGTCGGCGGCTGCGGCAAAGGTGGTCAAAACCGACTTTGCATCTTCGAATCTTCCGATAGAGAGCAGCAGGCCCGGCAAGGCAATAAAAGCATCTCTGCCCCAGTCTGCAAACCAGGGAAAGCCAGCTAAAATAGTGGTTCTTGATTCGCAACCATCAGAGGGCTGACGTTTTGTGATGAACTGGTCAGCAGCCAAACAAAGTTTTCGAAATTCTCCATTCCTATTTTCTGCAGCAGCAAGTATAGTGCTTTGATGTTTGTATAAATCTTCACGAACTGCTTCGATGTCCGGTTTTAATTCTTCAGCGTCGGATGCAGCCTTGCCACTGCTGCCGAGATTTGCCCAGAAAACAATTTTGGCAGGTGTTTCTATCCTGCCCTTAAAAAAGCCGGGCGTCCACAAATCTTCGGTAAAATCCTGGCCTCTTTGTCTGTCATTGCGATATACGAAATTAAACCACCATTGCTCATCCTTCTCGAAGTTCATAGATGGGCAGCTCAAAAACAACTCGCAACTGCCCGGTATATCGTGGCGAATCAGCAAACCCGTATCGAGCCAAGCAGAAGAGATGTGAGCATAGGATTTTTGCAGTGTGTGGAAATCCCTCAAGCCGATAAACGGGCGCCAGACGAACTCCAGGGGCTTTCGCACAGCGGTAAAATCATATACCAAGGCAACCATATCCGTATCGCGGAGAAGATATACGGATTTAGTCAACCGGAGCTGCGGCAGTCGATAATCAAAATGGGCAGCAGTATCCCGACGGAACCGCTTTAAGAAGGTAAAACCTTCCGGGGCGAATTTCTCATTGAATTCAAAGGTTGAAAGATTAAAAACATTTCCATTTAATATCACCATTTCCAGGCAGTTCGCCAGCGCTAGTATCCTGTTAGCGGGGGGGTTAAGCGAGCCGACGAGCAAGCCGTGATACCTTCTGGTATTGCAGCCGATGATTGTTGATGATGCGTAGCTGCCACGGTCGTTAGTCAGCAGCCATTCTTTAGTCAACAAATCCTCAACATTTTTTTTATCTACCGCTATTGAGACGATTTCGTCGCTGTCGGCTTTTTGCAATGTTAACACGACTCTACCCCATTAGAAATTTCCTATTTTCGCGGGTTGTCCCTCAGAACATCGTTTATGAAGATTGCCCAGCACATTCATAAAGTTAATATAAGAATCGTAAGGCGAATCATATGGGTTAAAGTATTTATGCACATCACCATCGGCAAAGTATTTTGTGCACATATAATAAAAATGGTCTGAGGTCTGCAATTTTCGCCAGTCTGCAATGACTTTTTCGTTGCCGGCTTTTTTGACGTCCTTTTCAATGCGATAAAGCTCGTGAAGGGCATTTGATTGCATTGCGTTTCCAAGCCAGGCGGAGAGGTCTCTTTCGATATCGGCCCAGCTTATCAGATGCGGCACATCAACCGTATCAACGGGCTGAAACGACTGAATTACCTCGCTGGGAGTTTTGAAATTGTTGTAAGGGTTTTTTAAGACCTGTTCCGGCAGATGCCTCATAAAATCGAATATGCCGGTATCCTTCCATTGGTGTTCGCCGAATGTCTCATAATCCATAAAAAGATTGATGACGTTTCCGTTAATATTGTTTATCCATCCTGCGAACTTATCGGCCGTCAGTGGCCACTGTGACCAATCACGGTTGGAAAACCTAAAGGCAATATCATCGCTTAGCGAATAGTTCTTCAGCAGCAGCTTTAGTTTGTTGCATCCTTTAGGGCGATAGAGAAAATTTGGACTTCTGTAGCCGAGGATGTGGTCTGCCCCTTCGGTCATTATTGCATCGAATTTGCCTGTTGACTCGATGAGAGCAGCGAGGTCGTTATTATATATCAGCTCCGTATTTCTAAAAACCTTCGGCTTTTGACCGAACAAGTATTCGATAGTTTCGGTGTGCTTGTTTATCTGCTCTATGAATTCATCGTGCGAGTAAAGATAACTTAAACTGTGATAATACGTTTCAGCCAGGAACTCCACGCAGCCGGTTTCCGCCAGGGCGTCGAAAGTGCTGATAACTTCCGGCGTAAAGAGCCGGAGCTGCTCCAGTAATACGCCGGTCAAGCTGTATGCTATCTTAAATCTGCCCCCAAATCTGCGGATTATCTCCAGAAGCAATCGATTGGTTGGGAGATAACATTTATCTGCCACCTTTCTGCAAATGGAGGCATTTTTATAATCGTCAAAGTATTGGTCGTTTTTATCAAATACCGTATAGTGCCTCAATCGCAAAGGTTGATGCACTTGAAAATAGAAGCATATCGAAGCCATATTTCATATCTCGTATTTTTGTATCTTGTCCCCCGTTTGAGGAGATACGCTTCTCAAACCGCAACCAGCGCCTCTTCATAAATTTTCACACACTTCTGAGCACTATCCTTCCATCGCAGTTTTCTTACCTCGGAATTGCCATAATTTCGCAGCGTTACCCCTAACGGCGGATATTTCAGCACAGCTATAATTTTGTTGGCAATCTCGTTGACGTCCCAGAAATCGACTTTCAAGGCGTGCACCAAAACTTCCGACACGCCACTTTGCTTGCTTATTATGACAGGGACATCGTTGTTCAACGCTTCCAGAGGTGCAATCCCAAATGGTTCTGATACCGAAGTCATAACATATAAATCGGCCATTTCATAGATTTTCTGGACGTCTCCGCCGCATAAAAAGCCGGTGAAGAGTATCTTTTGACCGATGCCGAGTCCCGCGGCCATTTCAACTGCCCGATGCATTAAATCACCGGAGCCGGCCATAACGAACTTAACGTTATCCATTACCTCGAGGACCTTCTTGGCCGCCTGGAGGAAATACTCTGGGCCTTTTTGCATCGTAATTCGGCCTAAAAACAATACAATTTTCTCATCTTTGTTGATGCCCGTTTCGGCCAAAGCCCCATTGCCGTTGCGTTCGATGCCGTTATACACCACTTCCACTTTTTCGCCACTAATACCGTATCGGCTGATTATAATACTGCGTGTGAAATAGCTAACAGCGATTACTTTATCCGCCCGCTCCATACCCCTTCGCTCAATGTCGTAAATCATCTGGTTGACGTTCTCCCCGCTGCGGTCGAATTCTGTCGAATGGACATGCACAATCAGAGGTTTTCCGCTGATTGCCGCCACTGCAATTGCCGCAGGATAGGTCATCCAATCATGGGCGTGAACAACGTCAAACTGCTCAGTTGCGGCTAATTCAGCGGCAAGTGCAGCATAACGATGAACCTCATCGTACATATTACCGCTGTAATGCATTCCACCGATAAAAGCAGAACCGACGTTGCCACCATGCATTGCTTGTTTTTGTCTCAAAGCTTCTTCGATTCGTCGCTGGTAAATATCGGGGGTCGAATACGGCTGCAACGGTGATTTGATTGTGCGAAATGTTACGTTTTTCAACTCACTGAATTTCAAGGCGGCTGGGGATGAGTGGGAAGTCGGGGTTAACAGCTTCACATGAACTGCATAATCGCTCTCAACCATTTTTGGCAAACAGAAAATTATATTTATGCCGAGCTGGTCTAATGCCTTAGTAAGTCCGTAGCAGGCCGTGCCAAGTCCGCCGCTGATAAACGGCGGAAACTCCCAGCCTAACATAAAAACCCTCATATCACTCCTACCAAGTCAATCTGTGTAAGGGGCCACGCCTTGACTTTGACGAGCTCAGTCGAGTCGCGGCAACCCTAAGAATTTATAAAACAAGAAGTTACCCCCCTTTCTGTCTTCGACAGAAGACAAGGGGGACGTCGCTGACAAGCACCCTTCTCGTGCTGCGCAACAGTAGCATCGGCAAGAAATTACGCGCTCTTAATTTCAGGGTGCTAAAAATGCCCGTATTTTATGTAACTCCTAATCGTCGAGGTGGCTTACACCATTACATAAATCGGGGTTTTTGTTGCGGTAAGTTCAACAAATTTTCTAAGAAATGTGAATTTTGATACCAGTAATGGGGATTTTACCGGTCGAACGCACCTCGATGCTCGACACCCTAAACTTGTTAATCGAACGAGAATCGAGAATCGAGAATCGCGGGGCAAAGAGAGCCGAAGGACTGATAACCTAAACAACTCGATGCTCGATACTGGATGCTCGTTACTCGAACGAGAATCAAGATTCAATTGTAAAAAGAAGCCCCCCGCCGCTTTGCTTCGCAAAGCGAAACAACGGGGTACCTCTTTTTAAATCGGTCCTCAAACGTAAGATACGTTAGTGAAAAAGGTTAGCGTACCACTGTTCTTGCTTTCACAAGAAAGCAGGAGGCTACAGGTCTTGCGGCTTGATAGTGCTGCGACGATTGGCCTTGGTTCGTTCAGCGGCCTTATCGAGCATACAATAGACCCTATCACTGATTGCTTCGAGCGAATCTGAGGCGGTCATCATCCCCTTGCCCTTGATGTAGGCCTTAACTTTGCTGGCTACAACTAAAGACTCTTTTTTCTTTGCCATTGGTAAAAATCCTCCATGTCAAAAAAATTAAATTTTTAATAGGCCGGCACCAAATCCTTGGGCCTTTGGCCATTACCGAGGGCTGTTTCTACAGTAACCAGCCAGGATTTGCAACAAAAAAATATGCTCAAAACATTAAATTTTTGCGATTACAGAACCGATAGCAAAAAGTGCTTATGCTACTCTGCGAAGTGGTTCGCTACATAGCACAAGTGAAAATCCAGTTGTCAAATGATATTTTTTCTCTGATAAGCCGGAATTTTTAATAATTCAGGCAGTTTATTTTGACGAAGATACCTCCAAAATGGTTTTCCACCTGTGGCTGATGCCGGAACAGACAGGAATCTAAATTAGATTTATAGCGGAGAAATAAAATGGCAAAGCGACCTCAAAAAAGCCAAAAATCACGGACTAATCTGCCGGAGCTTGTTACCATTACTTTTGCCGAGGATATGGAGCAGGCCAAAGAGTATGAAACTCTGCTGGAGGCCAACGGTATCCCCGCTACGATAAAGGAACAAACCGGAGAGTCGGCAGATATTAACGGCATAGCCGTAATGGTTCCAGAAGATTATCTCGATGAAGCACATGTAGTAATCGAGTCCCAGGATGCTTATGACGATTTTTATGATTTTACATTGGAAGACGAAGATGAAAGTGACTTCGACAGCGAGCTTTTCGAGGACGACTTTTAATCTGCTTACGGCGGATTAATCCGGCGATTGGTGATTAGCGAATGGATGAACAATACCCAATAGAACAGCGGTCCGGCAAAGAACGCAGGCAAAATGTTGTTGACAGACGTTTGGGACTGGACCTCCGGCGTGGCCCAGGCAGGCGCAGAAGCGATGTGCGAAAATCCGCTGAAGAAGGCCAAATGTCCGACGAGCAATTTGAATTTCTTATGGCTATTGATGAGTATAAAAGAAAAAATACAAGACCCTTTCCAACCTGGACGGAGATTTTTGAGGTGATAAGGACGTTAGGATACCGAAAGGTAGCCGAACCGCAACCACTTGGCCAGTTTAAGGAAGAACCCAACGTGCCAAAGACGGGAGACGGGAGACAAGGGACGAGGGACAAGAGACGGCACTCTCATTAACTTTGCTGAACTCATTCTCTATTAAAATAAACTATTTATCAAAGAATACCCGGCCTATCGAGCGACTTTTATCCCAACGCAGTCGATACAATTTAACATCGCCATCAGGCGTCCTGCAGGAAAAATCTTGATATAACATAGCATAGTTGGTAGACTTACCGCGGCTGAAACGTGGAGTGAAATGCGAGACACGAATGTGAGGTGTTAACAATGAGTAATTATTCGGTATGTCCGGCGGGTGAAAAGTTTGCCGTCCCTGAAAAGGGTGAATACGCCGGAGAGTTTGAACGCATTGAATCTCTGGTGGAGGCGGCTCGCAGCGAAGGCAAAGAAATCGTTGTGGTGATGGGCGTTGGTTTTGTCGGGGCGGTTATGGCGGCTATTATCGCCGATGCCATCGATAAAAAGAGCGGCAAGCCGAGCAAGTTTGTCATCGGCTGTCAGCGTCCCAGCACCCGAAGCTACTGGAAGATTCCGCTGCTTAATCGAGGGCTGTCACCTGTGAAGGCGGAAGACCCGGAGGTCGAGCCGATGATAAAGCGCTGCGTGCTGGAGAAAAAGACGCTTGTTGCCACCTACAATGACGACTGTTTGAAATTAGCGGACTGTGTGGTAGTAGATGTTCAGTGCGATTATACAAAGAACGACCTCGGCAACATGCGAACCGGCAGGACGGAAATGGGTGCGCTGGAAGCGACAATAAAAACCATCGGCGAAAAGGTGCCGGCGAGGAGTCTAACATTGATTGAGACGACTGTGGCGCCCGGGACAACAGAATTTGTCGCATGGCCGATTATAAAGAAAGCATTTGAGGCGCGAGGTATAAAGTCGGAGCCGCTTCTGGCGCACAGCTTCGAGAGGGTTATGCCGGGCAGGAATTACGTTTCGTCGATACGGGATTTTTGGCGGGTCTGCTCCGGCTGTAACGCAGAAGCGAGAAAACGCGTTGAAAAATTTCTGCGAGAAGTGCTGAATACGGATGAATATCCGCTGACTATTATGGACCGGCCGATTGAATCGGAAACCACAAAAATTGTCGAAAATTCCTATCGGGCGACGATACTTGCGTTTCTTGATGAGTGGAGCTTGTTTGCCGAGCGCAACGGCGTTGACCTGATTAAAGTCATCAAAGCAATTAAGGTCCGCCCAACCCACAACAACATCATATTCCCGGGGCCCGGGGTTGGCGGATACTGCCTGCCGAAAGACGGCGGCCTCGGATACTGGGCATACAAACACATACTCGGCTTCAGTGACGATATTTTCAAGATAACACCGATGGCAATCGACATTAATGACACACGCGGCCTGCGAGCAGCGACATTAACAAGAGATGCCCTTCGCAATATGGGCCGGCAGGCAGCCGGCTCACGCATACTTTTATGCGGGGCCAGCTATCGGCAAGACGTCGCCGACACCCGCTATAGCGGCTCGGAAATAATCGTTCGAAAGCTGACTGAAATGGGAGCGGAGATGCGGGTGCATGACCCATATCTCGAACACTGGTATGAACTGGAAAACCAGGATACATATCCGGCGGCAGGACACTCGCTGGCAAGGTTTTTCCGCAATCAGGATGAGCTGGTTAATATCCGTGTTCAGCACGACCTTGCAGCTGCGCTTGGGGGTGTCCAGGCAATTATACTGGCTGTGGGGCACGAACCATATCTGCAGCTTGACCCCGACAAAATAGTTGAGTGGGCAGGTGCACCTCTGGCGGTGATTGATTGCTTCGGCATATTGGACGATGAGAAAATCCGCCGGTATTTTGAGCTCGGCTGCGAAGTAAAAGCCTTGGGCCGAGGACATATCCAGCGGATAAAAGAGCAAGTGCGGAAAACCACCAAGTAAAACAGACCTATTGATATAGGCAGTACGAACATCAAGAGCAAAGAAACAGCCGTTTTGATTCTGGCGGCATGGCTGACTACTGCCATGAGCTTATATGGTGCCGGCACCGCGAGGATAGATGAGCTTATCTACCTTTGCGTAACCGATTCGCGGCCACCTGTTTAGAAAGAGTCATAACAAAAACAATTTAGTTTCTTTTCTGCTTATGCAACAGGCAGCAAGAAAATCACATGTGTTTCTTATTTGTTTATCGCTGGTAGCGATTACTATTATTGCTTTTGAGCAATTGCGTCACAGCGGTTTCATCAGCTTTGATGATAGTGCGTACATTGTAGAAAACGACTATGTAAAAAGCGGTTTGACGCCACGTAACCTTGCGTGGGCATTCACTAAAGTACACGCTTACAATTGGCATCCGTTAACGTGGATATCGCATATGCTGGATTGCCAGATTTATGGCCTGAACCCTGTGGGCCACCACTTTACGAGTTTGTTATTTCATGTGGTCAATGCACTGCTGCTGTTCTTAGTTCTCAATCGCATGACTGGAAACATATGGCCCAGCGCTTTTGTGGCTGCGTTATTTGCTTTGCATCCGCTCCATGTCGAATCCGTCGCCTGGGCGTCGGAACGCAAGGATGTGCTCAGTACTTTTTTCTGGATACTCACGATGTGGGCTTATGTGCAGTACACAGAACAACCGAATATAGCAAGGTATCTGCTGATAATCTTGGCTTTTTGCCTTGGGCTGATGGCAAAGCAGATGCTGGTCACGCTGCCCTTTGTGTTATTGCTTTTGGACTACTGGCCTTTAGGACGTTTAGGAATCAAAAGACGCAGTTTTTGTGGTTCTGCACCTGTTGCTGTTTCTATCCGGCAGTGTATCTTGGAAAAAGTACCTCTCTTGATTTTGTCTGCGATTGCCTGTGTGACCGTTTATGTTGTTCAGCAGTTGACGGGGACGGTGAAGTCTTTCGTCGAGTACCCTCTGACTTGGCGTATAGGAAACGCTCTGGTGGCCTACACTGTATATATTGGCAAAATGTTCTGGCCTTGTCATCTGGCGATATTCTATCCGCATCCAGGTGGTAATTTGTCAGCTTGGCAAATTACCACAGCCATTTTCTTATTAGCGATTATCACTATCGGAGCGATTTCGAAGAGAAAACAATGTCCATACCTGACTGTTGGCTGGCTGTGGTACTTGGGTACCCTTGTGCCTGTTATTGGACTTGTGCAGGTTGGACTTCAGGCCTACGCTGACCGCTACACTTACATTCCGCTTATCGGACTGTTCATTGCTGTTGCGTGGGGTATTCCTGATATTTTTGCTCGTTTGTATTATCGAAAAGCGGTTCTTTCCTCATCTGCGGTGTTGTTGCTTTTGGCCCTTGGGGTTATGGCGTGGCATCAGGTCGGATATTGGCGCAACAATATAACGTTATACAGACATGCGACGGTAGTGGTTCGGAATAATTGGTGGGCTCATAACAATCTGGGGATAGCGTATTATTACGGAGGTGAGCTTGATAAGGCCTCTGTTCACTTCAGGGAGGCATTGCGAATCAGACCAATCTTTCAGGGTGCACTGAGTGGCATGGGAGCTGTCTTGCTTGCACAAGGGGAACTCGACGAAGCGATTAAGTATCTTAGAGACGCATTGCAGTTGAAGCCAGACTTCCCCGGAGCATACGTCTACCTCGCGCAGGCACACACTAATCTTGGCGTGGCACTTGCCAAAAAAGGCAGGCTTGACGAAGCTATCAAACACCATTTTGAGGCCCTTCGCATCATGCCAAACTTCCCTGACGGCCACAGGAATCTTGGGGTTGCACTGGACCAAAAGGGTGAGACGGCAAAGGCAGTTGAACATTTTGCCGAGGCTGTCCGTTTGAAGCCCGATTACCTTAGCGCGCACCTCCAACTGGGCCATTCATTGGTCAGACTTGGCAGGATTGAATCGGCTGTCGACCACTATCAGAAGATACTCCAATATAAACCCGATCACTTGGAGGCACTAAACGCACTGGCTTGGGTTTGGGCAACTACTGAAAATGTGGAATTTCAGAATCCCATCACGGCTGTCGAGTTTGCTCAGAAAGCTTGCGAACTTAGCAATTACGAGCATCCTGGGGTTCTGGACACATTAGCGGCCGCCTATGCTGCTGCTGGTAATTTCCCCGAGGCAGTTAAGACCGCTGAGAAAGCCATCGAATTAGCTGAGGCCGCCAATGAAAAGAAGTTGGCTGAGGAGATTCAAAAGCGGCTGGAACTGTATAAAGCCGGCCAACCCTACCACGAGAAGTAACCTTGCTCAAGTAGGAATGTTTCCATATAACACTGATGCACATAATTCAGATTTCCTATCTTAGTCAAGGATTGCTATAATACCCAATCTCAGAGATGTTATGTTTAAAGATAAAAAAGTTATTGTGGTGATGCCGGCCTATAATGCAGCCCAAACCCTTCGTCAAACATACGATGAGATAGTGGCACAGGGTATCGTCGACCAAATTATTATTGTCGATGACGGCAGCAGCGACCAAACCACGGCAATTGCCAAGACTTTGCCCAAAACCATCGTTCATACACACCCCCAAAATCAAGGCTATGGGGCCAATCAAAAAACCTGTTATAAGCTGGCGTTAGAGGATGGGGCCGACATTATTATCATGGTTCATCCCGATTATCAATATACCCCAAAACTAATCCCTGCGATGGCCTCGATGATAGGAAATGGGCTGTATCACTGCATATTGGGTTCGCGAATTCTGGGAGGATACGCCTTAAAAGGCGGGATGCCCTGGTGGAAATATGCCTCGAATCGGTTTCTGACTCTGGTCGAAAACATTATGACGGGAGCAAAACTGTCGGAATACCACAGCGGCTATCGGGCCTTCTCACGGGAGCTGCTGGAGAAGCTGCCATTAGAAAGAAACTCCGACGACTTCGTATTTGATAATCAGATGCTGGCCCAAATTCTGTGGCTGGATTACCAGATAGCTGAAGTAAGCTGTCCTACGAAGTATTTTGTGGAAGCATCCTCCATCAATTTTCGGCGCAGCATCAAGTATGGTTTTGGATGTCTGAATACTGCGATAAAGTATCGTCTTGCGAGAATGCATTTAATCAAATCAAGGTTATTTCCCTCCCGATGAGGCGAGAGCGCAACAAACTGTATGTCATTTCAATTTGTGCGGCACTGGCTTTGGCTACTATCATAGCTTATGAGCCGATGCGACACAACGGCTTCGTCAGTTATGATGACCCCAAATACATAACAGAGAACCCAAATGTGAACAGGGGGATAACGCGACAATCGGTAACCTGGGCGTTCACAAAATTATACTCGGCGAACTGGCATCCGCTGACCTGGGTCAGCCATATGCTGGATTGCCAACTTTTCGGTCTGAATCCATTCTGGCATCACCTTGTCAGTTTGCTTTTTCATATCGCCAACGCCCTGCTGCTGTTTTGGATTCTGACAAATATAACAGGTGCAATATGGCCGAGCGCATTTGTGGCGGCGGCATTTGCACTTCATCCTGTTCAGGTGGATGCGATTGCCTGGGCAGCCGAGCGAAAAACGGTGCTCAGCGGGTTTTTCTGGCTGCTGACGATGCTCGCATACATCCGTTATGCCCAGCGGCCGAATCTAAGGAGGTATTCGCTTGTGTTGCTGGCTTTCGTGATGGGGCTGATGGCCAAACCCATGCTGGTTACTTTGCCGTTCGTGCTTCTTTTGCTGGATTGGTGGCCTTTGGACCGTTTTGCACAGTCCCGGAAAGAGAGCACAGCCGCAACACAAAAGCAACAGAAGACCTCAATTGGCTATTCAAAGGCAACTTTCCCACATCTATCAGCGGAAAAAGTTCCCCTTCTTGTGCTGTCGGCACTATCGAGCGTGATAACGTTAACCGCGCAACACAGTGGAGGGGCAATCATCTCCATGGAAAGGGTGTCATTAGGTTACCGGATAGCCAATATGTTCGTCTCCTACATAAAGTATATTGGCAAAATGATATGGCCAAGCCGGCTGGCCGTGTTCTATCCACACCCGCACGCAAACCTTTTAAGTGTCGTAGTGATAATCTGCGCACTGCTATTTGTCCTGATAACAGCGATTAGCATCCACACAGGTCGCCGCAGAAAATACGTGGCAGTTGGCTGGCTGTGGTATGTCGGGACCCTTGTGCCGGTGGTGGGACTGATTCAGACAGGTTCGCAGGCGATGGCCAACCGATATATGTACATATCGATGCTGGGTCTGCTTGTCATTATCGCATGGGCAGTCAAAGACCTCATCGCGAACCGGCTCCGATGGAAAATTGTCGCTGCGGGGGTAACAGCAGTTGTCTTATCGTTTGCGGTAATACTTACCCGAATGCAGGTTAAACACTGGCAGGATTCTCTGACTTTGTTTGAGTACACTCTGAAGGTTACCGAAAATAACGCGCCGGCAGAAAACAACTACGGAGCAGCTTTATTCAAGGTGGGCCGATTCGATGAGGCCGTGCTGCATCTGAGCAATGCGGTTCGTATAATGCCGGCATTTGCTGAGGCCCGGGATAATCTGTGTAAGGTCCTCCTGAAACAAGGGAAATTCGACGAGGCCGTTGCCTGTCTTAATGAGCTTATAAGGCGCAAGCAGGCCTCCGCGGATGCGTATTACAATCTGGCTGTGGTGTGGAGCGTGCAAAAAAAATATGACGAGGCCATAAAATTATTTGGCGAGGCGCTGAAGCTGGACCCCAACTATCCAGACGCTCACAGGAAAATGGGGGCTGCACTGCTGGCAGCAGGCAGGACAAATGAGGCCATTGCATACCTCAACGAAGCATTGCGGAGAAGCCCCGACCAGCCGGAGGCGTGCGCAAATCTGGGCATCGCTTATTCTCAAGTGAAAAAATATGAGCCGGCTATCCAGAATTTGACCAAGGCAGTGAAGCTAAAATACAACAGGCCCGACGTCCTTGACGCACTGGCGTGGCTGCTGGCCACCGCCGGCGACGTATCTGCTCAGGACGCCAACAGGGCAGTCGAATACGCTCAGCACGCCTGTGAACTGACGGGGCACAGGGAGCCCTATTTCTTAGACACCCTTGCCGCCGCCTACGCGGCGGCAGGCAGGTTCGACGATGCGATTGCGACGGCTGAACAAGCCGTCAACGCCGCAAAGACCAACGGTCAGGAAGAGCTTGCCGGTGAGATTCAAAAACGAATGGAACAGTATAAGGTCGGCCGGCCCTACCACGAGAAGTAACCTTGTTCAGGCAAGACGATGTGCTGAAGCTGATATCGAGTCAGCTATTTCTGCCTTTTGTCCATAAGGAGGATAACTCTGTCATATTTTTCCGGCGGGAGAGCTTCCTTTAATATCCTGCGAACGTCCCGCATGGGAGTTCGCTGGGTTGTATGTGTGATGATAATATACTCGTTCTGCAGCTTTCCGATTAGCTCTGCAAATTCAGTGATGTGCATATGTCTGCCGACTTCGGCTCTTTCGGTATGCTCGGTTTGATAGAATGTGCATTCGGCGATTAAAATCTTACTTTCAACGATATATTTCAACTGCGAAAAATCAACGAACTGCGTATCACCAAGGTAGGTAACAATTGGAATCTCCAGCGGATAATCAATTTCGATGCCCTGCTTTTTTAATTCGACGATTTGTGGACCTGTAAGGTTTGCATACTCGGGTTTAATTTTTTTTCGTTTTTCGATTACGCTATAACCAACAGCGCCCCTGCTGTGCTTTGTTGGAAATACCCTTGTGAAGAGATTCGGTTTTATTTGATACTCGTCGCCGGCTTTTACGCCAACGAGGTTGGCAGGTATTTTATTGCCGTCCAAACGAGACCAGGCATCTATTATTTCTCTTATTGGGCCCAGCAGATTCTCAGGAGCCAAAATCGTTCCCGGCGATTGGCCGCAAAAATTTCGATGGGACAAGTAATACGCAATGCCGGCGGCGTGGTCCATATGTCCGTGCGTGAGCAGGATATTGTTTATGGGAATAATCTGGTTAGGCGCCTTGCCGATGTCGAAGCAGACGTCCAACTGCGGCATTGCAACGACGGTTTCCTCAGCGGCGACCGAATATCCGATGATTTCCAGCTCGCCTATTTTGATATATGCTAAATTATGGCTGGCCATAAGAAGCTAAAAACTTAAAAGTGAAGCTCCACGACTTTACAGCCGTGGCATCGCTACGTCGCCAAAGCTTTGGAGCGTCGGCGACTTCACCTGCTTCGGCGAGACCCGCCGAAGCATACCCTCCTTCGCCGTTGGCTTCGGAGGGTTACCCTTTTCGCATTCATCCACGGGTTCGCACCCGTGGCTTTCTGCGAAGGCGGGTAAAAACTGTGGAATTCCTTACTTTTGCGCTTTGCGCTTTAAGTTTTTCGTTTTCTCAATAGTAGAAAGAAGTATCAGTTATGTCAATTTGTTTTTGGTATTGGATTAAGATGGGAAAGGAACATCGTATCCCCCTGTTGAGGATTAAGGTGTATGACGGATATGTGTGGCAAAAAGGATTAACCGTAGAGAGCATTCAAAACAAATCTTTACTTCGGAGCCCTAAAGGTTATAATTTACAAAGCAGCTTAGAGCGATGGCCCAAGGGTGTAATGGCTGCTTTGAAAGGGGGATTAATGCTTGAGATTGGCCAACTATTAAGAGAAACAGACGATGACCGAAGTTAATCCTGATGACGAGATTCTGGAATTCGCGATAGCCAGAGAAATAGAGGCCAACAATTTTTATATGGCTTTGGCGGAGCGTGTGAATAGTCCGGAGATGCGCAAGATTTTTGAAGATTTAGCCGAAGAAGAGCTGGAGCACAAGGCCAAACTGGAGCTGGAAGTTATGAAGACGGGTAAGGTATTGCCGGTACTGGGAAAAGCCACTGTCCCTGAGCACGATTATATTGTATCGGATGACCAGCCGTTACTGGATATGGATTATAAGGACATGCTAATGCTGGGAATGGAAAAGGAAGAAGCATCTTTCAGGACGTATGTGAATCTGGTGGCACAAGCTAAAGATGTAGAGTCCGGCGAATTGCTTCTTGCATTAGCAGAAGAAGAGGTCAAGCACAAAATACGGTTCGAGACCGAATATGATTTGCTGCTGAGGAAAAAGCTTAGCTGAAAGTCACGGCTTGCTGAGATGCCTGCCTGCGCGGGTTGAAATCCATCAGTCTTGCCTATTGCTGATTCGTGGTTGGCATTCTTGTCCGGCGTAGCTTTAGCGAAGACGGAGGCGAAGTCGGAAAATCAAATTTTCAGCCAGTCGGTGTGGAAAGTGCCTTCTTTGTCGATGCGCTCGTAAGTGTGTGCGCCGAAATAGTCGCGCTGGGCCTGAATCATATTGGCAGCCAATCGTGGGTTGCGATAACTGTCGTAGTAATTCAAGGCCGAGCTAAAGGCCGGGACAGGAATACCCAGCTCGGCGGCTGTAGAAACCACCTTTCGCCAATTTCCCTGTGCGTTTTCCACAATCTTCTTAAAGTATGGGTCAAGCAGCAGGTTGGCCAAGCTGGCATTGTGGTCGTAAGCTTCCTTGATTCGGCGAAGGAACTGTGCTCTTATAATACAGCCGCCTCGCCATATCATAGCAATCCTGCCGAGATTCAATTTCCAGTTATATTCTTTTGCCGCTGCGGCCATCATCGCAAAGCCCTGTGCGTATGAGCAAATTTTGGAGGCATAAAGGCCGTCTCGAATGGCTTTTAAGAATTCAGCTTTATTGCCGGTGTATTTACCGCTTGGCCCCGAGAGCTGCTTCGATGCCGCAACACGCTGGTCCTTGATAGCCGAAATACAGCGGGCGAAAACGGCTTCAGCAATTGTCGGCGTCGCAATACCCAGGGCCAGTGCAGTCTGGGAAGTCCAGGCGCCGGTGCCTTTTTGTCCTGCTTTATCGAGAATAACTTCCACCAGCGGCTTGCCGGTTTCGCTGTCTTTTTTTGAGAGGATGTCAGCGGTTATTTGAATTAGATATGAGTCCAGTTCCCCCTTGTTCCACTCCGCGAATACATCGTGCATCTGGTCGCTGCTTTCTCCGAGGGCGTTTTTCATCAAATAGTATGCCTCGCAGATGAGCTGCATATCGCCGTATTCGATGCCGTTGTGGGTCATCTTGACGAAATGGCCGGCACCGTCATCGCCGATATACGTGCAGCACGGCTGGCCATCTACTTGAGCTGCTATTTTAGTAAAAATCGGCTCAATAGCCTTATAGGCCTTTTCGCTTCCGCCGGGCATTATGGATGGCCCTTTTAGTGCGCCTTCCTCTCCGCCGGAGATGCCTGTGCCGATGTAGAGTAAGCCCTTTTCCTCGATTTCTTTGCACCTCCTGATAGTATCTGAAAAATGACTATTGCCCCCGTCGATTATGATGTCGGCTTTTTCGAGGTGCGGCAGAATTTGTTCTATAACCATATCCACCGCCTCACCTGCCTTGACCATAATCATAACTTTTCGCGGCCTGGCCAGCCGGGTAATAAAATCTTTGACCTCGTAAGTGGGAATAATATTTTTGCCCCTGGTGTGCTCTTCGGCAAATTTTCTGGTTTTTTCGGCTGTGCGATTATAAACAGCGACGGTAAAGCCCTTGCTTTCCATATTCAGGACGAGGTTTTGGCCCATCACAGCCAGCCCCCAAAGCCCGATATCCACTTTTGCCATTTTATGCTGCCTTTCCTAATTTACTGTTTATTACTGATTAGGAATCGTTGGTATATATCCGCTGGACAATCTATACAGCGTTTCTCCTGCGTTATGCACAACCAAAATGTCCTTATCTTCCTTATTTTCATAATTAGCTATATCAATTTGGTTTGGATTCATATAACCCAGGTTCACCTTTCGACAGCGTTTCCTGCTGATGCCCGTGGCTAATACTACATTGACCCTCGGCTTTTCGATGCCGTCGATGTATGTGCCGATGCCTTTAAGAATGGTTGAGTGTGCCAGCACGGCCCGCGGGATAGCGGCGAATTTGCCCTTATGTTTGAGGAAATAATCCCGGCTGTGGTAGCCGATTTTATCAATAACTTTACCGTGTGTGTATGAGATTTCGCTGATGTGCGGGGCGTAGATAATCAGCATACCGCCGTCAGCAATTATCGGTTCGAGTTTAAACATAACCTTACCAGCCGTCCAGATGTCTTCATACATCTTTGGTGCTATGCCGAGAATAGTTTTGTATGGCTTATCTTTATAGACGATATGCACTTTCTCGGAAAGGTCGGCTGCTTTTTCCCACGCCTCGACGCAATCTCCGATGAATATTCCCTTGAGCTTATTTTCCACGGCCACTATGGCGAAAAGCTTTCCGGGTGTTTTTATAAGCGAGGCGGCTTTTTCAATCACTCCCCGGGTCAGCGTCCATTTATTGCCGATTATGCAGGGATTTGTGATAACGGCGCCGAGCCAGTGAAAGAAGTTTATGATTTCCCACCCTGCGATTCCGGGAAAGATATATTTATGTCCCCCTGAAAAGCCCACAACCTCGTGCGGAAACACCGGGCCTAAAATGAAAAATTCATCGTAATCGAAAATCAATTTATTGATTGCAACATTGACTTCCTCGCTAAATAGCCCGCCGCTTATCCGATGAATTTCATCAGCGGAGATTTTCCCGATGGTGGTGAACGTTTGTTTCTTTTCCCACTCGTGGTTGAAAAGTTTTACCGATGCAAATTTGCTGTTGCGCTCGCGCGGTGTCATACCCAGTCTGGTGCAAATCTGCTCTTCCGTCATCGGCGGGTGAGTTCCCAGCGCTACTAAGCAATCGATGGCTTTTGCCTTTTGGCATAAACAATCATAAATGATTTTGAATATGTCGCCTATGGGGCCGGAGCGGGTGCCGTCGGGAATAATAACTAATAGTTTCCTGCCGGTATAATCATTCTCGGCAAAAAATCGTCCCACCAGCCGCTTGGCTTTTTCGAAACTTACCCCTTTTTGTTGATTCTCTTCGGATATAACCATTCAATCGATTAACCTTTGTTCAATTTGCGGACAATCTCTTCTACGATAACATCAGGTTTCCGTGCGATATCGACTACGATTGCATCTTCCGGCTCCTCAAGGGTTTCGAACTGACTATCCACCAGAGAGGGGGGGAAGAAATGTCCCTTGCGGTTCTTTATTCTCTTAAGGATAATCTCCTTTGTCCCTTTAAGATAAATAAATTTCACGTCTCTGCTGCCGGTCCTTAATATGTTTCTGTAAGAATTCTTTAAGGCCGAGCATGCTAAAACCGCCCCGCCGCCTTTCTCCAATTGAGGCATTTTACCCGCCATACTTTTCAGCCAGGGCAGCCGGTCCTTATCGTTCAGTGCAATACCTCTGCTCATTTTTTTGACATTTGATTCAGGATGGAAATCATCTGCATCGCAGAATGATAATCCTAACCTTTGAGCAAGAAGCCCGCCGATGACCGTTTTTCCGCTGCTGCAAACGCCCATAACCACAATAATCATAATCAAACCCCGCTGAAAGCATTTAACCATCCATCAATGCCCCGTAACAAATTTCGCTGCATCGCTTAACAGCCGCCCTGCAGGTTTTTTGAGATTCTGATGCGTCGCTGCACAATTAAAGTAATTTTTGAGTTCAGCTGTGTCAAGATGCTCTTTGAGATGCTGCACCGGATTTATAATTTTCTGTCTAATTTTCGATAACTGATTGCTTCGGCAATGTGTTCGGGCTGGATGTTTTCGACACCAGCCAAGTCTGCTATCGTTCGGGCAACCTTGCAAATCTTATCGTGAGCACGGGCGCTCAAGCCGAACTCGGTCATTGCTTGCTTGAGCAGCATTTCGCAGGCCTGGTCGAGCTCACAAAATTTTCGAACCTGCTTGTGACTCATTCTCGCATTCGTCATCGGCTTGTCGTTGCCGAATCGCTTCCCCTGGACGTCTCTGGTCCTGATAACATCCTCTCTCATTGTGGCTGAGTCGAGCTGGTCTGATTTGCTGCGCAGCTTGCTGAAACTGATTGGCGGAACATCAATATGGATATCGATTCTATCAACCAAAGGCCCGGATATTTTTGACAGATATCGCTCAATCTGGCCGGGCGTGCACTTACACCTCCTCGCATCCGTGCCGAAATAGCCGCACGGACACGGATTCATTGCTGCAACTAACATAAATTGAGCGGGAAAACGGATAGTGCCTTTGGCACGTGAGACTGTAACAAACCCGTCCTCCAATGGCTGACGAATCATCTCAAGAATGTGTCTGGGAAATTCGGCGAACTCATCGAGAAACAATATTCCGAAATGTGCCAGAGACAATTCCCCAGGCCGGGGATTTGTGCCCCCGCCTACGAGGGCCGGGCCGCTGGCTGAATGGTGTGGCATCCGGATAGGACGAGTGGCCAACAGCGCCTTGCCTTTGCCCAATAGGCCCACAGACGAGTATATACGGGTTGTTTCGAGCGATTCTTCCACGCTCAACGCCGGCAGAATAGTTGCTAATCTTTGCGACAGCATTGTCTTGCCCGCCCCCGGCGGGCCTATCATCATTATATTGTGGCTGCCGGAGGCGGCAATGGTCAGCGCACGTTTGACGCTTTCCTGGCCCTTAACATCTGCAAAATCAACTTCATAGTCTGATGCTGCGTTAAAAAGCTGATTGATGTCAATAGTTGTTGTCTCCAGTGGTAACTGTCCCGAAAGAAAACCCGCCGCCTGAGCTAATGAGCCGACGCCATACACTTCCACATCCTGGACAACTGCTGCTTCTTCGGCGTTCTCCAAGGGAACAATCATTCGCTTAAAACCGTTTGCCGCAGCGGTCATCGCCATACTCAATACGCCGTTGACTTCTCGAACGCGTCCATCCAGAGCTAACTCGCCGATGATAACAAAATCCTTAAGTACCGAGCTGACCAAAGCGCCCTCTCCAATGAGCATACCTAATGCGATAGGTAAATCGAAAGCTGGTCCTGCCTTTTTGACATCGGCAGGGGCCAGATTTATGAGCGACTGCGTTTTGGGATACTTGTAGCCGCAATTGATAATTGCACTTTTGACCCGCTCGGTGCTTTCTTTTACAGCGGCATCCGGCAGCCCTACGATTAATGACTTTTCGAATCCGCCGCGCGCAACATCAACCTCAACCTCGCAAATAACGCCCTCTATTCCAACCAGCGTTACGCTGTTCAATTTGGCCAACATATATTCGCCTTGTTTTTAGACTTTGAAAAACGCATTTTAAGGTCGTCTCACCATCGCTGCAAGTAATTTTGGCAACTTTAATCCGGCGAAAATGCTTTGATTTATCAGTCGCAGACGGTAGAATATGATTTTTACGCATTTATGCTCTTTGATGAGGACGATTTTCTTATGCGGATATATCTATCTCGGCCGGACATCACCGAAAAAGAAATCGAAGCGGTCTGCGCCGTCCTTCGCACTCCTAATCTTTCACTCGGCCCTAAGGTAGCGGAATTTGAAGCTGCTTTAGCCGAATATATCGGCAGAAGGCGGGCTGTTGCGGTCAATAGCGGGACCAGCGGCTTGTTTTTATGTATCTTGTCTCTGGGAATCGGCCCGGGCGATGAGGTTATTACTACGCCGTTCACTTTCATTGCCTCTGCAACTACTATTATGATGGCTGGCGCCAAACCCGTCTTTGTTGATATTGACCCGGAAACTCTGAACATCGACCCAACAAAAATCAAATCCAAAATCACCAAAAAGACTAAAGCCATTATGCCGGTCGAGGCCTTTGGCAGCCCCGCTGACTTCGACAAAATCTGCCGAATCGCCGAAAAGCACAACCTGACCGTCCTTGAAGATAGCTGTGAAGCATTGGGCTCTGAACTAAACAGCAGGAAAACCGGAACATTCGGCAAAATGAGCGTATTTGCATTTTACCCGAACAAGCAAATCACCACCGGTGAAGGCGGTATGATTTTGACCGACGACGATGATTTAGCAGATATGTGCGTCTCGCTCCGAAATCAGGGTAGGGGCAAAACCGGCGCCTGGCTAAGCCACGAACGGCTGGGTTATAATTACCGTATCAGTGACATAAATTGTGCGCTCGGCATCGTCCAGCTTTCCAGAATCGACGAAATAAAAGCCAAACGCGCTCAGGTCGCAAAATGGTATCAGGAAATGCTCGCCGGCGACGACCGTCTAATCGTCCCCGCCGAACCCATCGGCTGCAATATAAGCTGGTTCGTCTTCGTCGTTCGATTAACGGATAAATTCTCCCAAAAGCAGCGTGATAAAATTCTCGAATCGATGAAAGCTAAAGGCATTCAGGTCTCTAACTATTTTTCGCCTGTCCACCTCCAGCCGTTTATGGCCGAACGGTTCGGCTATAAGCAAGGCGATTTCCCCGTTACCGAATCCGTCGCCGAAAGGACTATCGCCCTGCCGTTCTACAATAACCTGACCAAAGACGATGTCGCCCTCGTCTGCAAAACATTAAAAGAAGTCTTATCCGGTTAGCCCTACTAACCCTCGAAGCGAAGACCTCGGCGTAGTTCCGCAACGAAGCCGGGCACCAATTCCCAAACTCCTCCTTCTTAAATCACTCCATAAGTATATACGCATATACTAATATACTTTCCGGCGTCACCCTGATGCAACCCGCAAACTTCTGAATCCGCGTCTAAAAAAATCTGCCTGCCCTCGGATGTCGTAGTCGGGGGTAGATTCGGTATCACATATGACTATTAGCCAACCGCTTAAAAAAACGAACTTAAGCCTTGGCGTGTAGATATATGGAGCATCCCTATATGCGTATAAAAGGGCTTATAACCCCAAAAGGCCGTTGGTGTGTTTTGATGAGCGTCCAAAGCAGTTGATTTTGGAGATGCGAGAGCTTATACAGGAAAGGCAGGGCAAAGCAAATCGATATGATTACGAAGACAAACGCAACGGAGCAGCCAATATATTTATGATGTTTGAGCCGCCGGCAGGTAAAAGATATGTAAGGGTAACCGAGCATCGAGCCAGCAAAGGTTGGGCCTGGTGTGTGCGA
>JBELAN010000029.1:0-6145 GCA_049508795.1 Sedimentisphaerales bacterium | reverse complement strand
GTTTCTTCGGGTCCGGGCGTAGCCCCGCAGGTCGCAACCGGACAGATGCAGGACACGAACAATATCGAGCCAAAATTAGAAGCTCCAGTCAAGGAACCAGCCGCTATAGAGAAAACTCATCCTGCAGTTGAAAAGCCAATGAAGGTTGTTACGGTTGAATGCAAAACCTGTCCTGACGCAAACAGAGACCCGAATGCACCAGAGCCGAATATAAATGAAGACTGGTATGTCAGAATGGACGGGAAGTTAGGCCCCAGATATGATAGTATCGGTATGATGGCATTTAGCCCCGACGGCAACCATATCGCATACTCAGCCAAGGTAGGTTTGAAATTCCATCTGATAGTCGATGGTAATGCTGCAAGCCCGGAGTTTGGTTCGCGGTAGTGGATGGAAATGCCGGGTCCAATTACGATTTTGTCGTTAATTTTGCCTTCAGCCCTGACAGCAGGCGTTTCACGTATGCGGCCGGAAAGCAAAATGGCAAAAAACAAGCTGTTGTCCTCGACGGTGTCGAAATTTGTCCCCCTTACGATGCAACAGGGGTGCCGGTTTTCAGTAATGATTCAAAACGAATGGCATTTATTGCTAATGAGGACACTCTTAAAAAGTTCATAAAAACGTTCATAGTCGTGGATGGCAAACCGGACGAAATATACGAAGCGGTTTATCAGCCGGTTTTCAGTCCCGATGGTCGGCATTATGCGTATTTTGCAGAAAGAGAGTTTTACAAGTTTTTGGTTTTTGACGGCAAAGCCGGAACTCCTTTTGAATTTTTGCCAAAAAAAGATTCTCCTGTTTTCGGCCCAAGTGATAGCCGTGTAGCGTATAGAGCGCAACTTGAAGGAAACTGGTTTGTCATTATCGATGACAACGTCGGTCCCTTTTTTGACAGTATTGGCGACAGGAGCATAGTCCTGAGTCCCGATGGTGAACGACACGCCTATACAGCCCAGATAGGTGCACAGTGGTGCGTTGTCGTCAATGGCCAGCCCGGGCCGCTTTACGATGGCGTAGTCGCGGATGGTCCTGTTTTCAGCCCCGATGGCAGTCACTTCGCATACGGCGCTTTGTTGAACAGCAGGTTTTTCATAGTGATAGACCATCAGCCGGTGCCGGGGTATGATAACTATGATGATATGGGGAACAATTCTATTTCATTTAGCCCGGACGGTAAGCATCTTATTTATAAAGCCCTCAAAAACAAGAAATGGTATATGGCGGTGGATGGCCAGCTTGGGCCGGCGTATGATAAGCTCCAGTTTAAGCCGACTTTCACTGAAAACACGATAGAATATTTCGCTCAACGAGAGGGGTGGCTTTTCCGCAGCCGAAGACCTTTTGAGGGGCCCGGGATAAGTAATGTCGTGCCGGAAGTAGAAGCACCGGACAACCAGCCGGCCGAAACCAGCAAACAAAAGATGGTTACGGTCGATGAGCAGCGATTAATACCGCTTGAGGATGCCAATGACTATCGAAGAATTACATACATCAGCGACAATCTAATTGTTGTTGTCAGCGATTGTCCGCGGGAAAATCCTGATAACCTTGTATTGGTCTTAGGCGGGACTATCAGGAATACAAACTCCATCTACTATGGAAAAGGTGTATCGAGCTTTTATATTGGTAAATATGAGGTAACTCAAAAAGAATGGACTGATGTAATGGGGAGTAACCCCTCAAAATTCAAAGGCGACGATTTGCCGGTGGAAATGGCAACCTGGTATGATAGTGTCGAATACTGTAATAAAAGGAGTATAAAAGAGGGCTTAAAACCATATTACAATATAGACAAAAATAATAAAGACCCGAAAAATAATAATAGTATCGACGATATAAAATGGACTGTAACTATAAATGCGGGAGCCAATGGTTACCGGCTGCCCACAGACGCGGAGTGGGAATATGCCGCAGGTGGAGGTCTCAACAGCAGGGGTTATATATATAGCGGAAGCGATAATATAGATGAAGTGGCTTGGTATTGGAGGAACTCCGGAGATAAATACCAAACAGGATTTTGGCACCGGCTTGTTATAGAAGGTAACCATAATAGAACAAAACCTGTCGGCGGCAAGGTATCCAACGAATTAGGGCTTTACGATATGTCAGGTAACGTAAGGGAATGGTGCTGGGAGTGGCACGAAAACATAGTATTGAATGGCCCAGAACGGGTTTGGAGGGGCGGCGGCTGGATCGGCATCGACTTCCCCTGCGAGGTGTCTTACCGGGGCAGCTTCGGAGCGAGTCAGGAAAGCCCTGACCAGGGTCTTCGTTTGTGTCGCAGCAAGTAAACCGGAACAAGACAGACCAGGCATAATCGAAAAAATCTCTGATAGGAAAGGGGAGGGATGAGAAATTTTTAAAAAATCGGAAAATTTGAGTTTTTCTCAAACTTAGGGATATTTTCATAAGTCTATCTCCAACAAGTCCCTGCGAAGCCAGAAACAGCCGTTAAGTGCTTCAGTTATCCCCGTCAGCAAACGATAAGGCAGAAAATCCGCCTGACTGGGCAGCGGCTGACCAAAACGGATTAGCCGCTCGGCGATGTTCAGATGTGTCTCAAGAACCCAGACGATGTAAATCATCACCAGCACCGCAAGCAGCACCAGCCGGCGAATCGCACGCCAGCGGAAAGTCCTGATTTTTTCGAGGTGCACCTGGCTTTTGAGAAATCGAATTGCCTCCTCGCATTCCCATCTTCGGATATAAAACATCAGGATTCGTTTTGTGTCATCGACGTTTTCGACAGGCAGGTTTGTCAGCAGCATCATCGGCGAATCCTGGCCTGCAATTCGAGATACAACCATAGTGAGAATCTCGTCTCTGCCGGGCAAACGAACTTTGGTCCAGCCGATTTGGCTTAGATGAAAATTATTTTGCCGTGATGCTTGACTGTTCTTGAAAAGGGATGCGGCGTTGGAATTTGATAGGCTAATAAATCGGCTCGAACCAGCGTCCATTGGCCGTCGCCGTTTTTGCCGGCCGGCGCTTAGTCAAGTTGATATACTTGGTGACTAGCAGACAGGCACAAGGCACACAAAAGAATCTGGCGCTGACCGCGCTTTAATATTCATCGCGCACGGCGAGTCCGCCTCTTCGACAGTAAAGTAGCAGGTATATCTAAAAAGTGCAAGTTTTTCTGAAGCATGTTTTTCTACCATTACTGCAGGAAGTTAGCGTTTAGCGTAGAGCGTACAGCGGGGAGCGGACAGGTTAGTTTTTTCGCAAGGGCCTATTTGGGCGCGAATTTTTTGCGATAGTCCGATGGACTAATTCCTTTCTTTTGCTTGAAATAGTGAGATATGTTACTTGTATCCGGATATCCAAGCAGCCTTCCAATTTGCGATAGTGATAAATGTGTGCCGATTAGCATACTGGCCATCAGATTAACACGATTATACTTAATCTCTTCATACACTGAGCGTGAAAGTACTTTCCGGAAACGCTGCTCCAAAGCCCGTCGGGATAGCCCTACAGCCTCTACAACATCTTTGACCTGCAGCATCTTTCTGGAATTCTTGTGAATAAAGTTAACTGCCTCTGCGACCTGCCGGTCTTCTATCGCCATGATGTTTGTCGATTGTCTGGTTACTATGTGCAAAGGATGGATAAATATTTCCTTTTCATTTTCTGCTATTTTTTGTCCCCTTATCAGCTTATCCAGGACTTTCGCAGCTTCGTACCCGGCTCTTTCGGTGCTTAGAGCTATGCTTGATAACTGAGGATGTGAGAAATTGCATATTAATTCGTCATTGTCCACACCCAAAATAGCTATTTGTTCAGGAACTTTTAATCCCGTAATTTTACAAGCCGCCAGTACGTCTATGCCACGGTCGTCATTACATGTCATAAGAGAAACAGGCTTTGGCAGCGACTTAAGCCATGTTGCAAGGTGGATTTGCTCCTTGTCCGCTTTATGCGGATGCTTTGCTATGGGTTGTCGGTATACATATAACTCAAAACCAGACTTGGCCAGGGTACACTTAAAACCATGGCATTTCTGTTGAGACCAAATCATATCGTCGAAACCACAATAAGCAAACTGCTTAAACCCCCGTTCCAGGAAATACTCAGCGGCCATCCGGCCGACTGCGAACTCATCTGTGAGCAGGCGATACGCGTTGCGTCTTGGCTTTTCTAAGCCGCAAATGATGGCGGGAAGCCCGAAATTAACGATGCTGTTAATGAGGTCAGTATCCCATGTGTGGGCAATAATGCCGTCCACATCCAGGGCGTTAAACCATTTATGTGATTCCTTTTTGCCTTGTCTGTAGAATTCCGGCTTCATATAGAACAGCCAAGGCCCATGAAGATTGGAATACTGGATAATTCCATGGAGCAAACCCCTCCCGAAGGTTCTTGACCTTTCAATAAGCAATATGACTTTTGGAATCCTTGACATACGATTTATTCTTACCATATCCATTTTGCGCATTCAAGGAAAGTGCGCAAAATAACATTATTTTTGCGCAAAATAACGGCAAATTTAAAACCAGAATCATTTATCATAACATAAAGAGTCCTATAGCAAAGAGTGCTTTATATAAATTTTTTATCTAGGGCAGGAGACGGAATATGCTAACAGAAATGAGCTTGAAAGCGCCTCCCTGTAAGTCGGATTCATATCTCTTTTTATTTCGTCCTCTACCTTTACTTTCATCGTTTTCCTCAAAAAACTTTATTAACCGACAAATCTCAGATGCTCCACTTATTCAGCGGAGAAAAGGAGGTGACAGGCAATATACAGCATATTAGTTAGTCATTTAGTAGCGCTACGAAATGAGTTTTTTATTAAATTGTGTATTGAAATTGACAGAGGAGAAATTTATGAAAAAAGTATTAGTAGTATTAGCAATTGCCGCTATGTGCGGCAGCATCGCCCAGGCCTCCTACGAATCGGGCAGCTGTACCAGCGGCAGTATCAGTGGTAGTTTCAGCAACGCGGTTTTTGTTGTAGGTTTGGGCTGGAGCTCCAGCGGAGGTAGATCAGTCAGCTTCTCAGGAAGCTGCAGCGCCTGTAATAACGCCATAGGCATCTATGGGTGGATGTGCCAAAGCCCAGCCGTAGAATATTACGTCGGTGCCAGTGGCGGTACTTCCAAAGGCACATATTCCTGCAACGGAAGGTCATACACTTTATACACACAACAAGTTAACAGCGCTCCTTCTGTCTGCGGCGGCGGAAATTTTGTCCAGTACAATGCTAACGGCAGTAAGAGCAGTCCAATAGATATGAGCTGCCACTTCAGCGCGTGGCAAAATTTGGGAATGCCCGTAGGCAGTTACAACTACATGGTTGTAAACGCAGAGTCATGGAGTAACCAAAGCGGGAACTACAATATATCAGTCAGCGGCAGCAGCTGGTATACAAAATGGGTTAATGCGGGGTCAGTTAGCTTAAGCTGCGGCGGCGGCGGCTCAACAACCACCACCACAAGCGGCGGCTCAACAACCACCACCAGCGGCGGCGGCGGCGGGACAGTTGTTGTCAGGGCAAGAGGAACAGCAGGTTCGGAATCAGTAACCGCGTTCGGTTCGACTTGGACGTTAGGCACAGGCATGTCAAATCATTCTATAAGCACCTCTGCCACCAGCGGTACTGTTTGCTTTACCAATGACGCCAGCGGTAGAGATGTACAGGTTGATTACGTCGTAATCCAAGGCTCGACCCGCCAGGCAGAAAGCCAGAGCTATAACACGGGCGTTTATCAGAACAGCAAATGCGGCGGCAGTTACAGCGAATGGCTGAATTGCAACGGCTGTATAGGTTTTTAAGTTATGGCAACGTTTAATTTGTTTTGACGGAAACTGCGTCAAAATGATAGAATACAAGCTGCCCGGTTAACAGCCGGGCAGCTTTTTTTAGATTTACGTCCGCTGCTGTGAATGTATTTTGAGGATATCGAGTTTTTCGCGGATTTCCTCGGCCATCCGGCTGTTCGGAAAATCGCGGATGATTTCATTTCCCGTCTCAAGCGCCTTTGCCCATTGCCTGCCCGATACCGCCAGCGAGAATTGAACCCCCAGGTTGTGCAGCTTCGTGCGAAATACATCCCGGGCCGCCTCCTGCAGCGCAAGCCCCTCGTTTGGCGTCAGGTATTGGTCGAGGTCCCGCAGAATTTCCAAACTCCGGTCGGTCGCCTGC
>JBELAN010000028.1:0-6701 GCA_049508795.1 Sedimentisphaerales bacterium | reverse complement strand
GAAATATCATTCACAACAAAAACCATCCGCTGCCTGACATCACAAACATTCCGTTTCCCGACCGGTCCCTGAGAAGGCACGATTATTACGCAACTCAGCAGGGTGTTCGTCTCAGCAGTCACACGTTTGACACGATACTGTCAGCAAGGGGATGTCCGTTCAAATGCAAGTTCTGCACCTTCAGTCTCAATCCGCTCGGGCAGAAAAGGAGCTACACGGAACGGCCGGTCGAATCGGTCATTGAAGAATTGAAGACAATTACGGCCGACGTTGTGCTCTTCAGCGACGATAACTTCTTCACAAATCCGAAGAGGAGCGAGCAGCTTTGCGATATGATCATCGAGAACAATATCAAGAAGACCTTTTTAGTCCAGACCCGGATTGACATCGCAAAGCATCCCAAGGTCCTCGATAAGGCAGAGAAAGCAGGATTTAAGATATTCCTTATCGGGATAGAGTCTCCACACGACCGGATACTAAAGCAGCTTCAGAAGGGTATTACCCAACAGCAGGTGCGGGACGCATTTGCGGTCCTGACGCGGTACAACTTCTTTCTGCATGGGTACTTCATCTACGGTAACATTGGCGAGACGGAAGAAGAAATGCTCTACATCCCGAAGTTTGCGAAGGAGCTCAAGCTGGATTCCATCAGCTTCCAGAAACTCCGCATCGAGAAATTTTCGCCCCTGAAGGAAGTGGTTGATGCAACGCCGGGCTACTACTATAAACGTATCGGCGGTCCCGTGTATTCGGACCGTTACGGGCCCGACGAACTCAAGCGCATCCGAAACCGGATACGCTCGGGGTTCTGCCAGTCGATTAGGGCTTTTCCGCTGGAGCGATTTGACGGTTGTATTGCCTAATTTACCACGCCTTATGTATGGATTGGCCAGACGAAAAATGCAAAAGAAAAAGAAAAGATAGACGTGGAAGGCTGGTTTCGCCGGTACGGATTTTGCAGTTAGATGTTGTGGGTCCCCTGTAGTAAAACTAGGGACAGTCACCATTTTCTACTGCTCGGTATAATCGAGTTCGGGGTGAGGTTTCTGTTTGCCTTTGGCTTTCTGCGCTTTCTTGAACGTTCTGACGTCTCCGGTACGCGGGAAATCTATAGTTTTGCCACTTAGCAAATTTTCTATTGTCAAAATTTGCAACACCGGATGTTTCGTCCCCCAAGGGGATTTGTAAAACCCAGCACTTGCAGCTTCTTTTCGCATAGGTGTTGTTGGGTTTTCCATACTAATAAATACGCCTATCTGTGCTTTCTCTCTTTCTACCACGCCGTGTAAATCCCGCACTTGTGAAGCTGTTACGTGTCCTGACTTTACTGAAATGACAATTTGCTTAGTTGTTTTGCTTTCTGCTTCATCGTGGAAATATAATCTGCCATCGATTCCTTTATCTGCTCCCTTTTTTTGTTCTACAGGTCTTGCTCCCACCAAACCAAGTGCCCACCATTGAAATTGGTATGGATTATTTTCAGCCAATTCTTTCGCGCCTGCCAAGTCTTTTGGTTCACCCACAACATTAAAATTTACGGCATTGCCAAAGATGTCCTTCAGCCGATGTTTAATTAATGTAACTGCAAGATGAGTTATATCAATACCAATCCAGTTCCTTTTTAAGGCTTGAGCCTCAATAATTGTAGTGCCACAACCGCAAAACGGATCCAAGACAAGGTCACCTTCATTGCTACTGGCTTGTATGATTCGCTCCAAAAGAGGCTCAGGTTTTTGGGTAGGAAATAATTGCTTTATCGGCGGTACACGTCCAATATCCCAAACATCGTCCATGCGTACACCCTCTGACTCTTCATCAGCCATTTGAGATGGTATTCTTTGACCATCTTGGTCATATCCTGAAATTATCTTAGCTTTTCCAAACCGTTTGAGTGTCGAAGGTGCTCTCTCCATGAAAAGCTGATTAAATATTCTATCGCGGTCGCCAGAACGTGAATAGAAAAGGAGAACATCGTGATTCCGCTGAAAAGTGTATTTGCCTGCTGGCCATTTTCGATAGTGCCATATTATTTCATTGTTGAAGTTTACAGGTTCGAAGATGGCATCCATAAGCAACTTTAGATAGTGGCTTGCCGTGGGGTCACAATGGAGATAAATGCTCCCGGTTGATTTTAGTATTCGGCGTAGTTCAATAAGTCTCGGTGCCATCATTGCAAGATATGCCAGCATATCACTTTCACCCAAAAATGTGTGGAAAGCCTGCATTGCTTGGGAGACGCGTCCGCCTGCTTCAACGATTTCCTGATACGCTAAAGCAGCAGCTTGGTTCCATTCCCACGTATCCTCAAATGCTTTGATTTGTGCCGCTGAACGACTGCCGTTATGTTCGGCGAAAAGTAAGTTGTAATCCTGGTCACTATTAAAAGGCGGGTCAAGATATACAAGGTCAACCGATTCATCTTTGATATAGCGGCGGAGTATTTCCAAGTTATCGCCGTAATACAGAACGTTCTCTGCCATTGTTATCTCCCGCAAAAACGCCAAAAGATTATGCGGATATTGTCTTGCAATAGGGGTTAACTGTCAAGATTCAAATAGGATAGATTGAAACGGCGGGGAACGGCAACTCCCTCGAAATAAGAAGGAAGAAGCCATCCTCGCGCCTGTTTGCTGTTGCTTCCGGAAGCCGCAACAGTGCAGAGAGTTTTCCGCACTTTTCCCTTCGCGAAGCGTCTCGGCGTAGTCCGATAGGACGAAGACGGATTGATTTTTCTATCCCCTAAACCCCAAACCCTACCCCCTACTTTTTTTGTTGACTTTTCTTCGAAAATATGTTAAAATACCCGCCTGTTTGCAAGAAAGCAGACGACAAACCGCCCAGTAGGGCAAGTCTTCAGGCCCAGCAGGTCCAGTCAATAACCAATTAACTACAAACAATGAACCACGAACCCCGATTCCTAATTCACCAATTCTCTAATTCGCTAATTCTCTCCGCCTTCGGCGTTGTTAATTTAGGCAACATTTATTTGAGTAATCTGTTTAATCTGGGCAATCTGTGGTTAAAAATCAATCAATCAAAAATAACAAATTATGCGAAACAAAGCCAATTTTTAAAAAAGTCAAATGTTTATAACCGTAGTTTCGACAACGAAGTACAACTGAAAATGAACAATGGACACTTGGTCAAAACGAACCCAAACAAAGCCAATTTTTTATACGCCGTAGCCTTGGCGAGGGCGGATTCAAAATGGCATAAACCACCCCTGACGGCAGGCGCACTTGCTCAAGGCAAGCGGGAAATGGGTTCCTGCTACTTCGACAAACTCAGGAAAAAACCGGAACGCAGAGAATTAATAAGAGGAAGAACCTCTCTTCTTTGCGTAACAGCTTTTGCAATAAACGGGCTTACCTTCCTTAGGCTGAAACGGGACTTCACATTCCTGTCCGCATTCTGCACAGGTAGCTTTAAACATCTCGCGTGGTCCAAAATCTTTCCTTGGGCCGCCTTTGCTAAAATCTCTCACGACTTTTCTCCAAATTTACATAATAAAAAGTGTTTAGAACATTAATACGAGGAAATAAGTATAACCAAATAACATCCCATTATCAAGACAGATTTTGTAAAATAATACGAATTTTTTAGATATAGAAACTGGCATTACTCACTGGTATCAAGAATGCTCATAAACGCCTCCTGGGGAATTTGCACCTGGCCGACGGACTTCATTCGTTTTTTGCCCCTTTTTTGTCTGTTAAGCACCTTAATTTTGCGTGAGACGTCGCCGCCGGAGAGCCTGGCGGTTACGTCCTTGCGGAACGGCTTGATAGACTCTCTGGCAATGATTTTGCTGCCGATAGCCACCTGCAGCGGAATCTCAAACTGGTGCCGCGGGATGGTCTTACGCAGCTTGACCAGCAGCCGACGGCCTCGCAGCTCCGCCGCCGAGCGGTGGACAATGAGGCAGAGAGCATCGACCGGTGTCTTGTTGACGAGGATGTCGATTCTGACAAGGTCGGCGGCCTCGAAGCCGAGGAAGTCGTAATCCATTGTGGCGTAGCCGTGACTAATCCCCTTAAGCTGGTCGTAAAAATCGTAGACGATTTCCGCCAGCGGCGCCTTGTACTCGAGCATAACTCTTGTGGCGCTGATGTAACCAGTCTGCAACAGGCGACACCGCCTGGCCTCGGCCAGCTTCATAATGCCGCCGATGCTGTCGGTGTTGGTGATAATCTCGAGCTTGACCATCGGCTCCCGCATCTCCTTAATTTTGGTGCGGTCGGGCATTTCCGCCGGTGAGTCGATGCGATTGACCTTTCCGTCGCTTGTCAGGACCTCATAGCTGACAGTCGGGGCGGTCTGCACGACGTCCACGTCGCTCTCCCGCTCCAGTCGCTCCTGCACGATTTCCATGTGCAAGAGCCCCAGAAACCCGCAGCGGAAGCCAAACCCCAGGGCGGGGCTATTCTGCGGCGTAAACGTAAAGCTCGAATCATTCAGCGCCAGCTTCTCAAAGGCCACACGCAGCTTTGGATAGTCTGTGTCAGCCCCCGGGTAGAAATCCGAAAACACCATCTGAACGGGCGATACGTATCCGGGGAGGGGCTTTTTTGCAGGGGCAGCGTCGTCGGTGATGGTGTCGCCAATCTGGACATCGTGCAAATCACGGATATTAGCAATGACATAGCCAACTTCGCCTGTGCCCAAGCGGTCCACAGCAGTCATCTCCGGGGTGAACTTGCCCAGCTCCGTCACGGTATATGTCCGGGCGCTACCCATCAGCCGTATTTTCTGCCGCACGTTCAGCGCCCCCGCAAAGACCCGCACGTAACATATCACACCCCTGTATTCGTCGTGCTGGCTGTCGAATATCATCGCTGCCGTCGGCTCATCGCTCCGGTCGGGCGGCGCGGGCAAGAGCGTCACCACCGCCTCCAAAAGCTCCGGCACCCCCAGCCCCGTTTTGGCGCTGATACGAAAACACTCGTTCCTGCGAACGCCGAAGACGTGCTCGACCTCCTCCGCTACCAGTTCTGGCTGGGCCGCTGACATATCGATTTTGTTGAGCACAACCAGCATCTCTACGGCGGCGTTCGCCGCCAGATACGCATTGGCCACTGTCTGCGCCTGCACCCCCTGACTGGCATCGACTACCAGCAGGGCACCCTCGCACGCCGCCAGCGCACGAGAGACCTCATAATGAAAATCCACGTGCCCCGGCGTATCTATCAGATTCAGCATATACACCCGCCCGCCGTGCTCGTAACGCATTGTTACCGCCGAGGCCTTGATTGTGATACCTCGCTCCCGCTCAAGGTCCATAGTGTCCAGAACCTGGTCCACCTTTCGACGCGGGTCGATAGTCCCTGTCAGCTCCAGCATCCGGTCCGCCAGCGTGCTCTTGCCGTGGTCGATGTGCGCCACAATCGAAAAATTACGTATGTTTTCCGTGCCCATAGCGATTATGGAAACTGAATATCTTCCTAAACCGTTGAGCATACAACGGAAACGACCGATTTGCAACAGTCCGCTGAATCTTAGAGATTGCGCATCATTTTTCGTTGAAAGTCGCTGCCGTATAGCGTAACTTCTGTGCTGTGACTTTGGACGATAAGAAAGTTGGGACGTTATGCAGAAAGCATATAAACTATAGTCAGGTAAAGATGAATTTTGGTGTAACGCGGAAGAAGCAGGAAGAGCTTGAGGCGAGGATGGCGGCGCTGGGAGTGCGTGAAGCGGACATAGAGGAAAAATATATTCATTCATCGGGGCCGGGCGGACAAAACGTAAATAAGACAGCGAGCTGCGTTTATCTGAAGCACGCCAGAAGCGGGCTGGAAGTGAAGATGCAGCGGGAACGGTCGCAGGGGCTGAACCGGTATTATGCACGAAAACGATTGTGCGAGCTGGTCGAGCAGGAGAAATTTGGCTGCAAGAGTCCTGCGGCATTAAAGGCCGAGAAGATTCGCAAACAGAAACAGCGGCGCAAACGGCGAAGCAAAGGGGCAGGCAGAATCAATTGACTATTTACTATTTACCATTTATTATTTTGTGGTGGCTAAATAAAAAGGAGACCTCGCGCGGTGATGCAAAAGCCATAATAGAATGGATGCTATGCGACTATATCTGATAAATCCGTCAAATCCGCTTGTCAGTATCGTCAGAGTCAAGGAGAGCTGGTGGAACCGTTACCGCGTGTGGAAACCACTGAGCCTTATGGTTCTGGCGGGCCTGACCGGGCCTGAGTGGGAAATCCGGATAGTGGACGAGAACTGCGGTGTGCCGAACTATGCGGCGATGCCTCGGCCTGACCTGGTGGGCATTACCGCATTCACCTCGCAGGCGAACCGCGCATACGAATTGGCCAGTTACTTCCGGAATCTGGACGTGCCCGTGGTCATGGGCGGCATTCACTCAACTATGTGCATAGAGGAGGCCATAGAGCATGCGGACTCAGTCGTTACCGGGGAAGCCGAGGGCGTCTGGTCTCAGGTCATGGAGGACGCCCGGTGTCACAGTCTGAAGAGCCGGTATGACGGAGGGCTTGCCGAGATGAAGGATGTTCCGCTGGCCCGCCATGATTTGCTGAGTGGGGGATATGCCTTCGGAGCCATTCAGACGACGCGCGGCTGTCCGTTGAACTGCAACTTCTGCAGCGTGACGGCGTTTAACGGGGCCAAGTACCGGCAGCGTCCCATTGCGGACGTCGTGCGGGAATTCCAGACGATTCGTGAGAAACGCGT
>JBELAN010000027.1:0-9255 GCA_049508795.1 Sedimentisphaerales bacterium | reverse complement strand
GCCAAGTGCAAATAAAACAGGTCAGCCGGCAGCAACGGATGCGGAGCAGGTTTTAGCCCAGTTTTCGGGTCAGATTGATTTGTTGTTGGATGGAGGGCCTTGTAAATACAAAAAAAGCAGCACGGTTGTTAAAATAGGTAAAGAAGGGCTGGAGATTTTGAGGGCCGGCGTATATTCGCAAGAAGAGCTGGAAGCGATGTCGGAGGTCAAATTTTTGTTTGTCTGCACCGGCAATACCTGCCGAAGCCCTATGGCCAAGGGAATATTCCGCAAATATCTGGCAGAAAAATTGCAATGTGAGGTTGACCATCTCGACAAAAAAGGTTATAAAGTATCTTCTGCCGGCGTGATGGATATGGCAGATTTGCCGGCAAGCGCAGAAGCCATAGCAGCTTGCGCAGCCAAGGGGATTGATATAAAAGCTCATAAGAGCAAGACATTGACCCGACAGCTTGTTGAAGAGAGCGATTTTATATTTGCAATGACGCGAATGCACTGCGAGCAAGTTATCGTTCTGTGCCCCGAAGCTGCGGATAAGTGTGTGTTGTTAGCAGGGAATAAAGAAATTCCTGACCCGATAGGTCAGACACAAGAAGTATTTAATAGTTGTGCAGGATTGATAGAAAAAGCAGTGAAAGAAAGAATTGGTGAACTTGTGATATGAAGATAGCAGTAGGAAACGACCATCGTGGTTTTGAAGCCAAACAGCAAATCAAAACCATAATTACCCAACTGGGCCATGAGTGCATTGACGTCGGCAGCACCGACAGCAATCCGGTTGATTATCCTGACACTGCTTATCTGGCAGCAATGGCAGTATCGAAAAAACAAGCGGACAGGGCTATTTTAGCATGCGGAACCGGCATAGGAATGAGCATAGCTGCAAATAAAGTTAAGGGAATCAGGGCTGCTCTATGTAATGATGAGCTAAGCGCCCGGATTTCACGCCACCATAATGACGCAAATGTGCTTTGCCTATCAGGGGACCTGACAGGGGAAGTATTACTGCGAAAAATAGTGGAAGTCTGGCTGAATACGGAATTCAGCGGCGGAAGGCACCAAAGAAGAAATGAGAAAATAGCAGCTATTGAAGAAGGTAAAGACCCCGGAAAGATAAAAAGTAAAAAGGGGAAAATAACTACGCAGCCACAAAATTAGAAACCACGGATTTCGCCCCACTTCGTCCCTAAGGGGCTGCGCAGGGCAGGCGGATTACTCGGCTCCTCAAAAGCTGCCAATTGAACTTTTTACGAAGCGGTCAATCAAATGGGAGTTTCACGCCGCCTGTGGGAGATTTTTCTACTTCGCTTTTGCGGCCTTGCTGAGGTGCTGCTTCAGCCTTTTTGGGTCGGCAAATCAGACCCTCGGTGATTTTGGTCAAATCGCCCTCGACGAGCCTTGCGTAGGAGATTTTCGGCATTACTTTATCAATCCTTATCGTTGCAACGAGAGTCTCCGTTGTGCCAAGCGATTCCTTGGTATCGGCATCAAATAATTCCTTGCCCTGATAGACGATATCCAATAATTGTCCTACTGCGATTCTTGAGCCGCCCTGATTGATAATGACTTGGCCATCTTTATCGATACTTGCGATGCGTATAGGATAGAGCTGGTCGATGATTTTTTCAACCAGTTGGTTGGCGGCCATTCCTATGAAATTATCCATCATCTCCTTGTAGTCCATGTCCTGCGGCCTCCACCTCGTGACAAGCGGCCTGAGTTGGTCAGTTTTCTCAAGCTTTATAGTGAGGACATCGGCTAACTTGACTTGTCTTGTCGGGCCGACAATGAGGCGATATTCAAAAGAGAAATTGGCTTCATACTCGCTAATTGTGCGGTCAATGGCCGCCGAATACGATTCCTTCCTCACGATTCCGGCCCGATTGATTGTTCCGACGAGCATATAATCCACACCGAGGGCCTCGCCCAGCTTGGCCATTTCTTCCAGAGAAGCATCGCCGGAGAGCAGGAAGTTCCTTTCTTGGGCGAACTCCTGCATATATTCTCGGTCGAGGACGGCGAACTTGTTTGTCTGCGTCAGTGCGGCAGTTAATTTCTGCGAGAACAGGCGGGAGGTATCCAAGGATGGATTTGAGATATCACCGAACTGGTAAAATGCCGCCAGCGTTCTTATAGGCATTACAGCAAGCTGGAGGCGGTTGGTCTTTTCAGGAGACTCGTAATCATAGACCGTAACCTTCAGCGTTACCTCGTAGGTGCCGTCGTCGAGTTTTTTCTCGTTCAGGACCTCGTAGGTTTTTATCAGGCCTGCCATATTAGTCCGAAGCGTGGAGCCACCGGTATGAACACCTACGGCGTCGAACTCAACTTTTTTGCCGGAATTGGTTTTCTCGATGTCTGCCGAAGCGGAACGATAGTCGAAATTGGTGTCGATGGAACTAACCGCGACGCCTTTGACCTGCGCGACGGCCTGCTTGAGGGCCATATTGATTGCCTCATCCCGGTTGACACCCTGACCTTTGGTTTCGACAGTTTTTGTAGCTGTTTCAGCAGCGAAGAGCGGCGAGAAAGTCAATACCAAAACACTTAGAGAAAGAAGTGCCTTCTTCATTTTTAGGGCCTCCCATAAAAGTAAAATAACACGTTTTTTTATGTTACCAGGCAACGGACCTGTTGCTGCCGCGTTTGCCGATAAGGGTCTCATTTTGCCAGATTACCAGACCACTTGCAATTTCTGAAACCCTGAGCTGGAAATAATACTCGACCTGCTGGTGGCCCCTGTCGTAACGGATATTTCTCTGGAAAATCTTGCCGGAGACGCTCAGGTGCGGCGAAACCAACGTGCCTTTTCCCGGAAGGGTATTCTGGTCAAATTCATCCTCGACGTCCGAATCCTTAATATCCCTTCTTATATCGTAAGTCGTCTGGTCAACCTTGCTGCCGACGGCGGAGGTCATAACGACCTGACCGCTGTTGAGAAGTTCCTGCTCGATTTTGGCCATTAGCTGGTCGGTGTCGATTCTCTGCATAGTATCATTTGTAATCCGGCCTGTCGCCATAACATACCTGGTACCATCGGCTTTTCTGAGTGCGCCGGAACCGAGCATAGACTGGACCATTTCGCTTGCGGCGTGGTCAAAGTCCCTGTAATCGAGGGCCATAACGGGTTTGCCTTCGTCGTGCATAGTGTCGATATTCATAGGCTCTTGACACCCGGCGAGCAGAGCAACACTTATTGTGATGGTTAGAAATATTGCTGTTTTCATAATTTACTCCCACTTTCTTGTATCCATTCTGAAATCTACGGCTTCGGCCCTTGGTGCAATGACCTTGAAGCTAAAGGTTGATTTGCCCATAGCCGACATTGGCAACCAGACGCTTGTTTTGCTTTGAATCAACTGACCGTCAGCATCAAGCCATTCCACCCTGTATCGGAACCTTTTGGTAAATTGCGAGTTGTTGCGTCCATTCACGTTAAGCTCGAGAACTCCGCCTTTAGTCCTGCGCAAAACAGCCTGGTCGACTTGGATACCTTCGCCAATCAATGCGCTAAAGGCATAGCCGACGGGACGGGTCACGACATTGTCCACAAGGTCGTCGTTTCCCACGCTTTCCCTAAGGTGGAATTTCTCGCCCGGCGGCTCATTACAGCCTATAAACACCAGCGCAACAGCAAAAAACAATATGTGTGTAATCGTTTTCATTTTTTACCCCTATTTAATAGAAAATATCAGCTTAAAAAGCCATAACATTACATACCGGCACGGCCTGGTTAGTTATTATTCTAATATATACAACGGCATTATTACACTGAGGGATGTCAATGTCAAGAGGTATGGAGCCGGGAGGAGTAATTTTTAATTTGCCGTTTTTGGGCTTCGGGAAGCGGGCAACCTGAAAATCTTTAGGCAAAGCCGTCCATATCCGAACATCAGCAGCAGTCGATGCGAAACTATATGCAGCCATTGCGTACGATAGAGCTGTTGCAGCATTGGAGCCCTGTTGCTCAATGGCATATTGGGCAACCGCTTTTGCCGTTGCCGATATGATAGCCCTCATCAAAATGCCGGGGTACTCCTTGCTGAACTCGGTCTGGACTACCCTGTCCATATCAGCGACCGGAAGCGTCATATACTCCTTGCCGTCGGAATTTATAAGCAGATACGGATATGCCTGATTTCTGAATTCCAGTTTCGGCAGGGCAATGCCAACATATTTAACCTGACTTGTTGCAATGAACAATGGCAGGTCGATGCGAAATTCTTCTTTTACAGGCCCCAGGCCATTTTCGAAGATTACCCAGACTGTATTTTCAAGCCGACCTCCCTCATTAAGCACCTTCTCCGTAGCAGTGAGGTCATCCGCTATAAAGGGATTGTTTCCAACCATTCCGTAGGATTCTTTTAGTAAATCCACTGCCTTGGTGTGGTCGCCGATCAGATTGAAATATACACCCGCCAGGTAAGTCGCAAAGGGATTAACAAAATCGGGATAGGCCTGGAAGTTGTAGAGGTTAGGATATTTCTGGGCCAGCAGGTCGTGTGTTGTCTGACTTTCAGCGGTGGATTTTGCCATCGCGTTTTGCTGCTGATTTTTCTCCAGCTCGGCGTTAAGTTTATTTATTTCTTCGACGAATTTTTCTTTCGCACGCCTCTGCCTGTCGAGAGCGCGATTAAACTCGACGCGGGCCAAATCCGGTTTGCCCTCGACCATAAAATTCAGGGCTTTATACGTATTTACCATCACGCCATCATACGCTGCACCTCTATAAGGGATTACATTTTCATTAACGGCCGTTGAGCCAATAATATCGCCGCCCTTAAACTGCTCGTCATAATACTTGAGCATATCTTCGGCCTTGTCGAAATACTCCGTGCTTTTCTGGAAATTTTGACGGATTCTTTCAACAGTGGCAAGCTGCAACGCCCAGAGTAAGTCCTCCCCTGCGGGATTTTTCTGCCGGCTTATCTTATTTTGCGCAAAAAGGGCAGAATTGTCGTAATTTGATGCCTCGAAACTCGTGTTAAAGACCTTTAGATTATCTTTAGGGGCATTACAACCAATGGAAAAAGGCAGAATTGATAAGGTTAAGAATGCTAATAAAAGAGGACAGCCCACCTTGGCTCTATTCATTATTGCTCTCCAAATCAAATCCACTGTTTTAATTGCACATATTTAAGACAATCATCTGCAATTATATTATCAGAAAAGCGATGGTCAAGAAAAATGCCTGGAGTTTCAATGGGTTTTTTGAGAAAAAGTGGGTGTAACTTGTGATATTGCGAAAGGACTCATCTGCGCCACTCGGGTTTGCGGACCATCAGGGGGGGCATCTGTTGAGGCTTGGCCCTGCGATTGGGCCTATGGACACAGCTTCTATTGCTCGGATACCAACGGATGTTGAACAGCTTGATTCTCAAAGGTAACTTGTTTTTTTCCAATTTGCTGAACATCGCCAACTCTTTTCCCGGACGTAACGTGGAGATGGATTCGAACCATCACCCTCCTATCGGCCAATTTGTGGAATGACTTTTGGAAAATATCTAAGAGAGGTTCACCGGTATTTGTCGCTGGGCCAGATACTCTTTCATCTGCCTTATGGAGAACTTGCCGAAATGCGCAATTGAGGCGACGAGGACGGCGTCAGCACCGGCCTCGACGATAGCCGTCCAGCCTTCGCCCCTTAGGGGCTTCGGCGGAGTAGGCTAAAGCCGTGGAGCTTTACTGGTTTGCCTGTTCGATGTTCTGCCACTTAGCTGGGTGCAGGTCGATTTCAAGTAATTCAACCCTGTTGATAAGCCAGCGGCCGTCCGGCTGTTTTTGCAGGTCCACTTTTACCTTTGCCAGCATTTGTTGTTTGAAGCTTTGATAAACATAACTTTGCTTGTCAAATAATATCCTCACGGTGAAAATTGCGGTTGCCTTTGGCGGCTGGATGTCTATCGAGACGATTCTTTTTATGTTCTTTTCAATAAGAGGTTCTGAGAGTACTTCTCTGCAGTGTGCCATCAAAACACTTTTCGAACTGTGGTATGAGTCGTTGTAGTTATCGGCAATAACCGTTTCGATTGCATCAGGGTCTTCGTCTTCGACGGCTTTTACGCCTTTATTAATTACGGCGTTGATTTTCTCCAAATCGGTTTCGACGAGGAAATCGAGACCGAAGGCGGCGACAACTAAAAAAACCGGCAGAAGCCATAGCCACCAGCGGCATTTTCCCGGGGAAAGCCAGCGGAACATCAGCAGGATAAGCAAAACGATAACTGCTGCGGTTATCAAACCCCAAGGATGCTCGAAACAATTGAACATTTACCAATTACCAGTTACCAATTACCAATTACCAGTTACCAATCACCAATTACCAACTACCATTTTATCTGTTTTAGTTTGGCGGTTTTTTCGTGATTTGTCATACCCGGCGCCAGGGCGGTTATGGTTATAAAGCCATCGGCCAGTGAGGTTGTGTCGGTAGGGTTCTGCTCGTGGCGGTGCAGGCCGCCGGCTAATTGAAAAACGGTTTGTCCCTGCTCGTTTTTTTTGGTGTCGTAATGCTCGTGAAAGCCGCCTGTTGACTGAGGGACAACCCTTATACCTTTGGGCTTGTCTCTCGATAATTGCGGTATATTGATGTTCACAACATAGCCGCTTTCGAGGGGCATAAGCTTTTTGAGAATTTTGGCGCAGTATTCGGCTGCCTTTTCAAAATCCATTTTATCATCAGCAGCGAGACTCATTGCGACCGCAGGGATTTTTAAGAACGCTCCTTCCATCGCAGCGGCGACGGTGCCGGAATAGTAGATGTTTATTCCTGCATTTGCGCCGTTGTTTATGCCGGCTACGAGCAGGTCTATCGGCTGCTTGCAAAGCTGCATACAGGCTAGTTTCACGCAGTCGGCGGGCGAGCCCTGAACGCTGTAGCCGGTGAACTGGCCGTTGATATCGACTTTGTTGCAGACGAGAGGCCCATCGAAAGTAACGCTGTGGCTGGTGCCTGAGCGGCTGTCAGCAGGCGCAACAACAATTACATCGCCGATTTTCACCAGCTCTTTATAAATCGCCGCCAGCCCCGGTGCGAAAATTCCATCGTCATTTGTCAACAATATCTGCATAAGCACATAGCATAATGGAAAAAACTAAAAGTTAAAAGTAAAAAGTCGTAGCGCAGCGGAGATCCTCGATTGCCGCTCACTTGCCTCTCTGTCGGGGATCCAGTTTATCAATTCCCCCCTGACCTGCTTTCGGAAACAATAGCACTCAAGGACGAAACTGCTCATTCGTAAACGTATGCGAAATCGTATAAAGGGGGTGCGGGGGGAAAATTTGGATTATCCTAGTTTGAAACGTGCACTGCTTTTTCCTGTTCTCGTTAAGTATTGAAGAAAATCCACGCCAAAATCAGTAACAAATAAAAGTGGGCCTTCCTCGCGAACAAGATTACTTGATTTCAAAAAAGCAAGGTACGCCTCATAGGAGTAATTTCTAAAGAAAGTAGGCCATCTTGTTACAGCTGGGTCGTAGAAAGATGTTTTTATGTCTTCTTTTGACGCACCTATAAATCGTCTATCGTTTAAATGTTCGAGAATGTAAATTTGGCTTCCCCATATTATGGAATAAATTCGTTCAAAAGCGAGCTCCAACTTGACGATTGAAAGGTAACGTACAAGAAACCTTTCTTTCTCAGACGCTTGCATACTTGTTAATTCATTATTTATTAAATCTACCTGTTCTCGAAGAACGGGACTATCAAATTCTCTTGTATGTTCTTCTGTTGAACTAACAGTTGAATCGACCGGTTCTTGCGAAGGATTTTCTGTTTGTATTTCACCGCTACCATATTTAACTTTTTGTGTTCGGTCGAGAATTCCTTTGATATTTTTTTGGAAAAAAAGCATAAAGAAAAGGCCAAGGACTACTATTGAAATCCCAATCCACATCGTTACGGCTCCTTTTTAGAATTGTGATGGGTCTTTTTCCTGCCCAAGTTAAAGTATCTCAATAACCAACATCATTGCTTCTGTCAAGGCAATTTTTTAATCAAAAAGGAGGTGCAGGGGAAAAACCACACTATCTTGAATCTTGACAGTTAACCCGGTTTGCAGGACAATGTCCGCGTCATCTTCTGGTGTTTTTGTGGGAGGCCAAAAATGGATTATCAGATAAGCGGTTGGCATAGTGTCATATGGGGTGCAATTTTAGTTTCCATCGGAGCTTTTTTTGTATCGGGTGGATGGGCTTTGATAAGTAAGAGCGAATTGGTCAGCAAGTGGGTGAAGAAATTCCTACGTATTGACGTATCCCGCATAATAGTAATTTTTATAGTTGCTCTGTTATTTATTACAAGTGGTTCAGTCTTAGTTGGTGTCGGCGGTACAAAAACGACTCTCGGCTGGAAGCAATTGGATAATGCTTCTCAGAAGAAAGCCCTCCTTATAGCACTTGCTCGTGAATGGCTGGTCAACGAATTATGCCAAGGTATCCCAGCTTTATCTTTTGATCCAAATGACCCCAATTTGGGGGTTGTAATCAATATGTATACGCCTTTCAAAACATCTGCTTCTAATTTGGTTATGACATCGAATCTTTTTGACTTAGGAAATAAAGACGATCTGGAATTGTGCTTGAAAACAATGCTTTATGAATTAAGTATAACTTCTTGTAATGAGTTGTTTACTTTACTTGACTGGGATATGACCCGCGAAGGTACAACCGATGGACGCAGAAAAGAGCTTTACCAACAAACGGTCAGAGGTACTTACTATGAAGGTTTCAAAGAATCACATGAGGAAATAGGAAAATTACTCAAAGAGAAATATACCTGGGCATTAAAGGAGGCCATGTTATTTCTCAATGAAAAATCACAAAAAAAACTCAGAGAGAAATACAAGTGGCTATCAGAAGAACAATGGGGGCAGCAGTAAATAATTAGGGAATTAAATAATAGCATAGAAAATAATAGGCCCATCTCTCATTTCGCCCCGCGACTTGAATTTTCAATCAAAAGCGCGGGTAGTTTGTTGTTCAATTCTGAAATTTTGTAAATTTTTTTTACTCCTTTGATTTTAACGGCTTATCTCCGGTAGAACAGGTCTATCCAGCCCTAATTTTCGCACCAAACGCGCAAGTTCGTCCAATTATGAGAGAACGATAGTCTGTTCTCAAAACAGAAACTATTTAAAGGAATTACCAACGAGCGGTTACCAATAACCAATTAATACTGTTTATAATTTACTTCTCTGTGTTCTCTGTGGCTGAAACTGCGGCTACGGAGATTTTCTGCGCTGAGCGGAAAAATCA
>JBELAN010000026.1:0-11439 GCA_049508795.1 Sedimentisphaerales bacterium | reverse complement strand
CCGGTCTGAACCCAGCTCGCGTACCGCTTTAATGGGCGAACAGCCCAACCCTTGGGACCGCCTTCAGCCCCAGGATGCGATGGGCCGACATCGAGGTGCCAAACCTCCCCGCCGCTATGGACGCTCGGGGGAGATAAGCCTGTTATCCCCAGAGTACCTTTTATCTGTTGAGCGATGACCCTTCCACACAGAATCACCGGATCATTAGGTCCTGCTTTCGCACCTGCTCGAGTTATAACTCTCGCAGTTAAGCACACTTATACCCTTATGCTCTAAGCGTGATTGCCAACCACGCTGAGTGTACCTTTGAGCTCCTCCGTTACTCTTTAGGAGGAGACCGCCCCAGTCAAACTGCCCACCAAGCACTGTTCCACGCCCGGATTCACGGGTCGTGGTTAGGTGACTAACATAGCAAGGGTGGTATTTCAAGGTTGGCTCCGCCCCGACCGAAATCGGGGCCTCAAAGCCTCCCACCTATCCTACGCAAGATATGCCAGGCATCAATACCAGGCTACAGTAAAGGTTCACGGGGTCTTTCCGTCTTGCCGCGGGAATGTGGTATCTTCACCACAAATACAATTTCACCGAGTCCGTCCTTGAGACACTGCTCCAGTCGTTACGCGGTTCATGCACGTCGGAACTTACCCGACAAGGAACTTCGCTACCTTAGGACCGTCATAGTTACGGCCGCCGTTTACCGGGGCTTCGGTCGCCAGCTTTTCAGCCTTTCGGCCAATGACCGGCTTCCTTAACCTTCCGGCACCGAGCACGCGTCATTCTGTATACGTCCTCTTTACGAGTTAGCACAGAACTGTGTTTTTGGTAAACAGTCGCCAGAGCCACTTCACTGCGCCCTCAGCATGTGCTTAATCGAAACCAAGCACATCTGTAGGGACCCCTTATCGCAAACTTACGGGGTCAAATTGCCTAGTTCCTTAAAGACGGTTTTCTCGAGCGCCTTAGGATATTCTCCTCGCCTACCTGTGTCAGTTTTAGTACGGATATGCATCGTTGTCCTGTTTGAGGTTTTTCTCGGCAGTAACTCGGGCTGCTCAGGCATCTTAAATCGGCCCTCGCCGTCCTTCGGAGTCTTTGTGTCGGCGGATTTGCCTACCGACGACTCCTCCGGCAGAATAGCCACAACTAATCGGCTTCCAGCCTCTGCCGCTGCGTCACCCCCACAGTCCAAACCTTCGATACATAGTGCAGGAATATTAACCTGCTGTCCATCGTCTACGCCTTTCGGCCTCGACTAAGGGCCCGACTAACCCTGGGCGGATTTACCTTCCCCAGGAAACCTTAGGCTTTCGGCGAACAGGATTCTCACCTGTTTTATCGTTACTCATGCCGGCATAATCACTTGCTACCGCTCCACCGCTCGTTACCGTACGGCTTCAGCGCTGGCAGCAACGCTCTCCTACCGCTTGCGGACAGGCGAACCTGTCCACAAACCCGCAGCTTCGGCGTTTTGCTTATTCCCGTTCATTATCGGCGCCAAACTGCTCGACCAGTAAGCTATTACGCACTTTTTAAATGGTGGCTGCTTCTAAGCCAACATCCTGGCTGTCACGGCAATTCAACTTCCTTATGAACTCAGCAAAACTCTGGGGCCTTAGCTGGCGGTCTGGGTTGTTTCCCTTTTGACCATGAAGGTTATCCCCCACAGTCTGACTCCTGAGATAATCTTTACGGTATTCGGAGTTTGGTTGGGGTTGGTAAGCTGGTGGCTCCCTAGTCCCCATTCAGTAGCTCTACCCCCGTAAAGTAGCAGCTCAAGGCTAGCCCAAAAGTTATTTCGAAGAGAACGAGATATCCCCAGGTTTGATTAGACTTTCACTCCTCCCCACAGCTCATCCCATAACTTTTCAACGTTAATGAGTTCGGTCCTCCTCCGCCTTTTACGGCGGATTCAACCTGGCCATGGGTAGATCACCTGGATTCGCGTCTACCGCCTGCGACTTAATCGCCCTGTTAAGACTCGCTTTCGCTATGGCTTCCCCCCTGAAGGGGTTAACCTTGCCACAAACGGTAACTCGCCGGCTCATTATGCAAAAGGCACGCGGTCAGGCATCCAAAGCCCGAAGGCTCTGTATAGCCCTTCCACAGCTTGTAGGTGTATGGTTTCAGGTACTTTTAACTCCCCTAATAGGGGTACTTTTCATCGTTCAGTCGCCTTACTTTCCACTATCGGTCGTCGGGTAGTACTTAGCCTTGGAGGGTGGGCCCCCCAGCTTCACACAGAGTTCCACGAGCTCCGTGCTACTCTGGAACGCCGGCAAAACGCAGGGCTCTCGCTTTCGCATACAGGACTATCACCTTCTATGGTTCCGCTTTCCAGCAGATTCTGCTGGCGATGCCTTTGTAACTGCTTACCGGCGCCCGCAACCCCCCGCCCTATTTTGACCAGTAAATACATCAGAAAAATCCGCCTAATTTCATCGGCAGAAAGCAAAAATCTGATTCTTACTGAGCAAAATAGGGCGGGGTTTGGGCTCATCCGCTTTCGCTCGCCACTACTAACGGAGTCTCGGTTGATTTCTTTTCCTACAGGTACTGAGATGTGTCAGTTCCCTGCGTTAGCTTCACATGACCTATGCATTCAGCCATGGATGACAGGATCTGGTTGCCCAGTCCTGACGGGTTGTCCCATTCGGAAATCCCGGGATTAACGGTTGCTTGACACCTGCCCCGGGCTTATCGCAGCCAGCCACGTCCTTCATCGCCTCCCGACACCTAGACATTCCCCATACACCCTTAGTAACTTGACCATATCAATCTTTGATTGTATTGGTCAGTGTTGCCTAAGTTATCGCTCAAATTGTAAAGTTTTTCGTCGGAAAATACGAAAAACTTCCACGCATCTGCATATTAACTTGTCAAAGAACCTGTTAGTTCATAGTTCGTTGCCCATAGTTTGTCGATGAACTATGAACTAATAACTACGAACTCACAATGGAGACGACCGGGGTCGAACCGGCAACCTCCGGCTTGCAAAGCCGGCGCTCTCCCAGTTGAGCTACGTCCCCGGAGCCCGCTTCGCGGGAAACCCTAAATTCTAATTCCTAAATCCTAAAGTTTAGAATTTAGTATTTAAAGTTTAGGATTTCCTTTGGCTGTTAGCCAAAAGAAGTGGGCCCGGGAAGAGTCGAACTTCCGACCTTACGCTTATCAGGCGTACGCTCTAACCAACTGAGCTACGAGCCCAAGCCGTAAACCAATATCGAGTCGGATAGTTTACATATTCAGTTTATAAAGAGCAACAAAAAAGGCCGCCTCAAACTGTCAGCGGCCTGTGCAGACATTGGTATCTGTCTACTAACAGTTCAAAGCCAAAACACGCTAGTTATTAAGATTTTCTTTAAAATCCTAATTAACCCTTTCTGATTGGGCTGTCCTTCGATTCCACTCAGGATGGTGAGCGGAGTCGAACCATTAAACGCCCCAATCTCACCCACTACTCATATGTGATTCTATTACGGTATCGACACCCAGTCAAGGTTTTTTTAGTATTTTTTTAAATTTTTGCCCCCTATCTCTTTTATTACTGCCAATTTTGAGATATTGTTCAAAAACCAGCCCCAAAAACCGGATTTCAGGGATTTTCCCATTAATAACCGGGGTAAAGGGTAAAATTTAATGAAACGGACGCTTGTTTCATATTTGGTTATCACTTCAATTTTTGCTTCAGCTCCCGGCACCGATTTTCAGGTGAACACCCGCACGAGCAATAACCAAACGGATGCTGACATCGCAATGGATGCGAACGGCAATTTTGTGGTGGTCTGGACCAGTTATGGCCAGGATGGCAGCTCGAACGGCATTTTCGGGCGGCGTTTCGACTCTAATTGCAGCCCGATGTGCGATGAATTCCAAATTAACACCACGACCTCCGGTAACCAGAAAGAACCGGCGGTCGCAATGGACAGTAGCGGCGACTTTGTGGTCGTTTGGCAAGGTCCCCAGGCCATCGGGGATACTAATGAGGATATTTTTGCTCAGCGGTTCGATGCAAACGGCCAATCTCTTGCTGGTGAGTTCCGCGTAAACACTCACACCGACAGCAGGCAGTTGAGTCCCGCTGCGGCGATGGATAACGACGGCAAATTCATAATTGTCTGGGAATGTGCGGATGATCCTGCACCGGGCGACAGGTCAATACACGGGCAATTGTATGACCGTTTTGGCTCGAAGATTAAAAACGAGCTTACAATCAGCGACCAGCCGTCAATCTGCCGCTATCCGAATGTTGCAATGAACGACAGCAACGAGGTTATAGTCGTCTGGACAGGTGGAAGTGCATATTACTATGTTTATGTTCGAAATTTCCCTGCCGATGGTAATGAGCCACTTCTTAATTCCAAGAAGGTAGATGATGAACAATTCAGCACGCTGACCGAATCCTCCATAACAATCGACGATATGGGCAATTATGTAATAGCATGGGACGGCCGTTACACGGATAGTAACGACGAAAATATCTATATAAAAAGATTCCACTGGAGCCACGCACCCCTTCACATCGCACGGTTTCTTGTAAATACTTTGCAGATAGGTGACCAGACCGACCCTTCCGTAGCCATAAATGACAATAGTTTTATTGTTGTATGGGAAGGGGACGCCGAATCTCAAAACGGGCAAAGAGACATATTCGGCCAACGTTTTGTAAATCAGGGTGAGGAAATAGGCCCTCCCATACCTCTCGGCGATGAATTTCAGATTAACCTTTATGAGGTGAACGACCAGAGATATCCGGATGTTGCGATGAGAGAAAACGGTGAATTTGTCTCTGTCTGGCAAAGCAACGGCCAGGGCGGCTCGGGCTACGGCATTTTCGGCCAGGCAGGACCAAAGGTCGGCTCGGCGGACTTTACCGGCGACGGATTTGTGAATTTTTACGACTACGGTATCCTGGCCCAAGAATGGCTCAAAGAAGGGAACCCGCTCAGAGCAGATTTAGTTGACGACAATAAAATCGACGGGCAGGATTTGGCCGCCTTTTGTGAACAGTGGCTTACACTGTGCTATCAGTGTGATGAGGTTGACATCTATAGCGATGGCAAAATAGATTTCAAAGACTATTGCTTATTGGCGACCAACTGGAAAAAGTGCGGGCCGAATCTTAACGGCGACTTTACCGGCAACGGCATCGTCGATTTGGCCGACCTGAAGGCCCTGACATTTCATTGGGCAAAAACCTGCGAACAGTAAAGGGAGCATAAGAGCACAAGACTTGCGGCTTATGCACTTGTGACTTGTGCACTCATAAGACGCGAGAAAGCAAACGGTGCCCCTAAGGGGGCGGATTTTCTTGACAAAAGGTCCTTGATATTGTAAATTGAAAATTGTCAATTGCTGGAATATTTCTGTGATGCCCGCTTTTTTATAGTGAGCCTGTCGAATCTATTATGGAGGAGCAAAAATGAGCACGTTGATGAAAAACCCGCCCCAAATCGCAATTATTGCCCTTATTTTCGCAGGTTTTTTGGCTGGCGGGCCTGCCTTAGTGCAGGCAGATCCCAACTACCTGGACCCTAACCTGCCCGTTGAGGACAGGGTCAATGACCTTCTCCCCCGGATGGATATCAATGAAAAAATCGGGCAAATGACACAAGTCCTGTCTTCTATTGGACCGAATTCCCAAATTACGACTTACTTCATTGGCTCTGTCTTAAGCGGCGGGGGTGATGGCCCAGGCGGCAATAACAGTGCGGTGGAATGGGAAAATTTATACAATGGTCTTCAGAAGAGGGCCATGGCCACCCGGCTGCACATCCCCCTTATTTATGGGATTGACTCCGTTCACGGCTGCAGCAAGGTCCGCAACGCAGTTGTCTTCCCCCACAATATCGGCTTAGGCGCCGCCAATGACCCGAACCTGATGGAAAGAATCGGCGCCGTCGCCGCCATAGAAACAGCGGCTACGGGAGTGGACTGGACCTTTGGGCCTTGTCTGGCCGTAGCGCGTGATGAACGATGGGGCAGGACTTATGAATCATTTGCCGAGGACCCGGAAATACACAACAATCTCGTCGCCGCTTACGTCCAGGGATTCCAAGGGGTAGATGCAAATATGCAGGGCGAAAAAATCGTCGCCTGCGCCAAACATTATATCGGTGATGGTGGTACTACCGGGGGCATAGACCGGGGCGTCACAGAATGCAACGAGGCAATTTTGAGGGCCATTCACCTGCCCGGCTATCAGAGGGCCATAGAAGCCAATGTGGGAACGGTTATGCCTTATTTCAGCACTTGGAACGGGACGAAATGTGTTTTCAATAGCTGGCTTATCACGGACCTGCTCAAGGGTGAACTCGACTTCAAGGGTTTTGTCGTTTCCGACTGGGAGGATATCACGGGAACTGATTTAACCGATGTGAAGAACGCGATAAACGCCGGCGTCGATATGTCGATGGCGCCTACGACCTGGCTATCATTTATCACCACCCTGAAATCCCTCGTGGATAGCAACCAGGTCCCTATGTCGAGGATTGATGACGCCGTAAGTAGGATACTTCGAATCAAGTTCAGGGCAGGTCTGTTTGAGCACCCCTATGCCGACAGTAACCTTTTATCTTCATTCGGCTCTGCTGAGCACAGGGCGGTCGCCCGTGAGGCGGTAAGGAAATCCCTCGTATTACTCAAAAATACCAACGACGTTCTGCCGATTGCCAAAGACGCAAATGTATTTGTCACCGGCAGCAACGCCAACAGCTTGAAAAACCAATGCGGCGGCTGGACAATCGGCTGGCAGGGAATGACGAGCGACAGCGATACGAATGGCACTACTATTCTCAAGGGTATTCAGAATAGTGTTTCTCCCCCCGGCAGTGTTACCTATAGCACCAACGGCAGCAATGCAGCCGGACACGATGTTGCCATAGTAATAGTTGGCGAGACGCCTTATGCGGAGGGGGCCGGGTATAAAAGCGATTTGCACCTGTCTTCGGCGGATATCACCACCATTAACAACGTGCGGAACTCCGGGACCCCCTACGTTATTGTCCTGGTTTCCGGCCGACCGATGATTATAACCGACCAGATTGCAGACGCGGACGCCTTTGTGGCGGCCTGGCTGCCGGGGACCGAGGGAGATGGCGTGGCGGACGTCCTCTTCGGCGACTATGGCTTTACCGGCAAACTTTCCTTCTCCTGGCCGAGGGATATGAACCAGATTCCTATCAACATCGGCGATGTGAATTATAATCCTCTCTTCCCTTATGGTTTTGGCTTTGTTTCGCTGGCTGACTTGAACCAGGATGGCTATGTGGACTGGGAAGATATAGAAGTATTTTGTGGTTCCTGGTTAAAAGTGCCGGGTGACTCAGGATATGATTCGCGGGCAAACCTTTATGGGGACCCGCTGAGCATCGTAAATTTCTATGATTATGCTATCTTCACCGATGAATGGAACGCGCCTTCTGCACCTTTCTGAGCCAAGCTTATTTTTAAGCAGACCGCTCAAACTGTTCCGCTATTTCGGTTAGAATAAGTTTTTTTGCATTTTCAATTGGTCCGGGCAGATACGCACCAGCAGCCATTTTGTGTCCGCCACCTGCGAATTTTTGGGCGATTTTACAAACATCAATGCTCCCTCTGCTCCGCAGCGAAACTTTCACCTGTCCGTTGGCCTGTTCTACGAACAAGGCCGCCGCCTCAACGCCGCTTATCCGCCGACACTCGTTGATTAAATTTTCCGTATCGCTGTATTTGGCACCGGCCTGCTTGAAATCTTCCTGTGTTAAATGCTGCACTGCGAGAATTGGTAATTGGTGTTTGGTAATTGGTAATTTGTAATTGGTAGTTACCAGTTTCCATTTACCATTCACCAATCTATGCAGTTCGAGCGTATTGAGCATCGCCGCCATCAATTTAAATCGCTGCGGTGAACAGTTTTGATACAAATCGCGATACAACCGCGAAGGATTTGCACCGGCGTCAATCAGCTCGGCACAGGCGGAAAGCACTTTGCTGTCGGTATTATCGAATTGAAACCAGCCGGTATCGGTTGAGACCGCTATGAAAAGCGCCTCCGCTATTTTTTTCGTAATGGGCCAGCCGGCGTATTTTAACAAATCAAAAACAATCAAAGCCGTAGCTGCGGCACTGCTGTCAATCAGCTTAACATCACCAATATTGTCGCTGCTTACGTGATGGTCTATTATCAGAATTGGCTTATCAGACTCTTGCAGATATTCGTCAAATCCCGGCAGTTGGTTGTAAGTGGCGGTGTCAACTATAACGATTAAATCAGATTCTATTTTTGTTTTTTTACTGAAAATCTCCGGCTTCTGCTCAAATAGAAACTGGTACCACGCAGGCAATTCCGAGAGCAGTAGTATTTTTACGTTTTTGCCGAGGGCGGTCAGCGTTTTCGAAATCGCCGCAATGCACCCGCACGCATCACCATCCGGCCGGGTATGCGTCGTCAGCAAAACCCGCTTATATTTGTTAATCAATTCAACCGCCTTTTGAAAATCCATTTTGTCAGCCATAACCAAACCCATTTTTCAGTAATGTAACACATTATTACCTTAAGAAACAGCTCAATGTCCAAGGACGGTTACCATAGCTTCTGACACCTTCTTTCTGCGGAATTTGCGCGGCACAACTCTAAGATTATCGTTTTCTATGACCTCACCGCCTTTAAGGGGCTGCCCTATCTGCTGCACGCACCATTCAGCAACAGTTGGAACCTTGCCATCAATAAACTTACTTGACCAGTCGAGTCCTGCGGCGGAAGCAACCGCCCCTATTGAGACGCCGCCTCCTACAATCCAGCAGGAGGAGCCGTAAGGATGAATATGCGTGGGCAAACGGTCAAACTCATCTTCAATCTCGCCCACAAGCTCCTCGATAATATCTTCCAATGTCACCATCCCAAGAACAGCACCTTCGCTGGATGTAACAACTACTATGTGATTTCTTTCCCGTATCATCGCTTCGAGCAACTGGGATAGAGGTGTATCTTCGTTGACTTTTTTTATGGGCCTTGATATTCCCCTGATAGTCGGGTCGGATGGATTTACCCTCATCGCCGCCACAATATCCTTGAAATTGACGTATCCCTCGATACTTTGGGGGTCATTTTCCCTCATACAGACAGGAAATCTCGTGTGCATATCGAGATGTGCTTTGATAAGCGCATCTGGCAGACTGCTTCCTACATAAATCATCGATATATCCTGGGCTGGCATCATAATGTCTCGTACCAGATGAGTAGATAGATGTGCGGCGGCTAAAACTATCTTTTCTTCCCTCTCGCCCATAAGTTGCGAGGTCCTGGCAAGTGAAACAGCGGCCCTTAATTCGTGCAGCCAATGTCCTTGGCTGCTCGGCTCTATGCCGCCCCACCGCGTAAGCAGGCCTACCACTTTTTTTACTATAATTTCGATTACCGAAACAACAGGGTAAACGACTTGTGAAAGGGCTTTCATAACGGGCGAGAGTCTCAGCACTATCCATTCTTTATTGTTTAAGGCAAGCATTTTGGGGACAAGCTCCCCGAAAACTATGATGACAAACGTCAGCGGTATCATCAGCAGTACTATTGCCAGTATTCTGGAAAATGTTACGGAGATGTTTAAGTTGTGCTGAAGGTAAGGAACAAAAGTTTCCTGCACACCGGCTCCGCCGGTCGCAGCGGCAGCAACACTTACCATTGTGATACCGAGTTGAATGGTTGCCAGACTTGCCTCCATTTTGTCCTTCATAAAGGCGGCTTCGGCAGCGCCTTTTTTCTTTTCATTGAACAAAATGGCAAGTCTGGCACGGGATATAGAGGCAAGCCCCATCTCGTAAGCTGCGAAAACAGCATTGAATACCAGCATTATTATAATGACGACTAATTCATAACCGAACATCGCATACCACCTGTATTACTTAAAGGTTCATAATCATCAAGATGGCTTACGCCACCACATTGCGTAAAATTTGCTGTGCTTTCTGGCAGTCCCTGCCAATTTGCTCGGCAAGCTCTTTTTCTGACACAAATTTTTGCTGGCTGCGGATTCTTTCTATAAAATCCATCGCCATCCATCGACCGGTAAATTGCTCAGCATTATCTATTAGCAGGTGCGCTTCTATAAGTAACGATTGACCTGCCCCATAGGTAGTTGCCCGTCCGATACTGAAAACAGCGGGGATTCTTTCTTTTGTTAAGCAAACCTGTGCTTCACCATCACCGATCTCTACCAGACCCGCATATACGCCTTCCGCCGGGACAATCTGCTGCGGCTTTTTTAAGTTCAGTGTCGGAAAGCCTAATTGTTTTCCTTTGCCTCGGCCGGGCACAATATTGCCGATAAGTCGATAGGGTCTGCCCAACAGAATAGCCGCGTCCGCCGCTTTACCTTTTGTTACCATATCGCGAATCGCTGTGCTCGAGACCTCAACTGTTTGGCCGCCTGCCAGCTTGGCCTTTTTAGGCCCAACTATAAAAACCTCGATGCCCTCTGCTCCTGCGAATTTCTGCAGCGTATGCACAGAGCCTGCTCGCTTGTGGCCGAAGTTGAAATCCTCACCCTCAACAATAGCGATTGGCCGGATTCCTTTCACAATGAACCGCTCTACAAAATCCTCTGCCGCAAGACTCAGAAGCTCCGGCTCGCTTTTCGCCACAAACAGTATTCCTGCACCAAGCTCTGCGAGAAGATGTTCTTTCAACACCGGCGGCATAAGGGAACCTGGTGCCTTTTTTGGATTCAGGACACTGAGCGGATGTGGCTGAAACGTCATTACTACCAATTCTGTCTGTTTTTGCACTGCGATGCGTTTGGCGGCGGATAGAATCGCCTGATGCCCGGTATGCACGCCATCGAAATTACCGATGGTCAGCACCGCCCCTGCTCTGATTTTCTCAAGCTCAGATTCTGTTTTTATAATTTGCATTTAACCTATACCTGTTCTTGTCCAGTTTGCAATAATCAAGTCTCTGCCGTTGCTGGCAGCATCAATTTACCCGTTTGTATCTGATTCTGCAACGGCTTTCTAAGCTGATGGGCAGCTATTTGCGTTTTCAACTTGAAAATAGAAAATTTATTTGCAACTTAGTTGCATTTAGCTAAAATGTCAGGCAAGGTCAGAAAAGATTTTGCAGATTTCAGACTTAGAAGCGGTTGGAATGACGTTTTGTATTTTGAGATAGTTTCTTATCTATCGAGGAGCTTGTGCATTTATGGAAGCCGTTATATTTTCAATCGCAACGTTTTTCTCCACCTTTCTTGGCGGACTGCTCGCGATTAAATTCAAAGACAAATTGCACGCCATTATGTGCTTTACCGCAGGGGTACTTGTCGGTGTTTTCAGCTTTGACATTGTGCCGGAAATAATAGAGCAGGTTAAAGAGCACAACTTTGACCCGACAGGGGCAATGATTGCCTTTGTGGCCGGCTATATGATTTTCCATATTCTCGAAAAAAGCATTCTAATCCATCACGCCCA
>JBELAN010000025.1:0-13494 GCA_049508795.1 Sedimentisphaerales bacterium | reverse complement strand
TTTGCAGGCCCCATAACCCTCGCATCAGCGAGCACGATAGGTTCAACAGCGAATACATTGACAGCGTCTGGAACAATAGATAACGGAGGGTTCTTACTGACCGTAGGCGGAGCAGGCAACGAGACATTGAGCGGAATAATTAGCGGAACCGGAGCGTTGACGAAAGCAGGTGCTGGCACCGTTACGCTCAGCGGAACCAACGCCTACTCCGGCGGCACAACTGTCACCGCCGGTACCCTCACCGGCACCACCAGCGCACAACTGTCACCGCCGGTACCCTCACCGGCACCACCAGCAGTCTGCAGGGTGCCATCACTAATAACTCGGCCGTGGTCTTTGACCAGGGTACCGCTGGCACCTATGCCGGCGCGATGGGCGGAACGCACAACTGTCACCGCCGGTACCCTCACCGGCACCACCAGCAGTCTGCAGGGTGCCATCACTAATAACTCGGCCGTGGTCTTTGACCAGGGTACCGCTGGCACCTATGCCGGCGCGATGAGCGGGACCGGAACATTGACGAAAACGGGTGCCAGCATCCTTACGCTCAGTGGAAACAATACCTATACTGGACTTACAACGTTATCAGTAGGTGGGTTAATTCTGAACGGTCGGGTCGGCGGTGACCTTACAGTGAACGGAGGAACATTAAGTGGAGACGGTACGATTGGAGGTACCCTTACCCTTGCTGGTAGTACCTGCTCGCCAGGCAGCAGTATTGGTACTATGACTATTTTAGGTGATTATGTTCAAAACACCGGCAGCATACTGAACGTTGAAGTTGAAAAGACCTCTTCAGGCGCACTAAGAAGCGACCTTTTGGATGTAGGCGGCTCAGCCACTCTTGCAGCAGGCAGCATTATCTCTGTTGCGGACATAAGTCCGGGCAGCCGTATAATCGGAACGGGAGATACTTTTACGATTATCAAGACTGGCGGCGGTGTTACAGATAATGGAGCGCTCATTACGGACACTTCTGCGGTTTTGAATTTTGCCGGCCTGGTAAGCGGCAATAATTATCGGTTGGTAGCGACGAGGGAGGCTTTCGCCGCTAATGTAAACGGAGGAAATAAAAGCAGTGTTTTAGGAGCTATCGACTCAGACCTCGGTAGCGCAAGCGGGGACTACGTGACGGTAATCAATGCACTTACCGCCCTGGATTCAGCCCAACTCAACGATGCTGCACGACAACTTGACCCCCTACCTTACGCTTCGACAACTTCGTTTTCTCTTAAAACTGCTCAGCAGATGACGGGTAATCTGGCGAACTATCTAAGCGCACGACGTTCGGGAATTGAAGAACTTATGATGCTTAATGCGAGGTCGCGGGAGGGCCAATTGCTGATTGCGGATGCATCGGATGACCCCCGAATGCTTGCCTACGTCATCAACGAAGACAAAAGAATTGCGAAGATGCAGCAGGACGAAGCAGACAGCAAAATCAAAGGGTTCATCAGGCCATTCGGAATGTTTTACGAGCAGGATACAACGCCGAAGTTAACAGGCTTCCGAGCCCAAGCTGTCGGCACTCAGTTCGGTTTCGATAAGAGTCACGGGCCAAATCTTATTATGGGCATTGGCGGCGGATACAGCCATTCCTTTATCAATTTTAAAGAAAGTCGCGGCGAAGGTGATACAGATAGTTTTCGAGCCGGCCCCTACGCCTCTTACTTTAAAAACAACTTTTTCGTAGATACGTCAGTATCCTTTGGTTACCACGAGAATGAGAATAAGCGAAGTTTAAAATTCGGCACGATTAATCGGACCGCCAGGAGCGATTACCATGCCTACGATTTATCAGCATATATCGGCGGCGGCTATGATTTCCATATCAACAAATGGACAGTAACTCCAAGCGCATCTGCTCAGTACATCCATTATCGCAGTGAGAACTTCAAGGAAACCGGCGCAGGAGCAGCCGGCTTAGATGTGGATGCGGCAACCGCACAATCGTTGCGCAGTAAATTGGGTGTGACAGTCTCTACGGTCACTGAACTATATGGCACCAAGATTGTGCCGGAATTATTTGCCGGCTGGGCACATGAGTTTACAAATTACGAGGACATCAAGGCCAGATTTGTGCAGGGAACTGCAAAGTTTACCACCGATGTTGATTATGACAGAGACGACAGCGTCTATTTTGGGGCTGGAATTTCTGCTTTGTTGAAAAAGAATGTCTCTGCATTTGTACGTTATGAAGGCGAATATTCCTCCGGCAGCAAGATAAATGCCCTGAATGTCGGGATTACTATTCTGTTTTAGATAAGCGTCTTCACCGACATAAAAATCAAAAAAACCACAACGGCGACCGAATTGCAATCACAAAGAGATAAAAGGGGCCGAAACGGCACTTTTCCGCAGAAAAACGGGCTTATTCCCAAACTTTAACTTCCTGTCAGATAGGCAGTTATATAAAAAGACAGATTTTTTTCAAAAAAATCAAAAAAACTGTTGACAAATAGTAGCTGCTACTGTTATCATATTTGCGATAGTGAATGACTCCGGATTATATGCTGTGCCGGGGAAATTCAGGAGATGAGAAGGGTATTTAATAATAATAAGGAGGAGTATATGATGAGAAGAGTTCAATTTTTTGTATTAGCATTTCTTTTGTTACTTTTTGGCACAATTTCCTTAGTGAGCGCTTCAATTACCGCTTGGACTTGCGCTCCTGATGGTGATGGCGCTATCACGATGAGCTACACAAATCTGACGTTTGACAGTGGGGAGTATCTCCTCGATATGGATGGCATACAGCATTGGTATCCGGCGCACTTGGCTGGTGATTTCACGACCGATGAATCGGGTGACCCGACCGTTCGTATCCTCGAGGGCATCGACAATGACACGACCTTCGACTGGACGGACTACCATATCACCATTGGCATGAATAACCCCACCTTCTCGATTTTCGACCCAGCGGGTCTGGTGAAGCCGGCCGGTTGGACGGCGGTAGTCACTGCCCCGGTACCCGGACTGATGCCGAATGGCGGTCCTATGGGCTATGTCGGGACAATCGACTACTACATAGGCACTGGCTCACCTGTAGCTATGGGTGGCTCTGCTGATTTCGGTTTTAAAATATCGTTCACCGGAAGTACGGTATTCTCCACAGAACAGATTCCGACGCCGGAGCCGACAACGATTGGTTTGTTGGGACTCGGAGCGTTGGCGCTTCTAAGAAAGAGAAAATAGTATCTATTCGATTACTATGCAAAAGGGCTCAGAAAATAACTGAGCCCTTTTTTATTTGCTGTCAGGCGATAATTATCTACTTAGTAAGATATTACTGTTTTGACATCATACCCCTGGATTTTTTCTCGGCCATGCAGTTCGGTCAGTTCAACAAGAAAAGTAATGCCTGCGATTTGTCCGCCTATTTTTCCGATGAGTTTGCAGGCGGCGGCCATCGTCCCGCCGGTCGCCAGCAAGTCATCCACCATCAGGACTTTCGCACCTTTACTTACGGCATCGCAATGCACCTGCAACGTGTCCGTGCCATACTCCAAATCATAGGTTATACTTTTGGTTTTGAATGGCAGTTTGCCTTTTTTGCGTATGGGCACAAAGCCGACCCCAAGTTTTTCCGCGACTGCTGCTCCGAATATAAAGCCCCTGGCTTCGACAGCGGCAACACACTCGATGTCAGCATCTGTAAAATCATCGCATAAAGCATCTATTGCTGCTGCAAACGCCTCTGGGTCAGCTAATAAGGGCGTGATATCGCGAAATAAAATCCCCTTCTTCGGCCAATCGGGGATGCTGCGAATGTATTTTTCCAGATTAATTGCTTTAGTCGCCACTTATCTTCCATCCCTGGCATTATTACTCTTCGTTCATATATTCATAAAGCTTGGTAAGAGCGCTGCGCTGAATCTGGCGAATTCTCTCTCGTGTCAGGCCTAATTTTTTGCCTATTTGCCTCAGCGTCATCGGCTTACATCCATTCAGCCCGTAATGCGACCTCAAAACATCGGCCTCTCTGGGTTCTATTTCTTTGAGCAACCCCAAGACCTTTGTCTGTTCTTCATCGGCAACCAAAGTATCCTCCGGCTTACCGGCGTTTTGGTCCTGCAAAGTTTCCCTGATCATTTGATTGTCTTCCGTGCCGTCGCTGCCGGAGGTGTCCCTCACAGAGCTAAGGATTTTGACAATGTGGTGTATGATTTTTGCCTTTCGCAGCGGCAGGTGCATTATCTCTGCCATTTCTTCGACCCCCAGCGTCCTGCCGAGCCGATTTTGGAGCACCGCTGCGGTATGCCGCCATTGGTTCATCAGCGCAACCATATAGGTGGGAATATGCACCGGCTGAACATTGGCCAGCAACGCGCGTCTGATACTCTGCTTTATCCACCACGCAGCATAAGTGCTAAAGCGGGTTCCATAGTCAGGGTCAAAGTAATCGACAGCTCTTATAAGGCCGAGATTACCCTCCTCAATCAAGTCGCCAAGACTCATCCCACGGCCCACATATCTTTTTGCGATATTAACGACCAGACGCAGATTGCTTCGCACCAACTGCTCTCTGGCCCGCGGGTCATTTTCCTCAACGACCAATTTGCCTAACGAATGCTCCTGCTCCATTGTCAGCAGAGACGCTTCGTCAATCTCTTTGAGATAATCTTTTATGGTAATGTCAAAAACGATAGTAAGCTCCTCCGCCCCGCCCCAAAAAGCCCTTCAACTCCATCTATAAGGTTAAACTTACCCATCTTATAGGACGATTGGTTCTTTGCCAACGACAACTCTGTTTGAGGTATCGGTCAAATATACCCATAGGTTTAGCCGATTAAATGTGGCAGCTCGATATCGGCCCTGTCAAGATTTAATTATCGGCCTTATCCTCTGCACTACTATCGCCGTTGGCCTGTTCAGTTTCTTCTATCTCCTTCGCCTGTCCGGCATCGCCGGCCCGCGGCTGGCCTGTTTCAATATCCTGCTCGTTTGATTGGTCCGACCCAGAGATAACCTGTTCAGACTTACCTGTTTTCTCTTGCGGTTCTGCAACCTGGCTCATATTAATATCAGAAAGAGCGGTCTGAACATCCACTGGGGCTGGCTTCGCTCCGTCGCCATAGCTTCGGAGAGTCGGCGACTGGACAGACTCGGACGCTTGTTCTTCAGCGGCCCACTGCACTCTTCGCAGACTCAAACCGATTTTACGCGACTCAGTATCAACTCTTAGAATCTTAACCTCAATCTCTTCGTCCAGCTTAACAATATCCTGAGCTTTCTCGATTTTACGGTCGGCAAGCTCAGAAATGTGCAACAGCCCCTCCAAATCGGGTTCAAGCTCAACAAATGCGCCAAAATTAGTAAGCTTTGTTACTCTGCCTTTGATAATTTGACCCGGAATATACTTCTCAGGGATCGCACGTATCCAGGGGTCTTCGGTCAACTGCTTTATTCCCAGAGATATTCGCCGTTTTTCCTCATCGACTTCCAGAACAACACATTTTATTTCCTGACCCTTTTGTAAGGCCTCGCTGGGATGGCTATACTTCTTTGTCCAGCTCATATCCGAAATGTGTATCATTCCGTCAATACCCTTTTCTATCTCCGCAAATGCGCCGAAATTAGTCAAACTGTGTGCAACGGCGGTAACAATGGTTCCAGCCGGATATTTCTGCGAAGCAACCATCCAGGGATTGGTTTCTGTCTGCTTCAACCCCAGCGAGATTTCCTGCTTTTCCTTGTTAACGCTCAACACCACTACCTCGACTTCGTCGCCTGCGTTGAGCATTTCGGAGGGATGAGTCAGGCGTTTAGTCCAGCTCATCTCGCTAATATGTACCAGCCCTTCAATTCCATCTTCAAGCCGGATAAACGCCCCGTAATTCATCACATTTACTACTTTCCCCTTTACCCTCGCTCCGATTGGATAATGTTCTTCAACAGTCTCCCAGGGACTGGATGTTTTCTGTTTCAGGCCTAAAGAAATCCTCTCGTTTTCCCTATCTACGCCGGTAACAACGGCTTCAATCTCCTGGTCGAGCTGGACCACTTCTGACGGATGTGATATCCTGCCCCAGCTCAAATCAGAAATATGCAGCAGGCCGTCCACGCCGCCCAAATCTACGAACACACCGAAGTCAGCGATGTTTTTCACCACACCTTTTCGCAATTGACCGACTTCGATTTCCGCCAAGACCTTTTCCTTGCTGCTCTTGCGTTCTTCTTCAATAAGTTTACGTCTTGATACGACAATATTTCGGCCTTCAACGTCAATTTTGAGAATCTTGCATTTCACTTCCTTGCCGATGAATCTGCTAATATCGCCGGGTTTTCTGATATCGACCTGCGAGGCCGGCAAAAACACGGGCACGCCAATATCGACAAGCAGGCCGCCCTTGATGCGTCTTATAACCCTGCCGCTAACAACATCCCCTTCCTTCTTTGTGTTGACAATTACCTCCCAGCCTCTGATGCGGTCGGCCTTGCGTTTGCTCAACAGAATAAGGCCGCCTTCAGAGTCTGTATCTTCAAGCATAACTTCAATCTCTTTGCCTGGCGATATCTCATCGGAACTGTCAAATTCGCCGACATCGACAACCCCTTCGCTTTTCAGGCCCACTTCGACAATAACATCGTTTCCTATTTGCGAGACGATTGTGCCTTTAAGAACGGTCCCCGGCAAACGTGAATCGACCTTTGTCTGCAGAACTTCTTCGAGAAATTGATTTTCTTTATCACCGAACATCTTGCTGACCTGCTGGTCAATCGTCTCTTGTGACAAACCTAATTTGTTAACAATATTTCTATCTACCATAAACTTGAGTTCCTTTGTGCCGTAAGGCATCCCTTACGGGACTTAGCGCACCCCCTTCTGTCCGCGACAGAATACAAAGGGGCGCCAATTCATTCAATTTTTTCTAAATTTTCAACGAATTCTGCTATTATCCATTCAGGCGTAGAAGCTCCTGCCGTAACGCCTGCTACACGAGGCAAAACACCTTTTTTGCCAAAACATACACTTTTATCAAATTCGCTCCAATTTTGCAAGTGAAACGTTTGGCTATTATATTTTTTGCAAAGCTCCGCCAGCATACGTGTATTTGCGCTCTCCAGGCCTCCGAGCACAAACATTATATCCACTTGCTTGCATAATTGCACAGCAGATTCCTGTCTTTTTATCGCTTCCTTGCATAAAGTATTGATTACTTTCAATTCACTAAAGCCGTGCCGCCCTATAGCGCCAAGCATTGAACTTATGCACTCCTGACTTTGCGTAGTCTGGCAAACAACCCCTAACTTACCATTTAATGGGAGCTTATGTAAATCCGACTCGTTAGCAATGACAACAACATCCTTGGCGCAGCCCACAACCGCCTGAACCTCAGGATGATTTTCATCGCCGATAACCACCACTTTATAGCCGCTGCTGCCAAGCTTCCTGGCTATTTGCTGGACCCTTTTAACCAATACACACGTGGCATCAACAATATTAATCCCCCTTTCTTTGAGCTGAGCTATCTGTTCAGGTGCGGCGCCATGAGAGCGAATAAGAACCGTTGCCCGGCCTGAACCGTCCCGCCCAGCGCTGGGCGGGGGGATTTGTTCGACGCTATCAACGGTTTTTAGCCCTGCTTTTGCCAGCCGCTCCACCACATCCAAGTTATGGATGATGGGGCCGAGACTATATACGGGTTTCGTTCTTCGTCCTTCGTCCTTCGTCCTTCGTCTTTGGCCCAGTATTTTTTCAGCCATACTGATAGCGTTTCTAACACCAGGACAAAATCCGCAGTTTTCAGCAACAATAACTTTCATAAACTTGTCCGTCCTGTGGCAAGCATCGCCGAACCAAGCCGAGGGATTAACATTAAAGAGTTTTCCTGCTGCAAGTTCAAGATATTTTTGCTACCATTACTTCATATAAATCCATACGATAACAAAGAAGGTGAGCAAATGAAACTAATCACATTTAAGAAAAACACGTCTATTTGTGCCGGTGTCCTGACCGACAACGGCATTGTAGATTTGAGTGATAATTTCCAAAGCGTCCAACAGATAATCGCCGGCGGTATTGAAACTATCAAAAAAATCCAGTCCACTGTTGATAAATGTTCTAAATTCACGAACCCTTCCGCAGTAAAGCTTTTAGCGCCGGTTCCGGACCCGCCCAAAGTGCTCGCACTTGCAGGGAACTACAGCCAGCACATTGCCGAGGTCGGAATTACGCTCGGCCTGTCGGATTCGCCCCGCAAGACTACTGTGCCTCGGCCTTTTCTTATGCCGTCCACAGCGATAATCGGCCACGGTGAGGAAATTCCCTGGCCGGCTTACAGCAGGGAAATTGATTATGAAATCGAGCTTGCTATCGTCGTCGGGAAAGAGGCAAAATGTATAAGTCCACAAAGGGCAAAGGAATGTATTGCCGGCTACACAATCGCAAACGATGTATCAGCCCGCAGTGTAACTTTTGCAAAGGGCAGGAAAAAGCGGCCGTGGGATGAATTTTACGACTGGCTCAACGGCAAATGGGCCGACGGTTTCCTGCCCATCGGCCCTTGCATTGTAACCGCCGACGAGATTGAAAATCCGCAGAATCTGCAAATGACGCTCAAAGTCAACGGCGAAATCCGTCAGAATGCAAATACATCTAAAATGATTTTCAGCGTCTGCCAGATAGTATCGTTTTTAAGTTATTTAATGACGCTCCAGCCCGGCGATATCATAGCGACAGGAACGCCCGAAGGCGTAGCGATGGCCAGCGGAAATTTTCTCAAAGCCGGCGATAAAATAGAATGCACTATCGAAAAACTCGGCACATTAACTAACACACTGGGACGAAAGCCAAAAGAATTCTACGAACCATTAACTCAATAAAAATAGGGAGTTCTTTCAGCTGCCGCTACGGCGACGCCATACCAAACGACTTATAGGCTATTTATGTTGTTTTGTGGTCAAGGAAACCTTCGAGCCTGCGGGACCTTACAGGATGCTGCAGTTTTCTTATGGCTTTTGCCTCGACCTGTCTGACTCGCTCGCGTGTAACTTTGAAAATTCTGCCCACTTCCTCGAGTGTATAGGTGTAGCCGTCGCCGATTCCGTATCGCAGCTTGATAATCTCGCGTTCGCGATATGAAAGCGTTTTCAAAACCATATCGATTCTTTCTTTGAGCATCTCCTGCGTAGCCGAGGTTACCGGCGAATCGACTTCGTCGTCTTCAATAAAATCGCCGAAATAGCTGTCTTCACTTTCGCCTATAGGCCGGTCAAGACTGATTGGGTGCTTGGATATTTTTACAACTCTGCCGGTTTCTTCTATGCTCATCTCGGCTTCATCGGCGAGCTCTTCAATCGTCGGCTCTCTGCCTAATTTCTGGAGCAGCACTTTGTTGGCGGTTCGCAGCCGGCTCATTGTCTCTATCATATGCACCGGAATGCGAATCGTTCGTGCGTGGTCGGCAATCGCCCTGGTGATTGCCTGCCGAATCCACCACGTGGCATAAGTGCTGAATTTGTAGCCCCTGCGGTACTCGTATTTATCAACCGCCCTCATCAGGCCGGTATTACCTTCCTGGATTATATCCAGAAAGCTCAAGCCGCGGTTTCGATACTTCTTGGCAATTGAAACCACCAGCCGCAGGTTCGCGCTTGACAGCATTCGTTTGGCATTTTCATACTGGTTAAAAACTCTGTCGATGGCCCGCAGTCTCTTATCGAGCTGTTTTGGAGTTTCCATCGCCAATTCTTGCAGGCCGACCAGTTCCTCCTTTACCGCCTTAATATCTTCAGCCGTTATATCCTCCCTGGCGCCGCCGGCAATAATCTGCTCTAATTGATGCATCTTCTGGCAGATGCCGTGCAGTTTATTTTTCATTGGGGCAATTCTGCTCGTTCGCAGGCTGAGCTCTTCCAGCAGCGTTGCGATTTTGCGTCTGTTTCTGTATATCCGTCTTAAACCCGACCTGTCAGGGCCATTGCCGCCATCGCCTGATTGGCTTTGCAGCAGTCTCTTAAACAAACTTTGATTAACCTTTAGCAGGTTATTTACCGTTTGAATATTTCCCAGCAGCCGTTTCTTTATTACCGACCTGACGAGATTTTCAGCGGTGCTTATCTTCATTGTTCTGTCGAAGCTCAACATGCCCTCCTGGACCTGTTCGAGTATATCCACAGCGCCTCTGGCGCAATAATCGCATTCGAGCATTCTTCTTCTAAAGCCCATACGCGCCAGCTCTATCTTTCGAGCGAGCGAAATCTCACTTTCACGCGTCAGCAGCGGAATCTCTCCCATCTGGGTCAGATATGTTCTTATGGGGTCATCAATCCGCCGACCGGCTTCTGCGCCAACTAACTGTTTTTCCAGCAGCTCATCCTCTTTAAGCTGCTCTTCTTTAGCGGCTTCCGGCTCGCCCTCAGGCGTTTCAAAATCTTCTCCCGTCTGCTTTTCCACATCGGCCTCATCGACAATGTTGATTCCCATTTCATCCAGCGTTGCTAATAAGCTGTCTAAACGGTCAGGAGTAACAAGTTCCTCGGGCAGGTCTTCGTTCATTTCCTCGTAAGTAAGGTATCCTTTTCGTTTGCCTTTTTCGGTAATAGCTTTTATCTGCTGTTCGGCGTTTTTGTTTTTTATGCTCGTTGAGGATTCGGCATCAATCTCCGTTTCGTCAAGAGCATCTGGTCTGCTTGCTTTTATCCTTTTTCTTGCCACAATTTGCACCCTTACCGACTATTTTCTATTTACTATCGATGACTACCTGCGGTTCATTACTCTTGATGACTTTTACACTTTTCAATAGTCAATATTCATAGACAATCGTCAATTTCACTATGTCATTCCGATGCTGCGCGGATTTTGTTTTTCCGTATTTTCGAGGACACGCCGCAGAAATTGCGTTTGGTCGTCTATTGCTTTAATCTCGCTTTTTCTCCCCTGTGCCTGGTGCCGACCTATCGCGTCCAGCGCTCCAGCCAAACGGGATTCGAAATTGCCTTTTGCCTCTCCTGATTGTGCTAATTCCACAATAAGACTGCCTGCTTCCGGTGATTCTGTTCCGGCTATTATTTCTGCCAGGCGGGTTTTGGGGTTGGTGCTTAGTGTTTCAAATAGTATCGACGCTGTTTGCCTCAACACCGGCACATCAAAGTCCTCGGCTGTAATTTTCTGTTTTACAATTTCAAACAGCTTCGGCTCATTCAGCAGCACTTCCAAAATTTCTCGCTGTGCCATGGCAAACAAGCCGTCGCCCAAATCGACACTTCGCACTTTTTGGTTTTCCACATTGTAGCTCGCAGTTTTTGCCGACCTTCCGATTCTTTTGTGCAGCTCGGCATTTATCTCTTTGCTGTCCAAGCCGATAATCTTCGAGAGCCGGTTAACTATCAGCCCTCTGTCTATGGCTGCAAGATTGCCAGACCATAGGCTTGTTGCTATTGTCTGTAAAAACTCCTCAATAGCGGCCTTTCTCCCGGTGAGAGTCTCGTCCTTGCCAAAGCTCTCTGTCAACCTGTTCCATTTGAACTGGAAAACATCAATGGCTTCATCTATCAATTTCTCGAACCGTTCTTTGCCGGCAGCCAAAACAAAATCACAGGGGTCTTTCCCCTCCGGCACCGAAGCCATCGCGATATCTATATGCTGTGCCAGACAAATCTCCAGCGCCCTGTTGGCGGCTTCCATACCTGCGGCGTCGCTGTCGAAAATCAAAACTACTTTTTTTGCATATCGCCGCAGAATTCGCCCGTGCCCCGACGTAAAACTGGTGCCTAAAGTCGCAACCACATTGTCGCATCCTTTACTGTGCGCCATTATAACGTCGGTGTAACCTTCCACGACAACCGCTGTCCCCGTCGAGACAATTTTATGCCGTGCCTGTTCAAGGCCGTATAGCGTATTACTCTTGTCGAACAGGGCCGTTGTCGGCGAATTTATGTATTTAGCGTTTTTCTCATCCAGCGTTCGTCCGCCGAAGCCGATTACCCTGCCCGTTACGTCGGTAATAGTAAACATCAACCGATTCACGAATTTATCGCCCAAATCACTGCCCACCTGTCCTACAACCAGCCCCGCCTGCTCCAATAGTTTCGTAGGGATATTTTTTGCATTTGCAGCTTTGAGCAAATCGTCCTGCGAATTGATAGCCAGACCGAGCCGCCATTTTTTAACGCTGTCCGGCGTGATTTGTCTTCGGGCGAGATATTCCCGGGCGAATTTGCCTTTTTTTTCGTCGTGGAGATTTTCCTGAAAGTATTTAGCCGCCCACTCATTGACCTTTGCCAGCCTGTTCGGGTCTATTTCCGAATCTTGAGTCTGGTGTCTGGTGTCCGGTGTCTTGGGTCTTAATTTTATGCCGACGCGCTCAGCCAATCTTTCTATCGCTTGGGAAAAAGACAAATTTTCCCGCATCTGGACGAACTTGAACACATCGCCGCCGGCTCCGCAGGCAAAGCACTTGAATATCTGCTTGACGGCATTGACGTTCATACTTGGCCGATGGTCGTCATGGAAAGGGCATAGCCCCACCATTTCCCTGCCCTTTTTCACCAAATTCACATGCTCGCTTATTACGTCAACGATATCGTTGGCCTGCTGGACCTGATTAACTACTGTCTGGTCAAAAAAACCTGCCATATCTTGTAAGTCGCCTGCCCTTTATGATTGAAACTATTTACACCCTCAAGCTGCTGATTACCCGCATCTTTATTTTGGTGAGGAGTTCGTCCCAAACCGCCGCCCATCTACCCACTCGCTGGGGTAGCTTATACCCTTATAATGGTTGGCTTCTTAAATATAAATATAGTCCGATTTGGCAAAAAGTCAAGTTGCGCCTAAAAACCCCGCTTTCAACACTATTAAAGCCGTTTCTGGCTTCTTTAGACACTTGGCCAAATAAGACAATAAATGCACAAGTCGCTTTTGCAGCGGCAGCAGGTTAGACAGGTAAATGAAAAACCTTACCACTGCTCAAACCGCTTAACCGGTAGCAAGCCGGTTGTCCCGATTATTCTTAGCTTTTACGCTATTTTACCACACAAACCCGTATATTAAAAAACTGTTTTTTCTTGATTGTCAGCAGGAAACGTCTATAATGATAAGCCGCTTTTGAAGGAAGAAAATGTGTTGTGCGGATATGTCTTATACAGAAAGAAGCAGTCTGTGTTTGCCGTATTATACAGACTGTATAATTATTGTTAGAACACACGAATTACATATGGCGTAGTTACACGAGTTATGCGTCAATGTTTTGCGTCGTAATTATCATTCACAATCAAACAAAGAAGGGAGTTATCCAATGGTAGACCTCATTGGCACACCAAACGCAAAGAAGAGAATATTTCCCTCTGCGCTTCAAGTAGCCACCACAATCTATGGACTGTTGTACCTGTACTTCTTTATTTGGAGTTTCATTCATACATCCGGCGCGGGAAATCCTATCAGCGACAACCCGAATTTTGATCCGTGGGATCTCGAAATGATATTTGTCAAACTCCTTTTTGTCGTTTTCCTTGTGGGGTATTTCTATTCTTGGAAGAACGGAAGAATCG
>JBELAN010000024.1:0-15928 GCA_049508795.1 Sedimentisphaerales bacterium | reverse complement strand
CGAGGGTAGAGATGGCCGAGGAAACAGCTTCTGCTTTACTTTGCCCAAGCAGAATGTGCAGGCGGCTGCTGCTTTGACAGCGATAAAAGCAGCAAAAAAACACCGCCAAAACCAAATACAACAATGAAAAGTAAAAAAATGATTATTCAATAATCAATGTGAATAGACTACATTTACGCATCTGCTTTACCCGCACCCGCTAATCTAAGGACTAATTGCTCTGCTGCCACCTCGGCTTTCGCCAGCCCGGTTTTTATTGCATAATCTGTCGCAGCCAACTGCTGCAGAATATCGCCTATTTGCTTCAAAGATATTTTTCGAAGTTGCGCAAAAAAACTGTCTTTATTGCCCCATATCCTCAGCCTGTTTGCAACCTCATTGGAACCGACCCCTTTTTCAAGCAGGACTTTAGCGCCGAACATCCTGCGGAAATGAAACGCAAAAGCGCCGACAACGGTGTATTCCGCTGTCTTGTCTTCGGCGAACATAGTCCTTAGCCGATATATCGCCTGCGCAACGCTGCCGGCAATAACGGCGTCAATCACCGCAAAAGCGTTGAATATACGATTATGACCAATTAGCGACTCTATATGTTGTTCTGTTATCGACTTTTCGCTATGTGCGAACAGGGCCAGCTTGTCAACTTCGCTATACAGTCGGACCAATTCATCTCCGGCCAACTCGATTAGAAGCTCGGCGGCGGCCACAGCAAGGTTCTTTCCGTGTGCGTCTTTGGCATATTGTATAAGACGCTGCGGCAGTTGCCCTCGCTTCGGCTGCAATACGCCAATCAGCTTGCCGACAGAGGGTAATTTTTTAGCCAGCCTGGTCTGCGGAGACCAGCTGCTCACCGTTAATATAAGTATGCCAGTCGGACAGGGATTATCGAAATATCTCTCAAGCAGCTCTCGGTTCTCTGAAACGAATTTGTCGCCGTCTTTTACAAGAACGACTCTTCTTTCTGTCAAAAATGGCAGCGTTCGCAGCTCATCCAGGACCTGGGCTGCTGAAACTTCAGCAGCATCGGCATTAAAAAGTCCTGTCGCTCTTTGCTGTGGCTCCAGCAGCTTTTCTACAAGCTTTTCGCACTCAGCATCGACAAGGGATTTTTCTTTGCCGGCGATTACATAAATCGGCTCGTTTCTCTTCCTGGATTCGCTTTTACTTTTAGCCATTTTACTCAACCGGGACGGTCTGCCGGAGTGCTATTTCGATTTGCGGCTTTTTTTACTATTCTCTTCTTTGACCCTGGATTTGGATTTCGCCTCTGAGTCGCTGACGGCCTCGGAGCTTATTTTCTCGGCGGCAACGAGTTTGTCGCCTGCCTTGAGATTTATTAAGCGAACGCCCTGCGTGTTTCTGCCTATCGAACGGATTTGCTCCAAGCCGGTGCGAATTATCATTCCGTTGGCCGTTATCATCATTAACTCGTCCTTATCCTGAATGGCTTTTAGCGTTACTACCTTTCCGTTCCGGGCGGTTGTCTTTATATTTATCAGCCCTATGCCTCCCCTGTTTTGAGTTCGGTAATCGTTAAGACTCGTTCGTTTACCATATCCTTTTTCACAGACCGTAAGAAGCGATGCCCCTTTCTCCGCTATCACCATACCGACAACATTGTCCTTATTGCGAAGTTTCATACCCTTGACGCCTCGTGAAACCCGGCCCATCGAGCGCACCTGCTCTTCGCCGAAGCGTATTGCCATACCGTCCCGGCTGCCAAGCACAATCTGGTCTTTGCCCGTTGTTAACGCAACGCCGATTACTTCGTCATTGGGGTCAAGTTTGATTGCAGTAACGCCTGTGGCTCTCGGATTGCTGTAAGCCGAAAGTTTGGTCTTTTTTACCAGACCGTTCCTGGTGGCCATAATGAGTTGACGCTGGTCTTTTTCCTTGTCGCTTTCGTCACCGAATTTCCGCACATTGATTATCGAGGTTATTGTCTGGTTGCCCAGCTTCAGAAGGTTGACAATATTTCTGCCTTTGCTCTGTCTCGACATACTTGGAACATCATAGACCCTTAGCCAGTAGCATCTGCCGCGGTTAGTGAAGATAAGCAGATAATCATGAGTGGAAGCGGTGAAAAGGTGCTCGATAAAGTCCCCTTCTTTGGTGTCGGAGCCGATAATGCCTTTGCCGCCTCGGGCCTGTTTGCGATATGTATCGACAGGTATCCGCTTTACGTAACCGGAATGGCTTATCGTTACGATAACTTCTTCTTCCGCAATCAAATCCTCGATATCAAGCTCCTCGACCTTGGAGGTAATTGTTGTCCGTCTTTTGTCGCCGTATTTCTCCTTTATTTCGTGGATGTCTTCTCGGATAATATCCAGCAGGACCTGCTCACTGGCCAATATCGCCTCATAGCCTTCTATCTGCTCGGTAAGGTCGGTGTATTCTTTGGCAAGCTTTTTCATCTCCAGGCCTGTCAACCTTTGCAGTTGCATTGTTAAAATCGCATCGGCCTGCGGGCCTGTAAGGAACTGGTCGGTCTTGCTTTTTTCTTTAACAAACGCTTCAGGCAGGATTTCTTTAAGAGTAGCCGAGACCGCCAGTTTCAGCGGCTTCTTCATCAGGTTCAGCTTCGCTGTCGGCGTGTCAGGCGACTTTTTTATCAACTCAATGATTTCGTCGATGTCACTGACCGCTAAGATAAGGCCTTCGAGAATATGGGCCTTGTTTCGGCATCTTTTCAGCAGAAAGCTGCTTCGTCTGCGGATAACAACCTTGCGATGCTCGATAAAGCAGATAAGCATCTGCTTGATGTTAAGAGTTTCAGGTCTGTTCTTGACAAGGGCTATATTGGCAATGGCAAAGGTGCTCTGCAGCGGGGTGTAGCGGTATAGCTTATTCAATGCGACTTCGCTGTCGCCGTCTTTCTTCAGCTCCACCACAATCCGTAGTCCCTGCCGGTCTGATTCGTCCCTGACGTCGGCGATTTCCGCAATCTGGCCCTCGCGGACGCAATCGGCGATTTTGGAAACGATTATCGTCTTGACCACCATATACGGTATTTCGGTGATTACGATTCTTGTCCTGCCCTGCTTTGTCGTCTCGATATCTGCTTTACCGCGGACCGTCAGATGGCCTCTGCCGGTGGTGTAAGCGTCCATAATGCCTTTCCTGCCGCAGATAATCCCGCCGGTTGGAAAATCAGGACCCGGCAGACGCTTCATAACATCCTTGAATCCGCAGTTCGGGTCTTCAACGACTAACAATAAGGCTTCACAAACCTCAGCAACATTGTGCGGCGGGATGTTCGTAGCCATTCCAACGGCAATCCCTGTCGAGCCGTTGACTAACAGGTTCGGGAACTTTGAGGGCAGAACCGTCGGCTCCATCCGGGTTTCATCGTAGTTCGGCACAAAATCGACACTGTCCAGGTCAATATCTTCGAGCATCTCCATAGCCGGGGCAGCCATTCTCGCTTCGGTATATCTCATAGCTGCCGGCGGGTCGGCGTCGATACTCCCAAAGTTGCCCTGCGGGTCAACTAATGTATAACGCATACTCCACTCCTGGCCCATACGCACAAGAGTTCCGTATGTCGCCTGGTCGCCGTGTGGGTGGTAGTTGCCGCCTGTATCGCCGACGATTTTCGCGCACTTGCGGTGTTTGCTTCGCGGACCGAGATTCAAATCGTTCATCGCAACTAATATGCGCCTCTGCGAAGGTTTCAGTCCGTCGCGGACGTCCGGCAGCGCACGCGAAACAATCACGCTCATCGCATAGTTAAGGTATGAAGTCTTCAGCTCATCGAGTATCCGCCTGTCCTCGAAATGCTCTTGTGGCTTCTCAATTTCCTTCATAACACTTATTGCCTATTCCACAATTTTGATTTTTAATTTTTGATTTTTGAATTCTTCATAGATTAACCCAAGGCAGGCAAAAAGTCAAGAAAAAGGAATGATATTGAATTTACTATTTTCTATTTACTATTGATGATTTGTGATAAAATAGTAAGTAATCAACGGTCAATAATCAATTACAAATGCTTATTCCGTTCGTTGTGTCCACTTCTCGCCGTCCTTCTCAAATTCAACGCTGTCTCTGTGTATTTTGACGACCTTCACACCGTCTATTATGTCCCCTTCTGTCACTATTGCATCGCCGATTAAAGCCGATGGCTTGTCTTCAGAATATAATATCCCCTTTAGCGCTACCTCCTTAGGGGAAGCCACAGCCTGCTTCGGGGAAACCGCAACCTCCTTCGGAGAAACTACAACATCCTTCGGGGGAACCACAATCTTGCCTTTTAACCTCGGCCATAAACGGTGGCCAATGCCCGCCGCAAGCGCAACACTCAACATAATCAGTACAGCAATCCAGAATAATAAAGAGTTGTCGCTTTTCTTTCCCCCTTCACGCTGGATAGCAGGAGCAGGTCCAGCAGTCGCAGCCAACGCTGCTTTGGCGGAGTCGGCTCGAATACCCTCGCTGGGTTGGACACCCTGGATGGGTTGGAAACCCGGGCTAAGTTGGACACCCTGCCCAAGCCTAATACCAAGGCCGGATCGAATAACAGGGTCAGACCGCATACCAGCGACAGGCTGGATACCGCCGGTAACACCGACACTGGCGCGGGGTTCGACATTAGAGCCGCTGATACCAAGCTCAGCCAGTTCGGGAGTTTGTGCTGATAATTGCCGATACACAAGTGCCATTGCCACCATAACCGTTGGAATTGTTGCAAATAAGCCGACAAAAAAACAGAGCACACCAAGCATATTTATCAAACAGCATAAAATACTAAAGACAGCTAACGAATCTATGGCTCCGGCTGTTGCCATACTGCTTGCCTTCAGTGCGTTGATGGGGCCAAGGCCCTTATCGATGACAAAGTAGCAACACAGGCAGAACTTAATTGACAAAATTACCACCAGAATCAAAAACGCGATAAGAACAGGCAGGATGAAATACGGGCTGTGCGTTACGGTGGACAACAATATAAATAGTAAAACACACGCAATAGAGGCGCCGCCTATAATCAGGGCATAAAGGAGTCCTGCGCCTATATACCGCCAGAAGCAGCCCCACGCATTAAATAATGTGCTGAACCTCGGCTTTACACCATCGCAAAAACTGAGAGTTATCTTGATTAGGCCTATTCCCAAGATGACTTGCATTATATAGGAGGTTATAACTGCAACAGGGGCCAGAAAGGGCGACATGCTCTTAGGACTGCGTCCTGCTAACTGCCCGAGAATCTGTCCCGGCAAAGACACGAAGAAAGACACGAAGAATGAAACAACCCACACCCCAACAAAGAACCAAAAGTTCGACTTCACCACACTCCAGCCGAAACCCAATGCCCCGCTGTAGCTAAAAGATTTGCTCGACATAAATTCTCCTTTTTCGTTTTTGGGATTTAGCCAAAGGCTTCGATGGCAAACTCAGCCGAACCGTTTTCACAATTGCCTGTAACAATTAATAATCGGCTGTTTTTGCGGGGCTCTCCAGAATATTTCCCGTGCCTTTGCCCGCTTTCCCGCTTTCGCAGGAAGGCACAGCGGCGGTGTAGCTCCACACCTCCCTGGCCTTGTATTTACCTGCACCGACGCGTTCTATCCACGTCACGGTCACATCAAGGCCGTCAATCTCTACCAGACAATAGCCATACTCTTTTGAGTGGTAGATGCTTTTAACGGTATAGCCGCTGTTTTCACCATCATATTTCCCCGACCAGTCATAAAGCGGTGCCCCGGCGGTTCCAATAATGTATTGATGAATATCGTTGTTCGGGTCGCCGTCATCATCGACCCTCGCGTGATTATAGAAATGGTCGTGACCGCAGAAATACGTTCGCCCGCCCGCTTTTTCAATGCTGGCCCAAAACATATCACGCTCAGCGGCGTAATTATCGAGGCAATCTTTGTGCATCGTCTTGAAAGCGGGTTCGTGTCCGAACACGAAAATATGCGGCTCCGTATTCGCTGCAAACTGGGCATCAAGCCACTGTTGGTTCACCCGTCGCAGTCGAACATACTCATCGACACCAACGACGAAGGCATTTTTATGCTTGAACGAATATGTCAGGTTCTTCTCACCTGCAGGACCATTGGCAGGCATGGAATATTTGTCTTTGAAGACATTGTTCCACGCCGTAACGCCCGGTGGTTCGCCGAGGTCATGATTACCGCGAACAACGTAAACGCCGATACCGGCATCGTAAATCGGCTGCATTATATCACGCCACGTTTTGAGCTCACTTTCCATCTCTGCCTGATTGGCTCGGCCGTAGACCAAATCCCCGCTAAACAGGACAAAGTCAACCTGCTTCTTCACGGCCTCAGCCGCAAGTTCGCCTAAAATGACCGTATTCACGCCTTTATTGTCGCCCCGGCTGTCACCGGTAACGATGAATTGCCACGACGGGCCCGCACAACCCGTTAAAGAAGCTACTGCTAAAAAAACGGCTATAAAGATAGCTCTTAACGCATTTCTCCGTCCCATCATTCACTCTCCCTTGGGGACACCTTACGGCGCTTAGTTTGTGCGTCTGAGCGGCCTTAGCCGCCGCAGATAAAACGCATCTGGCCGATACAGGGTATCCACTTCCACGAAACAAACCAGTACATTACTCTCGACAGGCCGCTGTGTCGGCTGCTTTTAAGTAGGAAGATTTTTAGGTTCTCTGGCCAGGGAAATTCAAACCCCCCCGGCCAATAGACAAACAGCGCCTTGCCTACAAGATAGTCGCACGGCACGATACCCTCCCTGTAGGACCGTCCGTTATTACCAATGCCGGCTCTGCTCCACCACCTGCCGTCCTCGCTGTTCGGGCTGTTGTCGCCTAATACGAAAAACTCGTCTTTGCCGAGCGTAAGAGGATTGCCTTCTATTGCCCTTCCCTCTTCGGGACTGCCGGCGCCCTTTCTTGCGGTGTAGTGAATATCCCTGAAAATCGCTATATGTGAGATTGTCACCGTGCCGGAGCCGAAAATCTTCACCTCCGGCTGGATGCCCCTTTTCCTTTCACCGGCATCCCTGGCAGAGCGCCCCAAATCGTAAATTAATTTGTCGCTGCCGAATTGAAAAATCAATTGATGGTCAACATTGGCAAATTCGACCAGCGCAGGTTTATTCACAACTGACGGGTCGATTGTTTTCCTGTCTAATATTGTTTCTTTGCCTTCCGAAATCTTTGCTACGACCATCTCGCCGCCTAAATCAACCCACGCCTTGTATACGGTTTGATATTTGCTTACAGATATGCCGACGTTGCCTTGCTTGCCGGCAGATTGTGCGTAGAAACGCACCTTCAGGTCGCTGCAATACGGCATATTCTTATAGTCTCCAACGCTATCGTAAGCATAAGTGGCTCTGAAATCATTGCCCAGTGAGGTGTCATAAATTAGCGAGCTTGTTTCATCGACAGGGCTGTCTAATTGGAACTTGGTGGGGTCAGCTTTGTCAATTCTCCATTTTGACTCTGCAACGTTCCTTAACGGCTGCCGCCAGACGTGGCCGTTAAACGAACCTTCTCCCGGCCGGGCCGGCTGGTAGTCGTTATCATACACCGGCATCCACAGCTCTTCCTGGACTTTAGCAGGTTTTCGGCTGATTTGTCCGTCAATGTAAATGTCGCCGTCGATTATCTCCACAGTTTCCCCCGGCCGGCCAATCAATCGTTTAATATAATTCTCCGGAGGATTAAGTGGGTTCTTGAATACTATTACATCCCAGCGTTTGGGCTCGAAAAACTGATAGATGCACTTTAGAACAATTATCCGGTCGCCGTTGAATATTGGGATTGCTCTGCCGGCCGAATCATAATGGCCGCAGCTCGGGCAGCGGGAAATAGGCGCTTTGACGGCACCGGCTGCGATAGCATCCCGACCCAGTTGGTATCTTTCCAGGTCTGAACCGTAGTTATACTTGTACCCGCATTGTTGGCAGCAAAGACGAAAATGGTCTCCTTTAAGTGTGTCAGCCATACTGCCGGTAGGAATCCGGAACGCCTCCAATATAAATGCCCGAACGAGAAAGGCCAGTATAAAGGCCGTTATCAGCCACTCAAAGGTATTAGTGATTTCAGCCGCCTTATTACTTCGAGGGGCCTTTTGTGAACCGGTTTTTTCATTTTTCCTTACAGACATAAATACCAATCCTGCTGCAAATATAAAGACAGTAATTATGCCGATAGTTTTCTATCTGGTCAATAAACTATTTCCTCTTCCGTAAGGAATACTGCGTATTAAAGTTATTTTGCAAATTATTGCCGGACAAAGATACTCTCCTCTTGTTTTCACAAAAAAGCAACAGGGCTGTTTTATATAACATCTTGTAAATAAAGAGCTTACGCCTGATTGCTTCGTAAACAGCGCCGTTTTGCCGTTCTGTCCTTTTTGTAATATCAGATTTTTTCAGAAGTTGAAAAATTTTTGGATAAAAATTGCTTGCCGTATAGAAGTCTTTGCAGTATAGTAATTTGCAGTGTTCCGGCACAGGTGGCCGGCGAACTTGTCCCGAGCGGGGTCGAGGGAGCCGAACCGGTTGTTTTTGCCGGTTTTGTAGTTACAATTAGAAATCGGGGCCGATGTCCTGAACTCGTGCAAAGGTGTGTAATGTGCCGTTGGTTGTTTGATTTTGGCGGACAGAATTCAATTCATCATTCGCTCTTTCTTGAAATGAGGTAGTCTATGTCAACAGTTACGAAGAAAGAACTCATCGACCGGATTGCGGAGAAAACGCAGACAAAAAGAGTGCTGGTCAAACACATAACTCAGGCGTTTCTTGACGAGATAGTAGCAGAATTGCGTAATAATAACCGTTTGGAGTTCCGGGACTTCGGCGTCTTCGAGACCAGGACAAGGGCCGCCAGGGTTGCGCAGAATCCAAAAACGCTTGAGCGAGTTAAGGTTCCTCCAAAGAGAACCGTTAAGTTTAAGATGGGCCGGCTGATGAGAGAGAATGTCTTTGCGCCTGCTCCGAAGTCCACTGAAAAAAAATAATCTATTTTGCTTGGAAAGTTGTCGTTCCCAAAACGGTCTTTTTGTGGAACGCTCATAAGTTTACTGTAGTATAGTTGTCTAAAGGAAGTATTTTATGGCAGAGGGAATAGTTAAGTGGTTCAACACAAGGAAAGGTTATGGCTTCATCTCTACCGATGATGGCGCCGACATCTTTGTCCACTACTCAAACATTTCATCGGACGGTTACAAGACTCTCGCCGAAGGCGACCCCGTAACTTTTGATGTCGTCGAAGGCGAAAAAGGCCTCAGGGCCGAGAACGTAGTTCCAAAAGGGGCGCCGAAAGCCAAACCCGCTCCGAAAACCGAAGAAACTCCGGAAACCGAATCGGCTCCGAAAGCCAAAGCGGCTCCGAAAAGAAAGCCGGCAAAGAAAAGCAAACCTGCCGAAGAAACCGAAGAGGCCCCGCAAATCGAAGAATCCGCTGAAGCCGAAGAAGACGCTGAAAGCGAATCAGACGCCGAGAATCAGTGATATTCGCTTCTCCGAAGCTTCGCACTTTTAGCTTTACGCTTTTAACTCCCATATAATAGCGTCGCGCAGCGACTCCACAATTTTTATCCGCCGAAGCCCCCTGTCCTTCGTAGCTTTAGCGAAGAAGGATCGGCGAAGGCGGATTGCACTTTAAACTTTACACTTTAATTTTCTTCTTGCAACTTATAGGACTTTTTGCTATTTATAATCTTTGAGTGGTGATTATGATTGCTTCAGAGTTTAAATCCGGCTTGGACTGTAATGTTCTTGTCCTGAACAAGCACTATATGGCTGTCCGCATAGTCGGCGCCAGAAGGGCATTTTCTTTGCTCTTTCGCCAGCTTGCAGAGGTCGTCTCTTACGAGCAGGGCGCATACTCCAACTACAATTTCCAGAGCTGGTGCGAGGTCAGCGAATTCAAGCGCAATTTCGAGCCGGATGGCTGCGACTGGATTTCTACCGTAAATTTCTACGTCGCCGTCCCCCGCATTATCCGCCTCCTCTTCTACGACCGCCTGCCCCGAAGCGAGGTCAAATTCAATCGGCGGAACATCTTCGCCCGCGACCGAAACTGCTGCCAGTATTGCGGCAAGCGCTATCCCACCAGCGAACTGTCGCTCGACCACATTATCCCTCGCAGCGCAGGCGGAAAATCGAACTGGGAAAATATGGTCTGTGCCTGCACAAAATGCAACGTGAAAAAAGGCGGCCGAACTCCAAAGCAGGCCGGCCTTACTCTTATCCAGAAGCCCGCCAAGCCGAAGCACAATCCGCTCGTCCACATTCACCTCGGCCAGCCCCGCTACAAAAGCTGGCAGCAATTCCTCGACCACGCTTATTGGTCTGTCGAGCTAAAATGATGCCCTAAGGGCGTCATTTTAGCGAAGATCCCAGAATTCCTTTATCTGGGACCCAAATCGTAAATCCTAAATTGCAAATCGTAAATGTTTTCCCCCCTTTTTCCCCTTTCGCCTTTTTACTTTCTTCTTGCCTTTCTCGACAATCCCGAGCATAATATTCTACAGAGCAAATAGGATGTTCACCCTTGGTCGTTTATATCGCGATATAGATCAACAGATTGATTAGGAAACCATCAGTATGGTGGAATTCAATTGGGCATTGGCATTGGACAAACTTAGGTGTTATATATTCAAGATCCTTACACCTAATGGATCGGGTACTGGTTTCCTTATTTCTCTATCAGGCAATGTTTGTGGCGTGGCTACTGCACTCCATGTTATTGAGCATGCATCTGAATGGGAAGAACCAATCAAACTCCAGTACCACAAAACTAATAAGCAAATCCTGCTTAAGAATCAGGATAGAGTAATATATCCATATCCCGATAGCGACCTTGCGTTCATTCTTTTTTCACAGGGAGAATTCGATTTGCCTGCGAAAATGCTGAAGATGAAACCATCTGGTAGGTATGTTCGAGAAGGCATCCAATTGGGTTGGTGCGGTTTTCCGTGTATTGCTCCATCAAATCTTTGTTTCTTCACAGGCCATGTGAGCGCGTATCTTGAGAAAGAAGGTTCTTATCTCGTGGATGGAGTGGCGATAAATGGAGTCAGTGGTGGCCCTGCGTTTTTACTTCAACCCAGAGACCTTGACCTTCATTTGTGTGGAGTGGTATCTGCATACATAGCAAACCGGGCCACAGGGGAGACGCTTCCTGGTGTGTGTCTAATACGCGATGTAGCTCCCTACCAAGTACTTCTAGCCAAGCTTGGATCACTGGATGAGGCCGAGAAAGCGAAGGAAGAAGTAGGAAAGGCACCCTCTCCTGAACCTCACGAACCAATAGAGAAAAGCAACGACAAGAAAAAGGAAGTCGATGATGCCGCGAATAAGGCGAACTCAGAGAAGTCATAATTTGTAATAGCCTATCCTTAACTTGCCGGACATATTTTCTTGTTTGTAATTTTTTCTTTCTGTTTTTCCTCCGCCCCCTTTCCCCAATTTCCCCGCCTTCGGCGGATTTTGTTTAGAGTTTATTCCGCAACTCTATTTTGGAATTGAGTAATAATATGCAAAAGATAAAGATATCGTACGTTATTTGATCCTTAAGATGTTTTTTGCGACATCATGATGAGATTTATTCGCAATGGAATACTAAATAAGGTGGGAAATTAGGGTTAAATCCATTTCCTTCGATTATTTCTTTGTCATTCAATTCCACTGCTTTCCTTATGGAAATCCCTGCAGATACGATCAGATTTATCATTGTAGCTAGAGGCCAGTGGTAATCTTTAAAGTCTACGATGACATTTTTGCTCTTGTCAGTTAATTCAACAGAATAGGGTTGACCTTGATTCAAGTACTCAAAACTACGACCGTTGACAAACTCCGTTTTAAATGTGGAAAACTCATAATTATGAAAACAAGGATGGGTCACAGCCACGATACATGTTCCACTTGTGGTTTTTATCCTTTTAATTTGCTGGAAAATGTATTGTTGCTCTCTTATAGAAGGAATGGTCATAAGAACAAGAGATAGCACAACGCCATCAAAGTGGTTGGTAGGAACACTCTCAACATCTTTTACTATTGAGAATTTCTTTCTTTCTCCATATTTCTCCTTTGCCTTATCTAACATGAATTCGCTCGTATCAAACAAACAAACTTCTTCGAGATCGATTTTCCAATCGTCGAAAAGCGATCCATCTCCACAGCCATAATCGAAAATGCGTTTACAGCCTAATTTTTCTAAGGTATCTCTAATATAAGGATGCAGTACCAACCTTCGAGAATCCTGCTTCAGTAAGGTATATAGTAATGGATGTTCTGTCCAGAACGTCATATATTACTTCCTATGTCTAACTCAACTAAATCTGTAACTGTTATTGTTTTCGTCAAAATTCCAGATTCTCTTAAAGTATTTATTGTATTTTCCCACTCGCGAAGTTCCATATGACAGGGCGGTACGTGCTGCCCATACATGTTTGTGGCAAAATCGATGCTGCGTTCTATAACGTCCTGTAATGCTGCTTTATCATATGTAAATGAATTACTGATTATTTTTTGAGCTTCTATTGGATCTTTCTTCGCAAATTCCCATCCTTTTCTCAATCCTTTTACAAAACAACTTACTGCCTTAGGATTTTCATCTAAAAATTCTTCGTTGACTATGATAACATTGCCGTATAGACGTACGCCTCCATTCTCTGGATCGGATGGGTCTATTTCAGTTATTTCGATATTGTTAATTTTTGCTCTAACCGGCTCTTCGTTCAAATATACCGGATAAATTACATCCTTATTCTGGACAAAATAAGAAAAATCGAAGCCCACACCTTTAGGGGATACTTGCTTATCCAGATTCAATCTCTTGAGACAAAGATTCAATATCGAGGTAGTCTCTGTACCCACTTTGTCCCCAAGTAAAACATTCGTATTACTCGGAATATCCTTAAATGTTTTGATACCTAGAGATTTTCTTGCAATCCAACCAACTGGGTTGCGCTGGAAATCTACAGCTATTACTTTAATCTTTTGTCCATTGGCGCGTGCTATGATAGCCTTATCAGCACCCACTATTGCAAACTGAGCTTGCTTTGATACAACGAGTGCAATTGGATCAATACCAATACCACCAGGTTTTATGGTTACGTCGAGTCCACAATCCTTACTCCAGTACATGTTTTTTAGAGCTATGTATTCCCCTGTGAAAGTTGGATCAGGAATCCAGTTAAGCTGAAGTATTATTTTTCTGTTACCGGCGGCCGGTTTCTTACCACAACCGCTTATTATGAATAAAACAATTAGCCCAATGAACCCGATCCCGAATATAACTTTTGCTAATCTCGTCATACGATCGCCTCCTGTTTGTTTAAAGTCTCAGGATACAACCTTCCCCATAAATAATCGATTAGTTTGCCACAACAGAAAACAAGTGTCATCATCAGAAGTATACTGCACCACATTTCCCCATAAGGATTAGCCGAGTTTGAGGCTACTTTGAGCATTCCTCCCAAGCCTGGCGACCAATCAGTCAGACTGCCTATGAAATATTCGGCCATTGTCTGGCCGATAAAGCACAAGGGGACAGAAGTGCCCAGTGCTGTTCCAAGGCGGGAGATAACCATTGAAAACCTAAGATGTCGGAACTCTTGAAATCTTGAGAGGGAGAACGCCGCCGTCAGGGCCGATACTCCTTCGTGTTTTCTTATGCATTCCTCAAATGAATGCTTGGCGATAGGGTAAAAACCAAGAAATACCCCCATGGCAAGACCGTAAGCCCAACCTGCACCTAGTAGCAATATCAGGTATACTGAGACAGCAACTAGAGGTGTAGACCAAGCCAGTTGAGAAATTCTGTCGAAAGCCCAAAGCCTGAAAAGTGCAAATAAACTCCCAAACGTAATTCCTAGAAGTGTTGACAGAAGAACTGCTACCAAAGACATTGAACAAGTGAAAAAGACTGCCTTTATCCATGCCGGGAAGTTATTATACAACGTATCGAATATGTCACCGCTGCGGGGTATCACATATGCATGAATACCTTCCGTGCCTAATGCTTTTTCCAATATCGTTCCAAGAGAAACACCTGCAATGACTAAAAAAAGTAGAATTGACCAATTTATCAAATTTATGCTACTGGTATATCTTTGTTTTCTTTTCATATTGTCCTTAACTTAAATTGTTCTGTTTTACATTTTCTCTTATATTCACTTTTACACTTTTTTGAAAAAACGCTGGGTCGCCAGAGTTTTCCTCAAGAGCAAATCTTACCCATACATGCGGTACATACGATAAGTCTGTTAATCTGTGTGTGACTATCAAAAATCTAGAGTGGTCCGTATAATTTTCATGAAGATTTTTTACGATTTGAGAAGCAAGTTCCTGATCTAAAGAAGTAAGACACTCATCTATAATGGCAATTTGTGGCCCAGCAAGTAACATCCGTGCCAAATTAAGACGTTGAAGTTCTCCTGCGGAAAGGTCAGATATGTGTCTATTTATAGTTCGGTCAAGAAAAAAGATTTGGCACACCTTTTCAACATCTGATTGTAAAGGGGCTGACTTACCTTTCCAACCAAAGGGTGCGCAGAGATTTTCATGGATTGTTTTATTGGGCAGGAAGAAAGGACGTTGGGGAGCATATCCCACTACATCTTTTGTATGGTTTAACGCAATTCCATTTAAGCTGTATAGTTTCTCGAATTGAACCTCGCAACCATCTTCTATCCATGAGTTTATGTAGTGATGGAAAAAGGTACGGCAAAATGTCGTCTTCCCGGCACCTGACGGTCCGGTTATAGCTGCAAAAGGGATATTGCTGTCTACCGTAAATTCAAACGGTTGTATCTCCAATGAATGGTTATGATCGCTCAGATAAAATTTCTTAAGTGTTATTCTTAACTCCAATGGGTCAGTTTTCATACTCCCGCCGTTCCTTATTTTATGCTTGATATTCTTATATGTCTTGGGACATCTTAAGATACCGCATTCTCTCTTTGTTTCCCAATGTTACTAAACGCAGAAGATTAACATAATTGTTAATAAGAAACAAGCCTAAACAATCTGCAAATTTTGGTTTGTTAAGGAGCCCCCCGCAGCAAAAAATTGGTGTTAATTTAGGCAACCTGCACTTAATTTTCCCCTGTCCTCGACTGCCTGCCCTCGAATGTCGTAGTCGGGGGTTGCTTGCTCGGTCTGCTGTCGGGGATCCATTTTTTCGTAGCGCAGCGCAATTTACCCGCCTCCGGCGGTAGTCCCCCCTTCTTAAAACCCCCAATTCTCAACCCCCGCATTCTCAAATCCTGCATTTTCAAATCCCAGATTATTTAATCACTACATTAGTATATACGCATATACTAATATACTTTTACAAAAACCTCTCCGCATCATCAGTACAATCAGTGATTAAAAAATCTCTGCTTGCCTCAGCACCTTGTCCGGCATAGTCCCTTAGTCCCCTTGGGACACCATAGGTGGTACGAAGACGGATGGTTTTGGATTTTCAGTTTTAACTTTTAAATTGCTTCTCAAATCCCCGCTTCTCAACCCACAGCGTCTAAAAACCCTCGATTGGTATAGAGGATACCTAACTATCTTAGGTATTGTATTTCGCCTCTGATTTTTAATTTCCTCTCCCGCTCACCTGTTCCGTTGTTTTACCTTCTTTGCTTCGGCTCGGCTGCCTCCGTCACCACTCCGCATCGCACAATGACATGCTTGCTCAAAATTTCTACAAAACAATTTTATGTTTGACATTCAAAGAATACCTAAGTATCTTAGGTATCCTTTGAAAAATCGCTTATGAACTGCGAAAGGATAATTGTCGAATGTTTTACCAGCAGATTATAAAAGGAAGCATCAAATTTGTGATCCTCTCAATCCTCGAAAACCGAGAGGTGTACGGCTATGGGCTTATCCAAGCCGTTAATCGTCAAACCAAGGGCTTTTTTGAATGGCGCCAGTCCGCCGTCTATACAACTCTGCACAAGATGGAAAAAGCCGGACTGGTTAAAAGCAG
>JBELAN010000023.1:0-20551 GCA_049508795.1 Sedimentisphaerales bacterium | reverse complement strand
GTTTTGTACTTCCCGCTGAACGAGGGAACCTGGGTACCGGACGGTAACACTAATGATCTATCACCCTATACCAACTACGGCTTGCAGAGAGGTAATCCGCTGTGGGTGGCCAGCAGCCCTCAAGGCACTTATGCGCTGGACTTTAACGGCGTCAATGATTACGTTAGGGTTAATACCTCGACGAGCCTGCATCCCACTGCTGCGGTTTCACTTGCAGTGTGGATAAAACCTAATGATTGCGGCAACTACGAAGCTAATCCTTATATACAGAACCCGGCTTATATAATACGGAACTCGACCGGTAATAACTTTGAATTTACTATCCATACACCTACAAATAATGATTACTCAGCAGTTTCTCCTGCGGATAGTTCATTCAATGGCGTCTGGCACCATTTGGCTGGAACTTTTGATGGAAGGTACGTCAAATTATACGTTGACAGCGTATTAGAAAATACTGTCGACACTAATGGAACAACTCTAGCCACTAATACAACCTGGGTCGGTATCGCAGCAAGCCCTGTATCACCTGAGTATTTCAGTGGTATGCTAGATGAGATTCGGATTTACAACAAGGCTCTGTCGCAGACAGAAGTAGCATGGCTGGCCACTAACGGCACAGGCCATTTCCCGATTACGTCGCCGGCGAACCTCTACAAAGTTGGTCTTAATATAATTAACCTCAAAGACTTTGCAATGCTTGCAGATGGCTGGCTTGAAGAGCAACTGTGGCCGTAATCAGATAACTGTCGGATTTGCACCAATCCGGGGCCTATACTGATTAGTTCGGTATAGGCCCCGGCTGTTTTTGTATAGCGGATAGAAAAGAAGCAAAAAACGCAAATCGCAAAGCCGTAGCGTAAGATTTAAAAGCAGGAAGAGCTGTTACTGCTATTCTGGTTTGCGTAAGCGGACACGAAGGCCATAGTCTTGCTCTTAAGTCCGATGATTCGGCAGTGGCCTCCGGCTTGAACAAATACCAGCAGCTCGATGTTCCTACAGGTGCAGATTTTGTTGTGATTGCGCGTGGTGTGTACCATGGTATTTCTGCCGTCAGCGAACCTGTTGTGCTTTTGCTGCTCGGCTCTGTTGCGGTGATGTTATATGCAGCAGGCCGAATTACCCCCTTAAGAAAATGGCAGAACCAGAGGCAGACAGGCGCCCATAAGGGTAATCAATAAGAGCAAATTAGGTGCAAATCGCACTCACCTCAGCGAAACCAGCTAAGGGGGTTTTTGAATTGATTATTAGTGAGTGGCCTCGTCGCATTTAAGAGCGGATAATGTCAGCGATTTTCATAAGTCGGGAAGTGCTGCCACGCTCCAGATGCTGATTTCTTAGTCTTTTCAATAGATGTATTTTTTTCAGCCCTGCTATCCCCCAAGGAAATCGCGTCAAAAGCCATAATTGTAAGGACGTTCGCGGCCAGCAGCGCAAAGCCGCCTTTAATTAATACAGATGTTATCTGCGGCGGAGTATCAACATCCGGCGGAACGCCGCTTATCTTCATTACGCCCCCATCCAGCTTGCAAAGCATCGGAATGTGGCCGGACCAGATGCCGACCTTGCCGTCGTGGGCAGGGAACACTACCGACGTCGTCCTGCAATCGAGCAGTTTGCCCAAAGGCGTGACCACGACACAACGGAATTCCGGATGAACAGCCGGCATTACTTATTTCTCCCTTGCCGCGGGGACAGTTTCCAGGCCTTTTGCTCAGCATCTTCAATAGTACCGACATACATAAAAGCTTCCTCCGTCAGGTGGTCCCATTTGCCCTGACAGATTTGTTTAGCGCTTTCAATGGTATCGGCCTTACTCACGTAAACTCCGTCGAGGCCGACGAACTGCGTTGTAACAAAGAACGGCTGCGAAAAGAATTTTTCGAGTTTTCTGGCTCGTGCGATGATTGTCTGGTCCTCTTTACTCAATTCGTCGACGCCGAGAATCGCAATAATATCCTGCAGGTCTCTGTACCGCTGGAGATATTCGAGGACTGTCTGAGCAACATCGTAATGCTCCTGCCCGACAATATGGGGGTCAAGTATCCGCGATGTGCTTTCGAGCGGGTCAACGGCAGGATAAATGCCCTTTTGTGTAATTGAACGCTTAAGCACGACGAAAGAATCCAGATGCGTAAAAGCCGCCGCGGGCGCAGGGTCGGTCAAATCATCGGCAGGGACGTATATCGCCTGGACGGACGTGATGGAGCCGGTCTTGGTCGAAGCTATTCGCTCCTCAAGCTCTCCCATTTCCGTAGCCAGCGTCGGCTGATAACCGACTGCCGACGGAATTCGTCCCAGCAGAGCAGAAACTTCCGAACCTGCCTGCGAAAAACGGAAGATGTTATCTATAAAAAGCAGTGTGTCCCCCATACCGCTTTCGCTGAAATACTCGACCTGCGTCATTGCAGAAAGAGCAACACGAAGCCGAGCTCCCGGCGGCTCATTCATCTGTCCAAACACCAGACAGGTATGTTTCAGCACCGTATCGTCGCCATCGCCGATACGAGTTTTCTGCATTTCGAGCCACAGGTCGTTGCCCTCGCGTGTGCGCTCACCAACGCCGGCGAAGACGGTGAAACCGCCGTGTTTTTTCGCAACCCTCGCGATAAGCTCCTGGATAATTACCGTTTTCCCGACGCCGGCGCCGCCGAACAAACCCGTCTTGCCTCCGCGCACGAAGGGACACAGCAGGTCAATCACCTTTATACCCGTTTCAAACATCTCTGTCTTCGCAGATAAATCGACGAACTTAGGAGGCTGGCGGTGAATCGGCATCCTAATATCTGTTTTAATCGGTCCGAGTTCGTCAATCGGCTCACCGAGCAGATTAACCACTCTGCCGGCCATAGCGGGCCCCACCGGAACAGTCAGCGGCGAACCGGTATCAATTACTTCCATCCCGCGTCGCAGACCAAAAGTTTTGCCAAGCGCGATGGCCCTTACTTTGCCGCCGCCGAGGTACTGTTGGACTTCTCCATACAGCTTCGTTCTGCCATCCGGGAAATCACCCTGCACGATGACGGCGTTGTACACCGCCGGTATCTGTTCCGACGTAAATTGGGCATCAAAAACACTGCCAATGACCTGTATCAGTTTACCCTTGTTCATTCTAAAACCCCGGTTCCGCCTATTACATCAAGCAATTCTCGTGTTATCTGGCTTTGTCTGGCCTTGTTATATTCACTGGTCAAGTCCTGAATCATATCTTCAGCATTTTCAGTGGCGTTTCTCATTGCCAGCATACGCACCGTATGCTCACTGAGCAGAGCATCGATAAGACAACGACGTATCGACGTTCGAATTAACGCCCGGGCAAGACCTTCGATGATTTCATCCGGAGACGGTGACAGAAGAAAATCCTCGAACGTCAGTTTCCACGGCCAAATAAGGGTCATTCGCGTCGCCAGGTCATCTATCAGCTCCGCAAGAGGCATAATTGTCAGCGTCTGCACCCGCTGGCTCGCCACCGAATGGAAACGCATATAAACAATTCTGAAATCATCAAACCGACCAGCCATATACTGCTTAACAAAGTCATCAGCAAGCCGGTCAATCTGTTCATCGGACAACATCTGTTCGGAGCCGGTGAAAATCTTTGTCGGGACTATGCTATGTTGCCTCAGGATTGAAACCAGCCTGTCTCCAGTCGCGTAAACATCCAGTTTTTTACCTGAGTCAATTGCTCTACCAATATGCACCCGAACGAGTCGGCCGACAGCATCGTTATACGAGCCGCAAAGACCTCTTACCGAGCCGACAGCAAAAATGACAGAACGTCCCGAAGAATTAACCTTCAGTATGGGATGTTCGATGGGTTTCTCTGAAGTAACAAGCAGATACGCTGCCTTTGCCAGGGAGTTGTAATAATCCACGATTGCAGAACGCTTGTTAAAATAGAACTTATACCTGGCGGTGGATATAATGGCCATTGTCCGCGTTATTTTGCGAATGTTTTCCACCGCCCGGCGGCGATAAAATATCTGTCGTATCCCTGCCATTGCTTAATTGATACCTTTACTTCTCGATGTTTTAAAACTTGTTATTGCGGTTTTTAATTTCTCCGCCAACTTGTCGCTGAACTCTTTGGTTGTGTCAATTTCCTGAATATACTCGGGATGTTTTTCGGCAAGCCACTTTAACAGGTCTTCTGCAAAACGGCTGACCGCTGCGATAGGCACATCGTCGAGCAGACCGCTCGAACCCGCAAAAATAGTAATCACTTGTCTGCCGACGCTCAAAGGCGCACACTGTGGCTGCTTAAGCAGCTCCACCATCCGGTTTCCTCTGTCAAGCTGGGCCTGAGCGGCTGAATCAAGCTCGGTTCCAAGTCTTGCGAAACTCTTCAGTTCCTGATATGTCGCCAAATCCAGCCGCAGCTTGGCGGCAACTTTCTTCATCGCTTCAACCTGCGCATTACCACCGACACGGCTGACACTAATACCAACATCAACGGCGGGGCGCATCCCTGTATTGAATAAATCTTTTTGCAGATAAATTTGTCCGTCTGTAATCGAAATAACGTTTGTCGGGATATAAGCCGAGATTTGCCCCTCGAGCGTCTCAATTACCGGCAGCGCCGTCATCGACCCCCCGCCGAACTCATCAGAGAGCTTGGCACTACGTTCCAAGAGTCTACTGTGCAGATAGAATATATCACCCGGATATGCCTCGCGTCCAGGCGGGCGCCTCAGCAACAAACTTAATTGACGATAAGCAACAGCATGCTTGCTTAAATCGTCATAGACACACAATGTATCGCGGTGCTTTTCATACATGAAATACTCCGCCAAGGTGCAGCCGGAATAAGGCGCTATGTATTGCATCGGAGCGCTTTCCGCCGCTGGGGCTGAAAATACAACGGTATACTCCATCGCGCCGTGTCTTCTGAGGGTTTCAACAACTTCCGCAACGGTTGACTCCTTCTGCCCGATAGCGACGTAAACGCAAATCACATCTTTGCCCTTCTGGTTTATTATTGTATCCAAGGCAATTTCGGTTTTACCTGTTTTACGGTCGCCAATAATTAGCTCCCGCTGTCCCCTTCCAATTGGAATCATAGAGTCGATACTTTTCAGGCCTGTCTGCAGAGGCTGGTTGACCGGCTGACGCTGCGCAACTCCCGGCGCATCGAATTCGACAGTGCGCCTGGTCACATCATTTATGGGGGGACCGCCATCTATCGGTCTGCACAGAGGGTCAACCACCCTGCCCAGTAACTGCTCTCCGACAGGAATAGAAAGCAGCTGTCCGGAAGCCTGTACATCAGACCCTCCTTTTACTTTCGTATAGTCACCGTAAATCACCGCGCCGACCGAATCTTCCTCAAGATTGAATGCTTCTCCGATAACGTTGTTCTCAAACAGCAGCATTTCATCAACCATTGCGTTGTCCAGACCATAAATGCTGGCGATGCCATCTCCGACTTCGACAACGCGTCCGACAGTTGAGACATCAAGTTTGCCCTTGTATTGGCTTATCTCCTGCTTAAGGATATTGCCGATTTCACGGACATCAAACTTCATTTATTTCTCTGCCTTTTCCATGTTTTATAATGGTTTCGACCGCCTTATACAGCCTGCCCTGAACAGTATTATCAATGACCTTGTCGTCATAACGGATGATTACACCTCCTAAAATTTCCGGATTAACTGTCAGTTTGAGTTTAACCTTGCAATTTATCATAGAAGCTATATCAGCCGCAAGCTTTTCGGCCTCATCATTGCTTATCTGTCTTGCAACTGTAACTTCCACGGGGCAATATCCTGCGCGGGCATCCCACAGCTTGTTGTATTCGGCAATAATATGCGGCAAAAATTTTGTTCGGCTGTGCTTGATTACCACCACCAGAAAATTCATGGTTAAATCAGCAATTTTGCCAGATAACATTTTGTGTACAAACTGCTGCTTGTATTCCGAGGGAAAATATGGCGAAACGATTAATTTCTCAAAATCCTTTACCATACCGCAGATTCCGGTCCAGCAATCCAAATCATCCTTTACCACATGGAGCGCACCGGACTCATCAGCGAGCTCAAAAAGCACTGCCGCGTAGGTTTTTTCCAGATAACTGCCGAGGGCTTCCATACGTATATGCACCTATTCATCTTTCTTCTGTCTCAGCTTGATAACGGCTTCGTCAATAAGGCGCCGATTATCTTCCTGTGTGATAGTCCGTCCCAGCACTTCACTGCCAAGCACCTGAACAATATCGCCTGCTTCCTTCCATAGTTGTTCTGATGCTGCGATACGCGCATGCCTGACATCCTCATACGCCCTGCGTCTTATTTCGAGAACATCCTGACGCGTCTTCTCGGTCAGTTCCTCAGTTTCTTTTTGCGCCTGCCTCGCAGCATCCATAACTATTTGTAAAGCCTGATGCTTGTTTTCCTCCAGCAGTTTCTCGGCCTTTTTGCGGGCATTCTCAGCAGTCTCTATCTGCTCCTGTATGTATTTCTCTCTGGCATCGAGTCTGCTGAGTATAGGTTTCCAGGCAAACTTGCCCAGCACTGCCAAGAGCAGCACAAATGCCGCAACAGTCCACAGCGCATCTGCGAACGTGCCGCTGAAAATGTTTTGTTCTGTTGCAGTCTGGCCACCATCGGAGGCCGCAACAACACTGCACGCAAAAAATATAATCAGAACTGCTATTGAAATCCTCAACCACATTTTGGAGCCCTTAACTTCTTAGCGGTTCGCAAAAATAATCAGTGCGCAAAGCAACAAAGCAAAAAACGTTATTCCCTCGATAAGGGCAGCAGATACAATCATCGCCGTGAATATTCGATTTGCTGCTTCGGGCTGGCGGGCAATGGACTCGACCGCCTTTTTGCCTATCCAACTAATGCCAAAACTGGCACCGATGATTGTAATCGCACAGCTAATTACCGCCCCCAAGACCGCCAACGAAGCCTCTGGAGCTACTGCAGCTAAAATACCGATTCCTGAACCTATCATAAAATCTAAACCTCCAAAATTACCTTGCTAATAATGCTCCGATGAAACTGAAAAACTTATATAAAGAGTTGACAGGAACGTAAAAATATATGCCTGAATCAACGCTACAAGCAATTCCAGAAATGACAAAGCCAAATTGCCAAGCAGAGCCGCAATTGCAGCGCTATAACTTTTGAAAAGCAGTATCAACCCGAGAATTGCAGCCAACACCATATGCCCGGCTATCATATTAGCAAACAACCGGATGGCCAGAGTAAAAGGGCGAACAATCGCTGATATGATTTCCAGAAAATAGATAAGCGGTATTATCCATAATGGTACCGGCGGTGCAAAGTTAACGATATAACGCCAGAGTCCCTGTCTCCTGATGCCGGCTATATGTGTCATAAAAAACGCAACTATTGCCATTGTCCCTGTAATCCAGACATTGGCTGTTGCGGCACCGCCGAAATGATTTTCTTTGCCCGTCAGAAGCATGATAATCTTTTCAAATGGAACCATCCCGAGCAAATTGAGACTCAATATGAAAAAAAACAGCGTCCAGATAAAGCCGATGTACCGGTCGGTGTTTTCTCCCAGAACCGGCCTTGCCATTTCCTCGCGTAAAAACAGGCAAATCGACTCGACTAAGTTCTTCGCCCCTTTGGGAACCATCCCTTTTGACCTCGACACAAGAGGCATAAAAATCAAAAGCATCAACATAACAAGGGAAACCATAAACATATGATTGCTTACCACAATGCTCCAATGCCCAATATAAAATGTAAACAGCGGAACCGGCATCACCTGCCGGAGAGGGTCAAAATCGGCTAAAATACCAGTAACTAATCGTGTAACAATCAAACTTTGTCAACCTCATCACGTCCAGTTAGCATTTTGATAAAGAAGCAGACTTCCAACACCAAAACCGCCAGGTAGAGCATTCCCACCCACACGGCGAACCACAACGCATCAATTTTCACGAAATATAATATAACACCACTTCCTATTACCGCAAGCAATAGTTTTATTACACTTGCGGCCAGCAAAAAATACACTGAAATAGATGGTTTGAACAACCCAGCATATAGAAGAGGGGCAATACCACCACAGACAGCAATGCCATTTACAACGATGGCCCAAAAACAGCTGTTCCGGGCGCTTTCGCCCAACAGAGCGCTTGCTCCGAACACAGCGGCAAAAAAAACAATAATGATTAACATCCACCCCAATCTGATTTCACGCAAGTTCAAAATGATATTCATAATACAGAATTTCTACTTACGCCATATACGCCAGGATTGTTTCAGAATTATGTAGAGCATCCCAATAAAGCCTACCGCAAAAGCAGCCAGCAGCAACCAAGGACTTGTGTTCAGCGCCTTATCAAGTTTATAACCCATATAACAGAAGACCGCCAACACGCCCACAAATTCAAAACCCAGGCCAGCCCATTTGGCGTATTCGCGCCCGTTGTCGTTCTTTTGGGAACTGCTTTGCTGCTGCATAAAATTTCTCAATAACATTATAGAGCTAAAATTCTTTTTCCGGCTCTGCTATGAATCCCTCTTCCATCAGCAGTCGGGTTTGCTCTCTTGCTTTTTTTATGATTGCTTCAGCTTTTTTATACAATTCTGCCCGTGTTATGACTTTTTGAGCTATTCCCTGCTCGATAGCCATAGTTCCGACCGCAGCCGCCTCGCGCGGAAACACTTCCCATTCATCCATAGAGGGAATTATGTAGTCATCACTTAGTCCCTTATCTTCGGCGGTTCTTGCCAATTCTCTTGCTGCTTCAATACACATTTCGTCGGTTATTGTCTTGGCTCTTACGTCAAGAGTCCCCCTGAATATCCCGGGGAAACCGAGGGAGTTATTTATCTGGTTCGGGAAATCACTACGCCCGGTCGCAACAATTCTGGCGCCGGCCTGTTTTGCCTCCCACGGCCATATTTCGGGCACCGGATTGGCACACGTGAAGACAATGGAATCCTTTGCCATTTTCGATATCCATTCCTTTTGAATGGTTCCAGGCCCGGGCTTTGAAAGTGAAATCAGCACATCCGCTCCCAACAGAGCTTCGGCGATTGGACCCTCGAAGCCGGATTTATTGGTAATCCGGCAGATATTTGCTTTCTCCTTTAGAGAAGGGTTGTCCGTTATGTCGGTTCGGCTCTTACAAAGTGGGCCTTTGCTGTCATACATAATGCATCTTTTTGCGTCAGCGCCGAACTGAAAAATAAGGTCTGAAATCCTGATATTCGATGCGCCCGCCCCCATAAAAACGATTTTTACATCTTTGATATTTTTACCAACTACTTTCAAAGCATTAATAAGACCGGCAAGGGTGACCGTTGCGGTTCCCTGCTGGTCGTCGTGCCATACAGGTATCGGGCTTTCCTTTCTTAATCGCTCAAGTATGTAAAAACACTTCGGCTGAGCAATGTCTTCAAGATTAATCCCTCCGAAAGAAGGATGCAGAGACAGGACAATCTCTATAAGCTTGTCAGCATCTTTCGTATCAAGGCATATCGGAAATGCATCAACGCCGCCGAGATACTTGTAGATTAGGGCTTTTCCTTCCATAACAGGAAGAGCTGCCTCCGGCCCTATATCTCCCAGCCCCAGTACTCGGGTGCCATCACTGACAACGGCAACGGTGTTCCATTTATTAGTCAGCTCGTAAACCATTTCAGGATTGCTGACAATGTCTCTGCACGGGGAGGCGACACCCGGCGTGTACCATATATCAAAATCATGCAGGTCTTTCACGCGGCACTTGGGTGTTATAGCTATCTTACCCTTGTAATATGAATGGAGCTCGGAAGCTATTTTCAGGGGTTTTGCTGCTTTTGCTAAGAGGTCTTTCTCGTCGTATTTCATAATCCTAAACTTTCTTGGTTAGATAATTCAGCTATTATACGCAGAGACCATTTCCCTGCCAATAAAATAAAAAGTCATCCAGAATTTGCCTGTTTGATTTGTAATAAAGCAGGTTTACCAAAACAACATTAGGTTGCGTAGGTATGCAGGCCGAGGAAGAGATTAGAGAGGTTCACCCAAAGCAAAGTTATTACAATGACCGCCATACCCACAATTGCCCAAATGCTATTGATGCGAGGTCGGGTTTTGCCAAACATATAGCGGAAATGAAAATATCCGACGTAAACTAACCAAGACGCTAAAGACCAGAGTTCCTTCGGGTCCCAGCCCCAGTAATCGCCCCAGGCGAGTTTGCCCCAGACGCTTCCGAGGATTAGGCCGAGCGTCAATAACGGAAAGCCGGCGCAAATCATACGGTAGGTCCCCTCCTCAGGGGGCAGGAAGTGTTCGTCTTTTTGGGTAAAGCCGCTAATCTGGAAAACGGCCTGGCAGGCGGCTTTGGCCATAAAAATGTATGAGAGCATATAGACGGCGACGTGGGGGGCGAAGAGCCAGCTTTGCAGGGCCGGCGGCAGTTGTTGCGGCTCGTCACTAAAGATAAAACCAGCAGGAAAAAGAACTATTGCTCCTATGAACATATCGGCTGAGAACCCGCCTGCACGCAGAATATAACGGCAAAACAGTGAAACCGGATAACTCATCATTCCCAAACTCAGGAACACCTCAAAAAGGTTCTGAAAGGGTATATGGCGAACGTGACACCAGCGATAGCCGAAAGCCAGGACTGCAACTGTAAAGCCAAATATGTATAAGACGTGGCCGGCTTTCTCCGCTTGGGGACGCCTTACGGCGGGGCGGCGCAGCAGTGTGGTCAGAAACGCAAGCAGATACGCAACGATAGCAATGTAAATCAGCAAACCCTGAATCGTATATTTAATTCCCATTTATTCGCTTTTCGATTTCCCTTTTGTAAAAATATGTCTCATCCAGAAATGCCAGAAGACACCGACGCCAAGCATCAGATACCCGGCATAGACAAAATCCAGACCTGTATCGGAAACGACGGAAAGAACAGTATATCTATGTCCCTGGGTGTCATAAGAACTCTGATAAAAATGATACCCGCCAAAATGGAGCGGGTGATTTACTTCAATGCTTTTTTCAGCAACAACGTTTCCATCCTTAACAACCTGGATGTCGCTTATATACTCTCGGATGGATTTGCGATACCTCAGCAGGAAATTATCTTCTGGGTAGATGTAGTCTGGGAAACGCTCAAAAACGCATCTGGCAGTTACGGCCCCGTCGGGGTTTTTAATCCGGACCTCAAGGGCGGGATTGTAACCCCTCTGCGGGTCGTCGATAATAGTTTCTCTGTCGCCGTCGATTGATATTTTGAAATTCTCAAATACCCTTACAATCGTTATAGTGCCGAAATCAGGACCTATGGACCATACGCTGCCGACTTCAACGGGGATTTTACTCCGGCCCTGAGGAGTCAGGATTTCGAGGTATTCCGGCTTGTAATATTCTATCCGGAAGTCCTTAAGTTTTATATAGAAGGGCAATTCTTTGGTCCGGCTACTGTCTTCCAGCCAGATACGGTTTTCGGCGTCTCCTTCAAAGATTGTCATTTGACCTGTCTGGATTTTGTCGGCTCCAAAGAGCTGGTTTCGGATTTTAAGTCCGGTAATTGAACCCCAGAGAGCGCCTGCGAGAATGAGGATACCGCCGGCGTGTATCAGCAAAAGCCAGGGCGAGCGAATCAATCGGCGAAATGTTACAAAAGCCGCTGCCAAAAGAGCCATTAAAGCCAACCAATAAGCAGATAACGCTGGGGAGTTAAAAAAGTTTTTTGCCTGGTATGGGCCGAGAAACGCACCGTAAACAGACAAAAAAATCAATAATACCACCATCGCCAGCACAACCCACATCACGGCACGTCCGAATTTTTCTTTAGAGGTTTCCTTTATACCCATCATTAGAGCAATCCGGCAATTGTTTTACTTGACAAATTATGCCAAATTGTGCATAATATACAGAGTATACGAGTTTTATAATCCAAATATAGGGAGGACAACCAGTGCATTTGGTTGTAAAACAAAACGGCCATACTGTCAATGAATTTCGGTTCGACAAGGGGCCTATTTATATAGGCAGGCAGGAAAACAGTCAGGTTTTTTTGCATGACAGAGCGGTCTCAAGACAGCACGCGGTAATCTTCAGCACCCAGGATGGGAAATGGACGGTCGAGGACCTGGACTCGGCAAACAAGACATATCTAAACGACAGGGCGATTCATAAGGCTGATATTAAGAGCGGCGATTGTCTTCGTATAACCGACTATACTATCGAAATCAATCTCGAAGATGGTGCCAAGACTGAGAAACCAATTCATTTGGAAGATACGCTCGCAGCACCGGCCGGGGCGCCCCCTGCGTCAGCCGCCGGCCCACAATTTATAGAAAGAAGATTAGATACCGCCGACGCTCCACCTATAAGATTACCGGCCCAAAGAGGGATGGATTTGCTGCGGGCCAACGAGGCAATCGGCAAGGCCGGTAACCTGGATGAGCTGCTGCTGGCCCTATTGGATATCACATCAAAACAGCTTGGCACATATCACAATTGGTGTGCACTGAGAAGTGAGCATACAGGCCCGATGACATATCACGCCGGCAGAACCCGAGACGGTAAAACGTTGGAGCTGGGCGACATAAAACTTAATGAAAAAATCAACGAGGCGATTGAGAAAAGCCACTTCTTACTTTTTATCTTTTCGAAAGATATGACCAAGGATGAAAAAGGGCAGATACGCTCCGTGGTGATAGCGCCTATTGTAGGCCCGGCCGGTTGTTTCGGCGTGTTATATGCTAACAACACTTTTCGCGACGACCACTACAGTCTCAGCGATTTGGACTATCTTATGCTGCTCGGAATGCACGCAGCCGCTGCAGTGCAAAAGCTCTGAATTTGTGAATCAAGTCACCGAACGACAACCAACAAGCCGGAAGTTTATTTCCTTTTGTATTTGCCGATTAGCTGTCCCTGCCCGAGGATGTGCCCTTCCATTGCCTTGAGCAATTGGCTTTTGTTTGCGCCGGCGGCGAGGTCGAGTTTTGTATCGAGTGCGTAAATCTTAAAGAAGTATCTGTGTGTGCCGCTCGGCGGGCACGGGCCGCCATAGCCAATCCTCCCGAAGTCGGTAATTCCTTGTCTGGCGCCGTTGGGCAAAGTCTTATCCGGCGGAATGTTTTCCTCAAGCTTCCTGGTCTCGGCCGGCAGGCCGAATATGACCCAGTGCACCCACGTCCCCCTCGGCGCGTCCGGGTCGTCGGATATCAGGGCAATGCTCTTGGTTCCCTCAGGCACAGTATACCACTGCAACGGCGGAGAAATGTCCGAACCGTCACAGGTGTACTTTGCCGGAATTAGACCACCTTCGGCAAATGCGGAGCTTGTAACTTTGATTTCCATTTTTTCACCTCCTGCTGCATTGGAATCAGCTTGTTCACTACTTTTGTATGAGCAAAACAATAATGTCGGCATCACTACCAAAACAACAACGCTCTTTAGCATAGCATTTTCTCCTTTATCCTCTAATCTATAAGAGTCTTCAAGCAATCAATCATACAGCTGAAGCGGTCCAGTGTCAAAAACAGTATGGATAAAATCACAATGACCCACATAACTGGCTTTACATCCCTGAGCTTTCCCGAAATAATCTTTATAAATGTGAATGCTATAAAACCAAGCGCCAATCCTGTACTTATACGGTAGCTGACGGCTATCATAACCATAATAATCAAAGCCGGTATAAGCTCATCTACTTTCGAGAAGCTAATCTTCCTGAACTCCTTAATCATAAAAATCCCGACCATAATCTGTGCTGGTGCTGTTGCATATGGCGGCACAATTCTAACAATCGGCACAAACAGTGTTGCCAGCAGGAAAAAAGCACCGGTAACAATAGAAGTTAAGCCCGTCCGTCCGCCTTGCTCGATACCTGCCGCAGATTCAATATATGCCGTTGTAGTCGATGTCCCCATAAGAGCGCCTATCATCGTTGCCAACGCGTCAATACCCAACAACCTGTCAAGTCCTTTTATCTGATTGTTCTCGTTTCTCATCTTCGCTTTATCACAGCAGGCCACAAGTGTTCCAATGCTGTCAAACATATCGATAAACATTAGAGTAAATATATTCCCGAACAGACCCCATTTCATAGCACCGACGATATCAAGCTTAAAAACAATCTTCCCTAAGTTCCAATTTAAGGAAACTAGCGCTTCGGGCTTGCCTACATACCCTGAAATCGCGGCAATAATTGTCGCAAAGGCAATCCCGATTAACAGGGAACCGGCTACCTTAAAAAGTTCGAGCACAATCATCACCGCCAGCCCGCACAGACCTATCAGCACAGTCGGGCCTAAATCACCGAGTCGGAACAATGTCTGTTCATCTCTGAAAACCAAGCCAAGGTTTCCAAGACCGATGAACATAATAAATAAACCTATGCCTACCGATATTGCTGAAACCAAACCAGCGGGAATTGCCTCGACGAGTCTTTTTCGCAAGCCCAGCAAGGTCAATAGTAAAAAAAGCAGCCCGGACAGAAACACGGCCCCAAGAGCGGTCTGCCAGTCCATCTTCCCGGAAACAACCAAATATGTAAAAAATGCATTCAGGCCCATTCCCGGTGCCATCGCTATTGGGGCGTTGGCAAAAACTCCGGTTATTATCGTGGCAATGGCCGATACGATACAGGTTACCCCGATAAGGGCATTCTTGTCCATTCCCGTCGGGCCAAGAATGTTCGGCTGAGCGAAGATAATGTAGGCCATTGTAAGGAACGTTGTCAGCCCCGCTACAATTTCAATTCTTACGCTGGTCTGTTTCTGTTTGAGATGAAAAAGAGAATTGCCCATATTATTACTTCCCTGAACATCATTTTCCTTTAGTGTGCTATTAATGCAAGCCAAAGTGTCAAATCACCATTCTCTCATCTATTTTACATTGACATTCATAAAAAACAATGTAGAATGATTCCTTTTCATAACTGGGATTAAAGCAAATCCTGATTATATTCACTGCTAAAATCCTTTTTGAGATTTTTTATGTATTCGGATTATATTCGTAATGTAGCGATAATCGCTCATGTTGACCACGGCAAGACAACGCTGGTAAATCAGCTTTTGTATCAGTCCGGAATGTTTCGGACCGAGGACCTTGATAAGCTGGCCGGCAGCGAGCACGACCTGATTATGGATTCGAATCCTATAGAGCGGGAGCGAGGCATAACAATTCTCAGTAAAAACTGTGCGATTTACTATACGAACAGCAAAGGCGACGAATATAAAATCAATATAATCGACACGCCGGGCCACGCCGATTTCGGCGGAGAGGTCGAACGCGTTTTGAAAATGGCCGACGGCGTCCTGCTTCTGGTCGATGCATTTGAAGGCCCTATGCCGCAGACAAGATTTGTCCTGAGCAAGGCTCTTGAGAATAAACTAAGACCTATAATCGTAGTTAATAAGATAGACCGCGAAAATAGCCGCCCGCACGACGTTGTCAACGAAGTATTCGATTTGCTTGTTCAGCTTGGCGCCGACGATAAGGCTCTCGATTTTCCTGTTGTTTATGCATCGGCAAAGGAAGGCTGGGCGACGACAGACCCTGCCAAAAAGACCAACAATATGCAACTGGTATTCAAGGCCATCATAAAAAATGTTCCTCCTCCGCAGGTTGTCCCTGACGCCCCGCTGCAAATGCTCGTAACCAGTCTCGAATATTCGGATTATGTGGGGCGAATCGCGGTAGGCAGGGTCTTCGCGGGACAAATAAGCGAAGGCCAGAACGTTACGGTAATCGACGCCAATAATGTGCATACCCAGCAGAAGGTTATGCAGGTTCATCTGTTCGATGGCCTCGGCCGAAAGCAGGTCTTAACCGCTCAGGCGGGGGATATATGTGCGATATCAGGGCTTGACCCTGTCGATATCGGCAACACTATTGCCTGTGCGGACAATCCTTCGAGGCTTGCCGTTATCGATGTCGATGAGCCGACAATGTCGATGACATTCAGGGTTAATGATGGCCCCTTCGCCGGCAGGGACGGCAAATATGTAACCAGCAGGCAAATCGGCGAACGGCTCGAAAAGGAGCTTCAGCATAATGTTGCGTTGAGAGTTGAGCCGGGCCTGACGCCGGAGGAATTTATTGTCTCAGGCCGAGGCCTGATGCATCTCGGTATCCTGCTGGAGAATATGCGGCGGGAAGGTTATGAGATTTGTGTCGGCAAACCGGAGGTAATTTTGAAAATGGTCGATGGCATCCACCACGAGCCGATAGAATTGCTTGCGGTCGATTGCCCCATCGATTGCCAGAGTTCCATAATGAGTCTTCTGGGCGAACGGCGGAGCGAAGTGATGAAAATAGATGCCAAAACCGGTACGAGCGATTTTATTCATATGGAATTTCTTATACCGTCGCGAGGTTTGTTCGGCCTTCACGCAAGAATGATGAACGCCACACAGGGCAAAGCCATTATGCACCATTCGTTTGAAAGATACGAGCCGATGCGAGGTTCCATTCCCCAGCGTAAGGCAGGCGTTATGATTGCGACCACCACCGGCCAGGTAACGGCTTATGCTCTTGACGCTTTATACGACCGCGGCATCTTTTTCGTTGAGCCCGGCGAAGAGGTTTTCGCAGGCCAGGTAGTCGGCGAACACTGCAAGGACAACGACATACCTGTAAACGCGGTCCGGGCTAAGCAGATGACCAATATTCGGGCGGCGAGCAAAGACGATGCAGCACAGGTCCGCCCTGCTCGAAAAATGAGTCTTGAACTGGCGATGGAGTACATCCAGGCCGATGAGCTTGTTGAAATTTGTCCTAATTCTATTCGAATCAGAAAACGCTTCTTGAAAGAAGGCGACCGCCGCCGCGCTGCAAGAAAAGGGTAATAGATAACGGAGCGGTAACAGATTTATATTTAGCCCCCTGCATTGCAGGGGGTTACTCTGGCCGGGGTTGCAAGCGTGAGGAATGCTTTTCTTTTTTCCCGCAAATCCCGCGAGTAATATATCCGAAAGCCCGCCTGCCGTCAGGTATGGCTTACGCTATGTGAAACGCAATGTTTCATCCCTGAACTGAGCCTCTGGAATTATCGATTTTTGATTTCTGATTTTATGCGCGATTCTATATTCCAGTTTTTTTGTCTGTTTACACCTATTCTTGAGGAATGGGCCATTCGAACACAGGATTGGCAATATCAAATTTAATTTTATCTCCCTCCAATACCATTTCATATATTCGCACTGAAAACTTTTGCTTACCTTCTTTCTTACCTTCTTCCTCACCTCTTACTTTCGGTATTGCTGCACTTACAGCACCTACAAGCTCCGCTGTAGCTTTAATGGTTTCTGGAACCTTAGTATCCGTAATTGCAGCAAGAGAGGTAAACTGCCAGCCGTCCGCAAGCGTAATCTTCGTGTCGGATGTACCGCTTCCCGGGTTAATTGTAATGCCATATTTTGTCCGCAGATCCGGCAAATAGACAATCCTTACCGAGTAACCATCTTTGCTAATGGGGGGTGTAATTGGGGTTCGATCTGTGACTTTTTCATTAATTTTGGTACCATCTGGTTTTTCCGTTTTGGTTTCTGTTACCTTTTCTTGATATTCCGTTGTCGAAATCCCGCTGGTGATAAGAAGATATGGCTTCGGCAGGTAATAAGGAATACCCTTATCCTTCTCACCTAATTTTTTTACTTCGACAGATGAACCACAGCCTGTAAGAAAAAGGGCCGACATAACATATAACACGAGTAGAAACTTTGTAATTTTACTATACATAGAGCACTTCCTTTCGTAAGCGGCACCTAACGACGAGTCAGACAGCCCAACACAATTTATATTTAGACTCAAACATCTATAAAGGCGCAGCAGGGTGGTGAAATGTAGATTAAAAAATCTGACCTTTTGAAAAAAGGGAAAATTTATTCCCGCTCAAATGCCGCCGCGCTGCAAGAAAAGGGCAATAGTCTCGTCATTGCGAGCGCACCTGTCCTGAGCAAAGTCGAAGGAGCGTGGCAATCTCAACGATGCTATTCTAAAATCATAAATCATAAATAATAAATCATAAATTGAAATCGGCCGCCGACAGGCACGCAAAACCAGCGGGTAATTTGCTTTGTAGAAAACCTGAAAAACCGTCATTCCGAGCGCAGTCGAGTAATCTATTATTAAAAATTGTCATTCCCGTGAAAACGGGAATCCACTTCTCCACTATCAACTAACAATAAGCGACTATCGACTAACTCGCCTCTCGTAGCGCAGCGGAAACCCCCGAGTGCTGCTCACTTGGCCAAGAACAGGGGACTCATTCTACTAGCGACTAACGACAAGCGACTAGCAACTAATTCACTCCCCCGTCCTTCCACCTTTGCTCTATCTTTTATCCATTAGGATGAGCTATACCTACTTTGGACTGCTTCTGTGAAGTGTCATTCCCGAGAAGTCGCCCCTGTGGGATAGCAGCAGGGAATCATCAGGGCATCTCATCGGCCTTGCGTTACAACTCAATTGATGAATGTTATTCCACCGAACGCAGTAGAGTTTTGCTCTTTGTCGAGGAGATGTCGGACTTTAACGAGGACATATCGTCCTTTATCTTGGACACATCATTTTCTATCGAATATATGCTCAACACTATCGAAGATACTTCCGACTCTATGAGCTTCATCGAGGACACATTGTCCTCTATCAAAGATATTTGCTGCTGCATCCAGAATATATCATTCTTAATCGAGGACACCCTGGACTCTATAGACGGTTTCGGAACGAATCGAATTTTTGTTTTGGACTCTGGCTCATCCGGAACCAGCCGAGAGAATATGTCATTCCTCATCAGTTTTTTAGCTGGCTTTGACATCTGCTCAATCGGAGATGCAAATAGACCCTGTTTAATCGAGTACATATCTGATTCTATCGAGGACAGAGTAAATCTGACCATAACAAGTTGCCACAAAATTACTATAATGCAAACAACCAGAATGGCTTTAATAACAACTGAAAAAATTTTCTTAAGATTCATAACTCACCTGCCTTTTTTTGCCTTTCCTGCTGTTTAGTAGTGCTAACAACCTTTGCATTTATTTCGAGTATCTTATCCTGTAACTTTTGTTCCCTCTTGAGCCAATTTTTGCCTCCCCAGAATGCCATAAAAACACCTAATGCACAAATAATTACACACGAGATTAGAAATGGTTTCGATTTCATATTGTCTGCAAGGCCTAATAATCTTTCATTTTCTTCATTAACTTGTATTGATTCATACTCTCGTTCGTGTTGTTCTTGCAGGTTTTTCGAGAGTCTACTTTCTATATCATTGACCGTATTTTCAATAAGCGTCAGCAACGCCAACCCTTGTCTGTCTTCAAGTCTCGTGGTATTAACTGCCGTTGGAGGAAATTCTATTGAATCATCATTTGGACTATATCCAGAAGCACTTGTATTAAATCTTTTTCCGGGAAAGACGAATCCTACTTCTGAGACATCAAACTGAGGCTTATAAAATGTTACTTTTTCTTTAACGTAGTCCAAGTTTGCCTTTACAATTTCAGATTTTTGCGCTTTACTCCTATCAATCCCTTTAGGGAAAGTCGTATCCTTAAATTTTTCTTTAATTTTATTTGTTAGCTCTTCGCTCTCGAATACTAAAACATCCAATTCACCAGACAAATGCTCCTTTTTTTTCTCGAGTAATTTGATGGTGCTGCTGCACTGACTTTTTCGTTTATCTAATTCAAAAAAATAATACGAAGTTGGAGTCACTGAACTTGCAAGGACGATTAAAATTCCTAAAAACATTGCACATTTATAAAAACTGTCTGTGGGAATTTTTGGCAATCCTATACTATTCATTTTTACTCCTTTGCTTTATCACAACAAGTTCAATATCAAAATACTTAAGCAGAATATCAGCCGTTTTAACCTTGCAACTCCTCGCTGCTTTTCAAAAATTATATCTCCGTTTTTTGCAAGCTCAACCGATTTCACCACCCCATTTTACCTGCCAAATCGAAAACCCGCAAACCTTAAAATTCCGCATAATTTGTGTAATCCGCGATTAAATTTTCTTCGTGCCTTTGCGTCCTCGTGGCAAAAAAATCAATCAAAAGCGCAGCTACCTGCACACCAAAAACGGCTAATTTGAAATTTTTTTTATCGTAGCGCAGCGAAGACCGCGACGAAGCCTTTTGGCGAAGGCGGGCCCACCTTCGCCAGCCCCACGCAATCCATCGTTATCAAAACCCCTCATTCGTAAATCCCCCACTTCTCAAATCCAGAATTTATAAAAAGAATACCTAACTATCTTAGGCATTCTCCTTAGCGGCTGCTCCGCATCACGCAACGACACACCTTCTTAAAATTTCTACAAAACAATTTTATGTTTGACATTCAAAGAATACCTAAGTATCTTAGGTATCCTTTGAAAAATCACTTAGGGTTTATAAAAGGAGAATTGTCGAATGTTTTATCAGCAGATTATAAAAGGGAGCATCAAATTTGTAATCCTCTCAATCCTTGATAATCGAGAAGTCTACGGCTATGGGCTTATCCAAGCCGTTAATCGTCAAACCAAGGGCTTTTTTGAATGGCGCCAGTCCGCCGTCTATACAACTCTGCACAAGATGGAAAAAGCCGGACTGGTTAAAAGCAG
>JBELAN010000022.1:0-30675 GCA_049508795.1 Sedimentisphaerales bacterium | reverse complement strand
GAAATAATAGAGCAGGTTAAAGAGCACAACTTTGACCCGACAGGGGCAATGATTGCCTTTGTGGCCGGCTATATGATTTTCCATATTCTCGAAAAAAGCATTCTAATCCATCACGCCCACGAAGAACATTACGCCGACCACACACATCCACAGGTGGGAATCCTTTCCGCGTTCGCCCTTGCAGGCCACAGTTTTATGGATGGCGTCGGTATCGGCCTTGGCTTTCAGGCCGGCAGGTCTGTGGGCATTCTGGTCTCAGTCGCGGTCATATCCCACGATTTTACAGACGGTATGAACACGGTCACATTAATGCTGGCGAATAAAAATAGCCCCAGAAAAGCCAAATGGTTTTTATTGTTGGATGCGCTGACGCCGCTTTTCGGTGCTGCATCGACGCTGTTTTTCAAGGTGCCGCCGTATTTTCTCGTTCTTTACCTCGGTGTTTTCGGCGGTTTCCTAATGTACATCGGCGCCAGTGACATCCTGCCGCAGGCACACAGCAAACATTCCTCCCTGAAAATGATTGGTCTTACCGCAGTGGGGCTGTTATTCGTTTTCCTTGTGAGCAGATTCGTTTAAGCCGTCTTCGGCTTGGCCGGTTGACGATTTGAACAGCGTAGAAAAAACCCAATGAAAACGCGGATAAAAGAACAAGTCGATAAGCTGTTAAGTTCGGCGAAGATGAAGCGAACCGGGCCGAGGAGGACGATTCTGGAGGTGATGCTGAACGCGAAGAGGCCGCAAACAGTCGATGAGATTATGACAACGATGAGCAAGGGGTGTGCGAACAAAGTAACAGTGTATCGGTCATTGGAAAGTATGGTCGGTGCAGGACTGGTGCATAGGGCATTCGTTCATAAAAGGGCGGAGCATTTTGAGCTTGCCGACAGATGTACCAATATACAATGCCATCCTCATTTTACCTGCACGAGTTGTGGTGACATGCACTGCCTGACGCAAATATCACTGCCAATGGCAAAGAGCCCATACAAAGGTTTTATTATTGGCTGTCAGCGTATACAACTCGAGGGTCTCTGCCCTAAATGTAATCCGAACTTGTAGCTGACAAACTCACGTGCAGCAAAAATTTTCTTTAAATCATACATAGACAAATCACTCCGCCACGACTACAATGCCCCTATGCAACTTTATCCACTGAAATTTAGGCCAATTTATAAGCAGCGAATATGGGGCGGACAGAAACTTCGAGAAGTATTCAACAAAGATATTCCACCTTTTGAAAAAATCGGCGAAAGCTGGGAACTGGCCGATTTGCCGGACGATAAATCCGTAATCGCAAACGGCGAACTGGCCAGCCAAACTCTTAACTCCGCAATCAAAAAATATCCGAAAGAAATAACGGGTGATAAAAATTTCTCAGGACCTTTTCCGCTGCTGATTAAATTCCTCGACGCTGAGGATATCTTGAGCGTGCAGGTTCATCCCGATTCGCAAACCTGCCGGCGAATGGGTAAAGGAAAATCCAAAACCGAGTGCTGGTATATCATATCCGCTGTGCCGGGTGCCGCAATTTATAAAGGACTGAAAAAAGGCGTAACAAAGGAGAAATTTTCCAAAGCGATAAAAAAGGGAAGCGTTGCTGAATTGTTAGCAAAAGTGCCTGTTGAGCCAGGCCAGTGCCATTTCCTCCCGGCCGGCACCGCTCACAGCATCGGAGCAGGACTTTTAATAGCTGAGATTCAAACGCTGTCAGACACGACATACCGCGTTTTCGACTGGAACAGAGTTGACGAGACGGGCAAAGCCAGGCCGTTGCACATCGAAGAAGCGTTGGAAAGCATTAACTTTAACGCTGCTGGTGTTAATCTTCCGATAACCACGGTAGGCCGATTGGTCGATTGCGAATACTTCAAGATAGACAAAGGGCACCAGGCCAAAGGCTGCGAGACGCTTCTTTCACCCGGCAGGATGAAAACGCTGATTATCCTCGCCGGCGCAGGGATAATTCTCGACCGGGATGGCATCCCCCTTAGTTCAAGGCAGGAGACACTTTACTTATCCCCGCTATTTATGAAGGAGCTGTGCGGTTTGCCGATGATACACAGTATCTGACAGTAACTATTTAGAGGTGTCTATCAATATGAGTGATACCGACACGGCGTTGTTGGCTGCTGCGGAGCTGGCCGACGGTAAAATAAAATATTGAGCGTCTCAAAAAGTTTTACTAAGAAAACAGAAACAAAAAGGTAAAAATCAAAATGACTATTAAACCAATAATAGAATTGGCCAGACCGGGACATTGGATAAAAAATATCATTGTATTCTTGCCAATTATCTTCAGCAGGCGGCTCGATGACCCTGCCGCGTGGCAACAAGCTTTCGTGGCAGCGATTGTATTTTGCATGGCATCTTCTTTTGCCTATATTATTAACGACATTAATGATAGGCAGGCCGACCAGTCTCATCCGCTGAAAAAAAATCGGCCATTGGTATCTGGCCGGATTACTACGGCAACTGCTGTTATGGAAGCAGCGGTTTTTCTCGTGCTTGCAATTATTGTGGCTTATGGTTTTTCCAAACCCCTTTTACTTACAGTTGCAACATATATGTTGCTGCAAGTATCTTATAGTCTTTTTCTAAAACAAAAGGTGCTGGTGGACGTTATATGTATTGCTCTGGGATTTGTCTTGAGGGCGTTTTCAGGTGTGGTGGCAATTAGAGGCGAAATCAGCCCCTGGTTGTTTATATGTATATTCACAATATGTTTATTTATGGGCTTTTGCAAGCGGTATAGTGAAATAGCGACAATAACCTGCGCTGTCGGCGCAAAAAATCATAGGCCCACGCTTATGGCTTACAGTCATGAGCTGCTTACGCATCTTATTACGCTTTCGGCTGGTATCGCTGTGATTTCTTTTTTGCTTTATAGTTTAAGCGAAAGCACCGTTGCAAGATTTGGAAATAATTATTTTGTTTATACACTACCTATAGTCATTTACGCCGTTTTCAGATTTGCGATGCTTTCGATGAAAGGCTCGTATGCCGACCCTACCGATTTAATTCTGCACGACCGTCCGTTCCAGCTGATAATCGGAATATGGACTATCGCTGCTTTTGGTATTATTTATTGGGGCGGATTCGTAGATGGATGGATGAAAAATCTTTATTATCCATGATTAAAATTTTTTGGCAGCAGGTTTTGATGGGATATAGTAACAGCAAATATATTACCGCAAGCTATTGTATAGTTCTGGCCTTTGCGATAGGCCTTTATGCACTGACCTGTGCACCGGGACCGTTATGGCAGGATAGTGGTATGTATCAGTATCGAATCTGGCACAACGATATCGAGGGTAAGCTCGGCCTGGCTCTTTCACATCCGCTTTATCATATCATTGGCATCGGGGTAAAATACATCCCGCTTGGTGAATTTGCTTACAGGGTAAATTTGATTTCAGCTATTGCCGCAGCATTTGCCATTGCAAATCTTTTTTTGCTGTTGCGATTATGGCTAAACAAGATTTCCCCCGCCCTAATTGCGGCTGTTACGCTGGCAATTTCACATACAATGTGGGCGCACGCTGTAATTGCAGAAAGCTATACTTTGTACACAGCACTGCTATTGGCTGAACTACTAATGCTCCTGCAATATGTTAAAACAAAACGGATGATGTTTCTATATTTGCTGGGGCTTTTCAATGGCTTGGCAATTGCCGACCATATGTTGGCCATTATCCCTTTTACTTGCTACGTTGTGTTTGTGGCGGTTCTATTAATCCAAAAACAAATCAGACCAAGGAACCTCGCAGTTTTCGTCGGCTTATGGGTCATCGGTGCAGCCCCTTACGAATATCTAATCATAAAGAATATCATTCAAACCGGCGATTTTACAGCTACTCTGGCTTCAGCACTTTTTGGGAACAGTTGGAGCGGAGCTGTTCTTAACACGCATCTATCGGCCAGACTTATCCGGGAGAATCTGATACTTCTTGCTTACAATTTCCCCACACCGAATATTATATTTTTCTTTGTAGGTCTCTGTGGCCTTAAGAAGATTTCGCCCAGTCGCAGTTTTGCAAATGTTCTTTTGGCATTGCTGATTCTTTTCTTCGTATTTGCTTCCCGATATACAGTGCCGGATAGATACGCATTTTTCATACCTTTTTATTGTTTGGTTTCCGTTCTGATTGGTGTTGGTTTTAATTCGCTTGTTATCCAGCCCAATCGCGAAATCTTGTGTCGAATAGTTTTTATCCTTGCTCTGCTGCCAATCCCGACTTATATCATTGCTCCTGTTATAGCGCAAAAAATGCAGTTCAATCTCTCTACAAAAAGAGAGATCCCCTACCGTAATGAGTATATATGGTTCCTGCGGCCGTGGCAAACAGGCTACCATGGACCAGAGAAATTCGCAAATGAGGCATTGGATACAGTTGAAGATAATGCGATTATATATGCTGATGGCACTACTGTTTATACGCTTTTATATATTCAGGAGATTAAAGGAAAACGCAGGGATGTTACTATTGTTTCAGGGCACGGCTCTGTAAATAATTTGAAAGAATATAACGAGGACGTGATTGATAAAGTCCTTACCGAGCGGCCTGTCTATGTGGTTTCACCGCTGGCAGGGTATTGCCCGCGGTTCCTATCGGAGCGATACAAATTTAAACCAAAAGGGGTTCTCTGGAAGGTAGTTGATTGACAGGAATCCTCACAGAGTTTATCAATCTTCTTTATGGATGGCTCCTCTGAGGCCTTCCATCTTCAGGTAGCCCTTCTTCCACACAATCAGGCCCGAGACCACAAAAACAAAAAGGTGCACAACCGCAGCATATCTTGTTCTTATTTGGCTCATCACTAAGCCGATTACCGCATAAGTGCCGGCGAACACATAACAAATTGTGACGGTCTTCTTCAAAGGTATCCCTCTATCTATCATCTGGTCGTAAATATGACCTCGGTCGGAAACAAACAAAGGTCTGTGATTAAGCAATCTCCTTACCAGTGCAACAGCGGTATCGAGAATGGGCAGGCCGAAGACAACGATTGAGGCCATCCACCATCGCGGAACCTGCTCGGCAAATAAAAGCATCAGTGCAGCTGCCATAAATCCTAAGAGCATACTGCCGGCATCGCCCATAAATATCTTGGCCGGATACCTGTTGAAAGGCAGAAATCCACAGACGCCTCCTACAAGCCCAAGACAAATTGTAATCCGCACAGGGTCACCAACATCGCTGGCCCCCCAGGTCGCCAGATGTATTGACAGAAGCAGCATAGCGACGGTGATAATTGCCGTTACTCCCGCACAGAGTCCATCGAGTCCGTCAAGCAGGTTTAGTGAATTTGTCGCACCAAGCACGAAAAATATTACAATAAAAATACTTAAAATCATTTCGAGGTTGTGGGACATCGGCAAATTTAATGGCCCGGTAATACAATATAAATTTGGTGTGACACCCACCAGCAGCAGAATAACAGCCGCAGCGGCTTGGCCGAGGATTTTTTGCCTCGGCTTCATATCAAATATATCGTCGGCGAGCCCGACAAAACATGCTACCGTCCCGCCGCCCAGTATTCCCAGGAGCAATTTTAGCATCTGGCTGAAAAATTCTTCGTCTTTCAAACAGCCGATACCTGCCAGCACGCCGACCGTCAAGCCGATGAGCATACCGACACCGCCGAGATATGCTATAGGCTCTCTGTGTGTCTTGACCAGGTAATCAGGCCTGTCAACGATTCCGAATCTTATTGCTATCTTTTTGCACAGCCAGGTAGCACCCAGCGAACCAACAAAAGAAGCCGCCAATATGGGCCAAAAGCGAAAAACCCATGTAACTGGTTTGACCGGTCCGATTATATTATCAAATATCATTTCCCAACTTTTCTCGTTAAGAGCTTTCCAGCCAGACTTCGCCGTCGTAGCGAAGCATAATTAAATTGTCTTTGAAACCGTTAAAACGGATATTTGTTTTTTCCCCAAGGGATTCCTGCAAAATCCATTTTGGAAAGTTCGCCCCTGCTTTAATTGACAAAGGCACGCCGCCGCCGAATCGCGGATTTATCTCGACGAACTTTATCCTGCCGTCACCGGTTAGAAACAATTGCAAAGTTATAACGCCCGGCCCTGCCCCGAGCGTCTCAACCAATCTTGCAGCCTCGCTCATAATGCGAAGGTGTTTTACAACCTGTCCCTTGCTCACCTCACCGGCTCTTACCTCAATGCGCTTTCTCGGAACGACACAGCGAACTTTCATATCGAAGTCAACATATACATCGCAGGTGTGTTCGGTGCCTTTGATAAACTCCTGAACGATACAGTTTGGCACTCTCTTTGCAAAGAACAGCAGCTCTTCCCGATTATTCACGATAGCATTTCCCCTGCTGGCATAGCCGTCCCAGGGTTTAAGAAAGCAAGGCCAGTTGAGTTTCTTTTTTGACAGTGCAGCGCGAGCACTCATAGTAACGGGGGTATCAAAGCCGTTCTTGAGCAGGAAGCGAAAGGTTCTTCTCTTGTCCTGGCAAATATCGACTACATCCGGTGTTGAGACAAGCACGCAACAGCCCGCTGCGGCAAACTTAGGCTTATTCTGTGCCAGGAGCTGCAAGTCCAAATCAACGGTTGGGATGAGCATTTTTACCTTGTTGGTCCTGACAATACTCAGCAATTGTTTGATATAGTTGGCGTGTGTTACCGGCTTAACCACAAAACCTTTATCACACAGTTGCAAGGCGGAGCTTAACTCCGTAGCATCTGTGCCAAGCGCCGAGAGGTTTATTTTCAACTGTCTCGCTGCCCTGCGAAAACTATTGAGCAGCGAGACCCTTCTGCCGATGCAGGTAAATAAAATACTCAAATTATCAATAGTGGTTCGCGATTTAGCCATCGTTTCTTCCTGATGCGTATTTGCTATGATATAATAAATGACCTATCCTTGGTCGTCAATCTAAAATAGTCGATTGTTACAGTCAATTCCTTTGACTTTTTGCTCATATACATCTAAACTGACTGCTACAAGTCTAATTAATCGACTGGAGTTAAGTATCGGTTTAGTTATTATGTGCGAACGGAATGATTTTAGCTGACTATAATAACCCACATATTCCTAAAACCCATAAGCAGCATCGGGACGATTTAAGAACAGCCCGCAAAAAATTGTCGGCAACCGTAGGAGCATAAAGTTGTTGAAGGCAAGCGAAAATCCGCCGATTGTTTGGCCTAATGGAGGGTCGCTGCGTGATTTTACCGGCCTGTGGTGGGTTGCTCATACCAAAAGCAGAAATGAAAAAGCCCTGGCCAAGGACTTGACTCAAAAAGATATCAGCTACTTCCTTCCTATGAGCTGGAAGGTTCGGCGTCAAAGAGGCAGAACAATACGCTCGCTTTTGCCCCTCTTTAGCGGATACCTGTTCTTTTGTGGTAAGGAGAGCCAGCGTATCGAAGTGTTGCGAACCAATCGTGTTGCAAATCTGCTCGCAGTTAAAGACCAGCAAAAATTGGTTGACGAATTATCACAAATTGAACGAGCTCTTCAAACGGGAGCTGCTCTGATGCCGCATAAGTATTTCAAAACGGGCCAACGCTGCCGGGTTATAGGAGGACCGTTAGCTGATTTACACGGCATCATCGTCAAAATAAGAGGCACTACTCGTTTGCTTTTACAGATAGATATGCTCGGTCAGGCGACAAGTGTCGAGATAGAGACCGATATGATAGAGATTATTGATGAACAAACTTTGTGATTTTTTCAATACTCTGCTCTTGCGACAACGAAACTTACATACTGAATAATAGGAGCTGGCAAAATGAAGATTTGTGTGGTTGGGGTTGGTTATGTCGGATTAGTTACGGCTGGGTGTTTGGCGGATGCCGGCAACAATGTTATATGTGTGGATGTAGATGGTGACAAAATTACAGCCCTGAAAAATGGAGTAATGCCCATTTACGAACCGGGCCTGACCGAATTGGTCAAACACAATGAAAAACTCGGCCGACTGCACTTTACAACTGATTTGAAAGAGGGGATAGACAATTCGCTTATTATCTTTCTTGCAGTTGGCACTCCATCAGAGCCGGATGGCTCCGCCGACATATCGGCCATCCTTTCAGTCGCCGGTGAAATCGGCGAAAATCTCAGCGACTATCGAATCATTGCAACAAAAAGTACTGTGCCGATAGGCACCTGCGAGAAAATAACGAACATTATAAAATCCAAAACGGAAACACCGTTTGATTATGTCAGCAATCCGGAGTTTTTGAAAGAAGGTGCCGCCGTTGAGGATTTTATGCGCCCTGACAGGATAATTATAGGGACAACCAATCCCGCTGTTAGGGAAATAATGAAGCAGTTATATAGTCCATTTATGCGCAGGGGCAACCGGATATTATTTATGGACACTCTCTCTGCTGAGATGACAAAATACGCGGCCAATACTATGCTGGCAACGAGAATTTCACTTATGAATGAAATCTCGGCGCTGTGCGAGAAGGTTGGTGCGGACATCGAACAGGTCAGGCAGGGCATCGGCAGCGATTCGAGAATTGGACGCTCCTTTTTGTTTCCGGGCGTCGGCTTTGGCGGCGGCTGCTTCCCCAAAGATATTCGGGCCCTGATTCATACCGCTTCTGAACATAAAGTTGAAATGGCGATAGCTAAATCGGTCCAGCAGGTAAATATAAACGCACAGGGGCGATTTGCAAAGCGTATTACCGATTTCTTTGCAGGCCGGGAAAACAAAACTACCCTGGCCGTTTGGGGACTTTCTTTCAAGGCAAGAACCGACGACGTCAGGGAATCGCCGGCGATTTACTGCATAAGAAAGTTTCTCAATTGCCGGATGAAGATAAAAGCTTATGACCCTGAAGCCGGCTCGGCTGCGCTGGCGGCTTTGAATGGTAAAATAGAAACGTTCCAGAATGGGTATGATGCACTTGATAACGCCGATGCCCTGGTTATCTTCACCGATTGGCAGGAATTCAGGAACCCGGACTTTGAAGTTATTAAAACAAAGCTGAAAAAACCTGTTATCTTCGACGGCAGAAACCTCTACGACCCCGATGTGGTTAAAAAGGCAGGAATTGAATATTACAGTGTCGGAAGAAAATAAAGGGGCTATATTATGGACATCGTTATTAGAATTATAGGTATAGTTTTCGTTTTTATGACAATCGTGTATTTTTTAAAGCCCGACATTATGAAACGCTTAATGGAATTCTTCAAACAGGGCAGGCGTGTGTATTTTGCAGCACTGATAAGGCTTGTGCTGGCGGTCGTCTTTTTACTTGCCGCGCGCCAATGCAGCCGGTTCTGGGTAATATTTGCCTTTGGAGTTCTTTTCATAATATCAGGACTATTGATATTCATACTCGGCTCTGAAAAGGTCAAATCCTATATTAGCTGGTGGCAAAAACAACCGGTTGTGCTTCTTCGAGTTATGGCTCTAATCGGCTTGGCCATCGGTGCTATCATTATTTATTCAGCATAAGCCCAGGTCATATGAAAGTATTGATAACGGGAGCTGCTGGTTTTATCGGCTCACATCTCAGTGAGCGGCTTCTCGATGACGGCTTAATGGTGGTCGGCGTTGATAATTTCGATGACTTTTACGACCCTCAAATCAAACGACAGAACATTGAAGACTGCGTTAAGAATAAAAATTTCCAGCTCGTGGAAGCCGACATTCGTGATATCGCAGCGATGGATAAAGCCATTGGCAGCGGTGTTGAAATAATCGTGCACCTCGCCGCCAGAGCCGGTGTCAGGCCTTCGATTGAAAATCCTCTGCTTTACGCAGATGTCAATATAAATGGAACGATGGTCTTACTTGAGACAGCCAAAAAGCATAAAGTCAACAAGTTCATCTTCGGCTCAAGTTCGAGCGTCTATGGCAACAATAAAAAGGTTCCCTTTTCTGAGGGAGACAATGTCGATTTCCCAATCTCGCCTTACGCCGCCACCAAAAGAGCCGCTGAGCTTCTCTGCCATACATATCATCACCTTTACGGAATTTCCATAACTCCCCTGCGTTTTTTCACCGTCTATGGCCCCCGGCAAAGACCCGATTTGGCTATCCACAAATTTGCCAAGCTCATCGAACAGGGTAAACCCATACCAGTTTATGGCGACGGCTCTATGATGCGCGACTTCACTTATATTGACGACATCATTGACGGCACCGTCGCGGCAATGAACAAATGCACCGGCTTTAATATCTATAATCTCGGCGAATCACGCCCCATATCAGTCAACGATTTAATCGCCGAACTCGAAAAGGCCCTTGGCAAAAAAGCGGTTAAAAAATATTCACCCCATCAGCCAGGTGACGTCGAACGCACTTACGCCGATGTTACCAAAGCCGTCAAAGAACTTGGCTACAAACCAGATACAACCATTCAGGCCGGCTTGGCAAAATTTGTCCAATGGCTAAGACAATAATCCAAACTGCTGCTGCAGAAAACATCCGTAAGGCCAAATTCCCTTTGAAAAACACCTGAAATTCTGTTATAATAATAGTTTTGAGAACTATTTCGATGAGGGTGATGTGTCAAGATACAGATACGTTTTGATAATAGAGCTGCTTGTAGCGGTGTCCTTATTTTGCTGCACGAGACCGGCCTTGAGTATTGTTTTGCATCCCAACGGCGAGCCTAACCTGGTAACTTGGACAGACAGACCCGATTCTAATGTTGTAGGTCGATGGGGGAGTAATGCTTCCTGCGTGGCTGTATCATCGAATTGCGTGATAACGGTACGCCATCCGGGTGGGGGTATTGGTACGCTGGTTGAGATTGGCGGTAAGACGTATACTGTTGCCGAAACTTGGGATTGTGGCACGGCGGACCTGAGAGTAGCCAGGATTTATGGTGCTAATTTGACAAGCTTTGTCGGTCCCTACGAAAATACCAACGAGAGCGGCAAAGAGATAGTTATAGGCAGCTATGGCAAAGGAAGGGGTACAATACTCCAAAATTCGGGTATAACCTACGGCTACGGGTGGGATAGTGCATACAATACCACGTTGCGCTTTGGCACCAATAAACTCAATGGTACTCAAAATAATAGCATCGTTGGAGCTTATACTTCAGATATAATCATCGCCGACTTTGATGGCTTGGGTGAGGGAGGGTCAACTATTTATGAAAGTGCTGTTGCCAGCTTTGACTCCGGCGGTGGCTGGTTCATTAAAGTTGGCGATATATGGCAAGTGGCGGGCCTGTCTCGTGCAGTAGAGGTGCACTATGCACAGGGTCACGAGGGTGACCCGAACTATTTTATTTATGAGTCCTGGTTCCGGGATAGAGATGACCCGAATGTGCTCGCTCCTGATTATTTAGATGCGGTTCGGCTCAGCTCTTATGCACAGTGGATAACAGGTACACTTCCAGCGGTCTTACCCGGTGATTTGACTGGCGATGATTGGGTTGACTTTGCTGATTTTGCCGTCTTTGCACAGTATTGGGGGAATTCACAATGTAAATCTCCTGATTGGTGCGCAGGGGCCGACTGCGAGCCGGACGGCGACGTGGATTATGCCGATTTGGCCGCTCTGGCGGATGGATGGTTGTGTGATTGGAGCTGTTATTAGCCAAAGACAATAAAGGTTATTACGTACGCTTTCGCCCTCTTCGCCGAGAGCTGGCTGATTACAGACCCCGCTTACCATCAGAATTAAAAAAATTGGCTTTGTTTGGGTTCGTTTTGACCAAGTGTCCGTTTTGCTTTTTTCGTTGTAACTCCTTGTTGAAATTGAGGTTATAAACATTTGACTTTTTTGGAAATTGGCTTTGTTTTGCATAATTTAGTTCATTTTGATTGATTTTTCCGCTCAGCGCAGAAAATCTCCATAGCCGCAGTTTCAGCCACAGAGAAAAAAAGAAAAGTAAATTATAAACAGTATTAATTGGTTATTGATAACCGCTCATTGATTATTCCCCTAAGGGGTTTCCGTTCCGAGAGCAGACGTTCTCTCTACAATTGGGCGAACCTGCGCATTTGATGCGAAAAAAGTTTTTGATTCTCGATTCCCGAATCTCGCAACTCGATGTGAGAAAAAGAGTAAAAAAATTTTCAAATTAGCCGTTTTTGGTGTGCAGGTAACAATGATTTTGATTGGAAAAAGGATGGCATACACGGGTTTAGGGGGAAACGTTTGAAAATATTCGAAAACGTTCAAAAACTTACAAAAACTATATAGAAATTTACAAAAACTGTATGGAAACGGTTGAAAATTTTGGAAAAATTTTAACTCGATACTGGATGCTCGATACTAGATACTCGAGAGAAAAAAAGTGAAGAAAAATTAGACGCAGATTGCCTAAGTTAACAGAGGAAAAGAGGGGATAGGGTTTGGGGGTTAGGGGTTAGGAAAAAAATCAAAAATCTCAAGATTAGGGACAATAGATAAAAAATAGGTCAACGTCCCCTATTTATTCAAGAAGCATTAATCTACATTTTAGTATACTCATAGCGTTCTTTTATGACCCTATTTAAATAACTTCCCTTTGAGGAAGATGCCATCAAATCATCGTAAACCTCCTGCGGTACTCCATGATAAACATACAGATCACCTGATAAAAAGCGAACATGAAGTTCCTGTGCCGCTACATCGTGTCCGATCGCTTCGATATTTGATGAATCAACATATTGCATTTCAACCATTTTGTTTCTCCTGTTTAGATTTCCCCAAACTATCAGAAATTGTTGATAAACGTCGCCAATTCACCAACGCTTTCGTGTACTCCGTCCCGTCAGGTCGTGGTTGTCGCCAAGCATGTGCCACATCGGGGTCGCTCCCCTCTAATTTTTTCCCTGCTTTGTAAAATTGTATACGCGAAGGAATGGGCATTGCCTCACCGATTACTAGCCCTTCTCCTGTGCGCAACGACGGCAACATACCAGAGAGCAATCCAAGTTCATCAGGCATTGTAGATTCTACCCTTGCACGATCCGACGTATTAGTCAGCCGAAGCGCAATCATAGTCCCACATTGGCTTAATGTTGTACTGTCTATCTCTGTTGGGCGCTGAGTAACTACACACAGGCCTACACCATATTTTCTTCCTTCCTTTGCAATTCTGGCAACTGCTCTATGCGCTGGGCTATCCATTCCTTCTGGTAGAAAGAGGTGCGCTTCTTCTAATGCGATCAACAAGGGTTGTTTGCGTCCTCCCACATCTAGATCCACTGCCCAAAAAAGCATATCATAGATTATCCGAAATAAAGTTCCAACTACTATAGACAAAACTTCGGTTGGAAGACCAGAAACGTCAAGTACTGTAACTGGCCTATCATGTCCTATCCATGATCTTACCAGTAAATCTAGGTCCTCTTTGATTTTCCCATCGAGATTAGGTGTAAGGTTTTCGCCCGGATTAAAAAGAAAGCTATATCGTGAGTCTTGCAACCGGCTTTTCAACAGGTCGAGTTGTTTTTCAATTCTCCGTGGACTAGGATTTTTGAAGGGAGCACTACTACCCAAGGCAGCTTTTGGATACTCATTTGGCTGTAGAGTTTCAGGGTTACCTTCCTTAACCAATTTACACAAGTCTTGTCCCTGAATTTTCCCAAAAGTCTGGCGTTCGAAATCGTCAAGGTCAAACCATAGCTTCTTAATGCTGAATGCTATCGGTGAATCGGCAGTAATTGTGGTATCAGGCGGTTGGTCACTTAAGTATTGCGCTGCAGCCTTTTTTCGTTCTGTTATTTCGTCCCGGATAGCTGCTTCAGAAGCAGGCTGCATTTCTCCGAGTGATATTTTCTTTAACTCTTCAAAAGGCAATGCCCAAAATGGAACATATAAGGGTAGCTCACCTTTAGACTTATCCGCTTTGACCCTAAAAACGTAACCAAGGTTTCCAAGTGCCGTAGCATATTCACCATGCGGGTCAATTACTAAAGCACGAGCGGATGGGTATCCCTGTGAAGCAATTGCCTCAAGTAATACCGCCACCAAGTTTGATTTTCCTGCGCCTGTTGATCCAACAACGGCACAATGACGGGTAACCAAATATCTCAATTGTAATTGCCCCGCGATTCCTGGTGAAGAAGCAATTTTCCCCACCGTTATTGTATCTTTCTTATCCACACCTCCATAAATAACCCTCATGTCATGTTCTGTAACCAAATGAACTTCATCATCTATTGTTGGGTACTGGCTAACGCCCCTTTCAAAAAAATCACCAACAGACTCGCCGAAGAGTGTCATTGCCAGCCATTTTTGTCCATGAGGAATGCTATATTCTTCAGTATGTGGCGCAGCCGCAGCCCCTACTAATGTGCAAATAGCATAAAGTTGCGCGTATCCTAAGGGAATTCGTAGAAATGCACCAATCTGTCCCACCCTGTACGATTGTCCTCCTATCATTATCAATGTAGGGATTTCATCTCGCAAACGAACTGTTACAATGCTACCTTTGACAGAGTCAATATGTCCTATGAATGTGGAATCAGCTTCACTCACAATTCACCCTCACTTTTTCTTTCCATGCTATTGAGAAATTTACAGAACCAATTGAAATCAACCAATCGCATTTTTCCCAAACGCCCTTCTTCTAGGCTTGCATCTGTACTATCAGGCTTGATTGCATCACTGTCAAAAGCAGTATCCATAAAAGAATGTGTTTGGTCATCAACTGGGTTCAACAGTTGCCATTCTCCCCACTGGCCTCCAATTACACCAGCATTTGCACCTAATACAGTAAAATTTCTCCTCTCCTTACTCCATTTTACCAGTGGGTCTTCACTGGACAACTCACCAAAATGTAGAGCAATCACACTACTGGTTCGTCGATTATCAAGAACACTAAAGATAACTGCATTAATATGTTGATCTCCAAAACCGTATCCACAACTTATAAGTAGCGCATGTTCCCGGCCTAACATTTGTCCCAGTCGATCCATTAGGGATAAATAGGGCTGTTTACGCGATTCATCGTATTTCCGGTGTGAAGGTAAAATCATCTCCCCAGTTCCCATTGGTTGTGTTCGAATTACCATATCTCCGCCAGTGTGTTTTACAAGTTTCCAATTGACTGATCCGTGAATTTTCCAAAGCCGAACCCATTTATCTCTCGGAAGAAGATCTTCCAGTTTAAAACTATCTCCATAAAAAAACGGCTCATACGCACCAATAAACCCATCGAAGAAAGGAATGTGGGCATGTTCAAATGCCCTTTCAAATAGTATATCGTAATTCGTAGTGAAAATTTCTAAAGGAACGGTTCGTACCGCTTGCTTCACCCATGCTGAAAAATCATCGTGCGGCACTTTATTTGGAATCATATCCTCTGTTAACATAACCGCTCCAGCAATAGTTTTCCGAATAATACTCTCCATTCTTTCTAATTCTTCTTTGGTTAGCCCCAGTAGTTTTTCCCCTGTTCCTATTGCATCTATCTTTAAATGAAGTCTTGTGAGAATAGCTTCGATATTAACCCGTTTGCATTCAGACTCCAGACGTGACCATGCGTTACTAAAAGGCTTCCCTAAATTCACAATTGCAGCCTTACACCGTTCCGTTAAAGGTCCCATTGAAGGTACAAGTGGCTGGTGATTTTGCTTTTCACCGCTACGAACTGCAGGGGCGATATTAACCGCACTTGATGTACCAGCACCAAACAAAAAAACCAGAGGTTTATCATGTGCAGCGAGATGATTCCGCAAGTTCTCGACTACATTTCTTGGATCGTGTCTATTCAATCTACACCTCCTAAACCTTGATAAATATCCAAAGACAAAAACAAATTATCCTTTCGCACTGGTGGTAATTATTTGTTTGTTTTAGTTTAACCTGCGAGTATTTCATATAAGTACCCCATTCCGCCACAGGCGGATGAATCGCTTATCGTGAATTGATGTAATTGTACATAGGAATGGTAAAGAAAGCGAATAGATTTTGTGGATAGATTGGAACTACGGTAAACAGCCTCGCCAAAAAAATCTTTTAATTTCCCTACACTTCTGGTAAAAGTTAGCCACCAAGACACCAAGGCACGAATTCGGATTCATAGTTTCGTAAGAACAAGACAGAATGAAGATTGTAAATAAAATCCGCAATACCGATGTTGTTATAGACGCTCCGCCATCGAAGGCGCACACTTTGCGGGCGTTAATTATCAGCTCTCTAACTAACGGCAGAAGCACGATTTACAATCCACTGCTCGGCCAAGACCAGCGAGATGTTATTGAGTGCCTGAAACGATTAGGCGCGAAAATCAAACAGGAAGACGATAAGCTGATTGTAAAGGGGGCAGGCCCTTCGACCAAGCTCAGGGCAGGCGGAAAATACACACCAATTAATGATGAGTTAAACGTCGGCGAATCAGGAGTGGGGATGAATTTTTTAACTTCTGCGGCTTGTCTATCAAGTAAGCCGATAGTCATCACGGGAAGCAAGAGGATTACGGAAAGGCCGATTCGAGAAGTAGTGGAGGGACTGCGACAATTAGGATGCAAAATAGAATATCTTGAAAAAGAGGGTTTCCCTCCTATCAGGGTCTATGGCGGCGGGATTAAAGGCGGTGAAGCGGCGATAAAAGGGAGTAAAACCTCGCAATATTTCAGCTCGATTGTTATATCATCGCCTTATGCGGACAATAAAGTTATGCTAAAATGCGTCGATGAAATGACAGAAAAGCCATACTTCGATATCAGTCTGCAAATGATGGCTGAGTTCGGAGTAAGGGCGAAAAATAACAATTACAAACAGATAGAAATTCCGAGCGGAAGATATTCGGCGAGGGAGCTAACAATAGAAGGCGATTACAGCAGCGCATCATTTTTTTTCTTAGCAGGGGCTATCTGCAAAGCGAAAGTTACCGTAAAAGGATTACGGGCCGATACAAAACAGGGGGACAAGGCGTTTCTGACATTAATTGAAAAGATGGGCTGTGAGGTATCAGCAACAAACGACGGAATTTGTGTTCGCGGACGGAACCTTTCCGCAATTGAGCAGGATATGAGCAATCTGCCGGACTTGGTTCCGCCACTGGCGATAGCGAGTGCATTTGCGAAAGAGGAAAGCAGACTTACAAATATAGGCCATTTGAGAGATAAGGAATGTGACAGATTAGCGGTAATTGCTTCGGAACTTGGGAAAATGGGCGTTGAAGCAGCGTGCGATGAAAACTCGCTTACTATAAAGGGGAGCGGGAAAATACACGGCGCCCGGATAGACCCACACAATGACCACAGGATTGCGATGAGTTTCGCCGTTGCAGGCTTAGTTACCGGCGAACAGAAAATCGACGACGAAATGTGCGTGGCAAAATCGTTTCCCGACTTCTGGGAAAAGTTTGAAGTTTTTTCGGAATAGATGTATATTCACCAAATACTAACGACCTATTTGGAGAAATAAAATGATTGGCTGTCACATAGGGCGAATGTTTCAGGTAACGGTAGCGGGCGGGTCTTATCAGGAAGGCCTGACGGCTGTAATACAAGGCCATCCGCCGGGAATGTTATTGACCGAGCAGGAGATTTACGGCGATTTGCTTCTTAGAAAACCCGGCACTGACGAACTATCCAGTCCACGAAAAGAACCGGACCTGCCGGTTATCTACAGCGGGCTAAACGCAGCCGATACCATTGCCGGCGCCAAAAATAAAAACCACACTAATGGAACACCGCTGACAATTCTGATTCCCAACTTAGACCGGCATTTTGTCCACATCGAGCAATATCAGGACACAAACCGCACACCGAGACCGGGCCACGCATCATACGCATCATTTATAAAGTACGGCCCAGATGACGATGCCGTCGGGGCGGGCCTATTCAGCGGGCGCTATACAGCCACCATAGTCGCCGCCGGGGCCGTCGCCAAAAAAGTCCTGAAAAAATGCGGCATCGAAGTCTGTGCCTACGTCAAAGAACTCGCCTCAGTGCGATGCCCCGATGTTGCTCACGACCAGGCCTTCAAATACACCAACCAGTATAAAAAAATGCGGCGAGACCTCGACCCATTTTACCAGCAAGTCTACGTCAATGGCCGGATTACGATGGAGATGCGATTTCTGGAAAAAATGAAAATACTGGCTGAGATTGAGCAGGAAATTGACGCTATCCGCAGCAAAGCCCCGAAAATGAAACCTGAAGCGGTACGGAAGAAATACGACGTGCATCCGGTATTAAACTGTCCCGATATCGATGCAGCGCAACAGATGGTTGACGCATCCAACAAGATAACCAAAACAGGCGACTCCTGCGGCGGCGTGGTTGAAGTCGTCGCAACCGGTGTGCCGACAGGCCTCGGCGAACCAGTCTTCTATAAACTCGATGCCGAATTAGGCAGAATGCTCGGCATCGGCGCCGTTAAAGGCGTGGAGGTCGGCGCCGGTTTTGCCGTCAAAGATATGACCGGCAGCCAATCCAACGACCAGATGCGGGCCAAAAACGGGATGGTTTCTTTTGAGTCGAATAATGCCGGCGGCATTACAGGCGGGCTATCTACCGGCCAGCCAATCGTTGTCCGGCTTACGGTCAAGCCAACACCCACAATCGACAAACCCCAAAAGACAATCGATAAATATACACTGGAAAACAAAGAGATGGCGGCCATCACCAGGCGCGACCCAACGATTGTGGCACGGATATGGCCGGTCGCCGAGAATTATACAGCCATAGTAATACTTGACCACCTGCTCGCACACTACGGCTACCAGACGCTCAAGGCCAAATAAACCGGCTTTTGCGGACTAAAAAAACCTCGGCAAAATTTTGCTGTTATTATGGCGGATAGGACGGCAGAGAAGTCGACCAGCCGCTTGTATTCCCGAGGCTATCACTTACCCTAAAATGGAACTTGAGCCCTTGCCAGGCTCTGCCTATGGGGACATTGTCCCATACCCGTTCAGTCGTCCAGCCACTATTGATGGATGGAATTTTGACGCATTCGAAGTAATATGATACGCCGTTACCTCCCGCATCTATGGCTTCTGCCGCCGTCATATTGGCATAAGCAGTCATTCCGCTGCCGGTCTCGTAAGGCGTTACTTCCCACGCCACAGGCGTCGGCGGGTTGGTGTCTGTTGGCGGCGGTTGCTCTCCTTCCGCAGGAGTAGTTGCACTAGCCACAGTTGACCAGCCGGTTTGGTTATGCCAGCTCGATGTGTCGCGGGCCATAACTCGGTATCTATAGGTCGTCTCAGGTTCACACGTTGTATCCTGCCACGCCGGACTGCCCTGCCAACCGCTGTTCACTGTTGGGTCGTCAAAATCCTCAAAATAATACTCTACGCCGGCGGTGTCGTCTGTAGCGGTTGTAGCCACCATTGCTATTGAAGTCGGCGAGGTCGCATAAGGGACGGTCGCCCAAGTCATAGAATTAGGCGTCGGCGGATTGTGGTCTTCCGGCGGTGGGGGCTCTTCACCTACTATTGCATAGCGAATGGGCGACCATTCGGTCTTGTTACCGGGCTGGCCCGTTCCATCGTCCGGAATCTGCTCGCCGGCGTCGCGGGCCCTCACCCTGTAACCGTATTCGACACCAATGACAAGATTAGAATCCGTATAATTCGGCTCATTCCGCCAGCCGCTGTTATGATCTCCAATTGCGACGTTCTCAAAGTAGTATTCGACATTCCCAACCCAAAAATCCCAGGTATCAACAGCAGTCTGAGCAACCATACTAATCGAGTTAGGATGCTCCGGCGACGACGACGAATAAGGCTCTATTTCCCACTCGCTCGGATTAGGAGCTGGAGGACTGGTATCTTCAACGAGCCAGCATTCAGCAAAGAGCTGTGCATCTTCGAAGTCAACATAGGCATCAAGCGTAACGTCTGCATGCTGGCACCGTTCATTGGCTTCGGAACAACCCTCGTTGAGCCAGTTTAAGGCAAATATTGCAAAATCCTTGAAGTTGATGATGCCATCACGAAACAGCTCACAGAATCTGCATGGTCCTGCGACTGTGCTATATGGATGGTGGTAGCCCATATCTACGATTTTTCTGTCAGGCTGTTCATCCGTACGGGTAGTGTATCTGTCCATTCCGAGATTACTTGCGGTGTCGCTACCGGTATCGACACAACTGCTGTTACTCGCTTGCCCTGCAGCAATTTGACTCAGATAGTAATCGCCGAGCGGTCCGATTACGAAAAGTGGATTGATGTGGATGCTTCCATCGCCCCAGTTAAGCGTGCAACCACTGCCAACAAAGACATAGGATTGTCCTCCCTGGACATCACTGTAGGAGACATCTATACCAGAAGGACCACCACCGACCCCCACTATAGCGAGCTGGGGGCCATATTGCCCTGAGTTGCCCCAGAAAATGCTGTTAATTATATTAGTATAACTATCATAGGAGCAATACAGGCCGCCGCCATAGCCACCAACTCCTGCAGCTGTGTTGTCAGCTATTGTGCAGTTAGATATCACCAGAGAAGAAAAAATATCGCTCGATATTCCGCCGCCACTTCCTCCGGCTGAATTATTTGAGAGCAAACAGTTTTTAAATGAGGAATCATTTTCTCCGCTGAAAAATACGCCGCCTCCGGAACCTTCGGCTTGATTACCGCTGATGTTGCAATCGACTATGTCCGCCGCTGCCGCGAATAAATGCAAGCCGCCGCCCGAACCGTACACGTTGGGCTCATTCACTTCGGAGGATACTACATTGTTGGTAAAATTGGAACGAAGTATGGTAGCCAGGCCATGTTGCATGAACAATCCGCCGCCTTGAAATGCCGAATTGGACGTGAAGTTACAGTCGCTAATTACCGCATTCGCATCGGCAAATTGTAATCCGCCGCCGGCATCAGCATCATTTTCACTGAACGTGCAATTGGTAAATTTGAGCGTAGCGGTATCTTCGGCACACACACCGCCGCCATGACCAAGATAGGGGTCAATACGATTATTCGGCGGGTTATTCGGCTCGGAAGAGATATTGTTTGCTATCGTGCAGCCGGTGAAAGTTACATCTGAATCGGCTGCGCAATAAACGCCTCCGCCAAAGCTTGGTATCTCGTAGGGGATTAAGGGTTCCTCGGGCCTGTGGGTAAAGTAATCTAAGCCACCCTGTCCGCTCATACCGCCCTGAGCAAGATTCCCGCTGATTTCACAATCTGTAAAAGTAACATTACTGCCCTTATCAATAAATACGCCGCCGCCAACACCACTGTACCACCGATAGTCGCCGAGGTAGGAATAACTCGGGGGTGGGAACACCCCATGCAAGTAGTACCAATAATCAACCGCCCAATCCCAGTCCCAGACTTCCCAGAGACCTCCATCATACACATAGTTTACATTGAGACTGTAAGGGTCAAAATCATACGCAGGAAATTCGGGGGTGCCGGTTATGCTCCAGTTGCCTCCATAGTTTTCGTAACCGCCTGGGAAAGCCTCGTCTCCACCGTTGCCGCCGGTGCCGCCTCGTGCTTCGTTATTAATAATCCGGCAGTTTATAAATGTCGGACTGCTATTGACGCCGCAGTATACTGCACCGCCCCATGCAAAGCCGCCCCAGCCGCCTCGGCCAGCGTTGTGAGTGGTGTCGGCACTGATGCCTTTGCCGCCATTGCCGCCAATCACCAGATTGTCTCTTATTACACAGTTTTTGATAACGGGGCCGCCACCGTAAAGAACCAGAATTGCAGCACCATAACCTATACCACCATCGTAGCCATTAGGATGGTTTTCCGGCGACCTCTGGCCGTCTCTGCCAGTGCCATAGTATCCACCGCAGTTTTGAATCGTAAAGCCGTCGAAAATGGTATTGGCATCGGTAGAAGACCCAAATGTAACACCAACATTAGTATGACCTTGCTGGAACGGCGACTGCAGGTATCCATCAATAACTGTCGCTGCGACACAGCAGGGGTCGTCAGGATTCATAGACCTGATAGTAATAGATTTATCCACAGAAACTGACGTACCCTCATATCCACCGTAATAAATGCCGGGATAAACCACAATCGTATCGCCGTCTTTGGCGTCACTAACTGCACCCTGGATAGTGGGATAATAGCCCTGTTGGCCGCCACCAACGGCAACTGTAAGAGTTTTCGGCTGCTCAAATTCGACACCAACAGTTTTGTTGGAATCCATAATAACGGTATTTGTTGTAGCGGTGGAATAATCGTTATCGGTTCCACTCCAGCCCTTAACCCGCCAGCCGGGATCCGGCGCTGCGGTCAGTGTTGCTATTGCACCGGCGTAATAAGTGCCGCTGGTCGGTGAAATTGTACCATTACCACCAATAACACTTGCTGTTAACTGGAATTCTCCGACTCCGGTGCTATCAGGATAATGATAACCTATATCAACCTGCCCGGCATCTCCGGCATTATCAGTTCGGGTCATAAACGTATTCAGGCCGAGGTTTGCAGCCGTATCGCTGCCGTTGTCCACAGCAGGACTATCACTGCCCTGACCAGCGGCAATCTGGCTTAGATAAAAGTTGCCAAGCGGACCAGCTACAAATAATGGACTGCCATATAAATTAGCAACACCGCCGGGAATACTGCCGACCTGGCCTGCACCTGTATAAACTAAATGTGTCACAGAATCATAGTACTCGCCGTTGGGGTTGTTATAGAATAAACTGTATTTTACGATTGCGTTGCCTTCCTCGTGTATTGCGTGATTATTACATCCCTCGAATATACAGTCGGTAATATTTGGTTCGGAGAGGAAATCAGAATATATTGCGCCGCCATAACCACCTGCTAAATTACCGCTGAAGGTGCAGTTGCCGATTTGGGGTGTCACATCGGAGCAGAATATTGCACCACCGTCAACGGCGGCAGAGTTGCCGGTCATAAGGCAGTTAAAGACCTTCTGCGGAGAGGCCCATCCATAGAAATTGATTGCGCCTCCGCTGCCGCCGGTCGGATAATTACCACCAGCAGAATTATCACTAATAGTGCAGTTGCGGATTTCTGCTTTAGTGTACCAACAATCGAAGCCGCCGCCCTCGCCGTCTGTGGCATTATTTCCTTTGATGATGCCACCGGTAACAGAGAAGTCTCCATTGACGAGGTACAGGCCGCCGCCATTCTGGGCTGTGTTGCCAATGAAGTAGCAATTGACGAAATTTGCATCAAAGCTATCGGAAGAGAAACCGCCGCCGTATATGGCCTGATTCCCGCTGAAGGTGCAGCCGTTGAAATCTACTGTCAACTGTGTGCCGCTATAGGCATCCATTGCGCCGCCATAGCCACCTGCTAAATTGCCACCGAACGAACAGTTTGTCAAATTGGCGTTACTTTTACACTTCAAAGCGCCGCCGTCATTTTTAGCTGAATTGCCTCCGAAGATACAACCTTGGAGATGGACAGTACAACCGGTATCAATATAGAGAGCACCGCCATTTGCATCTTCAGAGTTGTCCGTGAATAAGCACTTGCGGTTTGGGTCGTAGGTATTGTTGATATTCACCGTGCAGCCGGAGCCACAATAGACCGCGCCGCCTAAGTTGCCTGTAAAGTCACAGGTATTGAGATTAATAGTGTTATTGGCATTACAATCAATAGCACCACCTACGGTGTATTGCCAAATATCTTCGCCGAAGGAAGGGTTATAGAATATATAGGCCTTGTAGGCTTTGTTGCCGGTGAATGTACAGTTGGTAAAGTTTGCATTCGAGGAGTTGGCGTAATAAGCTGCACCACCGGCAACAATACGGCTTCTGGCATATACCAAACCATCGGCGCCGTCGGTAGCGGGGCCACCCTCGTTATCGGGTATCGCGTTGCCCTGGCCTGCCGAGCCGCCCGCTGCTCTGGTGCCTGTCGTAGCGATGTTGTTACCGAAAGTACAAGTAGTGATGGTTGGGCTGCTTGTGCCATCGCAGTAGATAGCGCCACCGATGCCTGCACCATTGCTATCTCCGGCGTTTCCACCAAAACTTTCATTCCCTGTGTAATTAGGAGGAGCTCCTGCGGCGTTGCCGCCGTTTCCGCCGTCACCGCCACAGCTGCCGCGGGCGAAATTATCGCTTATGTTACAATCCCTGATGATTGGGCTGCCGCCAAGACAGGCGATAGCGCCGCCGTAACCGTTTCCGGTGCCGGCACCGCCGCTACCGCCCCACTGGCCGTCGGGGTTTTCTGTCGGAACAACAGTATTGACATCTATCTCTCCGGTACAGGGATCGACTTCTGAAAGCGTATAGTAAAACCAAGATCCGTTTGAGCCATCGGCACCTCTGCCCCCCTGGGCTCCGGTAACGGTACAATTTTTTATCACACAGTATTGTATAGTAGGAGAAGCACCCCGGCAGAGGATTGCACCACCATAACCATCGCCAGAGACAGATGTTCCACTAAGGGCATACGGCGGGCAATTAGTGGGGTCATCGCAACGGGGGATGGGGACAAAAGAACTCACAGGATAACCATTGTATCCGGACGCACCATCTGCACCTTTGCGCCCCCTGGCGTAACCATTTCTGATGGTGAAACCCATAACTTTACTATTGTTGCCTTCACTACTGTGGAACCAGAAAGCACGGTTTGCAGCTCCCTTATTCGGCTCATTTGAGTCGCTTAACATCAGACCTACATTACCCCCGCAGTCGATAATCGTGGCATCAATAATGGCCGGATCGGGGTTGTTGGGGTCAATCGTGCTTTTTACGGTAATGGCCCTTCCCCAAAAATCCAGATTAATGTTGCCAGTACCGGTATAGACGCCCGGAGCAACAACGACCATATCGACACCACTGACAGCAGCGTTAATGGCACTCTGGATTGTGGGATAATCCCTTGATGGAACATAAAAGGTGCTTGCCGAAACGAAATTTTGTATAAATAACAAAATTAACGAGCTAATCAGAATTTGCCGTTTCATTTTCCTGCTCCTATTATTATTTCGCGTGTAGGGCCGACACAGTTACCCGCGAGACAACATACATAGAAAAAATCCCGCAGAGCCACCGCCACAGCGGAATGTCAACATAACTACGCAGTGAGTCGCCGCTATCCATCACGCAATCCTACCACATATTATATTATATACTATATGTACACCTAACTGCCTGTTATGTTGCACTTTTTTTCAGAATTTCACAAATTTATCCGCCTCTGGCGGCGGAATATGCGAAATTATGATACCTCAACGGGCTAAAAACACCGCAAATCAAATCCGCCAAAGGCAGATGCAGGAATAATTGCAAAAAAACCATATAACCGCCGGAATTTTAGAAACTGCTTTCCATCGCGGCAATTGCCTTACCTTCAGCTTCTTCCCGCAGAATAATGGTCGGTTTAACTAATATCAACAAAATCTGGCTGTCCTTGACCTTGCTGCGGTTACTAAACAATCGCCCAAGAAAAGGCACCTTACTCAATACCGGCACTCCTGCTTCCGTTTCGACATCTGCGGTTATTCTTTGACCGCCTAACAATAATGTCGCTTTGTCAGGAACGCTCACGCGCGTCTGGACTCTCGATACTTCCGTATCAGGCAAGGGTATTGTGTACGCCTCGGCGGGAACGTTACCAATTGCAGGCAGTTGAATAGGATAGGACGGCATACCCAGGAACTCCCGCAGCTCAGTAACAATATTCAGCAGCACATTCTTCTTGTCCGGCGTAATAATCGGCGTGATATTAAGAAGCGGACCGGAGACTACATAACGTTCATCGTAATTTACTGTCCAATAATAAGTCTGATTAGGAGGCGTGCCAATCGTTGTAATATCAAACCTAACGTTACCTGGATAGCGTCGATATCTTCCTATCTGGAAAGTAGCCATCTCTCCGTTTAAAACAGTAACTTTCGGAGCAGTCAAAGACTTGGCATCTCTGTGTGCCTGAGTGGCTCTGAGAAGTATGCTGACCTCAAGGTCATTAAGAAGTAAATTGCCATAACCTCCTTGTGCGGTTATCGCATTCGTTCCAGCTAACCCACCACCAGGGTTCACTATTGGCGCCCAGCTGCCGCTAACCCCCGTATCGGAGGGCAAAGTAAAATCTGAAGAAGCTTGTCTGACATCAATCAAACCCACTTTACCGCCGACGTTGGCCCTAAAGTCCATATCCAGCCCGATATCTTCAAGGAAATTCTCGCCCACCAGCAAGAATCTGGCCTCGATAGCAACCTGATTTCCAAGCGCCTTACGTAACTCCGCAAACATTTCCCCGATTCGATTATGAACTTCGCGGGTCTGATTGATAATAAGCTTTTTGTTTTCATAAACTGTTATGGAGCCCTCTCCACCGGCCTCAAACCAGCTCGCCGGCTGGATGGTCCGCTCGATAAGCTGGACCAGACTATTGGCCCGGGCAGCCGCCTCCGTGACGAGCTGTTCCCTAGTCATTTGTTCTTGCTCACCCAATTGCTCCGTACCTGCTTCGCCCTGTGTTGGGGCGGTGACAGTCCCACCAAGTTGTGAATAGAAATCAGCCGGTCGGCCAATCAAGTCGGTAATGTCATAAACCAGCGTCTCCATCTCGCTTGGAAGTGACCCCGCCGTTGCTATCGTAATTACTCCGCCCTTGACAACGAAATTGATATTTGCAAATCCGCCCGAAACCGCCTCTAACAAAAGCCCCACCGCCTTTCGCAGCGGAATTGCCGATATCGGGTCCATATGTATCGGCGTAGTCTGGTCGATATCGGCGTTGTCGGATAAATCCCGCCAATTGACGAATATCTTCAATGGCGGGGCAACAGAATTCTTTAACATCTCTATCGCTTCGCCAAAAGGCGTTTCCGGCGTCAGTTGTGAAAGGTCCACGATTTCATCTAATTGTTTATCGACAGCTGCATCAGCCTCGCTCCGCCCGATTGGAGGTTCTGGTTTTCGGAAGGGACTGGCGATAATTTCCCGCCAATCCTTGGGATGCGTAAGCTCTTCGGCATACGGTATCATAGCTTCATCGGTCCCAATCAAAGTACCAACACGTTCCTTATCCGATTCTCTCTGCGCCTCCAATTGTCTGCGGAAGCCAACCATATCTTCCAACGTCTGCTTGAGTATCAGTGCCTGGTTGTTTAACGGGTCGATAGCGAGCAAGCTTTCTAATTGGCCGAGGGCTTCCACGTAACGCTGTTGACTCTGATAAGCAACAGCGCTGTCCATCAGCTCGGCTATTCTCTTGTTTCTGTCAGCCCCCATCTGCTCTCTATACCGACGTTGTGCCTCTATCGCCTCTAAGCGTTTTTGTTCCTGCAACTGCTGGCCCCTCTTGTCCTGTTCCTGGACTATTTTCTCGGCTAATTGTTTCAATTCCCCGCTGTGTTGTCTGAAAAGGTCGTCTCCGAGGTCCATCTGGTATTCATTCACAATCCGCTCGGCTCTTTCCACCTCTTCCTTTGCTTTATCAAATTCGTCCTTGCTTATGTAATCTTGCACTTTAGCCACAGCATCGTTGACAACCGCTCTTGTGTGGCTTCGCCGGATATTTCTTTTAATCACTTGCGATTTAATGTAGGAGTCTTGTTCTGCTGTCGGCTCAGGTGCTTCTGCCTCAGGAACAGCAGCAACCACAGGCACGTTTGGTTCCTGGATTACCTGTTGCTCGTTTGGTTCTTGAACTACCGGCTGCTCGGCGACCTCACTCGTCGGGGCGAGCCCTGCCGTAGCCCGGTTAGGTTCGGCCTTACCACCAAGTAATTCCCTTGCAATGGCTGCGATGGTGGTCCCCAGCGCATCTTCAGGTTGTGCTTCAGTCGGCGCTGAAGGCCCGGCTTTCTGTGCCAAAACATTATCTATTTTCAGCAGGTAATCCTCCGCTGTCTCTCCCGGAGGCGCCGCCACCAACTTACTTGCCGCAACTTTAACAAAACCTTCCCGCGCTTTTTCGAACTCACCGGCTTTGTAAAACTCCACGCTGCGGCTATAAAGGTCGGTGATTTCTTTTTTCTGCCCATCTAACTGATTGTCTAACTTCTTAAGCCCCTGCGTGATTAGCTCCCGCTCCGCCTCGGTCAAAAATTCACTGTCTTTAATCCCTTCAAGACTCGCTTTGGCCTTGATTAGCTCACCCTGCTTAACCAATTCATCAGCCGTCCGAATTGCCTCAAGGATGTACTCTCTTTCAAGTATGCCTTTGTGTGTGTTTTCCAAAAGCGCAGTTAATTGCTCGCGCTCGGCAGCAGTTAAATATTCCTGGTAGTCCTGCGCTCGAAGAAACGATTGCTTCGCAGCTTTGAAGTAACCTCTTTTGTATTGTTCTGCGCCAACCTCAATCCACTTTTGAGCTACCTGACGGACTATCTTCTCCTTATCAGCCTCACCTGGCTGGGATGGAGACACCTCCGCCAAGGCCGTTGTCAGAAACAAAAGGGATACCAAAATAACTAACAGAGGCCTTCGGCTAAAAGATTCAATTAGAAATCTTATCTTGTCCAAAATTAACCTCCTCACTAATCAGAAACACCCTCCTTGGCAGGAACTTTTTCACAAATTTAACACAAAATATTTGTAACCGCAACCACCTTTTTATGGTTTGACTTACAATAGGTATTTTACATAAAAATGCGTTTCCTTGCAAGAAAAAAGTTTAACTATATGCTTTTGCCCGATAATATCAATCTTAAAATCGTAAAAACGTGAAAAACACCATGTTAAAATAGGTAAAATAATCCCTTTGAAAACGGCCTTTTTTATTGCAACAAAACCTTTAAAACTGTAAAAAATATAGCTATTCAAAACAAGCACAAAGCAAAAGTAGTATGAGACCAAAGCCCTTGATATTAGCTATCGAAACGTCCGGCAGAATAGGCTCGGCTGCAATAGCTCTCGGAGAACAAATGCTCAGTGAAGCTCGCTTTTCCGGCCCGATGAGACATAGCGCAGAGATTTTCCCTGCTGTTCACAGATTGCTGGAACGTTTCAGCCGAGAGCCAAAAGAAATCGAGCATATCTATATCTCAGTCGGTCCCGGCAGCTTCACCGGCCTGCGCATAGCGGCAGCTTTAGCAAAAACAATGCACCTTGCGAACGCTGCAAAAATCATCGCGGTCGATACCCTGGACGTAATCGCCGCCAATGCAACTGACTATATAAAGGAAGAAAAAGTCAAAGACTTAACCCAAATTGCCACAATTCTCGATGCTAAACGCGGTCAATTCTTTATCGCAGCATACCAAAACAAACAAGGCCGATGGGAAAAAACGATGCCTGATTGCCTGATGACGGCTCGACAATTCCTCGAAAATTTCGCCGGCAGCTCCCAACCTGCCCGGCTTCGCCTATCGGCTACGCCGAGGCAAGTTTGGCTGCTCGGTGAAGGTCTGGTATATCATAAAGATAAATTCAAGGCCGATGGCATCCGCTTCTTAAATGAGCGATACTGGAGCCCGCGAGCCGAAAAGGTCCATAAGCTCGGCTGGCAAAAAGCCCTGGCAGGCCAATTCGCCGACCCTTTAACGCTGCAGCCCACCTATCTGCGCAAACCTGATATTAAAGCTGGATTACCGCAACACCTATACACATAGCGGATGAAATATCGGACGATAAATTTGGCGAGGATGGGGGGGGTAAATCTGTAAGAGATTTTAGATAAAGGAGTTACGAATTTTGATAAATTTATTAAAATTAGCCAAAGGCGGACGTATTTCCCTTGACATAAACGCAGTTAGTTGTTATAAAAAGAACTAGTGAAATCTATGGATTTTTTGGGTTTTTGTAGTTTTTCAGTAAAAAACAGTTATTTAGACAAGCACAGTGTTCAGTGAAGGTTTTTATTGCTTGTTTTATTGAAGGTTGTTTGAGACAAACGCCGAGGAGAATAAAGGTTTTAGCGCTCGCTGCATAAGATAATGTGCAGGTCTCTGCGCTTGTTGAAAACAACGAGTGTTTTGGCGTGTAGCCAAAGAACAAAATATATTAAGGGTTTTATTTTTTAAGGAGGAACATTATGTCTAAAAAATTTCTGTTTCTAATCTCTTTTGTTTTGGTGGTAACTCTGGCGTCCAGCAGTTACGGCGACGAAGTTGTGATAGGCAACTGGGAAAACGTTATGGACGGATGGGATGTCTGCGACATCAATGTCTCAGTAGCTTACAGCGTGACTGGGGTTACATTGGGCAGCCACAGCCTCGAGATCAATGACGTCAATCACGATCCGGTTACTGGAAGCTACACCGTGGCGCCTGGGGGGAGTACATTGCGCGGCGGGAACGATCATGCCATCTGGTACACCATGAAAACAGGCGGTGTTGAAGTTAATGCCGTTGGCTACAACGCATTCAAGAGCAACCTCAAGGTATCGGCAGACGTTACGCGGCTGGTCTCAGAATGGACGCCAATATTTGCCTCGTTCAGCAACTTCGGAATAGCAATCAATGCAGGTAGTTCAGTTGCGCCTGCTTGGTCCTTGTGGTTTGGGGCGGCTGAGGGCGGGGGTTGGCAGCAAAGCTATGGCGACGCGCCGATAACCTTCACCTACGACTACTCTCTGGCTCTCGATCAGATCCATAATTTGAGCGACAATTTTAGCAACATCGAGTATTTGCAGATTTTCTTCAACACGTGGTGGGGGGACTACCAACCCGGCGGAATTTACTATGTGGACAATGTGCGAATACTCGGCGGTGGGCCGGCTTACGCTCCGCATCCGGCAAACGGTAAGATAGGGGTGCCGGTCGATGCTACTTTTAACTGGACGCCGGGTGGGTATGCTGCTAATACGTTGGGTCACGATGTGTATTTCGGCACCACTTACACCGATGTCAACAATGCCGACATAAACGATCTCACGGGCATATATCGTGGCCGCCAGGACGCTAACACTTATGACCCTGGCATCTT
>JBELAN010000021.1:0-29286 GCA_049508795.1 Sedimentisphaerales bacterium | reverse complement strand
ACTGCTGAGACGAACACCCTGCTGAGTTGCGTAATAATCGTGCCTTCTCAGGGACCGGTCGGGAAACGGAATGTTTGTGATGTCAGGCAGCGGATGGTTTTTGTTGTGAATGATATTTCTGTTCTCTCGATAGGACAACCCCAGGATGTCCTTGTGCGGGACCCCCTTGACAATCTGTTGGATGATATCTTCACCTTCACCTCGTACGACCATTTCGATATTCGGACAACGCTCAAACAGGTATTCTACTTCCAGGGTGGCTTTGTAACCTCCGACAATCGTGGTGACTTCAGGCGGTAGCTGAGAGACGAAATCACATATCTTCTTGAACTTGGTTTCCCATCCGACGCTGATGCAGAGCAGGTCTATCTCGGACCTGATGAACTCGCTGAGCTTCTTTGGGTCCTGGTAGGCCTTTTCACTCCGAAGGTCCAGAAGCGTTATCTTGCCGACCAGGCCCTTCATGCTTGCGACGATGTACTCAAGGCCCGTCGGGGGGAATAGCCCCATGGCGGTAGTACCATCCCCGAAGTATGGGTCCAGAGCGAGAACATGTTTGTACTTTATCATACGCACATCGTGAATATTAAACCGAGATTACCCATATTAAACGCTTGGCTACGCAACCAAACCCTCCAACGTCATTATAATATCAAAATCTTCATTTAAAACTATAAAAAAGTTTGCCATCCGTCTTCTGTCCTCCGGCCCCCGACAGAGGACGACCCCAGAGAAATAGCAGACGACGCATCTCACAGGGCAAGCGTGTGCAGCAATCGAGGGCAAGCTACGGCCCCCAAAATCGCCATCATTTTTCAAAAAACATTTTGAGGTGTAGGTAAATTTCATTTATCATATAAGCTTTGCGTAACTGATTTTACAGAAAGCATATATGAGCGAAGGCAAATTAAAAACCGCTGTGCTCGGGTTGGATGATAAGGGTAGATTGCTGCTCGAAGCGGCAACGCAGGCCGACTATTTCGAGATTGCGGCCGTCGCCGACAAAGACGCAAGTCTCGCTGAATCAACGGCTTACAAATACAAATGCGACCATTATGACGATTACCGCCAGCTCATAATGCAAAATCAGTTCGATTGTTTATTAGTTGCCGCCGGCATTCACAGCTGCGACGAACACATCAAAATGGCGATGAAAAAGAAAACCAATGTACTCAAACTCGCCCCGCCGGCGAGGAATTTTCAGGAGGCGGCGGAATTTGTCCATCTTGCCGAAGATGAAAATATAAAATTTGCCATCGCAAATCCCAAGCGGTTTGCACGAAGCTTCCTTGTCTTACGAGAGTTCTTACAGCAAGGCCGGATTGAGCAAATCTTTTTGATAACCGCTTTCTGCACCGTTGGCAGTGAGCACATCGGCACCTGGCAAACCGACCCAAAACTGGCCGGCGGAGGAGTGCTGCTACACAACTGTTACCAGATAATCGACCAGATAGTTTGGAACATAGCCACACCGCAGCAGGTCTATTCCCTGAATACCAGTATAGCCGGCGACAGACAACAGCGGTCGTATCTGACAGAGGACACCGCAGTCGTAACGATGAAATTTACCGACACCTTCTTTGGCAATCTGATAGCAAGCAAGGTCTTTGGCCCGGAACAGGAAATTCTGAAGGTCTATGGCAAAGATAAAATTCTAACAGTAAGCAACGCCCGATTCATCGTCAGCGACAGCCTTGGACAGACAAACGAGGAATCAGAATACAACGACGATGAGCTTATCCGGTATACGGCCCTGCTGAAAAATTTTGCTCTAAGTATATTATTACCTGATAAAAACAAGCTTTGCAGCAGCGCCAGGGAGAACCTAAACGATATGGCCGTCATTGAAGCAGCATATCTTTCAGCCCGCACAGGTATGCCGGAAGAACCTGGCAGAATCCTCAAAATGGCACAGGCCGAACCAGCAAATATTCGGCCGGCCTGCAAATGATAAAAAAACAAGCATTTGACAAATAACGCAATAAATAATAGCTTATCTTTATAAACCGCCAATCGTATTGCTACCTATTATTTGGAGATTTTGGTATGGAAGAAGGCAAGAAAAAAATAATAATGGTCGTAATCATTGTGGCGTGCTTAGTAGCAGCCGGCATAATATATTATGCAACCCGTTCCTAAGGAAGCGCCGGCGGCATCGAGTCCATTAAACGCGGCTCCGTCAAGGTTTGGCTCAGGTGCAACAGGCCGGAATGTAAACACGAATGGCAGATGGATAAGAGAGATTACCTCGAATATATGAGAGGCAACCGCGACCGTGCGAGGGCCCCGGGAGTTGTTTGCCCCAAGTGCGGTATGGAAAGTGGTGAAATATTTGAAAAAAAATAAAATGTGAGAAGTGTGGGTTAATCTTCGAGAAAGGTACCACCCCACGATTTCACAAATACGCAGATAGATGCCCCAAATGCGTCTATAGCAAAACAGAAAAGCTAAGCTTACTAATTGTAGCTTCCTGCACACCCCTTTTGTTGTATTGAAAGTCTAAAATTTTTTCGTGCCGGCTCCGCCGCCGCTAAAGTGCCCTCTGGCGCCCTTTCAGAAGTTCCGGCAGGGAATAAATACCAACCTCGACTTGACATTACCGAATTACTCTATAAATTTTTCTGCGCCGCTGGTTTTGATGAGTTTATACTCCGGCGGTGAAGATATTAAAATCGCCTCGGTTTGCGGTATTGTCTCGATTAAAGCAAGGCCTTTCTCAGCTCCCATCACGGTTACTGCCGTTGCCAAAGCATCTGCGTCAGTCGAACTTGGACAAATAATGGTAACGCTCGCCAAACCCTCGTTGCTGTGTCCACTTTCAGGGTCAACTATGTGGCTGTACCTTTTTCCGCCTATCGTAACAAATCGCCGATAATTGCCGCTGGTAGCGACCGCAGCATCCGTCAAATGTAAAACTAACAAAGTTGTGCCGGCATCAAAACCATCTTTTGCTTTATCAGGGTCCTGCAGACCGATTCGCCAATTGTTTTGGCCTGCCGGTGGTGAGCCAAAGCACTGAATCTCACCGCCGATAATAACCATTCCGCCGAGTGCCCCGCCCTTTTGCATCGCTTCAACCGCTTTATCAATCGCATACCCTTTCGCTATCCCACCCAAATCCACTCTCATACCCTCTACCACAAACCGCACACTTGTTTCATTCGCATCGAGTATAAGTTTATCGTAGCCGACCTTGGAGCGGGCCTGTTGCAGCTCAGCATCGGTAGGAAGAGAATTTGCATCCCCGGCAGAATGCCAGAGGTCCACCAAAGGTCCAACTGTAACATCGAACGCCCCACCGCTAAGTTTGCTGAACTCAATACTTCTTCGTAAGACCTCATAAGTCGATTTGCTGACCTTCACCGCTCGCTTGAACCCGTCCCGGTTCAGCTCGCTTATTTCCGAATCACTTTTGTAGTCGCTCATCAGTTTATCAACCTTCTCAATTTCCGCAAAAGCGGCTTCGATGCACCCCTTAGCTGTGTTTGAATCTGCTGCAACGGCAATGACGCGGGCGAATGTCCCCATCACCACGCGCATCCCGCTATCAACATCAGCTCGACCGGCAGTCCAAATCGATTCTTTCTCGACGCCAACGAAAAAATACACCGCTGCCGTAATCAAAATGAGGCCGACAACAATTTCAATAAAAATGCGGTCTTTCTTCTTCATAAAAACCATTCCAACACACGGAATTTGATACTTGATAACTGAACAATAATCAATAGAAAATAATCAACAATGAATTTACCAATTACCAGTTACCAATTACCAATTACCAGCTATAATGCCCCCTGTGAATAAAAAAGAAGTAATAATATTAGCCGAGCGGGTTGACCGGCAGTTCCTCCCCTTTGTTCGCAGGCCGAGCAGATATATCGGCGGCGAAGTAAACCAAATCAAAAAAGACCTTCGCAATTGCGACCTGACGGTGGCATTATGCTTCCCGGATATTTATGAAGTCGCAATGAGCTATACGGGTCTGGCGATAATATACAATATTCTAAATAATCTCGACGGTGTAGCTGCCGAGCGGGTCTTTGCACCCTGGCTCGATGCCGAAAAAATCCTCCGTGACAAAAAAATCCCGCTGTTTAGTCTGGAATCCAAAGCAGCATTAAAAGGTTTCGATATTGTTGGATTTAGCTTAACTAACGAACTTTGCTATACCAATGTGCTCAATCTGCTTGACCTCGGCGGTATCAATATTCGAAGTGCCGACCGCAACGAAAACGACCCATTAGTACTTGCCGGCGGCGGTATGGCTAACTGCTGTGAGCCGATGGCTGATTTCATCGACCTGTTCCTGCTGGGCGAAGGCGAAGAAGCGGTCGTGGAATTGGCGGAACTTATAAAATCTGAGAAACAGGCCGGGACCTTAAAAAAAGACATTCTGATAAAAGCCGCTAAAAAATTCAAGTGGGCTTATGTCCCAGCCATTTATAACTCAAAACTTAAAACTCAAAACTTAAAACTAAATAACGCCGTTATCAAAGATTTTGAAAATGTCCCTGTTCCGCTTAAGCCAATAGTCCCCTTCACCCAGGCCGTTCACGAACGAGTCAGTGTTGAGATTATGCGGGGCTGTCCCGGCCGATGCAGATTCTGCCAGGCGAGCTTTTGCAGAAGGCCTATTCGTCGCCGAAGCATCGAAAGAATCATAAATATCGCCAAGGCCTGTTACCACGCAACCGGCTTCGACACAATAGGTCTGCTTAGTTTATCAACGGCTGATTACCCCGACCTCGAAGAATTGATAATCAAACTGAATGAGTCCTTTCGAGACAGGCACGTTGGGCTTTCCGTGCCGAGTCTGCATGTTGACCGACAGCTAAAGCTGCTTCCGGAACTGGTAACCTCGGTGAGGAAAGGCGGGCTGACGATTGCCGTTGAAGCCGCCGGCGAAAGATTAAGAGAGATTATAAATAAACCCTTGAAAAACGAAGATTTGTTCGCCGCCGCAGAGGCGGCCTACCGGGCAGGTTGGCAGCGATTAAAACTGTATTTCATAGTTGGCCTGCCGGATGAAAAAGAGGAAGATATAAAAAACATTGTAGAATTGTCTTTCCAATTGGCAAAACTGCGAAATAAAGTTGACGGCAGAACTGGACAAATCAATGTTACCATAAGCTGGCTCGTTCCCAAGCCGCATACGCCGTTCGGCTGGCTGGCACAGAAACCAAAGGCATATTTCGAGCAGGCAAAGCAACTGATACTCGACGAGAAGAGAAAGCTCCGGGCGAAAATGGTGCAGTTTAAGTTCCACGATATAGAGCGCAGCGTCCTGGAATCAGCAATCGGCCGGGGCGATAGGCGGTTATGCAATGTTATTGAAGACGCCTGGAAAAACGGCGCTAAATTCGATTTATGGGATGAATATTTCAACCCTGCTATATGGCGGACAGCTTATGAAAAATTCGGCCTCGACATTGATACAGAGGCACAAAAACAATTTACCACCGATGAAATCCTCCCCTGGGAGCACCTCGGCGGCCCGGACAAAAAGTATCTGCTTACCCACTTAAATAAAGCAATGAAGAAGGATGAAAGCGAAAAACTATAACCCCAAATTTATACGCTCCGAGTTTTTAAATCCTCGGGTTTTTCATTCCGGACGACAAATCGATTCCGACACGGCCTTTTGATTCCCTGAAATCTACAATAATCTTGACCGCATCTTCGGGCTTGTCCACCACCGTGAACACTTTCAGGTCTTTCGGGGAGATATGATGGTGTTCCTTGAGCATCTTCTTCTTCATCCAGTCAATCAGTCCTTCCCAGTAGTCGCTGGCCATCAAAATCACGGGGAAAGACGCCTGCCTCAACGTCTGAATTAACACCAGCGCCTCGGTAAATTCGTCCATAGTTCCGAAACCGCCGGGGAAAACTATAAAGCCGTGGGCGTATTTGAGGAACATAACCTTACGACAAAAGAAATACCTGAAGTGCAGCGAGAAATTTTGGTACTCGTTTGGTATCTGCTCTAACGGTATTTCGATATTCAGGCCGATACTTTTACCGCCCGCTTTTGCAGCTCCCTTGTTGGCAGCCTCCATAGTCCCGCCGCCGCCGCCGGTTATCACCGCAAAACCGGCCTTGACTATTTCTGAAGCTGTTTTTTCCGCAAGCTTATAATACCTGCTCCCTGGCTTTGCGCGCGCCGAGCCGAAAAACGACACCGCCGGCCCAACAGCAGCAAGCTCATCAAATCCCTCTACAAACTCGGCCATTATTCGGAATATCCGCCACAGGTCCCTCACTGGGCTTTCAATATCCATCATAGATAAAAACTCTCCTTGAAAAACACTTTACCATAAAGCTGGATTGTTCGCAGCAGGGCAATGTTTCGAAACCGGGCAATTCTTACAATCAGGCTTACGGGCGTAACAAACATTTCGCCCATGAAAAATCAACAAATGACTGAATAAAGTCCAGCTCTTCTTTGGTACTATTTCGGCCAAATCAAACTCTAACTTTACCGGGTCGCTATTTTCGGAAAGCCCCAGCCGCCGCGAGAGCCGAATAACGTGGGTATCACAGGCGATTGCCGGCACTCCAAACGCATTGCCCAATACGACATTCGCCGTTTTTCTGCCCACGCCGGGAAGTGTTACAAGCTCCTCCATTGTATCGGGAACTCTACCGTTAAATCGCTCGACTATCTCCATACAAGCGCCTTTAATACTGGTTGCTTTATTATGGTAAAAGCCGGTGCTTTTGATGGCCGACTCGATTTCTTTTATATCAGCTTTTGCCCAATCATCAGCCGATTTGTATTTCTTAAACACTTCGCCGGTCACCATATTGACGCGAACATCCGTACACTGGGCCGACAAAATCGTCGCTATCAAAAGTCCCAGAGGATTCTTAAAGTTAAGCGCGGTCCTCGCACCAGGGTATGTTTTTTCCAGCGTAGGTAAAATTTCCCTGACCCTTTCCGCTGCCTGGGCTTTATCAACTTTTATCTTTGCTTTTTTTGCTGCCGTTTTCTTAGTCATAAGGTTATTTTCTCAGGGGAGTTTTTCCAAAAGCGCCTTTAACTCACCGGCAAAAGACATACCTCGCCACCTGACCGGTTCTTTCTCACCCGGCATAAACAGCATACTGATCGGCACACCAGGTTCATTATATACATTCTTCAAAGCAAACGTTGCCGGTAAATCTTTGGTTGTGGTATCGGCTTTAATTACCAAAACACCTTTCTCTTTGATTAGTTCCGCAACATCTTTGCGGGAATAAACTATTTTTTCCACCGCCTGACAGCTCAGGCACCAATCGGCAGTAAACTTAATCAGGATAGGTTTCCCCTCTGCCCTGGCGGTCTCTATCAAATTAGCGTCGTAGTCCTGCCAGGGAATTCGCTCTTCCGCAGGTGCACGCAGAAACGACCACCCTGCCGCAACCGCCAAGGCCATTGCGATAATCCGTATAAGCCACTTGTGCGATAGTTTGGTATCGTAACCGACCCAGCCGCCCCACATCCAAACGCAAAAACCAAGCACCACCGCAAAGTATAACACGCCCATTCTCCACGTTTGCGGCAGCGCCCCAATCAGCTTTACCGCAATAACTAACAGGACAAATCCTATCGCCTGCTTAAATAGTTCCATCCATCGTCCCGCCTTGGGCAATCGCTTTAATAAGCCGGGCATTGAGGTCAGGATTGCATAAGGCACAGCCATCCCGACGCCTATAACCATTATCGCAACACTCGCTCGCAGCAAAGGCTGCGCCTGCGCCCAGGCAAAGGCCGCCGCTAAAATCGCAAAACTGCACGGCGTACTCAATATTGCCGCCAGAAAACCCATCCCTACAGCCCCCAAACGGCCTTTACCGGAGCTAAATTTACCCCCTATTGAAGATGGCAAACCGATGGTGAACACCCCGAAGCAAAATTGCGCCAGCACTACTAATAAAAGCGCCATACCGGCAACAAAAGCCGGACTACGAAATTGGTCCCCCCACTGCAAAACCGTCCCATAGAAAACCTGCAAAACAATATTTGCGCCCGCAAGAGATGCAAAGAACAGCAATATCCCAAGACAAAAAGCAAGACCCATTGCTATTGATTTTCCTTTGTCCTGTTTTGCCTGCTCGACAAGACGCATCACGATAAGAGGCAGCACCGGCCAGACGCACGGCATAATATTCAGAGACAGTCCCGCCAAAAACGCCAGACCAAGAGCAAACCACAACGAATAACTTACCTGTCCACTCGGCAAAACCGGCTTGCTTTGCCCTGCAGTTTCCGGCAAAACGAATTTAGCTTCGCCCATCGGCGCTTTGGCAATTTTGACATCCGTGCTTAATTCGCCAAAGTCCGGAACGCGACATTGAATATCCGAACACACTGCACCTTCGATGCCAATCTTAACGACGACATCAATCGGCTTGCCGGCTGTCAAGTCAATCTCAGAGACATTAAAAGGCAAAAACATTGTGAATTTGTTACTGAATACCTCAAGTGTTTTGTTTGAAGTCTTATCGAAATACAAATGCGGCTGGGGAAATATCGGTTCAGAAAAACTTATGAACTTTTCTGAAGATGGCGTCAATTTAAGACTTACACCCCCTGGCGCTGTCTCCGCAGATGCGTAGAAGTGCCAGTCTTTTTTCAGCTCGAAATGAACTGCCAATGCAGATTTGCCGCCCGGCTCAACAACTTCATATTGCTGTTCAACAGAAATGGTAACAACATCGGTTTTAATAACACCACCAGTTGGTGCAGCAAGGCCATCAACGGCGGAAATCAAAATTAAGCACAAAATAACAGCAGCTTTTTCCCGCATACCTACCTTAGCAGAAAATTAAAAATAAAAAGCAAAAAGAAAAGCTATCTGCACTTTCATCTTTTTGCTTTCACCTTTTTACTTTTTTCCACGACTGCTCTTACTGTCCCTTTTGCTCGGAGCTCGGCTGTTTGTTCTTGGCCTGCTCGGCGGCTAATAAATCGGAAACCGTGGGCTTGTCCAATTCGCCGCCTTCCAGAATTAACTTAACGTCATCGCCATCAAGAGTTTCGTATTTCAGCAGGGTCTTCGCTATTTTATCAAGTTTATCTTTATTTGCTTCTATCAATTCCTTTGCTTTTTTGTAAGCCTCGTCGACAAGCTTTCTCACCTCACCATCAATTTCCTCCGCTGTTTTCTCCGAATATTCTCTCTCTCCCGGAATTATGTACACCATGTCCCTAAGCCCTGAATCCGGCTCGTAGCTGATTGGGCCGAGTTTTTCGCTCATCCCCCAGGTCAAAATCATCTGCCTTGCAATATTGGTGGCCTGCTGGATGTCGGCCTGTGCACCGCTGGATATATCATCGCAGAACATCTCTTCCGCAATGCGGCCGCCGAAGCACACCTGCAAAAGTGCCATGCAATATCTTTTCGTATAATGCAGACGGTCCTTTTCCGGAAGCGCGAAAGTTGCTCCGCCGTAAGGACCCCGAGGTATAATGCTGACTTTATGCAGAGGGTCTGCATCTTCCAGCACCGATTGAACGAATGCATGCCCTGCTTCATGGTAAGCGGTAATTTTCTTGTCAGACTCATCTATAACTCTGCTTTTTCTGGCCCTTCCCCATCGGACCTTGTCCCGTGCCTCTTCTAAATCGGCCGTCTCAACATAATCTTTGTCAGCCATAGTTGCCGCCAGAGCCGCTTCGTTAATAATAGCAGCTAAGTCTGCCCCGCTGAACATTGGTGTCCCGCGAGCCAATCTTTCCAGGTTGGCATCAGGAGCTAATTTTACCTTCCTCGCGTGAACTCCGAGGATTTCAAGCCGACCTTTCAAATCCGGCAGGGACACCGAAATTTGCCTGTCAAACCTTCCAGGCCGAGTTAATGCATGGTCTAAAATATCGCCGCGGTTTGTCGCTGCAATCACTATTACCTGGTCGTCCGTATCAAAGCCGTCCATCTCAACCAAAATCGCATTTAGCGTTTGTTCACGTTCGTCGTGTCCGCCGCCGACATAGCCGGGGCCGCGCTTCCGCCCGATAGCGTCAACTTCGTCAAGGAAAATAATACAAGGCGAATTTTCCTTGGCCTGCTTGAACAGGTCTCGCACTCTCGATGCCCCCACGCCAACAAACATCTCCACAAAATCGCTGCCGGATATACTGAAGAACGGAACATCAGCTTCGCCGGCTATCGCTTTGGCAAGCAGTGTCTTTCCGCAGCCGGGCGGCCCTACAAGTAAAACGCCGCGAGGAATTCGGCCGCCGAGCCGTTGAAATTTCTTCGGGTTCCTCAAAAACTCGATTATCTCAGCTACTTCTTCCTTTGCTTCTTCGACACCGGCGACGTCCTTAAACGTTACCTGGACCCGGTCTTTGCTTTGTAATCGATGCCTGCTTCGACCAAACGACATCAGCATCCCGCCGGCTCCGCTGCGAAAATTACGGGCAAACAAAAAGTAAAAAACCCCCAGCAACAAAAGTATTGGAAATATCATCCCAGCCAGATTCCACAGCCAGATGCGCGGCGGCTCACTATCGGTCTTTACGCCGTTTTCCTCCAGCAACTTTCCAAGCCGCTGCCCATACACTTCCGGCTTATAATAAACCACAAAAGAACCCTTGCCTTTGCCTCCCCGGCTGGTAATGCCCTGCTCATTGAATTTGCCTACTATCTCTGTGTCTTTTATAGTAACGCTCTCGACATATTTGCTCTCAACATAATTGACAAATTCATCCCAACGTATCTCCTCAATACTCTGCCACTGTTGCAGCAGCAGCATCGCAATGAATATCAAAACTCCGATTATCACATAGCTAAGCGGCCCATATTTATAGCTCGGCAGCGGAGGCTTTTGGCCAGACCTGTCTTGTGGGCCACGACGTAACCGAGACGATTTCTTGTTTTGATTTTTACTCATAATTTATATCTCGTCTCTATTAGCTCAGCTCATCAGTTGCAATTTGCGATTTTACCATTCTTTTTCCATCAGTTCTACGATTCTTTGCGCCAAATTGTTTGCCGCAAGAGCTGACCCATAGCGAAAACCTTGCTCCTGCCACTCTGAGAAGCTGGCCGATGCGCTGACAGACTTGTTGTCTATCAGCAATTCTCCTGTTTTTAGATTTTTCCAGTTAACTACAGCCCGCAGTTCCACTTCTTTCTCCAGAGCCCGGCCGGTCTGTCGCTCCGTGTTGAGCCACGACTCCTGAACCGATACAATCTGGCCGCTTATTATCGTGTCAGCCCGGTCTCTGCTGGAGATTATCTTGTATGGCGTCTCTGTCTCGATGCGCTTTGCCAGGGCGTCGGTCAGCGTGTATTCTACTCCCCGCCAAAAGCTCTTGTTGTCAAACATTTCCACGTAAACGCTGCCAACTTCTTCAGGATATAGCGATTCGTTGGAATAGCCGGCACATCCGCAAAAACCTGCCAATGATGCGACAATCAAACCGAAGAAAATTACAAAAGCAGCTTTTCGAGTTTCTTTATGATATTCTCTTTCCATTCTTTCCCCTTTTTGGCGCCTGATTTTTCCTCATTCATCGCCTCTTTTGCCGTCCCGGCCGCAGTGCTGCCCGGCCAGTTATCCAGAACCATTTGATAATAAAGATTAGCCGACTGCTCATTACCGGTTTTCCGATAATACTCAGCCGTATTAAGCTCCTTGTCCGCTAACTGCTCATCCATCTGTTTCAGTATTTTATCAACATCAATCTCGTTGGCATCTTCAGGATACCGCAATTTGAAATTTTCGTAATAGCTCTTTGCACTAATCAGGTTGGAGGCATCATACTTCAGCCCGTGATACGCAGCGCGCTTGCATCGAGCCATATTCAGCAGTGCATCCTTACCGATTTGTCCGCTCGGCCATCGCGACGATATTTCCGACCATTTATGATACGCCTCGGCGAACTTTCCTCTTCTTTCATAACTTTGAGCCACCGCCACAGCCGCCTTTACCCCAATGGGTGCATTCCCTGCCCGGTCACTAATCTTCTCCATAATTTTAATGCCCTCGTCGTATGTGCTCATCATAAATACCCCGAGCATCCTTTTCTTCTGTCCGCCTAAAAAAGCCGTAGCTATGGCAAACTCTCTGTCCAAAGCTGCTTCATAAAATTCGCTCGTGGGAAAATCCGCCAGAAACTTATCGTAGCTCCTGACGGCCTCGGTGAATTTCCCTGATGCATACAGCATCTCCGCGTTGATAAAGGCGTCCAAATCAGGCCCTGCAATTTCCGGAAAGTCTTTTTTAAGTTTTTCTACTGCCTGCCTAACTGCCGAAGTTTCTCCCATATTGACTAACTTCTTTATTTCAGCTACCGCCAGCAGATATTTATCCTCAGCCGATACCGTCTTCCACTGCCCCTCTTCGCCTAAACGCCACGTTTCCGCCCCCTTTCCTTCTTCCGAAAAAAGCAAGGGGGACGAAGCCAACAGCACGGTTATTACCGCCAACATTATTAACTGCATTTTGTATTTGAGCATAATCTCGCCCCATCAATTACCATTTACCAATTACCAGTTACTATTTACCAATCGCCAAACATTATACACGCTCTTACAGTTATTGCAAACCCACAACTTAAAATATACTATCTCCCGATTTTACCCCATATTATTGATAGAAGACCGTTTATAAATTCACTTTTACCTTTTTCGCTCTTCGTTTACAATCGGCTTATGCTTTATCTTTGGTTGACAATGCTGGTTCTCCTCAACGCCTTTTGGCTCGCACTGGTTCCTTTTGCGCTGCCGGGCAATTGGCTTATCGTTATAACAACAGCCCTGTTCGCCTGGTGGCACGCAGAAGATGGGATTTTCTCCATTTATACCCTGGTTGCCATAACAGCATTGGCTCTTCTCGGCGAATTGGTCGAATTCCTCGGCGGAGTGGTCGGGGCGAAAAAAGCCGGCGCCCGCTTCCGCGGCTCACTCGGAGCGCTTATCGGTGCTCTCGCAGGTGCTGTTATCGGAACTTTCCTGCTTCCCATACCCCTGCTCGGCACGCTTCTCGGCTCCTGCGCCGGTGCAGCCATCCTCGCCTGCGTTTTTGAATTGTCCGGCGGACGCCGGCTGGAAGATTCCGTTCATTTAGGGTTTGGGGCAGGTCTTGGCCGATTTCTTGGCGCCACCGCCAAAATCGCCATTGGCATCTTGATTTGGCTTATCGTCGCCATCGCCGCTTTTTGGCCATAACCCCATACCATCGACTTGTCGGCGGCGTATTTAGCCCATCGGCCTTCATCCTGAGCGCAGTCGAAGGATGCCGATGGGTTATCCTCCGATGCGATTCTTACTATCGACTAACGACCTGCGACTAGCGACTAAACTATCTTCGGCTTCGAAGATTTCCTCATTTTTGGCGATTTTTTATAGATTTAAGGGAAATTATGGGAACACTTGAGCCCTTTTGCGCATCTTATTAGTAGTATAATTTTGAATAAAACCGGAAATTATGGTATTATAATAAAGCAAAGCACAACCACAGTTAGTGAGGAGGCGGTCATTTATAGTGAACAAACCGGCCTAAAAAGCCACTATTCGAAGGAGATGGAGAAATGCAAACGAAAATTATAACACTGGCCATAGTAACATGTTGCTGGGCCTGCCTTAACCAGGCACAGGCAACAGAATTCGATTTTACAATTTCAAGCGTGTATATCAATGATTATTTTACACTTAATGATCAGTCCCTCTTAGTTGAAGGAGCAGGAGTTAATGAAGTTCGGGCGTATGAAGATAGTTATATCGAGATACGAAATACTACACCTTATGAATGGAAAGTCGGCGGCGTTGGTAGAGCTATTTTATTTGATCAAAGTAGCATAAATATCTACGGCGGCGAAACTGGAGGTATAGTAGCAACTGATAATAGCAGCGTGAATATTTATGGTGGAGAGGTACACGGTTTGATTGTTGCGGATAACTCTTCCGCAACTTTGTATGGTGGCAATATCGGTGGCATTCGCAACTCTCAATCTGTACCAATTGGCACTGAAATTGATTTAGAGGTTGTTTGTAAAAGTTGGACATGGAATGAGTCTATCAACCACATTACTGGTATATGGGGCGATGATTCATCTTTTGATATCGGGTTAGTAAATACTTCTTGGGACAATTTTGAAGATTACAGAATGATCGACCATATTTCATTTACTGTTATTCCGGAGCCATTGACAGGTATCTTAATGGCGATGGGCGTGCTTTTCTTGAGACGCAGGCGGTAAGTTCTTCTATAATAAAACATAATAAAGTTGGAGCGGCCAAAAAAATCTGTGTAATCTGTGGTTACAATTCTCCCCAAGCTGCATCCCTTTTACAACGGCAAAATTCCCCGCGTAATCTGCGCGATCAGCGTCTAAAAAACTCCTAACTTCGTTGCACTACGAGTTTTTTCTTGAAGTTCGGCCCGGAATTGGTGATACTTCCAAATCATACCAAGTTGGGAATCAAGGAAGAAGTGATAAAGAGATGATTTTAAGGTAATCGAGCTAATGGCAGGCAAAGAATATTCAGCTTATCAGCGGGACGTTATTTCGAGATATTATGAAAATCTCGATGCGATAACGCTGACCAGACTGCAGGAATTAGTGAGCCAGCTTTACCTTGCCGAAAGCAAAGCCAAGCAGACCCAGCTCTGGGAGAGAGTGCACAAGGCGATGCTGAAACTTAAGGTAAAGCCTGCGATAATTGAGCATATTATGAACAAAAAAGACGTGGTCATTCTCGCGAAGAACCTCGAGGACTGGCTCGATGCCTCGAAGGCGTAACAAGAGCATAATAAGAAAAAGAACGGTGACGGAATTTCTACTTACGGGGGAAGTAGTTTGCCTTTATCCAGTTGAAGTTTAAGATAATGTGAAGGGCGATAAGGCAGAGAAGTATGGCTCCGCCGGTTTTGTGAAAAATGCCAAAGGCCTTAGGGGTTTTAGCAGGTTCGGGCGGCAAGCAGTTTTATAAAGTTTTCGGCTTTTATTTCGGCCATACTATCAAAAATTAAATCTGCCTTTGCGAGGTCGGCGCGTTTTCTGGTTGTTGTAAGCGCAATTACGGCCATTTTTGCGGTTTTGGCGGCCTCGATGCCCGCGACAGCGTCTTCCACGACTACGCAATTAGACGGCGGAATTGAAAGTTTAGCGGCGGCTTTCAGAAAAGTCTGCGGAGAGGGCTTTCCTTCGGTAACGTCCTCGCAGGTAACATAAGCGTCAAAATATTCGTCAAATCGCAGGCGTTTGCGAATAAGGTCCAGATTGGCTTTCGGGGCAGAGGAGCCGATTGCCAAACGAAACCTCTTTTTTTTCAAGTCGGCAAGCAGATTTTCCACGTTGCTGTCGGGAGCAAGCTTATCTGCAATGATTCGGCGATAAAGCTTTTCTTTCCAATCGGAGAGCTGTTTGAGCTGCGGTGGAGACAAGGTGCGGCCGAGCAGCATAGGAATTATCCTGTCGTTGGTCATTCCGAAGGTGGTTAAGAAGAAATCGTCGGATATAGGCATACCCTGCTTTTGTGCGAAGGCGAACCAGGCTTGTTTATGGGCCCAGCCGGTATCTACCAGGACGCCATCGAGGTCAAAAATAACGCCCATCCTGTTGTCAACAGATGCCATAATACTTTACTCCTTTTTTTCAAAATGCCGGGAAACGATGCGAAATTATCAAACTTCTGCGGGAACGGGTTTTGGTCTGGCTCGGCTGGGTTTAGCGGTAGATTTTATCCGGGTTTTGGCTGGTTTGTCTTTGGGGTTTACGTTACCTATGGAGCGTAATTTTTTGTATCTGCTCTCCAGCAGATTGTCAATCTTTGTGCGTTTGAGGTCGCGGAGAGTTCCAACAATATATTCCTCGACATTGTGAACGGTGTCGTGAATGTTGCGATGTGCACCGCCAAGCGGCTCAGGAATGATTGCATCGACGAGATTCAGCCGATACAAATCCTTACTTGTCAATTTAAGGGCTTCGGCGGCATCAGGGGCCTGCGAGCCGTCACGCCAGAGAATTGCTGCACAGCCCTCAGGCGAAATTACCGAATAATATGCGAATTCGAGTATCGCCATTTTGTCGCCTACGCCTATACCTAAGGCGCCGCCTGAGCCACCCTCGCCGATAACGATACAGATTATCGGCACACGCAAACGAGCCATCTCCATAAGATTGACCGCTATCGCCTGGGCCTGTCCGCGTTCCTCAGCGCCAATGCCGGGATATGCACCTGGGGTGTCAATGAGCGTAACGACAGGAATATTGTACTTTTCCGCGAATTTCATTTTGGCCATCGCTTTGCGGTATCCTTCAGGATTGGGGCAGCCGAAATTGCAGACAACTTTTTCCTTTGTGTCCCTACCTTTGTTCTGGCCGACAATCAATACCTTCTCTCTGCCGATTTGTCCTAATCCTGTTATGATTGCGCGGTCATCGCCAAAGCATCTATCGCCATGCAGCTCGCGAAAATCCTTCACCATCAGGTCAAGATAGTCTGAAAAAAGCGGCCTTTTGGGATGGCGTGCCACCTGGACAGTCTGCCAGGCAGTCAGGTTCGAATAGATTCGTTTAAGCTCGGCAACCTGCTTTTGCTGTAAGCAACAAATCTCGGCAGAATAGTCAATTCCTTTGACGGAACTGAGCTTGCGCAGCTCGTTCATCTGACGGTCGAGGTCAGCTACCTTCTCTTCAAAGTCGAGATAATCGCCATCAGTGATTTTATTTTTGTTGTCCGGCATTTGGTTCGACCCTTCGATGCCACTCAGGACAGGCTGCGCTCACCACAGGTTAATTCATTAAAGAATTCCGTTTTGTTGTATGCACACAACAAAATCAGTTATAAAAAAAACCTGCCCCTAAGGGGCGGGACATTTTTTTTCCTTCCGCCGTATCCGTCGGCTTTTCTCTATTAAAGTCAAGATATTAACATTTCAGCAGTATAAATCAAAGAAAAAATTTGACATCCAGAGCATCTTGCTATATTTTTTAGCAGAATTCGTTTTGTGCTGTCTTTTCGTAAGGTCTTGATTTTGAGAGAGTTAAAGCAAATAACAGTTATAGGTTTGGGTCTTTTAGGCGGGTCGATAACGTTGGCGGTTTTACGCACATTTGCGGGCGTAAAAACGGTAGGTTACACGCACCGCAGCACTACTCGTCGAAAAGCGAGACAATTGGCGGTCGCAACGGAAATCGCGGATGATATAAGGGCGAGTGTATCTAATGCAGACCTTGTTATTTTAGCCACGCCCATAAGCACATTCGAGAAAATCTTCGGCGAAATTAGTAATGCACTGCCAGCCGGCTGCATCGTTACCGATGTCGGCTCAACAAAAGTTCAGCCGCACCGCTGGGCAGCAAAAAAGCTGCCTGAAACCATCCACTATGTCGGCTCTCATCCAATCGCCGGCTCAGAACAAAGAGGCGTCGAATTTGCCAGAGATGATTTATTTGAGCGGGCCGTCTGTATTCTAACAACGACAAAAAAAACCAACCGCCAGGCAGTGCAAACTCTTAAAAAATTCTGGACGAAGCTGGGATGCTACGTCAAATTGATGAGGCCTGCCGAGCACGATAGGATTTTTGCAAATGTAAGTCATCTGCCACATATAGCAGCAACGGCATTGATAAATGCCAGCAGCATCAAGGAACTAACATTTGCCAGCAAAGGCTTTATGGATACATCGAGAATAGCATCCGGCCCAGCTAACATCTGGGCTGATGTATTGGCGACAAATGCAAACAATGTCACCAGAAGCATCGATAAGATTACAGCCGAGTTGGGGAAACTGAAAAAAGCGATTAAAAACGGCGACAAAAAACAGATTGAAAAGCTGCTGAAGGCGGCAAGAAACAAACGCAGTGTACTGATAAACTACAAAATAAAAAAGAAGGAATTGATATCGTGAGGCAATGGCGATTTGAGGTTTTTAATCGTGCTGGATTTGCCGACGTTCACGGCAACAGGATATTGGAAGATATCAGGGAATTAGGCATCCGTTCGGTCGAAGCGGTTCAGTCAGCCAAAGTTTTTTTGATAGAGGCGGAGTTCGATAAAGGTTTTGCCGAACGTCTGGCAAAAGAACTCTTAACCGATACTGTCTGTGAAGAGTATTATATAGGCAGAAGCGGCGCACCGGCTGGGCTGGCAAAAGCAACACTAATCGAGGTGCACCTGAAAAGCGGCGTTACCGACCCCGTAGCAGAATCGGTGATGGCTGCAATAGCCGATATGGGCGTTAAAGCTAACAATGTTCGAACAGCACGGAAGTATGTTTTACTGGGTGACATTTCAACAAGGCAAACCGATACAATTGCAAAAAAAATCTTAGCAAACGACTGCATCGAAGATGTGATAATCGGAAGCGAAGCTGAGCCGCCAAGTCCGCATCTTAAACCTTATGAACTGAAGATAATACACTGGCCTGTGCGCTGGCTTGATGATGAGGGGCTTGTAGCTTTGAGCAAAGAAAAAGACCTGTTTCTCAATCTGGTCGAGATGCAGACCATCCAAAAATACTACAAGCAGTTAGGTAGAGAGCCGACCGACGTAGAACTCGAATCACTTGGTCAGACGTGGAGCGAGCACTGTGTTCATAAAACGCTTAGAAGCGCCGTTGATATGTCAATCGACGGCAAAGAAATACACTTCGAGAACCTGCTAAAAGAGACCGTTTTCAAAGCCACGCAGCAGCTTCAGAAGAAATGGTGCATATCTGTTTTTTCCGATAACGCCGGGGTGGTGGAATTTGACGAGGATTCGGCGGTCTGTTTTAAGGTTGAAACGCATAATCGCCCTTCCGCGCTGGATCCATACGGCGGGTCGGCCACCGGCATCGGGGGCGTAATTCGCGACCCGATGGGGACAGGGCTGGGCGCAAGACCCATCGCCAACACGGATATATTTTGCTTCGGCGAACCCGACAAGAAGCTGGAAGAGATACCCAAAGGGGTTCTACATCCGAGAAGAATTATGAAGGGTGTTGTGGCCGGCGTTCGCGACTACGGCAACAGGATGGGAATACCAACGGTCAACGGTGCAATTTACTTCGATGACAGATATTTAGGCAATCCGCTGGTCTATTGCGGCAATATCGGCCTGATGGACAAGAAGAAATGCTTTAAAAATCCGCAAAGCGGAAACCTGATTATAGTAGTCGGAGGGCGAACGGGACGAGACGGGATACACGGAGCAACTTTTTCGAGCGGCGAAATAACCCACGAATACGAAACAATCTTCTCCCACGCCGTCCAAATCGGCAACCCAATAATGGAGAAGAAGATGCTCGATGTGCTACTTGCGGCAAATAAAGCCGGGTTATACGAGGCGATTACCGATTGCGGGGCCGGCGGACTGAGCAGCGCTGTAGGCGAAATGGGCAAAAACCTCGGGGCAGAAGTCGATTTGGAAAAAGTCCCGTTAAAGTACGCCGGGCTTAACTATGCTGAAATCTGGATAAGCGAAGCACAGGAGAGAATGGTCATAGCCGTCAAGCCAGAAGATTTAGACGCGATAAAGAAAATTTTCGACGGCGAAAATGTGGAATCAACGGTAATAGGTAAATTCACAAATGATAAGAAGCTGATATTGCGCTATAACGGCCAGCAGGTAGCCGAAATGGATATGGATTTTCTGCACGACGGGGTGCCGAAAATTCGGCGCAAGGCGGTGTGGAAAACTCCGGAGATTTCTGAGCCGAGTATAGCTGAGAAGAATAATTACAACGATGAACTTTTACAGATTCTTTCCTGCTATAACGTTGCCAGCAAGGAATGGGTAATCCGGCAATATGACCACGAAGTTCAGGGCAGCTCAGTCGTCAAGCCGCTGACAGGCGTGAACAACGATGGGCCGAGCGACGCAGCGGTGATAAAGCCCAAGTTTGACTCGGACAAAGGTCTTGCTATTAGCTGTGGAATGAATCCATTGTATGGTGATATCGACCCGTACTGGATGGCACTGGCCGGTATCGATGAGGCAATAAGGAATCTGGTATGTGTAGGCGGGCGAGCGAACAGGATTGCGCTGCTGGATAATTTCTGCTGGGGCAACTGCAGAAAGCCGGAGACGTTCGGGCCGCTGGTCCGGGCAGCTCAGGCGTGTTACGACGGCGCAATTGCCTTTGATGTGCCGTTTATCTCCGGCAAAGATTCACTAAACAATGAGTTTTCCTGCGAAGACGGAAGGCAAATTTCCATTCCATCAACACTTTTGATAAGCGCCATATCGATAGTTGATGATATCAATAAGTGCGTAACAATGGATGCAAAAAGGAGAGGTAATTTTCTCTTTGTGGTGGGCGAAACAAAAAACGAATTAGGCGGCTCGCACTATTACAAGATTCACGGTCAACTCGGAGCTAATGTTCCGAAAGTGGATTTAGAAACCTCACCTAAAATCGCTGAAAAAGTTGCCAGTGCGATTGCAAATGGTCTTATAGTCAGCTGTCACGATTGCTCGGAGGGCGGGCTGGCTGTGGCGCTGGCGGAGATGGCTTTTGCCGGCGGACTGGGTATAAAAGCAGACCTGCGGGGCCTGCCAAAAAGCGACGACTGTTCGCGAACAGATGCACAGCTATTTAGCGAATCAAACTCCCGTTACATTGTAGAAGTTGAGCCGGGGAATTACGATGCCTTTGCAAAGCTGATATTAAATTTGCCCTTCGGACAAATTGGCAAGGTGATAGAAGAAAAAACACTTATCATAAAGGCACAAGACGGCAAAACAGTTATCGAGGCGGATATAGATTCGCTGAAACAGGCGTGGCAGAAGCCGCTTGACTGGTAATAAAGAAGGGTTGTTAATGATACAGGTAAAAGCAATAGTTTTACGGGCGGCGGGGATAAATTGCGATATGGAAACCGAGTATGCACTGGAACTGGCAGGAGCGAAAACAGAGCGTGTCCATATAAACAGGATAATCGAGGACAAAAGTGCGCTCGAGAAGTACCAGATAATCGTTTTTCCCGGCGGCTTTAGCTACGGCGACGACGTGGCAGCCGGTAAAATTATGGCTAATCAAATCATACACCACTTGTATGAATCGATACAAAAATTTATAGAAGACGGCAAATTGGTGCTCGGAATTTGCAACGGCTTCCAGGTGCTGGTCAAGGCAGGGATTTTGCCCGGGACGGAGTCAGCCAACGAGAGAGGGTCTGTTACAATAACTTATAACGACAGCGGTAAATTTGAAGACAGATGGGTGTATCTTGCCCCCCAAACCGAAAGGTGCATCTTCATTGAGCGTGGCAGGCAAATCTATCTGCCGATTGCACATGGCGAGGGTAAAGTTGTTACCAAAGACAAAGCTACCCTTGAGAAACTAAAGTCCAAGGGACATATCGCATTCAAATACGTGGATAAAAACGGCAAAGAAGGTAACTACCCTGTTAATCCAAACGGCTCGGTGGATTCGATAGCCGGTCTGACAGATGCTACCGGCCGGGTCCTGGGACTTATGCCGCATCCGGAAAGGCACGTTCGGCCCACCCAACATCCGCATTGGTCCCGCTTATATAAGACACAAGACACAAGATATGGTGACGGAATGACAATCTTTGCCAATGCGGTCAGGTTCGTGCAAGAAAACTTCTGACGGTGCCTTAATGTCCATTATTGTTCTATGTGATTACCATAGTGCCTCTATGTGACAACCATCAAGGCGCCGAGGCGTTTCGAGAGGAAGCGGTAAGAAGCTGTTTCTCTTTATCGGTAGCGCTGAGTGTTTTTGGAAGCGTAAAGAAGAAAGTGCTGCCACTGCCGACTTTTGACTGGACCCAGGTTTTACCGCCATACATCTCAACAATTTTCTTTATAATGGTAAGGCCAATACCGGTACTTTCGAATTCATCACGCGGTGTTAACGTCTGGAACAACTGGAAAATCTTTTCAAAATGTTTTTCCTCAATCCCGGGACCGTTATCGGCGACACTGAATTTCCAGAAGCTGTTCTCTTCAACGCATCCGACTTTTATCCGGCCTTGCGGTTTATCCATATATTTCACAGCGTTGCTCAGCAGATTCTGGAATACCTGCGTAATGCGGGTCTTTTCACACTTAATTACAGGCAGCTCATTCTCGACTGTAATCGTAATGTTTTCCGGCGGAGCAATCAGGTCAACAACTTCCGTGACAAGCTCATTCAGATTCACCACAACCTTTTCTTCTTCAACACGTCCGACTCTGGAGTACTGCAAGATACCGTCGATGAGGTTGTGCATTCGGTCCACACGACCGACAAGTAATTTCATTTGCTCTTTGCCGTTATCATCGAGCTTATCAGCGTAGTCGGTTGATATCCATTCCGCAACGGTCTTAATCCCCCGCAGCGGCGCTTTTAAATCATGTGAGACTATGTATGCAAAGTCTTCTAGTTCTTGATTTATCTTTTCCAGTTGCTTGAGCAACTGGGCCTGACGCTGCTCTGCTTTTTTGTTCTCGGTGATGTCCCGGAATATGCCTTGCAGCAGTTTTTTGCCCTCAATTTCGAGTAGATTGGCCTTTATTGCAACATCTTTGATTCCTCCGGTTTTGGTAATAACCTGTGTTTCCAGGGTTTGACCCTGTTTTCCTTTGAGATGCTGCTTGAAAGTTTTGCTAAATTCTCCTTCGATTTTTTCCGGAGGATAGAGAATGCGTTGCGGTTTACCAATCAGTTCTGATTTTTCCCGGCCAACCAATCTTGTAGCTGCGGGGTTACAGTCAATTATTATACCTGTTTTGACATCAGCCACGACGATAGCATCCAATGCCCCCTCAAACTGCGTTCTGTATTTTTCTTCAGCTTTACGCAACTCCTCCTCTACTTTTTTGCGCTCGGTGATTTCCTGGGTTAATTGCTCATTGGCGCATGTAAGCTCGGCGGTACGCTCCTTGACCCTCACTTCGAGCTTCTCCTTAGCGTCGACTAATTCCAAATTGCGCTGCTGGATTTGCTCCAACATTTCATTGAATGCATCGATAAGTAACCCAATTTCATCGTTACTGTGTTTTATAGCCCGAGTAGAATAATCTTTCTTTTCCGACACATCTTTTGCAACCTTAGCCAAACTTAAAATTGGTCTGGAAATAACTTTCTGAAGTTGTGATGACACAAGAAAAGCTACGAAAGAGGAAAGAAACAGAACAGCAATGATTACACTTATATTGCGCTTAAGCATCGCGTACATAGGACTCATATCCGACCGGATGCAAACCATTCCAATAACTTCTCCGTCGAGAACAATAGGTTTGAAGACATTTAGAAAGCCAGCATTAAAACTAAAGCCACTGCTCTGAAGTTCATTTGGTTGGACTTTTATCTCAGCATAATCACGATAGTAAGTCGCAAAGAGTTTATTATCCTTTGTATAAACACCGCCAAAGACGATAGAAGGCTCCACATGAAGGGCGCTTAGCGTCTTCTTTGTATCCTCTGCATCCTTGAAAGCCAGAGCCGCTTTGCAGTTTTCCGCTATCATTTCTGCCTGTGTTGAGACATTTTGCACCATATTATTGCGGAATGTGCTCCACTCCCAGCTGATAAATGCAACCCCTGCCAGCACCAGACCAGCAATGCATGCCAGCATGATAATCGATATCAGCTTATGTTTTATTGTCATATTTCGAAAAACAGGCATAATTAGTTTCCCTTGCCTACCCGGATGATTCCGCTCCTTTGTTTTCTTGAGAGGCATCTTTTTCAACTATTCTTTTAGCCAATCGCAGCAACTGAGACCTTATCTCAAGTTTGGCTCGTTCAGCAGCAGAGATATTGATTTCAAAACGAATCTTGTTCTCTTCCACAAAGCAGTTGATAATACCGCCGGATTCGAGAAAACCTTCCGTCTCACCAACCGTCAGGACATTATGGTCTCTAACTGAATTTATGATTTCCTTAAGGTTTTCCTGCTCTGAAGAACAAATGAACAACAGGTGACATTTTGTGAGCGCCTCGATTTCACGGCCCAATTCGGGTTTATCCTTCCCGGTGGATTTTTTCAGCTCTTCAAAACTCTTGAATCGTTTTATGATGACGCTTCTGCCTTTAACCTTTTTGTCCTTAATCGGCTCAAAGGCATTTCCAAAAGGGTCCTTGCCGATAATACCTATGGTTATTGGCTTGTTGCTGTCGGCGGATTTTTCTTCAGACCAGTCTACAAATTGGAGGAAGTTGTATAAAAATGCCGCCTTTACCTGATACTCCTGGCTGGATGGGGAATCAGCCCTGGCCTTTGGTGCAATCGCAACCATCAACAAGACCAAAGCTAAGACTCTTATGTTATAAGTTCTGATTCTCAGTTTTTCTTATCCTGTCGTATTTATGTACATTGGCGCTATATTTCAGAATTTGTAGGTAAGCGATACGCCGACGGCTGGTGCTGCGCTGCGGTAATCGCCGTAACTGGCATAGTAATTGCGCTTGTTGAAGTCCTTGTTGAGAATACCAAGCAGGTTGTAGCCGTTAATACCGATAGTGAGGTCTTTGCTCGCCTTATATTGCAGACCGAGATTCAGGTAGTAGTTGCCGCGATAGCCCCGTTCCCACCCGGGTTCCATTACCGGATAGTCGTTCTTGTTCGCTTGACTCGTCGGGTTTTTTCTATACTCATCGAAGTCCTTCATACCTGGGAATCCCCAGTAGATGCGCAATGACCCGTCGAAGGTCCATTTGTCATTAAGCTTGTATTGAGCCGTTAACTTGGTTATATGATTCGACCAGTTCGCCAGGTCATCGCCATAACCGTAAGGCTTGGCGCTGATTGCTACATTCTGCAGGGTTGGGTCGGCGAGTTTAAAATCTATCAATTTGGTATATCCATGCGAAATTCCCAAACGCGTGCGGTCCGTATGATACAGGGCCTCCAGTTCAACACCCCATTCTTTCTGCGTGCCCACCACTGCAGCGCCGTAAGTATCATAAGACCAGGCGATACGTTCAAGGCTGTAGTGCAGGAACATCGAAGCAGCAAGGTCAAGATTCTTGTTGTGCTTACGTTCGTAGCGAAGCTCAAGGCTGTCGAGTTTCTCGGGGTCGCTGTTACCGCCGCCTTTGTCGGCCTGAAATTTCATATCCTCCTCATAGTTTGCACGCACAGACCGAGACCACATCAGCTTAAACGTGTCCTTGTCGGTCGGCATGTGGATTATTGCCGCACGAGGCGAGAACATCAAGTCGGTAAATGTATGGTCATCAAGCCGGCCGCCGATAAAGGTCGTCCACTTGTCGTTGATCTTCCATTGCCATTCGCCTAACAACGAATACATATTTGTTGACCAGCGTGGCATCTTCGTTAACCCTGGCCAACCGTTAAACCTGGCATCGGCGGGTTCGTCCAGATGAGGCCAGCCGGGGCTGTTCATCCCTAACTCCTGATGCAAAAGCTCGCCGCCAAAGGCAATCTTATGCCGGTCATTGGGCTGCCAGTGCAATATCGCCTTGCCGGAATACGTGTCCTCTCGAAATGCATCTTGAATCCTCACATTCATCATGGTCCGCTCAAAATCAAACATGTCATAACTGAATGAATAATCGATATTGAGGTTGTCGGCCAATTCCTGCTTATATCCGACATAGGCGGTTGCCTGCTGATAACCATAGCCGCCCATCAGAAGCGGCGGCTGCTTCAGCCAGCCAACGTTGCCCCAGCCATAGGGGAAGGGGGCCAAAACCCCGATATCCGGGATAAACTGCTGGCCGCCGCTAGTGTAACGCCCCCAGAGGTCCCAGTTGCCTTTTGTTATTTCGGCGTATAACTTCATAGGCGGCTGGTCCCTCCAGCTTTCTCCATCGCGATTAAGCGAAGGCCCCGTCATCGGTTTGCCTGCCCTGGTGCCGTCAGCCGGAAGGTAAGGCGGCTGTGCCACAGCACCCCAACCTGGGTCCCACCCGTATCCTGATGGACCTGATGGAAAATCAAGTCCGAAAATCTGAGGGGCGTCATACTTGCTTGCGCCGTTATATTTGCCGATGCCCGTATAAACAAAGAAACCGCCGTCGTTGCTGTCGAATTTTCGGCCGTGTTTCACCTCGCCTGCATAAAACTCCTCAACGGCACCCAGACGGCTGGTGACCTCCGTGCCCTGGAATGTCTCGGCGTTGTAGGTGATAATGTTAATCACCATAGATATAGCACCCGGGCCATACATGGCGGAGCCGGGACCGCGAACTACATCGATATGATGAATGTCACCGAGCATCACCAAGTCTCGCTCGCTCAATGCGCCGTAGTGGGTGCGCTCGTTCATAATGCGTCCATTAACAAGCAGGAGATACTTATCATCCCGGTCATTAATAATCCCGCGAAGTCCCATATTATCCGCCTCCCAGTGATTACGCATCCACTGCAGGTTCGGCACGTAAATATCCAGCAGCTCAAACAAACTGCGGGCGCCGGAGCCCCGTATCTGCTCAGCAGTGATGGTTGTCACAGCAGCGGGGACGAGACGCGGCGAGGTCTTTGTCAAGGTTGCGGACGATACAATCTCAACCTTCATCAATTCCTCGAGAGACATTTCAAAAACATCTTTTGGCTTATTTGCGTCTTGCTGCTGCGCTAATAACTGGACGTTAGGCGCAAACATAAGCAGTAATATCAACACAAATATAAATTTTTGTATTAAAGAGTTCTTTTCCCTGAACATAGTTATTGCTTTCTATAAGCTTATTGCGGTATTTGGTTTTGGCAGCGTTTTTTTGCTGCTTTTATCGCTGTCAAAGCAGCAGCCGCAAACAAGACCGAAACTAAAACTATCGAGCTGTAAGCTTTAATTTTCATCTATGTAACGCTCATCAAATCATTATTTATCGTCTATTCTTCAACTTCGCTCAGTAGTAAGTTCGCTCAGGACAAGAGTCCTATCTTGTTGAGTGTCGAATACATCGTTAACGCCAACCACAAGCTCATCCTTTCCATCACCGAACTCCTTTAGAACACCCCTCCACCTAAGTGACGAGGCAGAGAAATAATCAATTTTTTCAGCTTGCCGGCTAAAATTTGTAAGTCATACTCACGCCCACCGCCGGTGCAGAATCACGGAAATCAGCACTGCCTTCACCACCGTAATTGCGTTTGTTGAAGTCTTTACTGAAGATACCAAGGAGGTTGTAACCGTCGATACGGAACGTCAGATTCTTCTTGGGCTGGTACTGCAGGCCGAGATTCAGATAGTAGCTGCCGCGATACGGGTCCTTCGACTCAAGCGTATAGCCGAGACGGTCTGCATCATAGTTGGCATAGTCTCTCAAGCCCGGAAAACCCCAATAGATGCGCAACGAGCCGTCAAGTGTCCATTTCTCGTCCAGTTTGTATTGTCCCTGCACTTTGGTGATATGATTTGCCCATCTCTGCAGGTCGTGGCCATAACCATAAGGCATGGCGCTGGCTTGCACAAGAGGGTCGGTGGTCACCATTCGCGGGTCAGCAAGCTGGAAGTCTATCAACTTGGTGTAACCATGGGAAATTCCCAAACGTGCGCGGTCTGTATGATACATGGCCTCCAGCTCCAGACCCCATTCTTTCTGATTACCCACCACAGCCTCTCCATTTGCCGCATTCGACCAACCGATAAGCTGAAGTTGGTAATGAAGGAACCACGAGGCAGCGAGGTCAAGATTCTCGTTCTGCTTTCGCTCGTATCGAACCTCAAGACTATCGAGCTTTTCAGGTGCGCTGTCCTGGCCTGTTCTCATAGACGTATCTTTCAACTGCTCCTCATAGTTGGCACGCACAGACCTTGCCCACATAACCTTGTATGTATCTTGTTTGTTCGGGGCATATACAAGAGATGCTCTCGGTGAGAACATCTTGTTGGTAAAGGTGTGACTGTCATACCTTGCCCCGATAAAGCTTGTCAACTGGTCAGTAATCGCCCACTGATGCTCACCCATAAATGAAATCATATTTGTTGACCAGCGAGGCATACCTCCCACCACATTATTAAAAGCGCCGTCGTAGGCATCGCCACCATAAGGCCAACCCAGATTGTCATAGCCGTATTCTCCGTGCAATATCTCAACCCCGAAGGCTATTTTCTGCCTACTGGTGATATCGCGCCGGATCATTGCTTTACTTATATACTTTTGTTCAAGATATGCCTCTTGTAACCAAGTATGAATTATCCGCCTAAAATCAAACATATCATAGCTGAATGACATATCCAAATCGGTCTTCTCATCAAGGTCTTTTTTATACCCGATGAAGCCGGTCGCCTGCCGATAACCATAGCCGCTGTCCCTGAGTGGCAGAGCCCAACTGCCGGTCCAGCCATAGGGCCAGCGGGCCACAAGGCCGGTGGGCCAGAAAATTTGCTTTCCGCCTTGGGTGTAGCGTCCCCAGATGTCCCAGTTGCCTCTGGTTATCTCGACATGCAACTTCATAGGCGTCACATTTCTGAAGTCCTCTCCGTCATTTATAGAGAGACTTGTAAGAGGTTTACCTTTCTTGTGGCCATCCCACGGCATTGCTGCGTCCCCACCAGGCGTTGCCGGGAAATCGACTCCGTAAATCTGAGGGGCGTTCTCCGCATTAGCACCGCGATATCTGCTGACACCTGAATAAACGAATATACCGCCGTCGCCGTCTTTAAACTTTTGTCCATGCCTTACTTCCCAAGAGTAGAACTCCTCGATGGCGCCAAGGCGAGATGTAATGTCGGTACCTTCAAATGTATTGGCGTTATGAGTGATGATGTTTATCACCATCGCCACTGCACCGGGTCCGTACATAGCAGAGCCGGGACCGCGAACGACATCAATATGGTGAATGTCTTTAAGTTCCACCAGGTCGCGCTCGCTGAGAGCACCGTAATGCGTGCGTTCGTTCATCACTCGCCCATTGACCAGAAGCAGATACTTATCGTCACGGTCGCTGAGGATACCTCGCAGCCCCATATTATCCGCCTCCCAGTGATTGTGCCACCACTGCAGGTTCGGGACGTAAATATCGAGCAGCTCAAACAGACTGCGGGCGCCGCTGGCCTGTATCTGCTCCGCAGTGATTGTAGTCACTGCCGCCGGGACGAGACGCTGCGTGGTCTTTGTCAAGGTTGCGGACGATACAATCTCAACCTTCATCAATTCCTCGAGAGACATTTCAAAAACATCTTTTGGCTTATTTGCGTCCTGCTGTTGCGCTAATAACTGGACGTTAGGCGCAAACATAAGCAGTAATATCAACACAAATATAAATTTTTGTATTAAAGAGTCCTTTTCCCTGAACATAGTTATTGCTTTCTATAAGCTTATTGCGGTATTTGGTTTTGGCGGTGTTTTTTTGCTGCTTTTATCGCTGTCAAAGCAGCAGCCGCCTGCACATTCTGCTTGGGCAAAGTAAAGCAGAAGCTGTTTCCTCGGCCATCTCTACCCTCG
>JBELAN010000020.1:0-45635 GCA_049508795.1 Sedimentisphaerales bacterium | reverse complement strand
GCTTCTGTGGTTAGTCAATACTTATATCCCGATGGACGGCAAGATAAAGAAGATTATCAATGTCGTTGTGGTGATTGTTGTCATCCTCTGGCTATTGCGCGTTTTTGGTGTTTGGGGAAGTATCGAAAACATCAGTGTAAAGTAACGAGACAGTTCCCGAACCCGCAACGCTTTTGCTGCTCGGCCTCGGTGCCCTCTGGAATCTTAAAAAGATTCCGAGGACGAAGCTCGGCGGAGTCCCGGCTTGACGGGACTAAGTCCCCTCTGGAATTTCGAAGAAATTCCGAGGACCAAGTACCGGAAATCTTTGAATTCCACGGGGAATTTCACAGGGCGGTGATGCTGAGAAGAAGACGATAAAATATAACCCTTGACCAGCCAGCCAGAGCGATATACAATTTCAACAAAGTCCAATAAAGTCAACTTTAGGGTAAATAAATTTGATAGGAGACAGAAATGAAGAGCGAAAGAATTACAATCATTTTCTTGGCTTTACTTTGTTGCTCGCTGGTTTTGACGGGCTGCAAGGGTACTAAGAAAGAAAAAGCTGCTTCGGAGGCGGTAGAAGTAAAAGCCGATGCTAAAGCAGAAGCTGCCAAAGTAGAAGCCACCAAAACGAAAACCGCCGCTGAAGTAAAAGCCGATGCTAAAGCAGAAGCTGCCAAAGTAGAAGCCGCCAAAGTAAAAGCCGCTGCTGATGCAGAAGCTGCCAAAGCAAAAGCCGCTGCTGAGAAATGAAACCATAAAGAAGATAGTGAGAAGAAAACGCTGACAACGACCCTTGACTAACCAGCCAGGGCGATATACTGCTTGGCCTCGATACCTTGAGAAATCTGAAAAGATTTCCAAGACTTTAGTCCCCTGAGAAATTTCTTCGAAATTTCACAGGGCGGTGCTTTTGAGGAAAAGACGTAGTTATACCAGCCCATAAAATCCTATAGAACGCTTACTACAGCGTTCTTTTCGTCGTAGAATCGACGAAATCGACTCAAGGTGAGCCATAGGGCCTCTTTTGGAAAATCGGCCTTAAAATCTGACCTAAACAGCGTATTTATTTATGCTGGTCAAGTTTTTGCTCTATCGCCTCAATCCGGTTTTCCAAGTCCTCAACTGTCTTATGCTCAAGGACATATTCGATAACATCCTTGCAGGCCAGCCGTTTGAGCCGGTTGTCCTAATTCCTTTCTTACAGCATCCTATCAATCAGCATAATTGACAACCAATCCCGATTAAACAAACCTCAATCGACCTTCAGAAATAAATAACCTCTGTGTCCTCTGTGAACTCTGTGGCTAATTAAAAATCAATCAAATGCGCAGGGGGGGTAAAAAATCTTCCAATTTTTTCAACCGTTTCTATACTTTTTTCACACTTTTCTATACATTTTTCCAAATTTTTCTACAATTTTCGACATTTTCAAACACGAACTTGCGCGTTTGGTGCTACCCCACCTTGCCTATTTCCCCCATCTTCACTCCGCTTCTCGTAGCGAAGCGCAGATCCCAGAATGTCTTTATCTGGGATCCAGTCGTTTTTCTTTTTCCGTCAATATCTCATTCAACGACCCGCTGCGAAACCCCTGCAAATCAATCGTAACGTATGTAAAGCCAAGCTCTTGCAGCTTTTCAACAATTCGCGAACGATTCGCTAAAACCATCTCGAAATCCTCCTGATGGACCTCAATTCTCGCGAGTCTATCGTGGTGCCGGACTCGAAATTCCACCAGACCCAATTCTCTTATAACCTCTTCTGCTTCCTCGACTTGCCTTAATCGCTGTTCCGTAATCTCCAATCCATAAGCGATTCTCGAAGCTAAGCACGGCGAAGCAGGAATATCAGCCGTAGGCAAACCCATCTGCCTGCTTAACTTGCGGATGTCCTCTTTGGTCAGTTGTGCCTCCATTAGCGGGCAGCGGACGCCAAAAACCTCCGCCGCTCTATTGCCGGGACGGAAATCGCTTTTGTCATCGAAATTACATCCGCAAACAACGCAATTAAAGTTTTCCTCCCTGGCAATATCAGCCAAAATTCCATAAAGATGCAATTTGCAGCGGAAACACCGGTCAGCCTTATTGGCTGCATATTCTGCATCGGCCAGCTCATTTGGTTTGACGGTTCGGACCTCAACGCCTATCTTTTTCGCCGTCTCAACTGCCTGCGAATACTGGCTCCGAGGCAGAGATGGGCCTTCAGCGATACAAGCCAGCACTTTTTCGGCACCGAGCGTCTCAGCAGCCACTTTCAAAAGGAGCGTGCTATCCACCCCGCCGGAGTATGCGACAATCACTTTATCCAGCTCTTTAAAGATTTTTTGAAGCGAATTGTACTTGTCTTTCAGATTCATAGTAACCTTAACCGCTGTTCCTGCACAGCCCTAAACACGGTTTTCGCTATCAATATATAAATCTACTGCCCACCCCGGCAAGCAAAAACTGCTCACCTGAGGTTCTAATGGTTCGACAAGCTCACCATCCTGAGCAAGGCCGAAGGATTGTCATTTCTCCCCCTCCACGGTGCCAAAACCCAGAATTCCCTTGACAAACCAAGCCCTATACAATAGACTGTGTTCAGAAAAAATTTGTGGGCTGATATGTCCTCCTGACACAGCGGCCTTTTCAGCTAACTACGGTGTTACAAAGAGGTAAAGTAAGTATTTTCTATAGTCTTAATAACCAAATGTCCCATATATAATTTCCTTGCCAAGAAGCTTTTAATGCTGTATAATATGATAGGATTTGAAGCCCGATAAAAATAGTCCCTTTACAGGGTATAAGTTTATTGTCATCATAAGATAAGGAGAATAAAATGAAATCAAAAGGCAAAATCGTCAATGGACTATGCCATCCCTCATGGGAGATGGCTTACGCCAAAACAGGTTTTACCATTATAGAGCTGCTGACTGCTATGAGCATCATTGTGATTCTTCTTAGCTTACTTCTACCGTCTTTGAACATGGTAAGACGGTATGCCAGGGAGGTAACGCAAAAAGGCCAGTTTCACGATATTAGCAAGGGCTTAGAAATGTTCAGCATCGACTTTGACGGCTATCCGGACTCAGCGCCGCTGGATGCCGATGGCGACAATTATTGTGGCGCTATGAAGCTTTGTGAAGCTATGGTCGGACAAGACGGCCTCGGATTCCATCCGGACTCAGTATTTGACGACAAGGGCAAGGCCAGTGATAAAACAACAGAACTATACTTTAACAGGACACCCCTCTCCATTCCACCTACCCCTACCCAGGAGGCAAATCTGAGAACAAGAAAGGTAAAGTATATCGAAGGACAAAACGTCCAGATAGCTTCTATAGGAACTTTATTCAGTTCAACGCCCTTTGACTCGTGCTGTCCGGTTCTTTGTGATGTTTTTAAGCGCAATGAACTCAGAAGCCTCGCAGGGGAAAAACTCGGTATGCCTATATTATACTACAAGGCAGACCCGTCTAAACTTACCCATGATGCTAACCAAGGAGTAACCAATAAGACAAATATCTACAATTATTTGGACAATGATAAACTGCTTCAGATTAAACCACCCTGGGGTGGGGGCAATGACCACCCATTGTACGACAGTGCCGGCAAAGGCAGCCTGTTTTATAGCAATACAAGGGACAAAGCTGTCACGGTAACTGACAAACCTTACAACCCGAACTCTTATATTTTAATCTCCGCTGGCTGGGACGGGCTTTACGGCACAAGAGATGATGTGTACAACTTTATGACTAAATAACAGAACAAATCTTGTTATGCGTCAGTATTTTTTCCCACAACAGCATCTTTAGAACAAAGATACAAAGCCGATGGTGAGAATCGGACTCACAACCCCGGCTTTACGAAAGCCGTGCTCTACCGTTGAGCTACATCGGCAAAACAGAAGCTATCATACCGCTTATCGGCAGTTTTGGCAACTCCAGCCGATATTTACCAGATGAATTTTTCTTGCAAAATAACTCGACAAATTGTAAACTTCACTTTTACGCTATACGAAAACAGGGTCGGTGCCCGAGTGGTCAAAGGGGATGGGCTGTAAACCCATTGGCGTAAGCCTACGTTGGTTCGACTCCAACCCGGCCCAGTATTTACCGCTTTCAAGCAATCTGGTGAATAGAGAAATCCTTGTGTGCAGGACGTTTTCCCCAAATTACCCCATAATAAAACGCCAAAACATCAACAATACCTTCATAAATAGCAGAATAGTGCAAAAATAAAACTTTAGTCTTATATTTCTTTTGCCTCTCCCGGCGATAATAGCGAAAATGAAATTTAACAGACATTTTAAGAGGACAATATATGAAACTTGACCCAACTAAAATGAAGGATTGGCAGATTGCTGAAGCTGCTGAGCAATCTATGAAACCCGTTAGCGTGCTGGCTAAAGAATTAGGACTGAAAAACGACGAACTGCTGCATATGGGACGGCAGTTAGCAAGGGTCGATTATGCCATGGTCCTGGAGCGACTGAAAGGTCAAGCCGGGCCGACCGCAAAATATATTGATGTTACCGCTATTACTCCTACACCATTAGGAGAAGGGAAAAGCACTACGGCCATCGGATTGATTGAAGGGCTGGGCAAATTAGGCAAAAAAGCAACCGGTGCTATTCGGCAGCCAAGCGGAGGCCCGACATTCAACATCAAAGGTTCCGCCGCTGGCGGCGGGCTCGCCCAGTGTATCCCTTTAGTGCCATTTTCCATTCGTCTTACCGGCGATATCGACTGTATCACAAACGCACACAACCTGGCTATGGTGGCCCTGACTTCTCGTATGCAGCACGAGAGAAACTATACCGATGAGCAGTTGGCAAAAAGAAACTTAAAAAGATTAGATATCGACCCAAAGCAGGTCCAAATGAAATGGGTTATGGACTTTTGCGCCCAATCTTTGCGTAACATCACAATCGGCAAAGGCGACAAGATGGACGGCTACGAAATGGAATCCGGATTCGCCATCTCGGTCTCAAGTGAGCTGATGGCAATACTGGCCCTGGTCAAAAACCTAAAGGACTTGCGAGAAAGAATAAGCAAAATCGTGGTCGCATACGACAAAAAAGGCAATGAAGTTACCACCGCCGACCTCGAAGTCGATGGTGCGATGACCGCCTGGATGGTTGAGGCACTCAATCCGAGCTTGCTGCAGACCATCGAGGGCCAGCCGGTATTTGTCCACGCCGGGCCCTTTGCCAATATTGCTGTCGGCCAAAGCTCAATCATCGCCGACTTACTCGCCACGAAATTGTCGGAGTATCACGTAACAGAAAGTGGTTTTGGTGCAGACATCGGCTTTGAGAAGTTCTGGAACTTAAAGTGTCGTATGTCAGGTCTGAAACTCAATGCGGTGGTCATTGTTGCCACCATTCGGGCCCTTAAGATGCACGGCGGCGGACCAACAGTCAAGCCGGGAATACCACTGAGTGAGGAATATACAAAAGAAAATCTCAAGTTGGTCGAGGCCGGCTGCGACAACCTTATTGCCCATATCGAAACCGTTAAGAAAAGCGGCGTCCGTCCCGTAGTTTGCATAAACAGCTTCTACACCGACACCAAAGCCGAAATTAATCTGGTACGTAAAGTTGCAGAACAAAACGGCGCTCTGGTAGCATACTCAGAACACTGGCTAAAGGGCGGAGATGGTGCAATCGAACTTGCTGAAGCCGTCATCCAGGCCTGCAAGGAAAAAAATAAATTCAAATTCCTCTACGAACTGGGGACACCTTTGCGAAAACAGGTCGAACTAATCGCCACTGAAGTCTACGGTGCCGACGGCGTTACTTATACACCCGAAGCCCTGAAAAAAGCCGAAGCCTTCGAGAAAAACAAAGATTTCAAGAACTTCGGAACCTGTATGGTCAAAACGCATCTGAGCTTATCACACGACCCTGACATAAAAGGTCGGCCTCGAAACTGGAAACTTCCCATCCGTGACTTCCTGGTATATAAAGGAGCCGGCTTTATCGTTCCCCTCGCCGGCCAGATTAAGCTGATGCCGGGGACAAGCTCGGACCCCGCCTTTAGGCGCATTGACGTGGATCTCAAAACCGGAAAAGTAACAGGAATGTTTTAAGTTGGTAAATGGTAACCGGTAATTGGTAAGTGGAGTTAATAAATGGCAGCAAAAATTATCGACGGAAAACAAGTGGCCGCGGATATGCAGGCTGAATTAAAAAAAGAAGTGGCAAAACTTAAAAAACAAGGTATCGTGCCGGGACTGGGAGTCATCCTGGTAGGTGAGGACCCCGCTTCGAAGTCATACGTCTCTGCTAAAGAACATGCCTGCGAAGAATTAGGGATTTACTCCGATGATAACCGTCTGCCTGCGGATACCACACAAGAGAAACTAATCGCTTTAATCAATCGAATGAATACCGACCCAAAAATAAACGGCATCCTGGTCCAGTTGCCTCTGCCCAAACATCTTGACGAATCCGAGGTCCTTTTGGCGATTAACCCCGACAAGGATGTCGATGGCTTTCACCCAACCAATATCGGCAAAATGGTAGCGGGACAGGCGGCATTTTTGCCCTGCACACCTCACGGCGTCATTCAGCTTTTGCAGCGAAGCGGCGTTAAAATTGAAAGCTCTCACGTAGTAATTGTCGGACGTAGCAACATCGTTGGAAAGCCCCTCGCCAATATGCTCATTCAGAAAAACAAAGGCGGCAACGCCACTGTAACGGTCTGCCACACAAAAACAGCCGACCTGGCTTATCACACCCGCCAGGCCGACATTATAATTGCCGCCGCCGGCAAACCCAACACCATAACTGCGGATATGGTAAAGGATGGCGTCGTTGTAATTGATGTCGGCGTCAATCGCATCGAAGACAAGACTGCGAAAAAAGGGTATCGCTTGGTTGGTGATGTTGATTTTGAAGCGGTCAAAGAAAAGGCAAGTTTGATTACTCCGGTCCCCGGCGGCGTCGGGCCGATGACGATAACAATGCTGCTCTACAATACGGTAGAATCCGCCAAAAAAGCCGCAGGAAAAACTTGAAATCGAATTCTTACTTTTCTTCCTTGGGTTTTTTCAGCAGACCCTTGAAGCCTTCTATAAGCTCTTTGCCGCTGTCTTTGCCTCCTTCTAAAAGTTTTTTCCCTTCCTTCGTAGCAGTTTTACCCAGCTCTATGGTCTTGCCCAGGGTTGACTTCATCGTACTGGTCATCTCATCAGGCAAAACACCCGTTCCTTTTTCGGCCACACCAGCCGCTATAGCCAGTAAGATTTTGCTGGACAGTTCAGCCGTATCTAATTTGTTATCGCTGCCTAAATCAGTCATCACGATAGGGTCGAGCTCTAGCGTAATGGTATCTGCCTTGCCGGGAATAGGCAGCAACTTTGCCTTGACTATTACGTTCGAAATTTCAAGATTATCTATATGCAGTTTTTTCCCCCCTCTTTTTTCAGGCTTGCCTTTGACCTCTTGCTCATTGGATATTGTTTTTACTACATCAAGAAGATTGTTGTTGGTGATTCTTTGCTCAAGGACGACATTTACCCCATCGAGTCTGATTCTTCTTATATTAACCCTCTCACTCAAAAGCGACTTTACATCAACTTCGATTTGGGCGTTCTTTAGCTCAAGCAGCTTATTATATTGATAACCGGGCGGATTATTGATTAAAAGATTACTAATACCTAATTTGCCTGCCATAATTGAAAGGTCAACCTTTCCCACACTCACTCCGACGTTTAAGGCTTTAGTTGCCGCGACCTCAATACCCGCTTTTAAGGCACGTTCGGCAAAAACATCAATGGCTATTGCCACAACAGCAGCCAGAATCAGAACAGCCAGCAAAATAACCCACACAGCTTTAAGTGATTTTTTCATTTTTCAACCCTTTCTGATATTTTGCTTGTAAGCTCTCCCGCCATACTTTCAGTGGGTTCCCGAAAGATTTTTGCACCGACCAGATTCAATTTTTCTTCGATTTTTTCATAGCCGCGGTCGATGTGATAAACTCTGTTGACAACCGTAGTCCCTTCAGCAACCAAACCAGCCAGAACCAATGCCGCCGATGCCCGAAGGTCCGAGGCCATTACAGGAGCGGCAATCAATTTCTTTACACCTGCTATAATGACAGTAGGACCCTCTTTACGCAAATTCGCCGCCATTCGGTTCAATTCGGCAACGTGCATAAATCTATCAGGGAAAATCTTCTCAATCACAATACTATTGCCTTTGGCAAGTGACAGAAGAGCCATAAACTGAGCCTGCAAATCGGTAGGAAAACCCGGATAAGGCTGGGTGGTAACGTCGGCCGGCTTAATTGAGCCCCGGCGGGCAACAACACAACCACCGTCTGCAATCTCGACCGCTACCCCAATATTTCTTAACCTGTCAACAACAGCCATCATATCACCGAGCCGACAGTTCACCAGCCGAAGTTTCCCTGCCGTTATAGCAGCGGCGACCATAAAGGTCCCCGCCTCGATTCTGTCCGGAATTACCTGATATTCGGCTGGCTGTAACTCCTTGACCCCTTCGATAATTAACCGAGGTGAACCGATACCATCTATCTTTGCACCCATTTTGGTAAGGCAGTTCGCCAAATCAACCATTTCCGGTTCGCAGGCAGCCGACTCGATAATCGTTTTACCCTTTGCCAGCGTTGAGGCCATTAACACATTTGCCGTGCCCAGCACTGTCGAGCCAAATGGTCCACCCATAAAAATATCACAACCGGTCAATCCGCCTCGGGGGGCTTCAGCAATAATATAGCCGTTTTTAAGATGGATTTTTGCGCCAAGCTCCCGCAGGCCCCGCAGATGGATGTCGATGGGCCTATCACCAATCGCACATCCGCCAGGCATCGAAACCTCCACCCTGCCGCAGCGAGCAAGCAACGGGCCAAGTATGCAAACACTTGCCCGCATCCTGCGGACAATTTCATACTCGCCTACAGGGTTATCAATATGGCTCGAATCTATGCACAAATCCCCGTTTGGGCTTCGGGTAAGCTCGCAACCCAATTGGCCAAGCAACTCGCTGAAAACGGAAATATCAGAAAGATAGGGAACTGCTTTTATAACCGATTTGCCGGCAGCTAAAATGGCAGCAGCCATTATCGGTAGAGAAGCGTTTTTGGAACCATTTATACTAACGACCCCGGAAAGCCGAACCGGCCCTTCAATGCGAAATATATCCATAATCTATTTTCCTTGGGCAGCACCAATTTCCCAACATAAGCTAATATAGCCAAACACAGGCAAAAAAATTGGTGCTGCCCGGATGTTTTTGGTAATGTAGCACAAAACGGGCTTAGTTTCAAGGTCGCAAAAAGTATATAACGATGAATATTCCTGAGATTATCAAATCCGCATATAGCGAGGTCAGCTACATAACCGCGATAGACTTCATCATTTGTCTGGCAGGAATACTGTTATTCGGCGGCTGGCTGCTCAAAACGTCTTTTGGCATAAAATCTTTATCAGATTCGGTACCGCGTCGAAACAATATGCCTGCCTATCTGCCGTTCGTACCGCTATTTATCTGGGTTGGGATTACTTCACTAACAACATCAGTTACAGAAAAACTTTTGCCTGACCTGACGGACTGGCAAAAGTCTTTCCTGGATAATTTCGTCCTCTGTATTGGCGAGATAACGACAATAGCGGTAATTATTCTTCTGGCAAGGGCCAGCTTTGCCCGACGATTAAAAGGGTTCGGCCTGAATCTGAGGACAATTCACAAAGATTTTCCCGCAGCTTTACTGAACTTGCTTACTGTCTGGCCCCTTATAGCAACCATGATAGTCCTGACGATGCGTCTTGGCAAATTTATATGGGGACAGGATTTTGAAATACAGCCACACGAGGAGCTTGAGCTGATAATAGCATATCCGCAACTGCCGCTCAGAGTGCTGATTATTATTACCGCTGTAGCGATAGTGCCTGCGTTTGAAGAAATGCTCTTTCGCGGCCTGTTTCAAACAATGCTGCGCTCCATTTTACTAAAACCCTGGCCGTCAATTGTAATAAGCTCTGGTTTATTCGCACTGGCTCACGCAAACGCCGGACATTGGCCGGCATTATTTATGCTTTCGCTGTGCATGGGATATGCTTATGAAAAGAGCGGCTCCCTGCTACGACCCATCTTTATCCACTCACTTTTTAACGCAACCAGCATTATAGCAACTTTATATAATATATAATGTTCAGCGGATAAGGTGCAGCAAGCTGTTCTGTATTTTCATAGTATTACAAGCAAAAGTATAACCAAGCCGAAAACCGTTATGATTATTCCCGAGATTCTATTCAGCCCGGTCAATATACCATAGCTAATCTTCCCATGAAGGATACCTGCAGCGCCACAGAGCATAACCCACCAAAGTCCGGAGCCGATAAATACACCCGCGACTGCCAAGCCCACAGAAAAATAATGTGTACCTGAACTTACTACACTTAAACCGGCAAATACTGCTATAAAAACGAGAATCGTAATAGGGTTTGTAAACGCAAGCAAAAAGGTTGACCCATAATTACCAATATGACTGGGGGTGCCTGCCGAAGAGGTTTCTGCCGGCTTTGATAGAAAAGTCCTGACTCCAAGGTAGCAAAGAAAAAGACCTCCAAAGAGCCGAAGCCACAGTTGTTTTTCTTCCAAAAAGTTTGAGATGAACGTAAGACCCAAAGCAGCAATCAAACCGAATATAGCATCGGCGGTGGCGGCTCCAAGCCCTGAAACCAGGCCGTGAATTTTCCCCTCGCTCAAAGTTCGCTGTATACATAACAACCCGATTGGTCCGACAGGTGTGGAAATCAAGAATCCAACCACCAGGCCTTTGAAAAAGATACTGGCATCCATAAATACTTCCTATTAAGCATTAAACGTCATAAAGTTCTGCATATACCTTTGGCCTAACGATATAAACTCACCTGTTAGCAAAATGCAGGTCAGCCGTGGTATTATTTAATACATAGCACATCAGCCATTGAATAAAGTCCCGGCTTTTTTCCAACAAGCCACTGGGCTGCTCGTAACGCTCCTATCGCGAAAGTGTCTCTGCTATGTGCGGTATGGTTCAGAGTTACCGTTTCGCCGAGCGTGCTAAAGATTGCCGAGTGGATACCGATGATGTCCCCTGCACGGACGGCGTGTATGCCGATAGTTCCTTTTTCCCTTAACGCATCTTTTCCACTCCTGCCGTGGGTAAGGCAATTGGGAAATTTTTTGCCGGTCGCCTTGCAAATATTCTCAGCCAACGTCATAGCCGAGCCGCTGGGAGCGTCTTTTTTGAAGCGATGGTGCTGCTCAATTATCTCTGTATCATACTCGTCGCCGAGCATCAGAGCGAGCTTACCGACCAGCGAGAACAAAACGTTCATCCCCACACTCATATTAGTTCCATATATAACGGGGATTTTCGCCGAAGCGGTCTTTATCTTTTCACCCAGCTTCTCAGTCAGGCCGGTAGTGCCTAAAACCAATGCAGCGCCGCCTTTGAGACAGTAATCAATAGTTTTATCTGCCGCCGCAGGCTGCGAGAAGTCGATTACCACATCGGCACCGGCCGGGTAGGCACTACCCAGCTTAACATTCATCAGCCCTGCTGACGCCACAAGGCCGGCATCTTTGCCGATGTCGGCATGGTCCGGCCTCTCGACTGCCCCCACAATATCGAATTGGCCGGCCTCTACTGCCAGCGAAAGGATTCGCCTGCCCATTCGCCCCGCAGCACCAACAACTATCAGTTTATGTCTCATTTTGGCTTCCTTAAGTCCTTACTGCAAATAAGCTGATAAAAATATACCCGCCACAAACTATATTTACAAGCTTAAAGATTATTTGCTTGATTACTTCACCAGACCAATATAAAATAAACACAAAAAGTTGGCAAAAAGAAAAGATGGTTTTTTAGAAAGAATAGATAATGGAGGTGTAAAATGGTCAAAAGTTTTGTAACAATTCTGATTGTAGCTGTTGTGGGCGTGGGTCTGGCGTTTGTTGCCGGCTGCGAGAGCGATGCACAGACGGGCGCTCTTATCGGCGCAGGGGCCGGCGCCGGCATCGGCCAGGCAATAGGCCATAATACGGAATCAACGCTGATTGGTGCAGGAGTAGGCGGCGGCGCCGGCTATATGATAGGCAACGAATCAGACAAGAAAAAAACACAAGCCGAAATGGAAAGTCTCCAACGGCAAAATATGCAAATGCAACAGCAAAATATGCAAATGCAGCAACAAAATATGCAAATGCAACAGGAAATGAGCACTGTTACGGTCAATGTTGTAAACAGCAATGGTTCCATCACCCCTGTAACGCTGAGAAGACAGGGCGCTGTCTATATCGGCCCAAGAGGCGAAACATATCCAACCGTGCCAACACAAGAGCAGCTAAAGCAGGCGGGATATGGCTTTTAGAAACTGCGGTTAAATGGTAATTTGGTAACTGGTGATTGGCAATTATTTACCATTTAACCAGTTTCGTTATGTGGGGTTATAGGTAACGCCTGCGTAGCCGGGCTGTTTTTGAGGTCGATTAGGCCATTTCAATACACCAAACAAAAACTCGCTGGCCTGCCGCAGCATCCCAGCCGGCATAGATGGACACATCTCAAATGAACCGATTACATCGTTGTCGTATTTGCCTAAAGCATTCAACAGGTAGTTCCAATTCTCACGGGCTATACCGCCACGCAAGCCGGGCGGCTCATGGTCGTCCGCATGGCCGTAATTGTCAGTCAGATGCAAATGGGCCACCCTCTCACCCAGCTCATCCACATACTGCTTGAAGCCAAATTCTTGGTCAAGATTGGCATAGCCGGTATCAAGGCAATACCAAATGGACTCAAACCTTTCACCGACCTGCTTGAGCATCGACAACCGGCCGGTTTCGAGGCACAATTTCACTTTATTGAGCTTAGCCAGTTTGACTACCTCTTCAGCAAAAGCACAGTCGTCAGGTTTGAAGCCATTCGGAATACCCAAACTTTTCAAGTCGGTCACAATATCTGCCCCAAGCAGCCTGGCACATCCGATTTGCTCATCCCACGCATCTTTTGTGGGTTCATCGTTGCGAGAACGCATCGAGACCAGCATACCCTCAGTAGCAGCGGCAAGTCTGGGCCAGTTACGCCTCTCATAACGGCTGTCACTTTCACCTTTTATAGTAGGCCATAACTCCACCCCGAAGCCCATAGACCTTAAGAATTGACATTCCTGCTCTAAAGATAGGTGGTTCTCCCGCCCCCAAAATAGCATCGTTGAAACAACGTATCTAATCCGCATTATGCTATCTCCGTCTTACGGCCTATAAAATGTGCCCCTCTATATCTCCATATGCCGTGAGGCATCCCTTACGGGACAAAGCATATATATTATCGATTAAAAACAAACGGAGCTTCACGCTTTCCAAAAAATTGCAGTATTTTTCGGGAACCGGCAACCCTGATTTTAACCACCCGCCGTTAGGCGTCCTGTGGAGTAAGGCGTCCTCAAGCGGAGAAAAACCGTTTTCCGTATCCCGTCTTCGTCCAATAATAAATATAAACTTACGCCGGCAAAACGGCCAAAAGCAGTTAATTGCAAAAAATTTCTATTGCAAAATCTGCTAATATTGTTAAAATCCTTTGTTTTAGGTTTCAGGAGCACTTTAGTTATGAAAAAAGAGATACATCCAAAATACCAAAAAGTAGTGGTTCATTGCGGCTGCGGCAATACTTTCGAGACCTACAGCACAGCAGAAGAAATACACGCTGAAATCTGCTCGATGTGCCATCCATTCTATACGGGTAAGCAGAAATTCGTCGATACCGCAGGACGGATAGAGCGGTTCCAAAAGAAATACGGCACAGAATACTTCAAGAAAACCAAAAAGGACAAAGAATAGCTGACTTTCCGGTTATAATAGCATTTAGCGTTTCTTTTTCTATCCGTCATTTTTACCTTCGCAGGGCCGTTCTCCGTAAGGAGTCCATAGGACTATGGCTGAAGAAAAAAGCACTCTTTTAACAAAACTCGATGAAATCGAGCTTCGCTACAGCGAAATTGAAAAGCAAATCGCCGACCCTGCAATCGCAGCCGATTCAGCAAAGCTGGTAACACTTGCCAAAGAGCAAGGTAAGCTGAAAACAGTCGTTGCAAAATATCGTGAATACAAAAAAACAATAGCCGGCTTGGAAGACGCCAAACACATATTAAAGGATAGCGCCACAGACGAAGATTTCAGAAACCTGGCGAAAGAAGAAATCACTCAGCTCGAAACTAAAAAGAACACCCTCCTCGAGGAACTCCAAAATACCCTCCTAATGAGCGACCAGACGAGTATCGATTCGGTCATAATGGAAATACGTGCAGGCACAGGCGGCGAAGAGGCAGCTTTGTTCGCACGCGATTTGTTCAATATGTACACAAAATACGCTGAAGGGCGCAAATGGAAAATCGAACAGCTCAGTTTTAGCCCGGCGGAAATGGGCGGCTTTCGCGAAGTTATATTCAGCGTTAAAGGCCGCGGAGTATGGTCTGAATTAGGATATGAGGCCGGCGGACATCGCGTTCAACGCGTGCCGAAAACCGAAGCGCAGGGCAGAATTCACACCTCTGCCGCCACGGTAGCGGTATTGCCTGAGCCGGAAGAAGTTGATATTCAGATTGCCGACAGCGATGTTCTTGAACATGTCAGCAGGTCAAGCGGACCAGGCGGACAAAGCGTCAACAAAACCAGCAGCGCCATCAAACTTGAGCATATTCCAACAGGAATTACCGTCAGTATGCAGGATGAAAAAAGCCAGCACAAAAATCGCGCCAAAGCCTGGCGGGTCCTGAAAAGCAAAGTCTACGAACATTACCAGAGCAAAAAAAGAGCACAGCGCGACTCACAACGTAAAACTATGATTGGCTCAGGCGACAGGTCTGAAAAAATAAGGACCTACAACTTCCCGCAAAACCGCGTTACCGACCATAGAATCAACCTGTCGCTTTACAATCTCGACAAGATAATAGCCGGTGATATGACCGATTTAATTGCAGCATTGAAAAATTACGACAGAGAACAACGATTGAAAAACCTTTAATTATGATTGGGCGACTGGCGCCCCGAATAACCCACGAGCCACGAGTCACGAGAGACGAAATGATAGTCGTTGTTACCGGAATGGTTGGTGTTGACAAAAAAAGCTACCTTCAGCAAGTATGTCGATTCGCTGCCGGCAAAAACAAAAAAGTGCTTCTATGTAATGTCGGTGAAATGATGTATGCTGAAGCGCCGGATATCCCGAACGGCAAAATCCTTGATATACCGATGAAAAGGCTCAGTTCGCTTCGCCGCAGCGCCTTCAAAGACATCATCGCAAAAGCCGAAAAGGCCCCTAACCTGATTGTCAACACCCACGCAACTTTCCGCTGGCGGCACGGATTGTTCCCGGCGGTGGACTTCGACCAAATGCGTCAACTCGGCGCAGATATGTATATCTGCTTGCTTGACGGTGTCGTCGCCTTGCACGCACGGCTTATCAGCGAGCATTCCGTAGAACACTCCCTCAAAGACCTGATTGTCTGGCGGGAAGAAGAAATCATCGGCACAGAAATGCTCTGCAAAGGGGTTAATGAATCAGTTCCTTTTTATTGTCTTGCCCGCGGGGCTGAAGAGGAAACCATCGAAACATTTTATAAACTTGTTTTTGAGAGCCGGGACAAAAAAGCATATCTGAGTTTTCCAATGACCCACGTTGCTGATATGAAAAATGTTCAAGAAAAAATCAACGAGTTTCGGCAACTGATGAAAAAGCTTTTTATCTGCTTTGACCCCGCTGATTTGGAAGAATCGTATTTGCCGCTTTATGCACATAAGGCCGCCGAACAAGGGTCTTATTTTGTCGAAGCCACAGCTTTAGGGCGAAAAGTTCAGCTGGACTTGCACGAGGTCCAGCAAATCGAACGCGACATCAACAGTCAGATATACGCCCGCGATTTTTTGCTGATTGACCAGTCGGATATGATAATCAGCTTCATTCCAACATTGGCCGACGGTCGGGCAGCGGTATCCAGCGGAGTTGAAAGAGAGCTCCAGCACGCTCACGAAGCCGCCAAAGAAGTCTATGTCATCTGGACGGCAACACAGAGGCCCTCGGTATTCGTCACCCAGACAGCTACAAAAGTTTTTGACAGTGTGGATAAGACAGTGACATTTTTCAAAAATAAAGGATACATAAAAAAGTGACAAATATAGAAGAAAAGCAATTAGCCTACCGCATTGACCATACGCTGCTCAATGCAACAGCCACAAGTGAGCAAATCAAGCAACTGTGCCAGCAGGCGAAAAGCTATGGGTTTTGTGCGGTATTCGTCAATCCAAGATGGATAACTCTGGCAGCAGAAGAATTACACGGCTGCAAAGTTAAAATCGGCAGCGTGGTTGGTTTTCCGCTTGGCGCCGATTCTACAAAAATCAAGGTCGCACAGACCGAGGATTGTATCTTTGCCGGCGCTGATGAGATTGATATAGTCGCAGATTTGGCAGCGATAATCGAGGGCGACTCAACGTATCTTTCCCATCAGTTGCGAGCAGTCCTGAAGGTTTGTCGGTCGATGAGGCCGGCTGTTTGCCTGAAAGTAATAATCGAAGCATCCGTCCTCAACAGAGAACAAAAAATATTTGTCTGCAGAATCGCAAATGAAGTCGGCGTCGATTTCGTAAAGACAAGCACGGGGATGAACCCTGCCGGCGGAGCAACCATCGAGGACGTAAAACTAATGAAAGAATCAGCTCCAAACTGCAAAGTAAAAGCATCTGGTGGAATCAGAACTGCAAAGCAAGCCCTCGAAATGTTGGAGGCAGGAGCCGATAGAATAGGCACTTCTTCAGGGGTAGAGATTATAAACCAGTTCAGAGCGGGCCGACTACAATGACAACAGCGACAGTGGCCGAAAAAAATAAAAGCATCGTCTGCAAACTGCATTACAAGAAAATCCGCGCTTCCATAAATTTGCCGGCTGTAAGCGAAATGTTTGCACGCCTAAAATCCCCTTCAATTCTCGGCGGCAATCCTGCCAAAAAAGACGCAGACAGGTTTAGTTATTGGGCCGCCGAGCCGAAAGAGGTATTTGAATTCCGAGCCGGACAAAAAGACCCATTTGAAAAACTCCAATATGCCCTGGACAAATACAAACCTGAAAGAGACTGCCTGAACGGTCTGCCGAAAGGAATTTTTTGCGGCGGATGGATTGGGTATTTCAGCTATGAACTCGGCCGATACATCGAGCGGCTGCCGGAAACAACCTTAGACGACCTGCAAATGCCGCTAATACGTTTGTGCTTCTACGACCGAATTATCGCCTATGACCACATTGAAGATGACTTTTGGCTGATGGCTTTGCCACTGCCGAATGACATCGAAACGCCAAATGAAAAACTATCCGCTCTTGAGCGATTACTTAATGAATCACAGAATGTTGCTGTCAAGTGTCCCAAACCTGCTGACCTTGATAATATCGATTTCTCACAAATCCGATGCAACATAGACAGAGACTATTACTTCAAAGCAATTGAAAAAATAAAACGCTATATTTATGACGGTGATGTCTACCAAATCAATTTCTCGCAACGATTTGAATGCGATTATGACGCTCCGCCGATAGAGCTTTTCCACTGGCAAAACCATTTCAACCCAAGCCCTTATGCAGCTTATATTGATGCTGGTAATTTCCATATCGTCAGCGCTTCACCCGAGATGTTCATAACAATTGCCGATGGTGTCATCTCTACCAAGCCTATAAAAGGTACTCGTCCGCGAATTAACAATACTTCTGTGGATGCCGGAAATTTCAGCGAGCTTCTTAACAGTGCAAAAGAGCAGGCAGAACTTAATATGATAATTGACCTGGAACGAAACGACGTGGCCAGAATCTGCAAACACGGAACTCGAAAAGTTGTTCAGCCGCGAACAATCGAAAACTATCCGACAGTCTTTCACGCTGTGGCAACTGTGGCTGGACAGCTCAGAAAGGGAATTACATTCTGTGATATTTTGAAAGCGATGTTTCCGGGCGGCTCTATCACCGGCGCCCCAAAAATCCGCTCGATGGAAATCATTGACGAGACCGAGCCAACAGCCAGGGGCGTTTATACCGGCAGTATCGGCTTTTTAGGCATCGACGGAAGTGTCTGCTTGAATATCGCCATACGAACAATTATCATCAAGAACAATACGGCCTTCGCGCAGACCGGCGGCGGCATCGTCGCTGATTCAAACGCTGAGGCCGAATGGGCCGAAACTATTACAAAGGCAAGAGCTCTTCTGGCAGGAATAAGCTGCGTAAATCGTAAAGCACAGCTCGTTTGAGATATGAAATGGCTGAAAAGGTTTTTCTAAATGACAGATTGGTCGATGTCGATAAAGCCGGCATATCCGTTACCGACAGCGGATTTCTGTATGGGGCAGGTCTGTTTGAAACGATGCGAAGCTACAACGGCGTGGTCTTTTCTCTTAAAGACCATTTAGACCGGCTCTTTTTCAGTGCAGGCGCCTTGTCGATAAACAATACATACAACAGAGAATATATCACCGACGCAATCTACAAAGTCCTCAAGGCAAACAAATTAACCGATGCACGATTGCGGTTAACCCTGACCGGCGGGCCGATGTCCGAACCTGAGGAGAAACGCAAATCCACGCTGCTTATCGCCGCCGCAAAATTACAGCCTTACCCGCCCGAATATTATAAAAACGGTGCCCTCGTAGTGCTGTCCCCCTTCAGACAAAACACCGCTGAGCCAATCTACGGACACAAAACGACAAGCTATTTCTCGCGTATGCTTGCCCTTAAATCAGCACACCAAAAAAGGGCCGCCGAGGCATTATGGTTCACCGTAGACAACCGCCTGGCGGAGGGCTGCATAAGCAATGTGTTTTTGGTCAAGAATTCGACCCTTTACACTCCACCGATTGAAACGCCGGTCCTCGCGGGAGTAGCAAGAAAGACCGTTTTTCAAATCGCCTTAAAAAATTCCATTGAATTTATCGAAAAAAACCTTTACATATCCGATTTGCTGGATGCCGATGAAGTCTTCCTGACGAATGTTATTATGCAGATTATGCCGGTATGCCGGGTAGAGAAGCACACGGCTGGCAACGGAAAGCCAGGGCCGTTGACTAAAAAACTGCAAAAAAAGTTCGATGAATTCATCAAAACCGAATGCAGAAAAAGCAATGGTTCGACAAGCTCACCATAAAATGAAGATAAAAGATATTGCAGAGAAAATCGAAAAAATAGTCCCACTTAAACTGGCACAGGATTGGGACAATGTGGGATTGCTCATCGGTGACCCGCAGCGCAATGTGAAAAATATCCTGCTGACCATTGATATTACCAAAGAGGTCCTCGCAGAAGCAAGAAGGCTAAAAACTGATTTGATTATAAGTTATCATCCTGTTATCTGGGATGGGCTGCGGAAAATCAACGGAGACAATATTGTTTACGATTTGATTCAAGCCGACATCGCAGTTTTTTCTATACATACCGCTCTTGACGCCGTTCCAAGCGGCGTAAATGACATGCTTGCTGAGATTATCGGCATCGTCGATGGCAAACCAATCGGCGATTATGTGGAAAGCCCGCAGGGCAACAATTACAAGCTCGTTGTCTTTGTCCCCATCGAATCAGCCGCCAAAGTTTCAAATGCAGTTTTTGCCGCCGGCGCAGGTGCAATCGGAAACTACAGCAACTGCGGCTTCACCGCTGAAGGAACAGGCACTTTTTTGCCTTTGGCCGGCGCCAGACCTGCCATTGGCAAAAAATGGAAATTAGAAAAAGTCCCGGAGATAAGATTCGAGACGATTGTGCCCGCAGAAAAACTCGACGATTGTATAACTGCAATGAAAAAAGCACATCCTTATGAAGAGCCGGCTTTCGATGTATTTAAACTCTATAACGGTCAAAACAAGTTCGGCTTAGGCAAAATCGGCAAATTACAAAAGCCGACGCAGCTAAATAAAATCCTCGAAAAAATAAAAAAACACACCGGCGCAAAAGCGTTCGGAATCATCGGCAACCAAAAACGATTAATAAAAACCGCAGCAGTTTGTGCCGGCTCGTGCGGCACGCTCATAAACACCATCATTGCTGCAAAAGCGGATTTATATGTAACCGGCGAACTAAAACATCATCACGCACTTGCAGCCCAGGAGGCAGGCCTAACCTGTATCTGCTTAAGCCATAGTGTCTCTGAACGATTTATATTGAAAAAATTCGCCAAACAATTACAAAAGCAAATCGGGCAAATAACAATTAAGATAAGCAAAAAAGATGCAGACCCGTTTAAGTGGAAAATCCTATGACAGAAGAGCACGAACAACAGCCGGAAATTCAGGCGGATATTGAAAACCAAACTGACTTCTCGCAGCCAAACCCTGATGTGACTGTCGAATCAGTTACAGAAGCGGTTCTTTTCGCCAGCGATGAGCCGCTAAGGGAAGCCAGATTAGCTGATATTGTCGGGACAAGCGCTTCGCAAATCCGCCGGCACATCAAAACGCTGAACGACAAATACCAGGCCAACAACAACGCATTTAGAATAGAGCAAATTGCCGGCGGCTACCAAATGATGACTCTCAGTCCTTACAATCATTGGCTGCAAAAATTACTCCACGTGCGAGACGCCGGCAAACTAAGTCCCGCAGCTCTGGAGACCCTCGCAATAATCGCATACAAGCAGCCGATTATCCGCGCCGACATCGAAGCCATCAGGGGTGTCGCTGTCGGCGAGATAATCAGGACCCTTATGTCCAAAGGACTGGCTAAGATTATAGGCCGGGCCGAAGTCGTAGGCAGACCCCTGCTATATGGAACAACAAAAAAGTTCCTTGAAGTCTTCGGCCTCAATTCCCTAAAAGACCTGCCCAAAATCGAAGAGCTCAAAAAACCACCCTCTTAGGAATTTACATTGCCTAATGCTACTCATTAACCGTCTTTTGTCTTTACAAAAGCATCCGGCCTTGTTAAAATCTGGTAGTTTAACCTTGTCGAGCATTATGCGTTGAACGCAATGCGATATACGCAATACGAAAAATGGCTGGCAAAATAATAATCAATACCGAACGCTGCAAAGGATGTGGCTTATGTGTTACAGTATGCCCGAAGGGCGGCATCGTCATCTCAAAACAATCCAATAAAACCGGTTATTTCCCCGCAGAGACAAAAAACACCAATTGTACCGCCTGTGCAAACTGTGCCATAATTTGCCCCGATGAAGCAATCGAGGTATATTGCGACGACATTACCATTGATAAACCACGCAAAAAAAACGCCCCAAGTCTAATCAAGGGGAAAAAATGAGCGAACGAATTTTAATGTGTGGCAATGAGGCCCTTGCGGAATCAGCTATCATCGCCGGCTGTGATGCTTATTTCGGCTATCCCATTACGCCGCAAAACGAAATCCCCGAATATATGTCAAAACGGATGCCCGAAGAAGGCAGGGTCTTCCTCCAGAGTGAAAGCGAGCTGGCATCCATTAATATGGTGTTCGGGGCCTCGGCTACCGGCAAAAGGGCAATGACAAGCTCGTCCAGTCCCGGCATCAGCTTAATGCAGGAAGGCATTAGCTATCTCGCCGCCGCCGAGCTGCCGTCCGTCATTGTCAACGTAATGCGCGGCGGACCCGGCTTAGGCAACATCGCACCATCACAAGGCGATTACTTCCAGGCAACTCGTGGAGGCGGACACGGCGATTACAGAACCATCGTCCTGGGACCATCCAGCGTGCAGGAGCTTGTCGATTGTATGCCGCTGGCATTTGACCTCGCCGACCAGTACCAAACGCCCGTTCTCGTTCTCGCCGACGGCATCCTTGGTCAGATGATGGAGCCGGTGGTCTTCAACAAAAAACCCCGCCGAAAGCTGCCGCCAAAAAACTGGGCACTAACCGGTGCAGACAATAGAAAGCAAAACATCGTCCGCTCCCTGTGGTTAAAAGAAGGAATGGTCGAACAGCATAACTACGACTTGCAGGCCAAATACAAAAAGATAGAAAAGAACGAAGTCCTCTGCGAACAATACAAAGTTGACGACGCCGACATAGTTGTTGTCGCTTACGGTATTGCCGCCAGAATAGTAAAAGGCGCCGTCAACAAAGCAAGAGAGGAAGGAATCAAGGTCGGCTGGATACGTCCAATTACCTTGTGGCCGTTCCCGACAGAGCAAATCAGCAAGGCCGCCGAGGATTTTAAGATTTTCCTTACGGTCGAGTTGAGCTGCGGCCAGATGGTTGAAGATGTAAAACTTGCTATAGCCGGAAAAGCTCCGGTATTATTCTTCGGACGACCCGGCGGCGGCGTGCCGACAGCTGACGAAATCCTGGAAAAAATAAGACAGTTGTCTATACCTGCAAAAAAGTAACAAGTATGAAAACAGTATTTAAGCGAACACCCACTCTTAAAGACTGTCCGACGCATTATTGCCCCGGCTGCGGGCACGGAATTGCTCATCGACTGATAGCCGAGACAATCGACGAGCTGGGCATACGCGGACGAACCATAGGCATAGCGCCGGTAGGATGCGCGGTATTGGCGTATGATTATCTCGACGTGGATATGGTCGAGGTAGCACACGGCAGAGCACCCGCCGTGGCAACGGGGATGAAGCGGTGTAATCCCGATAAGATAATCTTCTCATACCAGGGCGACGGCGACCTCGCTTCAATCGGAACAGGCGAAATCATCCACGTTGCGCACCGGGGTGAGCAGATAACCGTGATTTTCATTAACAATGCCGTCTTCGGAATGACCGGCGGACAAATGGCGCCGACAACCCTGCTCGGACAGGTGACAAGCACGACGCCGCTGGGCCGGGACGCTGAGAAACAGGGCTACCCACTGCAGGTATCCGAGCTGCTGGCGCTGCTGCCCGGAGCAATCTACATCGAGCGATGTTCGCTGCACAAGCCGGCCCTGATTCGCAATGCTAAAAAAGCTATCAAACACGCCTTCGAACTGCAGGTGAACGACGCTAAAGGACTTTCGCTGGTCGAGTTGCTCTCACCCTGTCCGACCGCCTGGCGAATGACACCGACAAAGGCAATCGAGTGGATGGAAAACGAAATGATAAAGGTCTTCCCGTTGGGACGTTTGAAAGGATGAAAGCGGCACAGAATAGTTTCTGCGAAGAGGTAATTATCGCCGGCTTCGGCGGACAGGGAATTGTATTGGCCGGCAGAGTTCTGGCTCAAACTGCAATGAACGCCGGTAAAGAAGTAACCTTTATGCCCTCTTATGGCGCAGAGATGCGAGGCGGAACAGCCAACAGTATGGTCGTAATCGCAGATGCGCCTATTGCCTCACCGCTGGTCAGCAGGCCCGATTCAGTGATTGTAATGAACAAGGTCTCGCTGAACAAGTTCGCCCCATGCGTTAAAAACAACGGTCTTTTGGTGATGAACAGCTCCCTGATTGACTGCGAACCGGATGTGGACGAGTCAATCAACATATTAGCAATTCCAGCAGATGATATAGCCGTCGAATTGGGCAGCCAAAAAAGTGCGAATATGGTGGCCCTCGGTGCGTATCTTCAAAAGCGTGGATTATTTAGCGCCGACGCCGCCGCAAAATCTCTGCCCGACGTTCTGGATAAGCGTTATCACGAAACACTGCCGCTCAACGCCGAGGCGCTGCGCAGAGGCTCTGAATTCGCAAAAACACAATCTGCAAGCAAAACTTAAACCTCAGAATAGGAAAATAACTATGGCCAAGCAATCAAACGATAAAAAATCTAAGGCAATCTGCAACTTTTGCGGCCGCTCGGGCAGCCGGACCGATACCTTCATAGAGGGTCCCAACAACGTCTTTATTTGTCCCGAATGTGTCGATTTATGCCACAACATCATCCAGCAAAACCGCAAACGAATCAGCGGCCCGGCACTTAGTCTCAAAGAAATGCCAAAGCCGAAAGAAATAAAGCAATATCTCGACCAGTATGTAATCGGTCAGGAGCACGCCAAAAAATACCTTTCCGTCGCAGTGCACAACCATTATAAACGCCTGCTGCATACCGACACCAACGATAGCGATATTGAAATTGACAAATCTAACGTTCTTTTAATCGGCCCGACCGGCGCCGGTAAGACGCTCCTTGCCCGCACCCTTGCCCGCTTCCTGGAAGTGCCGTTCGCAATATGCGATGCCACCACCGTTACAGAGGCAGGATATGTCGGCGAAGACGTCGAAAATTTCCTGCTCCGACTGCTCCAGTCAGCTGACTACGATATAGAAGCAGCCGAGCGCGGCATTGTCTATGTCGATGAAATCGACAAAATCGGCAAAACCTGGCAAAATATATCCATCACGCGCGACGTATCAGGCGAGGGCGTCCAGCAGGCGCTGCTCAAAATGCTCGAAGGCACCATTGCAAACATCCCGCCGCAGGGCGGCAGAAAACACCCCGAACAAAGTTACATCCAGATGGACACCACCCATATCCTGTTTATCTGCGGCGGAACCTTTGTCGGCCTTGATAACATCATCAAAAAACGCCTCGGCAAAAAGATGATTGGCTTCGGCTCGGAGTTGTCGCAGCAGCCGGATGAAAAAGCCGAGTTGACCCGCATCCTCGAACAGGTCGTTCCTGAAGACATTATCGAATTCGGAATGATACCCGAATTTGTCGGCCGAGTGCCGGTTATTACGGTCCTTTCGCCGCTCGATGAACACGCACTTATGGACATCCTCACAAAACCCAAAAACGCCCTCATCAGGCAGTATCAGAAATTCTTCGAAATGGAAGATGCCGAGCTCGAATTTACCGATGATGCCCTGCACGCATTGGCACAAAAAGCCCTCAAGCACGATACCGGCGCCAGGGCCCTTCGCTCGATTACCGAGGAGCTGATGGTCGATTTGATGTATCAGTTGCCGGAAGAACTGAAGCCCGCGAAATATGTAATCACCCGCGATATCGTCGAAGGCAAGGCAGACCTGTTCACCGCAAAACAAAAAGCAAAAAAAGAATCAGCTTAAAATACAATTTCGGAGGTTAAATATGTGCAGACTAAAAAGCTTACTCATAACGGTATTCATTTTTCTCGCTTTCGCTCCCGGCATAGCCCTTGCCGGTGAAGTAAAAGCCTTTGTGCCGGAAAAACCTTGGCAAATAACTATAAATCTCAACGACTTCGAACCTTGGGATTTGCTCGGCGCTAAGACTATTTTTGGGGGTAGCACCAAAAATGGCATCACCATAACTATTATCGTTGAAAAAACAAAACCAGGAACAAAACCAGATGAAATAAGAAAAGTATATGGCTATCAAACAGCACTAAACTTCGGTAAAAAAGAAACCATAGAAGAAATCGATGTTAACGACATCGCCATAATTGCATACAAGTGGGCTGAGCCAAATATTCCTAATTTAAACGAACAGGAATTGGACTGGGCAAAGAACACCGTGAAAAACAGATGGGGCTATCATGGATATGTGGTAAAGGACGACATCGCTTTCGACATACATCTGTCAGCAGATATGACCAAGCACGCAAAAAAGGAAATGCTCGATATAATAAAATCATTCCAGATAAAACCTTCTACAGAATCAGAAGAATGTAAAAAACTTTATGAAAGCTTGGATGAAAACATAAGCAGCGAAGAAAAAGAAAAGCTCCTGCGTGACTTTATCAAAAAATACCCAACCAATCCCGAAGCCCAGTTTTTCATGGGCGAATATTATTTGAAGACCAAGGAATTAAAGCAGGCCAAAAGTGCCTACTTACAGGCACTTGCCAACCATAAAACACAACCATTCATCCATCCTACTATCCTGTTTAGCTGTTATGATGGGGCAGGCATGTCCTGTGGTATGTTGGGCGAATACGAACTGTCTAAAAAGTATCTCGAATGCGGCTATAAACTTGCAAAGAATATCGACGAACCTCAGGTAATCTTCCTCTCGGCCTATAATTTGGCCTGCCTATATGCGGAAACAAACGATGTACAAAACAGCATCAAATATCTGACAGAAGCAGTTGAACTAAACCCCGAATCAAAAGAAGAGGCCAAACAAGACTCTTCGTTCACCAACATCAAAGAAGACCAACGGTTCAAAAACCTTATTTACAAATAAACTTATGCCGTGCTCTCTCGCTTGTCCTTTACGACCGCTAATTGGATGTACGTGGCACTCCTTGCAGCAATACCAGCGTGTGCACATTGAGCCTCGGCAAAACAAACATCCTTGTCAATACGCAAAGCAATAACCTTGCCAAACCATTCTTTGATTCACCAATAAAGCCAAAAAACACTTACTTATTTCTCAGATCCGCTGCCGTACCGATAGATTCCGTAATCAATCGAAAAACAGCTCCCTCACTCCACTATTTCCACCCGTGAATACCCCGGCACCAACAAATTATAGACCAGTATCGCATTACCGTTATGCAGACGAATGCATCCTTGTGAACCTGCGATACCGATTTCGTTAGGGTCCTTCGTGCCGTGAATGGCAAAACCTGTCCTGCCTACGGCATCTCCTTTGAGGCCTTCCAGCCCTATCCACCTCGACCCTAAAGGATAATCAGGGTCCTCAGCCTCGTATGTTTTACCGGTAATCGGGTCCGTCCACTTGGGAGCTATCATCTTGCCGCCCTCCTTAACACCCCAAAGCCCTGTTGGCGTTTCCATACCCGGCTTACCGAGACCGACAGGAAAACTGCGAACGAATGTGTTCTGAAGATACAAATCCATCGTGAAAGTCGAACGATATACCCTCGCATGGAACGGGCCGTTAATCACCTTTATCGTTTCTCCTGCCTGCAAGGCCTCAGGACGGTCCATTTTGTTAATCTCCATAAGAATCTCGTATGGAACCTTAAATTGCTTGCTGATTGTTGAAAGCAGTTCGCCCGGCTTGACCTTATAAGAGCCGCACAGCTTATCCTGAGGGAAAATCGTCCTGCTAAAAAGCCACTTGTCTGCAAGCTCAGAGAGCCGTTCTTTAACAAACGCCCGCTGCTGCTTACTCATAGGCAGCGGCAACGTCTCGTTTAACCTGTCACGTGCATCTATAATCCTCGCCGGCTTCGCCTCGATGTATGACATTGCTTCGGTAATAAGCTCCGCCGCCCAGGGATTATCCTCCGCTGTTGTCTGCGCAAATCCAAGCAAATTCGGTTCTGCCTCTGCCTCATGCCCCGCCACAGGTTTTACCGCTGGTAAGATTGTTTTGCTCTCCACCGGCCCACCTGTATCGATTGAAGTCTCAACTGCCTTCTCTTGGCCGAAAGGATGACCTCTGTAAATAAAAGCAATCACCACTGCAATAATCAGCAACGCCGAAATGATATATATCCATCTTCTGGTCTGTTCCGCTCTACTTTGCCAGCGAGCCATCTTTTTGTTCTCCTATTTAATCGTTAAAATATATTATCTCTTCATCAGTAACTAAAAAATCTACCGGAACATCCGTCGAATCTACAGGTATCGAGTCAACCACCTGCTCTGCGAAAGCAAAGCCGCATTTGGACGCCCTGAATTTCTCGTCGGTGAAAAATCTGTCATAATAAGAGCCGCCCCGACCAAGCCGATTGCCTTTCCTGTCAAATCCCAGCGCAGGGGTAACCACCAAACTAATCTCTTCGAACGGCACCGGCACGCCCGTAACAGGACTGCGCAGTCCGGAAGCTGATGTCGAAAAACCGGTCTCCAGCGAATTTATCTCCACCGCTATCATTCGCCTTTGTTGCCAGGAAATCTTCGGCACCGCAACCGCCTTGCCTAATTGCCAGGCATGAAGTATCGCCTCGGAAGTGTCCACCTCATGCGGCAGCGATAAATACATCATAATCGATGACGCACTTTGAAATTGTGGCGTCGAAATCAAATTCCGACAAGCTCTGTGGCTTTTTTCGCTTCTCTGTTCCGCTGGTATAGCAAGCAGGCACTTCTGCAACCTGCTTCGCAACTGCTCTTTGTCCATTCAGCTACCCTTATTTCCCGTACTCTTTTGGACAGGACTGCTATTTTGTATCAAGGTTTCCAGCTTTTGTAAATAACGCTTAATATTTTTTTCACACCCGACCTCTTTTGGGTTGTAATATTTCTTCTTCAAAGCCGCCGGAAGATACTCCTGCGGCACGAAGCCGTCCTTAAAATTGTGCGGATACTTGTAATCACTCCCGAAACCTAACTTCTTTGCACTCCGGTAATGGCTGTCCTTCAAATGCTTTGGCACCGCTATCGTTTTCTGGGACTTTACGTCGCTGACCGCGCTCCAGATGGCCGAAGCCGCCGCATTCGATTTTGGCGCACACGCAACATATATAGCCGCCTGTGCCAACGCTAATTGTGCCTCAGGCAAGCCCACAAATTCGGATATCTGAACGGCTGCCGCCGCCAGAACCGTCGCCATCGGGTCGGCATTCCCGACATCTTCAGCCGCACAAACCGCAATCCGACGCGCAATAAAACGCGTATCCTCTCCCCCTGCTATCATCCGGGCAAGCCAATAAATAGTGGCATCAGGGTCGCTGCCCCGCATACTCTTCTGAAAAGCGCTCGCCAAATCGTAGTGGGTATCACCTGTGCCGTCATAATCAATTGCCTTTTGTTGTATCGACTCTTTCGCAACTTCCAGATTAAATTTTATTCTTCCACCTTGCTGACGGGCCGCCTGAGATAACACCCCCACCTCCAGCGCCGTCAATGCCCTTCGTGCATCGCCGTCGCTCATCACCGCCAGAAATTTCAGTGCCTTTTCTTCTGCCTCGACATCAAATCTACCAAGCCCTCGCTCGGCATCGACAATCGCGGTTTTCAGCAATTGTAGAATATCTTCTTCACTGAGCGGCTCAAAAGTAAATATAGTGCTGCGGGAAATCAACGGCGAATTGACCGAAAAAAATGGGTTCTCAGTCGTAGCGCCTATCAAGATTAAAACCCCCGCCTCCACGTCATCGAGCAGAACGTCCTGCTGAGCCCGGCTGAAGCGGTGGATTTCATCGATGAAAAGCACGGTTCTCGTTGCGCTGGCGGCGAGCCTGTCGCGGGCGGCGGCGATTACCTCACGGATGTCCTGAACGCTCGCAGCCGGCGCACTTAGATAATGGAACTTCGCCTTGGTATAATTGGCTATCACCATCGCCAGAGATGTCTTGCCCGTTCCAGGCGGGCCGTAAAATATCAGACTGCTCAGCACATCGGCATCGAGCATCCTCTTCAGCAGTTTGTCAGGACCAAGAAAATGCCTCTGGCCGAGGAACTCATCGAGGCTTCTCGGCCTCATCCGAACCGCTAATGGTGCCGCCGATGCTATATTGCCCTCTTCAGACCGGCTAAACAGCGTTTTACCACCCTTGTCTTTAACCATTGGACATATTATATGCAGGATACGCTAAACTGTCGAAATTTTTTTACAAGCCCTCTCCGCTGGCTCTCAACCGGTCTCAAACCCCTCGCCGCCCAATAAATCTGGCCGTCTCAATCAAGGATTCCTTAGCATTGCTCTCTCGCAAGCCGGCCAAAGCCGCAATCGCTTTCGCAACAAACTCTTGCGCCTTGCTATATGCATATTCCAAACTGCCGGACGACCTCAACATCTCTACCATACTTGCCTTATTACACAGCGAACCTATCACTGCGAGTCTCTCCTTCTCATCCATCACGCCTAATAAATGTATCACAGCTAAAGTCAGCTTGTTCTTATCGACATCGCTGCCGAGCGTTTTGCCCGTTTTGGCTTCATCGCCGATTATGTCGAGCAAATCATCGGCAATCTGGAACGCAATACCAAAATTCAAACCGAAATCAGACAGCAGCCGAACCTCAGCTTCGCCTGCCCCGCCTAAAAGGCCGCCAAGACAACAACAACTGCTAAAAAGTGCTGCACTTTTTTCAGTAATTATGTCGAGATATTCCGCTTCAGTTAACTGCCAGTTTTCTCTTTGTGCTATCTGCCTTAATTCGCCTTCGCAGGTGCGAGCGGCGGCGGAGGCAATTACCTTCACAACCTCCGACTCCAAATCGGCGCACATCTTGAAAACCTTGCTTAATAAAAAATCGCCTAACAAAACCGCGGTCTCGTTACCCCATAAACTGTTCACCGTAGCCTGCCCCCGACGCCTCTGCCCTTCGTCTATAACATCATCGTGCAGCAGCGTAGCGTTGTGAATCATCTCCATAATCGCTGCAACACGTATGTGCTTATCTGTGATTTTACCGACAGCCCCCCCGGCAAGCAAAACCAGGCCGGGACGAATCATCTTGCCCCTACAGCCATCCAGGTGCTCGACTAATCGCCTGACACCGATTTTGCTCGTGCTACGTAGCGTAGCACTACTATGCAGAGTAGCATCGGGGCAGCACAACAATTGCTCATTTATCAGCTCTTTTACCTGCCCCAACTCGTCATTGATAAGTCTAAAAGCAGGAACACTACTATGTATGTCGGTATGTGCTGGTAACTGCATATTATATATGCTGTGAGCTTCGCTCCTCGTATCTCCTCTGAGACACGACAGAAACATTAACTATTTGCTCTTTCCGTGGGTGTATTTGAAGAACTTCTTTCTCAATAGGCGCGTATAAGGCCCAGGCCTGCCGTCACCGATAATCCTGCCGTCAATCTCTACAACGCCAATGACCTCGGCAGCCGTCCCGGTAAGGAAAAACTCATCGCAAACGTATAAATCAAATCTCGTCAGGTTTTTTTCAACCACCTCAAGCTTTGCTTCCCCAGCCAATCTGATAACGACACCGCGAGTTACCCCCTCCAGCGCCCCTGCCTCAACCGGCGGCGTATAAATCACTCCGTCTTTTACAATAAAAACGTTGTCGCCCGTCGCCTCGGCAACATATCCTTCGTGGTTATACATAATCGCTTCGGCTGCATTCACATCCAGCGCCTCAATCTTAGCCAGAATATTATTGAGATAATTCAGGCTTTTGACCTGCGGCGGAATTGCCAACGGATGATTCCGAACTGTCGTTGCGCTAATTACCTTCATCCCTTTTTCATAAAGCTCTTCCGGATAAAGCTGTATATTATCAGCTATGATAAATAATCTGGCACTCTCGCAAACAAAAGGATTCAGCCCTAAATTGCCCGTCCCCCGCGTCACAACAAGTCGGATATAACCATCGATAACATTGTTAGCTTCAACAGTCTTTTCAACCGCCCTGATAAGCTCGCCCCTCCTCATCGGAATATCGAGGCGAATTGCCTTCGCCGATGCATAAAGACGCTTGATGTGCGCCTCCAGCTCGAATACCCTGCTGCTGTAGATACGGATACCTTCAAACACCCCATCGCCATAAAGAAGACCATGGTCAAAAACCGTTATTTTAGCATCCGCCTCATCTACAAGCTTGTTATCAAGCCAAATTTTCAACGCCATAACTTATCCTTTGACTTTCTCTTCTTGCCTTTTTACTTTTTCCTTCTGTCCTCTGTATTCCGTCCTCTGCCTTACTTCACCCTGCCGTCCGCCAATGTTATTATCCGCCCGGCCTTTTGGGCTATCCTTTCGTCGTGGGTTACCATCACAATCGTCTGGCCGGCCCTGTTCAATTTTTCAAAGACCTTTAGGATACCATTTCCTGTTGCAGAGTCAAGATTTCCTGTCGGCTCATCGGCCAAAAGTATTCGCGGCTCATTCATCAATGCCCTGCCGATAGCCGCCCTTTGCCTTTCTCCTCCCGACAATTGATACGGCTTATGATTGGCCCTTTCGCTCAAACCAAGCTCGCCGAGCAATTCTCCGGCTCGGCCCCTTGCCCATCTCCGGCTGCCAAGCCAGCCAAATACGCCCTTCGAGGCCATTGCAGGGAGGAAAACATTTTCCAATACGCTTAATTCGTCCAATAAATGATAAAACTGAAAAACAAATCCCACCATTTTATTGCGAAATTTATTCAATTCGCGCTCTCCCATCCGGCTTAAATCACGCCCTTCAAAGCTCACAATGCCCTTATCAGGCCTGTCTAATGCGCCTAATATATGCAATAGTGTGCTTTTACCGCTGCCTGAGGCTCCGACTATTGCTACAAACTCGCCTTTTTTTACGGCCAAATCCACCCCCCCGAGCACGCTAACCCGTGCCTCGCCCATCCGATAAGACTTATAAAGCCCTTCTGCCTTTAATATAACATCGTCTTTACTCATAATTGGCTTACCTGCAATGTCTCTACCGCCTCTAATTTTGCCGCCCGCCGGCTCGGCAGAAACGCACCAGCCAAACAGGCAGCTATCGCCAGGACTATTATCACCGCCAAAACCCTCGAATCAATAGTGTTGGGGATATCACCGATAGCATACATCGTCCTGTCCCACAACTGAAACCCAAAATGCTTAAACAGCAAGTCTTCTATCCTGTTAATCTTGAGCAAAAATAACCAGCCGCAAAATGCCCCGACAGCGCTGCCCGAAAGACCCATTAAAAAAGCAAAATACGAAAATAATTCGATAATATCCATGTTTGAAACACCTATACTTTTTAATATGCCGACGTCCTTGCTCTTATGGCTGACAATCATATAAAAAACAACAAAGACAATAAATACAGTTGTAACTCCTACAAGAGCAAACATAATCGTCAGCATTGTCTGTTCTTTCTCCATCGCCGCAATAAACGCCCTCCTGTATTCCTTCCAGCTTTGCACCGTAACCGTATCCAGCAATTCCGCTTGTTTTTCGCTTTTTTTCTCTTCCACAAATCTCTTCCACAGTGCGGCTACTTTATCACATCCATCCTCAAGTTTCACACCCGGCTTGAACTTTATATGTATTTCACTGATTCTTTTGACAGGCCCTGCCATACCACAAAGCAGTTGCGTCTCTTCGAGCGGCAGGTAAATAAATTCACTATCAACCCCCGCCAACCTGCTGTGCGAAGTGTCGCTGTAGTAGAAAGTTTTTGTATTTACCAAGTCCGTCCCGGCTTTCGCCAAAGCGCCTTTTGAGGTCAAGGGAAAGCAGCTCACCATAAGAGCCGCCTCAACAGGACTGACTTCATAACTATATCTGCCCTTCTCATCACGGACCAGCCATTTGTCAATCCCTACCACGCAGCCGGCAAGATTCGGGTCGTAGGCCGGCTCGAATGCTTTCGACACATCGTTCTTGCGATGGTATAGCGTCTCGCCAAAACCAGTAACCCTGCTGTGTTTAACAGGGTCGATACCCATAATCTCTGCGCCGCTGCTCCCCTCCAAATCACGATTCTTTACCAGGGCATAGCTTTTTACCACTGCCGATACACCCTCGATAAAGTCAGACCCCTCAATTCTCTTTATAAAATCCTCATAGTATGGAAAACCAACCAGCGATTCGGTCCCAACAACGCAATCACCTACCCACTTATGGTTACTGGCCTTAAAATCACGCACCAGGCCTGTAATCACAGTCATCACCACAACTACTATAAACACGCAAAGCGCCACCGCCAAAAACGCTAAATAACTGATGTGTCTCTTGAACAGGTATCGAAATGACAAAATAATCTTATACATTCTCAAAATTATTTATTCATATCTCAAAACATTGACCGGCCTGGTCCTCGCTGCAATAATCGCCGGTATCAGCGACCCCACAGCCGCCGCTATAACCGCCGACAACGTTATAAACAAAGCAGAGTTCCAATCAACCTCGCTCGGTATCTTGCTGAACATATACACGCTGCTTTTCCAGAGCTTCAAACCAAAGATTATCCTTATCCACTCTTCAATAGTATTTATATTTTTTGTTACAATATCACCCAGCACCATACCCGCCCCGGAACCAATCAGCCCGACACAAATGCCGAACCCGACAAAAATCAACGCCACCGAACCGTTCGTTGCCCCGCAGCTTTTTATTATTGCGATATCTTTCTGTCTGGTCTCGACTATCATATAGAATATGCAGAAAATCAGAAGAACGGCGCTCAAGCTTACTACGCCGAATATCAACAGCAATACCCCCATTTGCTTTCGAAACTCCGCCACATACCTGCTTTGCATCTGTTTAGCTGTAACAATTGCCGTCCTTCTTATAAGATACGGCTCCCAGCCAAGCTGCTCACTGGCAAAATCCTCCCACACCCCGCGAATCTGCGCAAGCGCAGCATCGGTCTCGGTTCCTGCTCTCAGCTTAATTTGAATCTGGCCGGCAACACCCTCGCTCTCATCCGGGTACAAAACTTTTTGAAGTTCTTCTATAGGCAGATACACCAGTTTCTTGTCAAAATAATAAACACCCGTGAAAATGACACCGCACCAGTTGTAAGAACGGCCTGCTGACCAATCACCTTTTTAACAGTGTCAAAATCATACTCATCCGTCTCTTCATTCGGCTCCGCTACCACCCCGATTCCCACAAATCCGCTCACCTGTTGCTCATCCTTTAAAACCGGATGTTCATTCCCGGATATTCGTTCAAGTTTCGAAAACCTCGTATCGAGATTCGAGACCCCCCAAATCTCCACCCCGCGAACATCACCTTTGCCCAAATGCAACAGCCCCTCAGCAGACAGCGTTGCCCTCGCCGACTCTACCACGCCCCTCTGCTCTAAACGCCGGATAAGCTCTTCGTATTTTGAAAACCTAACCGGCGGCTCCAGAACCACATCCCCTATTGCTTCAACCGCGCTTTGCTCGAACGCATTGATAAAACCGCCGAACAAACTGGCTACGACTATCAGCAGCGCAGCCGACAGAGCAACTGCCGCTATACTCAAAAACACAATCTTTTTCTTACGCAGATACCGCAGCCACAAAAACAATTTCAGCATATCCAGCCCAATCGTTTTACTCGGAGACAGGTCTCAAAAGGGGAAACAGCACCACGTCGCGAATAGTCGCAGCGCCGGTTAGAACCATCACTAATCTGTCAATTCCGATACCCAGCCCCCCTGCCGGCGGCATACCATACTTCAGTGCCGTTATAAAATCGGCGTCCATCTTCGCCATCGTTTCTTCCTGACCGCGAAGCTGGATTTTGAAGTTCTCCTCCTGAACAGCAGGGTCGTTCAGCTCCGTATAAGCGTTAGCCAGCTCCATCCCTCCTATATAAAGCTCAAATCGTTCCGCATACTTCGGATTATCCTTTTTACGCCTCGTTAACGGACACAGGGCCGACGGATAATCCATTACAAACGTCGGCGAAACCAGATTCTCCTCGACTGTCGCCTCAAACACCTTGCTGATAACCACCGCATCGTCCATACTCGCTTCATCCAAACCGAGCTTCTTCGCCTTTGCCCTGACAGAATTGATATCGTCGATTTCGCAGCCGCTGTATTCCTTCAGCAGTTCGGCATACTTGGCCCGCCGCCATGGCCTTGAATAATTAACTGTCTCTTCACCAAATTGAACCCGCTCGCCGCCACAGTACTTTTCCACCAGCAGGCAGATAAGCTCCTCCGTCAAATCCATCATAACATTGTAATCAGCGTAGGCCTGATACAGCTCCAGCATTGTAAATTCCGGATTGTGTACCCTGCTCAACCCCTCGTTGCGGAAATTCCGGTTTATCTCGAAGACCTTTTCCATTCCGCCTACCAGTAGTCTTTTGAGAAACAGCTCCGGCGCAATCCGCAGGAACAGTTCCATATCTAACTTGTTATGATGCGTTACAAACGGCTTCGCCGCCGCCCCGCCAGCTTCCTGCTGCATCATCGGCGTCTCGACTTCCAAAAAACCGCGGGAACTGAGAAACTCACGAATCGCAGCAATTATCGAGCTGCGCCTCTTGAATCGCTCCATCACCTCAGGATTGGCCCACAAATCCACATATCTCTGCCGGTAACGCAGGTCAATATCCGACAGACCATGAAATTTCTCCGGCGGCGGCAAAAGCGATTTGCTCAATAACGTTACGCTGTCGGCCCATATAGTAATCTCGCCCGTTTTGGTCTTTCCTAATTGACCCTCAGCGCCGATTATATCGCCAAGCTCAAACAATTTGACGAGTGACCACTTCTCACCCAGCAGTTTTTTGCTCAAGCCAATCTGGATGGTCCCGCTCCAGTCACGCAGTGTCATAAAAATCAGACTGCCGATGTCCCTCAGCAGCACAATCCTGCCGGCACTCACGGCCCGTTGGCTCTCATCGTCCTCTTTAAACCTCCCTTTAATATCGCTCGCTTGCTCCGCCCCTTCATATCTGCCGCCATAAGGGTCTATTCCCAATTCCCTGATGCGAGACAGCTTCTCCTGCCTCTGCCGTTCAAATTGGCTCACTTCCTGCTTTGCCAAATACTCATACCTCGCAAACTTTTAGATTTCAGAACCGGTCTGAATCAATTTGCTCCTGACGACCAAAACGCCAACCTCAAGCTGAGGGTCGGCAGATAAGCTTTCTTCGGCTGTATGCTTTTTCAGCGGCGCTGCCTCCTTGTCATGGCCGGCTTTCACTAACACGTCATTATCCCTTTGCACATCAAACATCTTTTTCATTTCATCGCTTCTCAATTTCACTTCTATATCGGGTCCGACACCCCAATCCTCTTTCCCCTCTTTCTTCGCTGCATCCCGGCTTTTGACCCTTTGACCCGAGGGTAAATAATAATACGCCATTGTATATTTTAACTGCGCACCTCCTTTGGGATACGAGATTATCCCCTGCACGCTGCCTTTGCCGTGCGTTCTTTCGCCGACCAAAATCGCCCGGTTATGAAGAGGGTCCGCCAACGCTCCCGCCACAATCTCTGAAGCGCTCGCAGAGAAACTATTTATCAGTATAACCATCGGATAATTTGGATGAGTTCCTTCCTTGTGTGCCCATGCGTATGTCGATGACACCCACGACCGCGGCCGCGTTACCACTATCGGGCCTTCTTCAAGAAACTCATCTGCCACCTCGACCGCTGCGATTAAAAGGCCGCCGCTGTTGAATCGCAAATCCAAAATCAAACCTTTCAAACCTTCTGCCTCGAGCCCGTTGAGTACCTCCTCAAGTTCCGAGGCGGTCTTCTCGGAAAAACTGGTAAGGCGGACATAACCGATTTTTCTGTCTTCATCAATCATATACCGCCATTTGCCTGTTTCGGTCCTTTCCCAGCCCCGTATTGTCGGAACGGTTATCTTCGCTCTGGTTATGGTAATGTCCCTTGTCCCCTCCTCACCAGGACGCCTTATCGTCAATCTCACTCGTGTCCCCGCCGGACCGGTAATATTCTTGACAGCGCACGAAAGACTCATATCCTTCGTTTCGACCCCGTTTACTTCTTCTATCACGTCCTCCGCATCGAGACCGGAGTTATACGCAGGAGTATCGGGCAGAAGACTCACTACCGTCAACTGCCCTTTTTCTTTTGAAATCTCTATGCCGATACCCGTGAACTCATTGGTCATTATCTTTTCAAAATCCTCCACCTGCTTGGGCCAAACCATAACTGTATAAGGGTCAAGGGCGGACAACGAGGCCTCTGCGAAATGTGCAATTAGAATTTGGGGCGGCAATTCCACAGTTGTTGTGTTCAGTGCCAGCACCTTTTCAAAAATATCTATAAACTTATCTCTGCTCACCTCCATTGGCGACTGACTAATCTCTTCTAAAATCGCCGCCAGCCCGCTCGACCACGCTGAAAGTTTCTCTTGGCTCGTAACGCCTGATTCGGGTAACGAGGGAGGAGCAACGCCTGCCCCGAGCGGAGGCGAGGGGGGCGATGAATTCACCACCTCCGCCAACAATTTGCAACGCTTGATAGCTTCAACCGCCATCTGGCGATAATCAATAATGCTGCTGACGTAATCGAATCGCAGCGCATCAATCGCCCGCACAAACATCTCTTTCTTCACCCCTTCATAACGCTCCTCGCGGCTTTCACACGGACTGTCTTCATAAGACGCCGCAATATTGGCCTTTTCTATAAGCAGTTCGGCATGGTCAGAATACGCCTTGTTCTCTTCATCAATGGCCTGCAGCCAGCTGTAGCATATCGCATATGCGTCAAGCCATTGGCCTTTTGACTCGAATTCACTCGCCTTATCTATCGCTTTTTGAAAAGTCTGTTGTGCGAACGGCTCAGACAACAGCTTAACTTTTTGCGCCTCATCTGCAAACTCGCTCACCTTGGCAATAACCGACAGCGCCTTCGAAATATTATTCACGTCGTTCACATCGTTGGTATCGTTGGTATCTGCTGCGACCCGAAGCTTTTCCAGTTCAGCCAACCTCTCTGCATACACAGTCTCCCGAGCCGACCTTCGCTGTTCGTTTACATCCTTGTATTCCCGCACAATCTCTGCTAACTGACCGAACTGGGTCTCGATTCTCGATTCTCGATTCTCGATGTTCGTTTGAGCATCGAGAATCAACTCGCCTGCAGCATCGAATTTACCTCGGGAAATCAGCTCACAAACTGTTTTAACAATGTTGGGGTCGGTTGTTTTGGCTTGTGGAGCAGTTCGGCTGAGCTCACCGTCGAAGCCTTGTCGAACCATTTCAGCAGGCGCTGGCTGTTCCGGCATCTGGCAGCAAATCAACCCGCAAAAAACTACCGCCAAACAGGCCAGCAAAATCAAATATTTATTTTTCGCTTGCAAATTACCCGTTACCAATCACCAATCGTGTTTTTCACTTGCACTCCGCCGCTTTGCCGGCGCAGCCCAAAACATGCAACTTGTGCTTAACCATCTCTCTAATAGCTTCCCTGCCGGGGCCAAGGTATTTACGCGGGTCAAATTCACCGGGCTTCTCTGCAAAAACCTGTCTGATTTTGGCCGTCAGTGCCATTCGCAAATCCGTATCGATATTGACCTTGCACACCGCCATCTTCGCCGCCCGGCTTATTGCCTCCTCAGGAACACCCATAGCATCCGGCATCTTACCGCCGTACTTATTGATAAGGTCTTTGAACTCCTTCAGCACACTGCTCGAACCGTGCATAACCAATGGAAATCCAGGCAGCTTTTCTGCTATCTGCTCTATAACATCGAAGGCCAGCTTCGGCTCACTTTTGAACTTGTAGGCGCCGTGACTGGTCCCGCAGGCCACCGCCAGCGAATCACACCCGCTTCTTTCCACAAACTCTACCGCCTGTTCCGGGTCCGTCAGGTGCTTACGAACATCATCGACTCCGACCACATCTTCCTCAATTCCGCCTAACTGACCCAATTCTGCCTCAACTACTACCTCGTGACTATGTGCGTATTTGACTACTTGCTTGGTGACTCGGATGTTCTCCTCAAGTGGCAATTTCGAAGCATCTATCATAACCGACGTAAAGCCGTCATCTACAAATTGCTTACAGGTCTCAAAATTGTCGCCGTGGTCTAAATGTATCGCAATGGGAATATCAGGATTTTCTTCTACCGCCACATTTATAATCGCCTTCAGATAGCTGTTTTTTGCATAATCTCGTGCACCTTTGGATATCTGCAGGATAAGCGGGGCCTTTTCTTCGGCTACTGCCTCCATAATCCCCTGTGTGATTTCCATATTGTTCACATTGAACGCTCCGATTGCATATCCTCCTTTATAGGCCATCTTAAACATCTTTTTGGTACTAACCAATCCCATACTTTTTCTCCTTATCAAATCAAAACTCAAAAAACTTCATACATTTCTGCCGTTTTTAATAATCCGCCGGCCCGGTCAGACCCCTATACCTTCGCTGACCAATCCCCATCTCAGGAACGCCCTGAGGCCATATACTAAACACAATTGCCTGCCTGTCCAGCGACTTATCCGCACTGAATGTAAGTCCGTAATACATCCTGTGATACCGCCGTAGCAGAGTTACGTCGCTTCGTACACTTACACCCCAGGCAAAATTAAACTCCTGCGCAAAAACAATCGTATATCGCGGGTCAAGAACGTAAGTGGCCGCAAAAACAAACGCATTCGAACCTTCCTCGTCCAGAACACTCACACGCTTTAAATATCTGTCCCCTATATAATAACTCAAATCAGGCCAGACCAAATGAGAAAGACCTATATTAAATTGCTGCACCACGCAGCTTTGAATATCGAAATTTAGATCGCTCAATATCGCCGAAGTATCGCTTACACGCCAGATATAGTCGGCGCTGAAGTAATCACGCCTCGGCCCCCAATTCTCGAACCTGTGAAGACCTGTCGCCTTCACACCGTCATTACTAACCAAATCGCCGTTAAATATCTCAGGGGCCGAAAGCACCCGAAGAGGCACAATCGGACGCGCCCAGATATACCTGTCAGGACTCGCATCTTTTGCTTCGCCGGTATGGTCCAGCCACGTAACCTCCGTATCTAAACGCATCCACTCGACGGTCTGCTGTTCGCCTTCAGGACCACGCTTGGTTAGCAGCCGCTGAGAGACACCTGCGCTCACCGCATCACGCTGCTCCACAACCTTGCTGCTCTCATCATAAACGACCGCCGTCAGGTATGGTCTTATGATATGCCGCAATCCACTCAAATCCCAGAGTCGAGATCTCACATTAGGATAAATCTTCCAGTATGGCCGCGGAAAAACACGAACGCCCGCCTCCCCAATCCAAATATTCTTCTCGCCGAAACTGCCCGTATTGCTGCCGTCAACAAGCGTTCTTGTCCAACCACTGCGGTTGTCATAGCCGAACGTCCCTGCCAGATATGGAACAATCTTAAAAGGCTCAGCCCGAATCGGCATATCAAGCTCTGTCCGGTGCGATGCAAACGTAAACTGGTCTTCGTTGATTTCCGTCAAATCTGTCGCAACATTCGGCTCTACTGGCTCAGAATGGTTCTTGCCTATCCTTTGACGCAGCCGACCGAGCTCAGTATCGCTGTACAAAGTGAACCTGTCTTCAAAAAGTGACTGGCCGGTCAGGTGAAACTCGACACTGGGCAGCTCTTCCAGTTCATCAGCAAATTTATTTATGCGTCCTTTGGCCAAAAAGGACAATGCCCAGTTATCCTGGAGACGCTTCAGATGAATATATGTCTCTTGCTTCTCGCCGGTGTTAAACTCGCTGCGATAAAAACTCTCGAGGAAATGCTCATCGGAGAGGTAACTGACACCCGTCGTAAGCTGCCAGTTATAGGGTAGAAACTGCCTGTGCCGCCATGTAAACCGTCCACGAGGCTCTTGGTCTGGCTTAAGGTTTTTTAGGCTGCTCATCCTCCCAAGTCTGTCTTCGCCGTGGTCGTCAATCATATAACCTAAAAGCTCGCCGTAATAATCCTCTCTGTCATAATTAATTTTAACACCGCTGCCGATGCCTCGCTTACTATAATAATCAAGCAGAAGGGTACTGTCCGTCCCCTCCGGCTCTCGCAGCCCCAACAGACGAGACAAATACCAGCGACTCTCAACAAATGTCCCAAAAGTGTTGTCATGACCGGTACGCATGCTTTTAAAAGGAATATCTGGTCTTTCAAGGTTAGCACGCATATACGGCCAATAGAATAGCGTTCGCTTGCCAGCCTTAAAACGAACATCACTCATCTGGACATCATAACTGTTATTTGAAACCTGACCTTTCTGCTCGTCGATGGCCGTCGTATCTGTAACAAGCACGCTCGAAGCCGTAATAGAAATCTGCGGCAGATAAAATTCACTGCTTGTCAACACCGCACTCTCCGCAGAAAACTTATCCTCTGCTATCCGCCGTAGCTTCGCCGCACGAACGTAAATCGGAATACCTCGCTCCACATCGAAATTCCTCACCACCGCATTTACCGCAAGAGCCCTTTTGTCCCGAAAATCGTAATACATCTCATCAGCCCGAATCGTCCGCTGACCCTCGGTCATTACAACATCCCCCGACATATAAATTGCTTGCACACCGCCCCCAGCCAAAACTTCTCCCGCCTCTGCCTTCTTTTCGCCGGACCGCTCTGAGCCGGAATAAAACATAACAGCCGTTTCTGCCTCCAGTTCCAGTAGTCCCCCTTCCTCATTCTGCTTCTGCCACACATAGAACCTCCCTATCACCGTCGCGACATCCGTCCCATCCGGCGCCTTGGTCCGCTCTATCTTTGGCTCAGTTTTACCCGCAGGTGCTATATTAACAGGATATACAAAGCGCGGCCCTTTCGCTTGTGCTTTTACAATCGCTTCAGCCGGCTTGACCGCCTTTTCCTCACCCCCGCCAAATATCATTTCAAGCAAGCCGCTCTGCCGCGGCTTTTCAGGAGCCGGCAAATGCTCTTTCTCGGCTTCGGAGGAAGTTGCAACTATCTCTTTTTTAGGTTCGGGTGGAGCAGCAACCATTTCTTTTTTAGGGGCTTTTTCCTGCCGAATTTCCTTTCTCGGCGATTCAGGCGTTTGTGTTTCCGCCTGAGCAACAACCTTCGGCCCACCCGGCAGAAGTGCCGCTTCAGCTTTTTTATAAAGCTCCAATCCGCGCGGGTCGGCAATCTCTCTTTTGTCCGCCGTTACAAAAACCTCACCGCTCACTACAAACTGAACTATCATCGACCTGCTGTCTTCAATTACCGTCTGGCTCAAATCGGTCGTCTTGGCGCTTTTGCCTTTTTTAACCGACACGCTGCCCTCAAGATACGCCTTTACCTTATAATCAATACTCCTCTCACCCAAAAATTCAGCTTTTACCCCTTCTACCCATACCACCGCTCTATCGCTAAAAAATTGATTAGCCCCTATCGACATCGAAAATCCGTCCTGGAAAACAAGCGTATGCTCGCCGCTGTCACTCCGGTAGCTTATAACCTCCCGCCCCGACAGGTGCAAATCCTGACCCGCAAATGGCTGGGCTTTTTGCTGAGAAACCTCACCCTCAACAGCAGACGAAACCGCACTAGTCACAAAAACCACCGTAACTAAAATAATTAACTCGTTCTTTCGCATCCTGACGTCTACATCTCGCATCCCGTACTCCATTATTTTCTTACGAAATACGCAGCACGGAATTATAACCATCTCCACCAGGCAAAGCCAATAAAAAACATAAAATGAGTAGCATACTGGTCTTGAGCGTAGTCGAAAGTGTCGAATCAAATAGTTTGCCACTTACTCCTTACTGCGGTAAAATGGTTAAAATAAACAACCAAATTACTTTAAGCAGAGGTGATATATATGTCTGAACAATATCCCGCTTCGGCAAAAGTCTATTCAACCGAAAACCTTGGCAAATGGAGCATTCTCGATATGCTGGCTTACTTTGAGGAAAAGGGCGCTATGAGAGTCTCGGATTTGCATATCAAAGTTGGCGTTCCTCCCGTATATCGCATCGATGGCGACCTCGTAAAACTCAAAGGCCTCACCGTAACCGAAGAGATCGCAAAGCAGCTTATCTATCCCCTTTTAAGTAACGAAAACTTAAGCAAACTCCAAGGCCAATACAGCGTAGATTCCTCTTACAGATATGGCTCTCTCCAGTTCCGGATAAACGTCTTTAAGGAAAACGATGGCATCTGTGCCGCAATCCGGGCATTATCTCTGAACATCCCAAAAATTGAATCAATCGGCTTTCCCAACAATATCTGGGAAGACATCCTCGACCGAAAGCAGGGACTTGTCCTCATAACCGGCATCACAGGCGCTGGAAAATCCACAACCATCGCCTCATTAATCGACCGAATCAGCGAAAAACACGCCTGCAGAATCATTACCATCGAAGACCCTATAGAGTATATCTACCAGCAAAAGCATTCCATCGTCTCTCAGCGCGAAATCGGAAAAGACGTTACGTCCTTTGCCGATGGTTTAAGAGCAATGCTCCGTGAAGACCCCGATGTAATTTTTGTCGGCGAAATGCGGGACCCTGAAACCATTGCTATGACCCTTATGGCCGCTGAGACAGGTCACCTCGTCTTTTCGACGCTGCACACAAGAGATGCTACCGGCTCCATAACTCGTATCCTCGATTATTTCCCGCCCGCAAGACAGAACGAAGTGCAGAACCAGCTCTCTCTCGGACTCGCTTACATCATCAGCCAGAAGCTAATTCCGAGAAAAGATGGCAAAGGCCGCCTCATCGCAATGGAAATTCTCAACAATAGAAACTATGCCTGCGCCAACCTAATCCGAACCGGGAAAATCGAGCAGCTTTATTCTCAAATGCAGACAAAGACCAAAGGCGGACCAGATGAAAAAATGATAACTATGGAAAAGCATCTCTCTATGCTCGTAAAAGAAGACAAAATTGACCTCCTCGAAGCTCAAAAATGGGCAAACAATGTCATCAGCTTCAATGACGTTATGAAACGAGGTTAACGCCGCATCCTAATGAAACCCCGGCAAAGGTAAAGAAGGTCCAAAATCCGGCACCTCTTTGGTTTCCACTCCCTTGCTCTGCCAGGAATACTCCCAATAGGTCTTTTTGTCTGATGTAACAGTTATTTTGCCGACCGCGTTGTACTCGTTGTCAAGCCATCCCGTTACATATACCGCCCCGCTCGCCGTTTTAATTTTGTCGGTCTTTGAATTTGTTTCGAGAATAAGAAAGTCACCCTTCGTTATAAAGTAAAGCTTCCTCGGGTCTTCACCGCTATCATCTTTGTAAATTTTTGTAGGGTCGATATTACCTCTGAACCGCGACCCCACCACCTCCCAGGTTATCTCAGGTTCAGGATTGTATTTACCCGTCCAAACACCCTTTATTCGACCATCAGTTAAAATGAACAGCCCCACTACTCCCTTGACGTCGTCATTTTCCACTATCTTACCTTCGAAAGCTAAATTCTCCGAAATCTTGGGTTGTCCCTCCTTTGGCTGTTTGACCTTCTCGCCGACCGGAACTAATCGGCGTTCTTCGTTCCACGGCTTACCTGAACCTCCACCGTGAATCAACGCCATCGGGTCAAACCAGATAAAAGCGCCGATAATGCAGACTATAAGGACCATTATTATAAGAATAACACCGCTGCGATTGGCACGCGACATCCTCCTTCCTAACTGCGTCGCCCCATCTTGGTTACCAAGCACCATCGTCTTTTATGACTCCTTTACACAATCGCAACCATTGCCCCGGTAACGCTTGAAGTCCGCGTATGCCTTACCGTTCAGCCGGATATTGCTCCTGTAGGAGAGATTGCCCACCAGGGCTATCAATGGTTCGCGGTATTGCCACAAGTTGCTCCACACCCTGCGGGCAATGCGCGACATCGAATAGAAGTTCCGGTCGCAGCAGACCATTTCTTCGATGATGCTATCCAGAGACAAATGTTTATACCGAGCCACAGGGAAGGTCAGCGTGTAGTATTTCCAGTCTTCCGGGAACGTATCGAGGGCGATGCGGCCCTGCGATTTCATCTCGTCCCACAGGCGAGTGCCGGGCAAGGGAGTCAAAAACAGCACGTTGAGATTGTCCACACCGTACTGACTGGCCGCCTCGGCGATACGTTTACCGATGCCGGGTTCGTCTACGTCCAGACCGATGATAAAGGAACCCACCACCAGAATGTTGTGCCGTTGTATGCGCCGTATGGAGGCGCGGAAGTCACGTCCTTTCAGAATGTTGAATTTCTTGCCGACCTCCGCAAGCCCTTCCGGTGTGGGCGACTCAAACCCGATGAAAACGCCTTTGCACCCGGCCTTGGCGGCCAACGTCAGAAGTTCTTCGTCATCCGCAAAGTTAATGGTGGCCTGCGCTACCCATTCCTTTCGCAGCTTCGCCTGTGCCATAGCACGGAACATCTCCTTGGCGCGGGCGATGTGCCCGGCGCTCGTGCCGACGAGGTTGTCGTCCACCACCAGGACGCGTTTCTCACGAATCGTCTGGAATTCCCGCACGACGTCCGCAATGGGACGCTGCCGGTACTTGGCCCCGTTAAACGCCGTCACGCTGCAGAAGTTGCAGTTCAACGGACAGCCGCG